>DLHF01000062.1:86229-174822 GCA_002483085.1 Ignavibacteria bacterium UBA7675
ACATGTGGGGAACACCGTGAAGCGCATAGTCCGAGGCATCGAGCATGCTAGTAAGCATTGAAGCTTACAAAGCTACCGGCGGGACATATCGTTGTCCGACATGCTATCTCTTATTTCACAACATTCAATCCAATCTACACTACTATGAAAAATCTTTTGCACAACTTGTGCATAGCAGCAGTTGTTTTTCTGGGAGCTGCTATGTGGTTACCAGCTCAGGAGTGCTATACACCGCTTGAGTGGATTCCCAAAAACTATGTATCGAACTTAGACCGCAACAAAAACTTTGTTGACGACGAAATCGACGCAATGCCAGCGGGCTCGACAATCAACGTGCTGCTGTGCTTGAACTCTTGCGCCCGGGACTACGACATACAGCGTTTTGCCGGATTCGGCATACTGGGTTATCGCAGCAAATACATTTCTATTATCGAGCTAAAAGACATATCGGTCGAAGCAGCGCAACTGCTCGGGCAGGACGAGCGAGTGGCAATGGTAGAGCTCGAACGCGAAGTAGAGCCATCGCTAGATGTAAGCATGCCCGCCGCCAAGATACGCACCAGCACGACCTACAGCGGCGCCAATATTGAGGATGTTTATCCGAGCATCGACGGCTCGGGAGTAACAATTGCTATTATAGACTCGGGCGTAGACAACGAACCTGCGAGCTCGACAAGCGGCACCGTGCACTCGGCATTTCCAGCGTGGAAATACGTAGCCGGATACGACGCTATCAACAACATTGAGACCGATCCCGACGACATGATGGGGCACGGTACCCATGTGGCTGGCATTGCGCTGGGCACACAAGCGACCTACCGGGGTGCGGCATCAGGAGCGAAACTGGTAGATATACAAATATTTGCCACGGGCGGCGCTTCCGATGCTGTGGTGCTAGCAGCATTCGACAAGGTCATCGAGCGCCGTGTAGCGTGGGGTATCGACGTTGTGAATATGAGCTTTGGCAAAGGTATTCCTTCCGATGGAACTGATGCTCTCTCGCAGGCGACCAACCGCATCGTGCGCGAAGGTGTATTTGTAGCGGTAGCAGCCGGGAACTGTGGCTGCCTGATGATAGGCCCTCCAGGCGCTGCCGACTTCGCCATGACAGTTGCAAGCGCATACGACCAGACAACGGTGACACGCACCGATGATATCATCTCGTGGTATTCCAGCTATGGCCCCCGAACAAACGACGGCGATGGAATAACCGAAGATGAACAAAAACCCGATATCACCGCATACGGACAGGACATCCACTCGGCGCAATTCAACACAACAAACGGCAATGTGGACATGAGCGGAACATCGATGGCTACGCCGCAAGTAGCAGGGCTGGCGGCGCTGATATTAGAAGCAAACCCCGGCATGGACCCACTCTCTGTAAAAGAACTTATCGAGCGCACAGCCGAGGACTTCGGCACACCGGGCTGGGATGCGTACTTCGGCCACGGTATTATCGATGGCTTTAAAGCTGTGGATGAAGTAGTTGTACACCCGGTATCCGACGTGCAATTTGATACATACTGCTGGAAACCCGGCAGTCCTGCCTGGTATCTTTCGCCCGACCTCTATCCCTCGAATCCCAGCGTGATAGAGGGTTCCACCAATGCTGTGGTAGTGGTAGTGCGGAACGTCGGTACGGCTACGGCTGCCAATGTGAAAGTGCGCGTTGGTATTTATAACTTCAGCAACTCTACAGCAGATTTCGATATATGTATGTACAATATACCCAGCATGGCACCGGGCACAACACTTACATTCTCGTGCACGTGGGTACCAGAAGCAGACGGCCTCACTCCGTCGGTTGTCCATGCGTGTCTGAAAGCATATATCATTTATCCGAACGACACCGATCCGAGCAACAACTGCGCCCAGCACAATGTCAATATTGTGCAAACGCACTCGCCTGCCGTATTTAACATGACCGTAGTAAATACTACCGGAAAGCAGGCGGACATGGAAATTGTCACTGACCCACCGGCACAGGAAATCGCAGATCGTGGATGGCAGCTCAACATAGCAGATGACAACCAAAAATTTACCATGGGCCCCAATGAGTGCCCCAGAACAGTGACTGTTGAGTTAGAAGCGATACAGGCCGATTTTCTCGATCAAATGCCTGTCACAATTGCTGTGCGTGCCACCGTAGACGGCGAAGAGCAGGAAATGGGAGGCATGCAGATTGTCGGTGAAAATGGCAATGGCACACCGCGCCCGCCCGATAAAAAAATCTTTGAGGGCATTAGGCACACAGCTCTTGGCCAAGCACGCCTGAACACAGCTCCGGGCGTACTCACGGTATCGGGAACAGGAGCACCAGACGACGGCGATGGTGTAGAAGTGTGGTTAGACCAAGCCGACTTCTGGCAGGGCTGGATAAGCTTCAATCCCGACCTCATAGATGACGGCAACAGGATTGTGATTCTGCCGGTTGGCTCTGCCGGAGGCAATCCATCGCAGGTGCATATTACCGACCAGGGCAACCGAGCGCAGCTTTTTGCTAACTTTATGGTGCCGAATAATTCGCTCAAAGTAGAAGTTTATGATGGCGATCAGTTAGTTGCTGTGCGGCTCAGCTCTCCAGAGGCTTTTGCCAATGTAGGGCCGGGTTTAGATGGCATAAGAGTCACACCTTATCGGCGGATAGGCAATAGAGCATCGGCGGAATTTGCGTTCAAAGGGAATGTAGACATCCAGCTTCTCGCTGCTCCTATTATGACCGTAAGCGGCAACAGGATTGTGGTGACATCAAACCGGCAATCCCCGCTGCCATCGTATATCACAAAAGTGAATATTCTCGGACAGGGTGTAAGTTCCTTCCAACTGGCCGACGAAGCTGCTGGAGCATTTGAACGCCCGTTCAGAGCCATGGGCAACCCTCTACTCATCTGGGAGGACAATGGCAATGCACTCACTGCCAGCCGTGTGAAAGCACGCTCCGCAGTGGGAGCACGGGCAACTGTACCGGCATTACAAAGCTACAGCTTGATATGGGAAGCTCTCGGCGACCTGCCAATGGGCTCGTCGATTTCAGTATCAGCACGGGGCAATCTGGACGGCCAGACCAACGGCAATCTCGGTTCTGTTTCCGCAACACAGGTAGGTGGTGGAATAAACATGACAGCCGATATGAGAGCCGTTAATGCCAATTCCTACAATGTAGAAATATACAACGACGGAAATCTCGAATACTCGGGCAATAGCCAAACCGGAGACCTCGGCTTGGTAGGTGCATGGCCAATACGAGGAGGACATGCTGTGAATGAAGAAACAGCCGGCCCCAGCTTCAGGCTTGGCTGGGAAGACATTACAGACTTTACGCTTTCCGATGGTACTACAGTATCTGGCAACGAGCTCCGCGTTTTGCCCGAAAATGCAGATAATGTACTGCAATCAGTAACAGAAGTAGGTGTGTACGCTGTTGGCCCGGACGCGCTGAGAATCATCGGCGAAGATGCGTCGAGTAATCTGCCTGTCTCGGTTGGAACTCCTGGCGGCGATTTGCCTTTCCGCCTGCATCAGAACTATCCCAACCCATTCGACCAACGCACAACGTTTAAATTCGACCTTTTCTCCAATGCCTATGTTGAGCTGGAAATCTATAACCTGCTCGGCGAAAAAGTGGCTGGTGTAGTTGCACACGACTTCTCGCGTGGCACCCATGAAGTAGAGTGGAAACGCCCCAATGCATCGCTGCCCTCGGGTGCGTATATCTACAAGCTGAAAGTACGGCCTGCACAATCGGAGCAAACCTTTGAGCTGCAACGCCAGATGATTATTCTCGACTAATCTGCATTATAGCAACGCTGCTACAGCAGACAAAACCGGCGGACGGCCCGTACTCTATGAGTACGGGCCGTTTTTTTTGCGAATAAGCATTCTTCCTACCCGGAAAGCAGAACTTTTCCTATATAAGATTCAGTGTTTCTCCTATGGTTTCCGCCCACAGTTCATTGTAAATTGATAGCGAATTACTGGTATTGCTTCTTTATCCCACGGTAGACAATACCTGGTACTCATTCAATCACACATACTATACCGCCGAAACAATCTTTATTTTGTCTTCGGCATATTCTTCACTTACTTATAGCAGAAAGCTCTGCTTTTGTGGCAGTCGATATCGTATTGGGAACAGAACTGGTACGCGTGTGCTGTAGGAGCCTCTTCTACTACAGCATACCAGTCCACAAGCAGAGAAACGGGCAGATATATCAGGGGATATGCCACATCCAATGGAGGTGGCTACGCACATGTTATAGCTATGGATGCGGGCACTATAGTGGCTCTATATACGGCGGGGAGCGCCGTGTATGATCATATATCGGGGCTCCGCTTTCACAAAGAGATTGCTTGCAGTTCATGGTGTAGCCAGAGCATGGCACGAGCGCCGATACGGTGCATGCTTGGCTGCTGTCACTGGTTCTTCGTCTGTACATTATTAGGGCAACCAATCGCAGTCGGATCCAGCCAACTACACGACAGTAGTGCAGCACGATGCTCTCGCATCATTGCTAAAGCAACTCAAACACGAGGAAAAAACTGGGACGCAGTGCGAACCCGTGTTCATGAACTTACCGTATTCCGTTGAGCATGAGGCAAGACAGTTCTACAAAACAGTAATGCACGTAAACGACCATAAGGACTACGTACCCGCCGGTGGGAAGCGCCGTACATAGCCTAAAGCACCGTTATAGGCTCTCCCGACATTGCCTTACGGCATTGCATCGGCAGAGTATTTTGGACAGGCGTATTGTATTTCACAACATTAATCTACACTACTATGAAAAAGCTTTTGTACCAGCTAGGTATTGCAGCAATGATTTTTCTGGGCACATCGGCGTATCTGTCGGCCCAAGAGTGCTACACACCGATAGAATGGATTCCCAAAAACTATGTATCGAATTTAGATCGCAACAAAAACTTTGTTGACGACGCAATCGACGCGATGCATCCAGACAAAACCGTGGACATTATCCTGTGTCTGAATTCTTGCGCTTCGCAAACCGACATGGATCGCTTTAAAGAACGCCTCGGGGTGGGTGTTACTCATCGCAGCCCGTATCTTTCTATTGTTATCTACGAAGGTGTAACTGTAGCAGCAGCCGTAGCACTTGGCAAAGACGGGCGGGTAGCAATGGTAGAGCTCGTGCGCGAGGCTGAGTTCACCAACGACGTATCTGTGCGCGCTGCAAAAATCCGGTCCAGCGCAGACTATTCTGGAGCCAATGTAGAAGATGTGCATCCAGCTATTACAGGGGCAGGTATCAACATTGCTATTATGGATTCCGGCGTAGACAACATCCCTGCGGGCGGTGGAACAGGACATGAATCGTTCCCCGCGTGGAAATATGTGGCTGGCTATGATGCCGTCCCGGATATAGAAATGGATCCCGACGACGACCACAGCCACGGAACACACGTAGCAGGTATTGCGCTTGGCACCGGAGGCGTAAGTGGCACGTATCGCGGCAATGCTCCGGGTGCGGGCCTTGTAGACATTAGAATTGGCGGGATTGGCGGGATTCCTACAGCCGCCATATTTAGAGGTTATGATAAAATTATCGAGCGCAGAGTAGCTTGGGGCATTAAAGTTGTAAATATGAGCTTTAGGGCTGGAGTGCACTCCAACGGCACCGACGCTCACTCGCAAATGGTAAACCGCATCGTCCGAGAAGGTGTTGTGGTTGCAATTGCGGCGTCGAACGACGGCCCTGCCAACTCTATTCCTCCGCCCGCTGCAGCCGACTTCGCGATTACTGTTGCAAGCGCATTCGACCAAGGCACAATCCAGCGCATTGGCGATGTGATCTCCGGCTATTCCAGCCGTGGCCCGCGCCTGAACGACGGCGATGGCATCACAGAAGATGAGCAGAAGCCTGATGTTACAGCCTATGGCCAGACCATTCACTCGGCGCAATTCAACACAACCTCGGGCTATGTAGATATGAGCGGTACATCCATGGCATCGCCGCAGGTAGCAGGGCTGGCAGCACTCATTTTACAGGCTAATCCCGGCATGGATCCTCTCTCGGTAAAAGATCTGATTGAAAGCACTGCCGAAGACTTTGGTGCACCAGGCTGGGACATAGAGTTCGGCCATGGAATTATCAACGGATTTACGGCTGTCGACCAAGTAATTTCGTCCTTGCAAACCGATATAGCATTCAACGACTACTGCGGCAATCCGGCCAATCCGCAATGGTGGCTTTCCACAGATGTTGTTCCTCAAAACCCCAGTGTTATCGAAGGAACAGCCAATGGCGTAACCGTTACCATTTACAACAATGGAGCGACGACAGCCCTCAATGTAAAAGTGCGCGTGGGGATCTACAATTTTAGTAACTCCACTGCCGACTTCGATATCTGCATGCACAATATTGCTGTACTACCGCCGGGCCCTTATACCTTTACTTGTCCGTGGACACCCGAAGCCGACGGCCTGACTCCATCGGTTGTACACGCGTGTTTGAAGGCGTATATCATTTATCCCAGCGATACCGATCCTTCCAACAACTGCGCTCAGCACAATGTGAATATCCAGCAAACACACTCGCCTGCGCTTTTCCACATGACAGTGGTAAACCCCACAGGCGAAGAAGCTCTGATGGAGATCGTCACCGATCCACCAGCAGAAAAGCTCGAAGCGCAAGGCTGGAAGCTGACCACAGAGAAAACCTCGTTCCGAATGGGTGCGAACGAATGTCCCAAAACAGTGACCATAGCGATGGAAGCTGTTGGGCAAAACCCGGCCAAAGAAATTCCGGTCAATATCACAATACAACGCAGGAAAGGGCAAGAGACGGAGATACTTGGCGGTGTGCAAATGATAGGCCAGAACGGCAACGGAACACCGCGCCCACCCGATAAAGCTGTGTTTGCAGGCATACGTCATACATCGCTCGGACAAGCGCGTCTGCACTCGGCTCCGGCACGCCTCACAGTATCTGATATCGGCGAGAAAGGCAATGATGGCGTAGAAGCTTGGCTTGGCCAAGCAAATTTCTGGCGAGGCACTCTGGAAGAATTCAACACAGAACAGATACGAGATCGCGGCTTTATTTCCTTCTCGCCACGAGGCATGGTCGATGGCAAAGAGAATGCGAAAATAGCTGAAATGAGAATAACAAACGTAGAGGGCAAAGCCCAGTTTTCCTCCGATTTTCAGACCGGCTCTATGCGACTCATCATCGAAGTTTATCGAGGTAGCGAGCTTGTCGACACAAGGTTGAATTCCGACGGTGCTTTTGCTAATGTGCAATCGCCATCCGGCATTCAAATTACGCCTTTCCGCAGCAAAGATGGCACAACCTACGGCGAAGTTGGATTTGGTACGCCCGTAGAAATCGAGGCATTAGGATCAACTTCTTCCACAATAGTAACTGGCGATAGAATTGTAGTCTATCCCCGCACGCAGCCCGCTCTGCCTTCGTATGTAGAAAAAGCAGAAATTCTCTCCAACTGCGGAGCTGATTTTGCGCTCACCGGCGAGGCTGGCGGAGCCTACCAACGCCCGTTCCGGTCTATGGGCAACCCCGTACTCGACTGGTCGGAAAGCGGAAAGCTACTTACGGCAAGCCGCGTAACAGCGCGCTCGGCAGTGGGCGTAACGGCGGAAGTTCCGGATCTGAAAAGCTATCAGCTCACGTGGTCGGCAGCAGACATGGACAAAGTTCCGACAGGGGCACAGCTCTCGCTTGCAGCTCGCGGTCGTCTGGCCGAAGCTGATGATTCCGACTTGGGCTCTGTATCTGCAACACGCGTGCCCAGCGGTGCACAGATTACAGCAGACTTCGCGCAGCTCGGTGTGAACTCGTACACCGCACTGATCTACAACGATGGCCAAATGGTATATGAACAACGCGATCTCAAAGGGATCATTTCCACAGCAGGTAACTGGCCGAATAGAGGTGGTATCGTTGTGGAAAAATCCACAGGCGGCATGGGCTATGTCATGGGATGGCCGGAAAAAACAGCGTTTGCACTGGCTGATGATGTCGTGGTGGAAGGCAATGAGATTCACATTCTTCCTGAAAATATGAATCAGCCGCTCTCGTCGATATCGCAATTAGGTGTGTATGCTGTAGGGATGGACAAATTGCAGATCATCGGCGAAGAATCAACCAGCGCGATCCCAGTATCGGTTGGCACACCCGAACAAGAACGGCACTTCCGGTTGTATCAAAACTACCCCAATCCGTTCGACCAGCACACGATATTCAAATTCGATCTGTTTTCCTCTGCTTATGTCGAACTGGAAATCTACAACCTGCTCGGCGAAAAAGTGGCGAGCGTAACAGCACGCGAATTTGCCCAAGGAACACATGAAGTAGAGTGGAAACGCCCCAATACATCGCTGCCCTCGGGTGCCTACATCTACAGAATGAAAGTACGGCCTGTGCATTCAGATCAGACCTTCGAGCTACAGCGCCAAATGGTGATTCTCGACTAATCTGCAGCACATCGCAACTACAAGTGTATAATCACAACAACAGCCCGTACTCAGCGAGTGCGGGCTGTTGCTTTGTATCGGTGAACGAGCTACAGATGCTCTGTGGCAAATAGAGCATCCCTGCGGGCTATCAGTGAACAACCACTATCTGACGGGTTTCTTTATAGCCAGCAGTGCGAATCGAATAGAAATATACGCCGGAAGGAAGCCGCGACGTGTCGAAGTCGGCAGTGTACGTCCCCGCATTGTGAGCATTGTTATCGACGAGTTTGGCGATTGTATTGCCGTATATATCCACAACTGTAAGCTCGGCTTTACCTGCCAATTCCACTGTGTACGTAATTGTCACCTTGTCGGCAGCCGGATTGGGATAATGCGACAACCGATGATGAGGCTGTACAGGATATCCCACAAGCGGTTCTTGTGAAGCCACACCTGCGCGACCATAAGCATCGGCTGCACAGGGCGCAATACGCGCATGGAATTTACAATCAGCCTTTGCGTGGAAGCCCGGTTTCAGAGTAATACTATGGCCTGCTTCCATCACAACATCGCCTGCTACATCCACAACAAAGCCAGATGGCGAAAACAGTTTACCGGCGGTAATAGTATTCAAAGCCTGATAATATCGCGTGGTGTTTACTGTCTGGTTGCTCAATACCAAATCTTGATCTATCTGATTGCCGGTCGTGATGATCGAAAATTCCTGCAATCCTCCCGATAAAGTCCCTTTGTGTGTGATCCTAACTGTATAAGAACCTGCTGTTGGCGACGAGATAAGAACTTGTTCAACATTATCAGTGTTGTTATCGCCTGTTGTTGCCGCATTGGCAGGATTGGCCGGATCGAGCGTCCAGGGTTCGTATATCGTGCCCGATGCACTGATCACTCGCAGGTCCAGATCATTGAGCAGCATTTTATTAGTGGGGTCTAAAGAGGCTGCTACCGGAGTGCCAGCAGGATCAGTCCAACAAATCGTAGTGCGAAGTGGAGCACTTCCATCGACGGAGATCGTGAATTCGAGAGTTTCGCCGTCCTGAAGCTCGTACTCACGAATATATCCACAAGGATGGAAGTTAGCATCAGCAGTCATAAGTTGTGCCGCTTTGGCAGTGTTCATCAGCCCCCAACCATGCATGTAATCTGGGCCGGGATTTGGGCCAGCTTCATCGGCTGTATGAATCACCAACCCCTTGAGCGTAGAGGAAAGCATACGACCACTGCCATGCAAATTCCTTTGGTGTTCCAGCAAGAGGCCAAGTGAGCCTGATACATTGGGTGTTGCCATGGAGGTTCCGCTCATACTTTCGTACAAGGTCGTCGATGGTGTGGGATAGGTAGTCGATGCAGAACGCAAACTTACACCATTCGCCACAATGTCCGGTTTGATACGACCGTCATCGGCTGGCCCCCAACCGGAGAAGGACGACATCACAACATCAGAAGGCTGGCTATATCCATTGGGAATATCTTCCACGGCGCCAACAGTCATTACGTTTTTTGCAATACCCCAATAAGCAATACAATCGTAAGGTCCATCCGCCGGTGGTGATGAACTGGATGGATCATCCTCCCCTCTATCGTTGCCCGCTGCTTTTACAATGAGGTAGTATGGTGCACTGACGGCCAAGCCATCTATACTTCGGCAGGAAAAATTGTAAAAGCCAAACCTGTAATCTTCAGTAGTGCTAATTGATGAATTACCATACCAGTCCCAACCACCGTGGCCATCGGGTTCCCATCCTGCCAATATCCCATAGGAGTGATTGGATATCTGAAGACCATTGGCTGCGGCGGCAACCATCTCTGCAGCATCGCTATCCCAGTCGTGGGCCAAAAGTTCCGCCCCGTAAGCCATACCTCGGGCATTGGTATTTCCACTTACTCCAGCGCCTATCATCGTACCGGATACATGGGTTGCATGGTCGGAGCTAGCTGTCAAGGTTGCAGCATCTACTTGAGTAACCCTACTCGTGCCGGTGTTCATGAACTCCTGATGATTCGCAACAACTTCGCCGCCATCCCACACACCAAGGGTAATATTACTACCCGTAAGCGACAGCCCGGCACTTCCCCCAGGATACACTTTATTAGTAGAAATAGTATGTGCGGCATTGTCGTTGTCAGTCGTATAGTACCGTAGTGTGCCGTCGTCGTTAAAGCCGACCAGTTCCACCAAATTTCCATCAACAACGTAAGAAAGAGGTTTGCCCAGTTCGCGTGCTATGGCTTCGGCTCTCGCTTTTTCAGCCTCCATTTCGGTTTTTAAGGATTTGGCAAGTTGGAGAAGTTGCGAGCGCTGTTCAGCCGTGTAGATCGTGCTATCGACCACTGGCTGATTGACTACCTGCGCCAGCAGCGGCGGCCCCGAGAGAAGGAACAGGCCGAGCGCCAGACGATTGATGATATATCTCATGGTAAATTCCATAGTATAAAGTAGCTTCTGTTCGATAGACGAATCCGCCCAACTCTTTTCTGCGAAGAACAATGGGGAAACGTTGGGCACCATCAGCAACAGAAGACATTATTGATTGATTAAAGATCATGGAAGCACGATCGGGCTCCTGATGATAAGAAGAAAAATCCCGGATACAACACCCCGACCGCTGCAAATTCCAGCTACTTATTTGAGTTTCGCTTCCAAGGCTTTGATTTGTTTCTGTTGCTCGATCACATAGAGAGTCAGCTCTTCGATCTTCTGCAAAAGCTTTACTTGTATTTCTGCTACATTCATCCCGTTCTGCTTTACTTCTACAGCCGAAGGTATTCCCGGTAAATGTTTGTTGACTTCGATTGACTTAGCGACCTCTTCGAGTTCCATAAGTTGATACGATTCATCAAAAACAAAATCCGCCCAGTCTCCCACTTCGAGCACGACAAATTCCTTTGCGACGGCTTTTCCATCAACCGCCAGCTTGTAGTCGTTGTGCAAGCCAACAACACCTTTTTCACCTATGCGCATTGTCCCCCACACATGGAGATTGTCCTTCGGGTCATTCGTACCTACACCAATTTTCCCATCCGGCTTCACAACAAATGTAGATGCACTGCCCCATGTGGCTCCTTCTAATGGAGCGATCTTGAATTTGTATTCGTCTTCCGCATCCATACCTACCATCCAGTTTCCGTTGGATGTCCCGGCGCCTACTGGTTTGTTGTACAGGCGCAGAATTGCGTTGCCTGTGGCTGGTGTGGTACCTTCGCTGTGTATGTCTAGCAGTGTATGACTCGCTCCGGAGAACAGTCCGGTAATAACAGGATAGTCGCTCCGCACATGAAGCTGGCAATCGGGTGTGTTTGTTCCAATACCTACTCTGCCGTTTGGCTGAATGACAAATGTAGAAGCACCTAGCCACCGGCTGTCGTTTATTGGAGCGATCTTGAATTTATACGCGTCTTCGGCATCCATACCGGCCATCCAACTACCGTGCAATACGGCGTTTTCAGTGCCGCCTGCATATTCGTTGATAAAGCGAATCTGTGCATTTCCTTCGTTGTTGCCCGCACCGTTGTTCGCTGTGCTGAGAATATCAAGTGTTGTACGTACTTCGCTGGTAAATTGCCCGATTACTTGTCCGCCACCTTTTACTTCAAAAGGACGAGCTGGATCGTTGGTACCAATTCCTACCCAGCCGTCTTTTGTGACTCTCATGCGCTCAGTGTTGTCGGTCTTCATGATCAGCGGCTGCCCAACAGTTGTCCCCAGAAAGTTCGTTCCGTCTGTGTTGTTGTTGCCGTCGATCAGCCATGCCACGTCTGTAGCAGGCGTGCTGCTGGCCACAGTTGTCCATGTCGGTGCCGATCCTGTTCCTTGCGATGTCAGCACCTGTCCTGCTAATCCCGAACTGCCATTGGGCATGAGCGAACCTGTCAGGTGGATCTTGCCATTGACAAGGAGTTTACCTCCGGCGTCAGGGGTAATCGTCACATTGCCATTGTTCATAATTGAGAGGCGTTCCTTCTCGGTATATTTGGGGCTGGGGCCTGTAGGCGCTACGGTGGTAGCAAAACGGATTCCGCCGCTTCGTGTACCGAGATTGGTTATGATCAGGTCCTTGGTATCGCCGTCGGCTTTGAAAACAACATCAGGATCCGTACCACTATTGCAGGCAAGCGAACTCAGTTTATCGCTTGGCCGTGCAAGCCCCCACAACGAGCCGCCCGGCGGTGTCGAGGGAAGAGCTGAAGCGTTCTGTAGGCGAATCGTGGGCATAGTAGGAGCAGCAGTATTCCAAAGCCACAACTGTGGAAGAATCGGGTCGGTGTAGGAAACACCAAGTGTAGGCGCAATTGGCATGGTGCCAATTGGTATCGTGTTCGGAGGAACACCCGGGCCGACCTGAACAGGTGCTTGAAGTTGCGCCAATGTTTCTACTGAAGTGCCAAGAGCGAGCAGCAGTGCTGCTGCGGAGAGAATTTTCCCTGCGCTGTGTCCGCAGGCTGTAGAGATTCGTGAAAAGTTCATGGTTCACCTTTCGGTTTAGAGAATAATGAAATTGGTGCAGAGCCATGATACTATTGCTATGGACAAAAGTCACCGGGTGCTTTTCCTATGGTATGCAACGCCTACCTTGCGGTAGACTACAGTGATTCAACGGCCAGAGTTTCGATGGTAGAGAAGTGCGGCTGCGCTTGCTCACCAATGCAAAACAGCGTGTGTGGTGTGCTGGGGTATTGCGTTTCGGTCTTCGCTCCGGTGTTGTCCTCTCATCACATAGCGCTTCGTTCTTATGATAACTTCCCGCTCGCAGTCTATAAGAACCAACCGCAGATTCATGCCCATTATTGCGTTGGCATCCTTCCGGCGGCAGACTTCTGGCGGCAGACTTCTGGCCAACCACCGACCGGGTGTGCGACCGGTGACAGCGACCAGGCGGGCGCCGCAAAGAAGCCCGTGCCACAGCAATAAAAACGAAAAGAACACAGTACCGCTATGCGCCAGAGCAGAGTGCTCGCGAGTAGATACTCTCGTAGAATCTTTTGCAAAATTGCTTTTTTCTATATTTCTGCTGGATTTACAAGCGGGACAACATATCTATTCGTGGTGGAGCAAGGTGGTGCCAGTGTAGAACAGTAGACGGCCCGTATGCTACTGGTGCGAGCCGTCGCGCATTTGTAGGGGAGGGTATAAAAAAGGCCGCCTCCTATTCGTGCAGTAGAAAGCGGCCTGGGGTCCATACACATCATTATCACATAAAATACCAGTTACAAACTGCGGAGCCGGTAATGCCGTATGTAATGGGCGATAACGACGCTGGACTTTGCAACACTTTTTTGATACACTTTATTCTTTATCTGCAAAGGAAATAGCTGAGCCGCACAAACATGATACAACTTCCGGCAATGGGAAACACATGCGGTTTCCCCTGCGGTAGAGATGAGTGATCAGGCGGTAGATGCGAGTGATCGAACGGCTACTCCAATACCGATGGTCCTGTGGCAATGTGCTCTAATCCGAGTGGCAATTCCAGTTCTACACGAGTTCCGCAAGGCTCTCCATCTGCGTCGGTTAGCTCGCGCACGGAAATCACAATTGATTCGTTGGCCATTTTACTAATAAGCTCTAAACGCTCTTGCATAATATTCATGCCGCGCGATATATGGTGCTGGGGGTTGTGCTTCTTTTTTCTTCCGGCCTCGATGCCCACGCCATCGTCTTCCACAACGATATTCAGCCGCGAATCATGTACCTTACGAATAACAACCCGTACTTCGCCTCTGCCATCCTTGGGCATAATTCCATGCCATATCGAATTCTCTACGTAGGGTTGTATGAGCATCACTGGGATCAAAGTCTCTTCGATATCCAAATCGGGGTCGACATACACAGCATAGCGAAATCTGTTGGAAAACCGCAGAGCTTCCAGCTCCAAATACAGTTCTAACCGCGACAGCTCATCGCGCAGCGGTACAACAACACTTTGGGAGTCCTCCATTGTCCTGCGAATAAGGTCGGCAAAATTGGCAAGGTATTCGTTGGCGAGCTCTTTGTTGGAACGATTAATAAAAAACTGAATAGAATTGAGGGCATTGAAGACAAAATGAGGATTGACAAGAGCGGTAAGCGCTTGCTGGCGCAGATTGAGCATTCGCGAATATACCGAGAGCTTCTCGGCCTGCCGCCGCTTAAACCAGTGCTCTCTTATACGAACAGCGGCAACAACCAACAGAGCAAGAGCCACACAACAACTGCTGATAAACCACCATGTCTGCCAGTACGGAATATTGACAGTAAATGTGTATCGAGCGGACTGTGCCTTGGGCCATGCGTCTTGCGATAGTGCAGCTTGAACAATAAATGTGTAGTTGCCCGGCGGAAGAGATGAATAGCGCACAGCGGTCTCTTTTGTTGTCGCCCAGGTATCATTGCTGCCAGCTAGCTTATAGCGGTACAGTACATCACGGTAATTGCCGAGCTGGATGGCTCGAAACTGGAAGTACAGCGTGTTTTCATACGCCTCCAACACCGGAGCTACCTGCAATGCTGCCGACTTATCATTGACTTTTACATCGGTGATATACACTGGTGGCTGGGGTATGGGTTTGTAATTTCTACCTATGTCGAATTGGGTAAGTCCATTCACCGTCCCAATCCACAAGTGGTCTTTGCTATCGAGAAAAAGCGTATTGACCTCATCGCCTGCAAGCCCTTTGTGAGCATTATACCACGTAAATTTTTTACCATCGAATCTGTTTACTCCGCGCAGAGTCCCGATCCACACCGTACCAGAGCGGTCGCACAAAACAGAAGAGCATCTATTGTGGCTCATGCCATCGGCTACGGTAAAGGCACGCCATGAGCCATTGTAAGCATACACCCCATTATCGGTAGCACACCATATCGTACCGCTGCTATCCCGGCATAAGGCATTCGCTTCTTTTGCGCTAAAGCCATCCACGGCGCTGTGGTGATACAAAGTGCTTCCCCGGCGACAATACACACCAACATCAGTGGCAAGCCAGAGCGCAGCACTGTCGTATAGCATAGAATTTATACGCAGATCCATCAAGGAAGGCTGCTCGGCCATTGGTTTCCAGACTGGCTGTGTGGAGAAATATCCCCGATACGTTCCCACATAAACATCGGTTGGCGTCCGGCACAAACTTACACTACCCACAGAGCGCAATTTCCTGGATTTGCCCTCGGCTGTAATACCTACCATTCTGTACGGAGAAGTAGCCCAGCATTCGCCATTGACTACTAATAATGCATTGATGATATCGTCGCTGTGCAGCCACTGCGATGGCAATGCCCGGAATGACTCGCCCTGTTCTATGATGCCAATCCCACCCATACAGCCTACCCATATCCTACCGGTTTCGTCTTCTGTGACGGCGCTGACGTAGTTGCTTACAAGCCCGGCTTCTACTGTATAATTTCTCATTCGGAAATCGCCTACGCGATACACACCGTGGTTGTAGCTTCCTATCCACAAGCTGCCTTCCCTGTCCTCCAAAAGCTCGTTGACAATGGTGTTGTTCAGAGAAAAAGCCAAAGTGTAATTAGTAAGTGTATTTTCTTTCAGACAAAACAAGCCGTGCTCACGTGTGTAGCACCAGATACTGCCGTCGCGGGCAGCTAGCAACACATTGATAATATCGCTGTGTGCTATTGAAATTACTTCAGGTTCCTCTGTACTCTTGCTCAGCTTGTATAACCGACCGTTACCGCTGAACCACAGTGCTCCACTGCGATCCTGTACAACAACGTACAACGGCATGGTAAGACCTACACCCGCAGATGCAATTTTGCCCGTACTCGATACGATAAATGCACCGCGCTCGGTAGCCATCACAACCGACGAATCGGCAAGAGGCAAGATTCGGTACACTTCAAATGGCGCTTTTTCACCGAGGTATTGGTATAGCGGAAAAGAATGGTATCGGCTGCTGTCTACATAGCCGCTTTCCCACGAGCCTCCCTTTACCCCTCCCTTCGTAATGATCCAGATACGACCACGCTTGTCCACCGATGTGTAGAGAATTTTGCCGGGAATAGTATTCTCCATCTTGTAGGGAGATATTTCCCCCCGCCGCAAAATACTCATCCCTCCTTGGTAACTGCTCACTAACAACGAGCTATCTGGCAAGTCGTTCATCGACATTACCGTATTGCTAGCTAAGCCTTCAGACGCTGTGTAGTTGATAAAGCTCTCGCCGTCGAACCGGCTAAGGCCGTATTGCGTGCCAAGCCATAAGTATCCTTGGGAGTCCTGAAAAAGACGGAGCACGTTGGAATGGGCAAGGCCGTTCTCAAGTGTGTAGTTGTCGAAGGGAATGCGTTGGCTGTACGACAAATACTGTGGGTGGACAAAAAGACACCCACAGAAAAGAACAAACAGTACAATCTTCATAGTACCTGTGCTCAATATAATACGCTCTCATGATGTGTATCTATCTGGTGCCTGTGCGTGCTCTGTGGCCGGCTCTGTCCACGCGCATTGTACAAGTTCAGTCAATATAACAGCTTGGTAGAACATCTCCCACTGTGTTGTGCTCCGCAGCAGGAAAATATCTGTAGTCGCTCTCTTCATGGGGAAATTTGTGGCACGGGCGTCTCTGCGGCGCACGCTTGGTCGCTGTCACCGGTCGCATATCCAGTGGGGCCTTTGCCCGACCGGTAGCCGCCGAAAGGACGAACACAGAAGCAGCCTCACTCTGCCTGATAGACAAATTTATTGACCTTCTCAAAAAAGGCATGCAACCGCCGCCGGGAGATTTCAATCCTTACAGCATCGTGCAGCACAGCGTACCCGGCATCCTCACAAACATACCCGGTCATGTAGGCGAGATTGATAATATGGGATTTGTGAACGCGGACGAAAACATCCATATTCAGCAGCGATTCGAAGTCGCTCAGTGAACGGGAGACAACAATTTTCTTCTGGGAGTTCAGGTAGACAATCGTGTAGTTTCTGTCGGCTTCAAGGCGTACAATATCCCTCATCGCCACAAAATCGAACCCCTTTGCATGCTTCAGCGAAATCTTCCGGCCTATGTCGTTATGCACCTGCATGCCTTCTACCAGCGATTGTACAAGCTGCTGATAGACTTCTTGTTTTTTTCGGTCGGCTTTGTGCATCGCAGCGTGTTTGAGCAGGCGCTTCTCTGTTTCGCGCAGTTCTGTAATTTTCACCGGCTTGAGTAGATAATCAACGGCACTGGCTTTGATAGCACGCAGAGCGTATTGGTTGTAAGCAGTGACAAATACGACGAGCATATTGTGGGTGATGAGCGACTCTAATAGCTGGAAACCGTCTTCACCCGGCATGCGAATATCCAGAAAGACAACATCGGGCTTAACTTGTTCAATGACGATGCGGGCTTTTGCTGCGGATTCAGCTACACCAACTACGCGGATATGCGGACAGTATTCGTCAATCAAATCCTGTAGGATATAACGTCCCAAGTCTTCATCATCCACGATAACGGCACTAATTACGGGTGCAGAATGGGGCACCGCCGACTCGATAGCATCCATAAATCCTCCCTGTTTCTATGGTGACTGGCATTTGCCTTTGATTCCGACTGCAAAGACCCACCACCTCCGGGGCGACAAAATGTGGTATCTATCAGGAAATTTCAAGGGAAAAAGATGTCTGAAGGGTTTGAATGATATCTGGCGGGTTTGAAGAAGTATCTGGCGGGTTTACGTAGGAGCTTATGGCACACAACAGCAGAGATAGCTACCGATAGAACGCCAAGCTAGCGAATGTCACCGCCGATTCTGTTTCGCGTTCGCTCCACTGGCGGTAGTCCAGCACAGAGCCCCGCAACGGCTTTACAGCTTCGAGCATGCTGTAGACAGGGGGCAGGCCGCAGATACGTCTATGGTCGCTCACCGCAGCAATTCCATTGAAAAAGCCTGCGGTGTCCACAGAAGCCATATGACGGAGAATATCGGCATCCTCCGCTGCAAGTGCAGGCAGTATTGCCTCGGCTGGGAAATCATCACCAAACTTCCGCCCTACATGCGCCATGTCGGCACTTGCAATAAACACAGCCTTACGGCCAGAAGCCTCTACAATCGAGCGCAACGCAGCAATAAACTCCCGGAAGCGGTCGGCTTCAGCAGGCAGGATATCATGGTCAATAAATGGCTGAAAAGAGGTGACAAGTACCGGCAGCACAGTAAACGGACGGTCTGCCAAAAGATGCTGAAGGAACAAAAGTTGAAATTCGATAGAATGCTCGTCCCGGTGTGCTAATTCGTCTGGCTGTAGCTCAAAAGGAAGAGCAGCACGGAGTGCGCGCACCAGATCAGTGTCAGTCTTTACAAGCCCAAGCGGTGTGCGAAAGTCCTTTTCCGTGAGAATAAACAAGTCCTGCCATCCGTAATGCGACGTTCCAATCACGACAAAGAGATCGGCATCGGTATTCTGCAATGCGCGGTAGGCAGGCGCATAACACTCCGCCCCCACACGCAAATCAATATGCGGTACAACCACAGCAACAGCATTGCCTTCTACTTCGTGGGGTGCTGCCGACTGCATAATCCCGTCCAGAAAGCGCTGCAACTCTTCGGCATCTTCGGCATAGGATGTACCAGCGCAGGCGGCTTCCCGTACAGTACTATTCAGAAATTCGTTGTCGCGGTGTGCACGTGCGATGCGATATGTATCGCTTTCGAGGTAGCCCGCACGATCAATAGAAGCAAAAAACTCTGCAATTTGTGCAGCCGTTACTACTTCGCCACTGCTGGCAGCTACAACCCCGGCAATATCTTGCGCTGTTTTTTCGCCATCGGCGAGCTCTGCAATAGGCCACACCGAGGCATAGAGCATCATCGGTTCAGCGGCATAACCACGGCGGTCGTACAGCACCACGAGTTCTTCGCCGTGCTCGGTAAAAGGCACGATGTCGATATCGTTGCGTAAAGGCGGCACAGGTTCACTGCCCCCAGCAAAAGACTGTATATGAGCTTCTGTTGAACTCATAGTAAAAAGGAACTCCTGCAGATTATGCTGCCCCGACCGGCGGTTCTGCCTCTATCTCGGCGGTTTCAGTGCGGGTAGCAAATAGCGCTTCTACAAAGGCCATAGGATCGAATGCTTGGAGATCGTGAATTTTCTCACCAACGCCGATATAGCGCACGGGAATCTTAAACTCACTGGCAATGGCAATCACCACTCCGCCCTTTGCCGTACCGTCGAGTTTTGTAAGGATGAGACCTGTTACAGGCACAACCTTCATAAATTCTTTTGCTTGCTGGATTGCGTTTTGTCCTGTTGTAGCATCCAGCACGAGAAACACTTCATCCGGGGCAGTGGGCTTGAGCTTCTTCATCACACGCCCCATCTTTTCGAGTTCTGCCATCAGGCCCGTCTTGTTGTGAAGGCGTCCAGCCGTGTCGATAATCACAATATCGGCATTGCGCGACTGGGCAGCCTTGAGCGTATCGAACGCAACGGCTGCGGGGTCGGCTCCCTGGTGCTGCTTAATAATATCCACTTCGGCGCGTTGCGCCCAAATGTCGAGTTGTTCATTAGCGGCAGCGCGGAATGTATCGGCGGCACCGATCAGCACCTGCTTACCAGCTTCGCGATAGTTGTAGGCCAGCTTGCCGATGCTGGTAGTTTTCCCTACTCCGTTTACTCCTACCACCATAAGTACATACGGAGTCTGGCTTTCCTGCACACTATAGGTGCGATCTGTTTCTGCCGACGGCGATTCGCCGAGAATACGCAAAATTTCTTCTTTGATCAGGCCATACAATTTATCGGCTGTCTCATAGCCTTCTTTGCGAACCCGTGCGCGCACATTGTCGATAATGGTAGTAGATGTTTTTACACCAATATCGGCTGTAATCAGGATTTCCTCGACTTCTTCAAGCAGCGCGTTGTCAATTTTGCGGTCAGCTCCAAGCACCCTCGATAACTGATTGACAAACGACTCGCGCGTTTTAGCCAGGCCTTCTTTCAGGCGGTCGAGCCCAAGCGCCTGCTTTGCCTGCTCGGTCATAGCCGATATCTTTTCCCCTGCTGCATTCAGCTTTTCATTTGCGACTTCGGCGATAGATGAAACCGCTTTGCTGGCGCTGTCGACAGTCTCGGTGACTTTTTTCCTGATTTTATCAAAAATGCCCATTGTACTGCATCCGGAAATAGAACAAGAAAATAATTGTGTTCATTAACGAAAAAGCTACGAAACTGTTTTGGGAGGTTCCGGCGTTCCCGATACTACATTGATCCAGCGTTTACCGTATATCACCAAGGAAGCAGTCATCAACGCAATGGCCAAGGCGATGGCATAATTGCGCCACACCATTTCGCCAATAAAGCCGAGCGTTCCGGCAAGGCACATAGCAATCACAGCAAATTTCCCCACATAATTCGACGGCAGAACAATGCCCGTTTTTTTCTGGGCATACACTCCGCCAGCGAGGATGATCGCATCACGTGCCACAATAGCCAGCAAAAACCAGAGCGGAATCCGTTCTTGTAAAGCCAGCAGCACAGCGACGACAGACACGAACACCTTATCGGCGAGGGGATCAATAATTTTTCCGAAGTCGCTTATCTGGTTCAGGCGTCGCGCCAAGTAACCATCGAGCAGATCAGTTGCAATTGCTATGGCAAAAACGAGAAGCGTAAGCGCCTTGTCATCGTACCACAACACAAAGCCCATGGGTACGGCAAGCAGCAACCTTGCAAGGCTCAGAAAATTGGATATATTCCACATAACATGTCGTCGAATGTACAAAAACGGGCGGACAATGCCGCCCGATTCTTCTCATCTATGCACTGTGATTACTTCGCCGACCGCTGTTTGAGGACTGCATCGCGGTATTCTGGTTTGAAGCGCGTTTGCCAGAACTGCTGTACCATGAGCACGTCGGGCCGGAGCTCTGTTGCTCTGTAGGCAGCCTTTGCTGCATTCAGGCTGTCGCCCATTGCCAACTGTGTTTGGCTCAGGAACAACCACATATTGTAGTCGTTCGGACGCAATTCCAGAAACTGCTGGTTGTATTTTACCGATTCTTCATAGTTATTCTGCCGGAAATTGATATCGGCCAGCATTTGCAATGCGCTGAACTGATAGGGATGGTACTTCAGCACTTCCCGAGATATCTTTTTCTGCACTTTATTCACAACTTCCATCTGGTTCTTCATATCCCCTCTCTGCACCGATGTCGAGATTGCACGCGACAGGTCGTTGATCGGACTAAAGATCAGGTATTTGCCAACACCCCAGGAATAATCATAAGCGGGACCGTCACCTACACTCTGGCGGAGGTCTTCGTCTTCCTGCGTGTTGTCTAACGGGAAAATTGTAGCTACTAGTTTATCGACGGGTATTGTGCGATAGACGAGTGCTACATATATCTGGCGGTCGGCCCACATAGTAATAGCATAGGCAGCTCCCAGCCACAGGAAGAACACGCCAGCGGCAATACGCATAGCGGGAACAGGACGCAAGCTGTGCAGTGTAAATACAGGCTGCATTTTATTCTCACCCCAGAGAATGGCAGCTATACCGCCTATCCAAAGAGCACCGTAAATCCGCGCGGTAAGGAAGTCGGTTTGCGTAGAAAATATCCACGCAAAAATACACCCCATCACAGCAATCATAATATCTTTATCTCGAGCACGCCAAGCATAGTAAATCAGCGAGAGAGTAAAGCCAATCCAGAAGAAAAACCCAACAGGCCCTCCTTCCACAAAAGCCTGTATCCAGTCGTTGTGTACTTCGGCTCCCAAGCTGTGCAGAATATCAGAGTACAGCGGCACCCAGATAGGCCACTGGTTCTGCCCCACACCCAGCACCCAGTGAGGCATTCCGCCCGGACCTTCGTACTTACCGCGAACTGATTTTTCAAACAGCATTTTCCGCGATATTTGCCAAAATGCCACGCGGTCGCTGCTACCAGTACGCAGTGTCTTTATCATCGTAGTAATAGCACTACCAAGGTCTTCTTTTCCTGTCCTATAGAGTGTCTGCGGGTTTGTATCAGCCTGAAGAAGATAATCGTTTGAGCTAAGAGTCGATAGCCCTATGGTAATAGCGGCAATGACCAGCAGAATGGGTTTGTAGCGAATGTCTTTAAATCCGAGTATCGCGGCGCCAACAAGAACACCGATGGAAGCCAAGAAAACAACACCCACAACAATGGCGAGCATAACAGTCGATACACCGACCATGCTCTTTTCCATAATTACCAGGCTAATGCCCAAACCAAACAGCACGACAACGCCGAGCAAACCGCCGTAGAAGAGCTTTTCAAACCTGCGAGCTTTCTCCTCGCCATGCTGCTTGCGGATTTGGTAGATCACTGTCATAGCAGCCATCACAAGAATACACGCAACAAAGCCCATCCAGCCCGAACGAGCACGGGTGTACACAAGGAACAACAAGGTCATGGAAAAGGAGGCTGCGACGAACGCAAAGTGTTCTGCCGACCGGATATGGCGTGAAAACATGTACCACAGCAGGAATGGCAGAGCTGTCACCATGTAGGTACCGGCATAAGCGCGGTAGGACAGTGTAGACGATGGGCGTCCGGCGGACATAATCCAGTCGAAGCCAAAAAATGGCGTCCCGGCGAACCACCACATACAGGCACCAATAAGCCCGACCAGCAGCGCTACGCCTGCAAAAACATCCCAAAACTTTGATGAACGCCAGAAATACGTCTGTTTACCCACAACATAGGCACCCATTGGATAGCCGAGGTAGACAAGCCGCTCAAAGGTAAGCACGGGGCTTTGCACCCACAGAAGCGACAGCACACCCCATATCATATAGCCGAGCCACATGAGCTCCATGACATTAAAGGACAGCGGTTCGCGTTCGCGAACTTTCCTGCCGGTAAACCAGAACGTACCTACCAGAACAGCAGATATCCAGATAGCCTTGATATAAAAGTCGATGGTGTGAACGCCGTTGACAATGAACAGCGGGTTGAGCGCCAGCAGTATCCACGGCCAGGGAGTATCGACCCCTTCGGAGCCTCCCTTTTTTGCCACACGCGTTACGCGGTATTGTTGCTTTGCCATAGTTCTATGGTAATTGAATAAAAAAGTCGTGCAGCCGTATTCACACGGCTTACATACGGGCGCGGATTGCGCGGTCGATTCTATCGAGTGCTTCGCGGATATTTTCTACAGAAGTAGCATAGGAGAAACGGATAAAGCCCTCGCCAAAGGAGCCAAAGGCTGTTCCGCTGAGGCATGCTACACCGGCGTCGTTGAGCAAGTAGTCTGCACAGGCTTGTGCACCCATTCCTGTCTCTTCGATGTTCGGGAATACATAGAACGCACCTTTGGGCGAGTGGCAGCGGAACCCGGGAATAGAATTCAGTCCGTCTACAATCACATCGCGGCGGCGTTTGAATTCAGCGACAAATCGATCTACATCTCCCAGCGTTCTATCGCTCAGAGCTTCGATACCTGCTACCTGGCTGAACGACGACGTACAGCTCGTGCAGTTGGTTTGCAGCTTAGCCACCTGTTTAGCGATATGCTCGGGCATGAGGCCATAGCCCATGCGCCAGCCGGTCATAGCAAATGTTTTGGAGAAGCCATCGAGCACCATCGTGCGCTCTTTCATGCCTTCGAACTGCGTGATGCTTTCGTGGCGAAAATCATCATAGACAATCTGAGAATAGATTTCATCAGAGAAAACGATCAGATCGTGCTTAATCGCCAGATCAGCAATCGCTTTCAGGTCGTCGTGGGTCAGAATACCGCCTGTTGGATTCTGCGGCGTATTGATAATAATCATCTTTGTCTTCGGCGATATGCGCGCTTCAAGATCGGCGATATCAAACCGAAATTCCTTGTCCTCGCGCAGCGGCAGCGGGACGGGAACGGCATTGAGAAAACGGATTACCGACTCGTAAATCGGGAAACCGGGATTGGGGTAGATCACCTCGTCGCCCTCATTGATTACGGCCATCAAACCATAAAAGATGATAGGTTTTGCACCCGGGGTAATTACTACTTCACCGGCACTATAGGTTTCCCTGCCGCGTGTTTTGTTGAAATATTGCGCTACTGCCTCGCGAGCTTCGGGCATACCCGCCGACGGACCATAATGCGTAAAGCCATTTGAAAGAGCAGTCTGAGCTGCTTCAATAATATTGGCGGGAGTGTCGAAATCGGGCTCACCGATTTCCAGGTGCACGATATTTTTTCCCTGAGCTTCGAGAGCACGGGCTCTTACAAGCACCTCAAAAGCGGTTTCTGTGCCGAGACGCTGCATTCGTGCGGCAAGCTGCATATTCTTTCCTTATAAAGATGAAACCAGGATTCGATGAAGGCACGAATATAACAAAAAAAAGCCAATGCGACACTACGCCACAAGGCCGGTTTTCCAAGCGATACCAATGCTGGATACCCTTGTGAACCCGAAGCACGGCAGCGACTGAAATCGGCCAAAGCATACAAATCCCGCCGGAGAAATTAAAAAAGCCGACACGCAAGTGTCGGCTTCATTACATCGAAATATGTATGCTATCGGAGAAACAAGCGTCAGTAGCGCTCCGGAGAGTGCAATACTACCGCCATATCTTCCTCGGGATCGTTTTCTTCGCTGTGGCGAATTTCTATCAGGCGCATATCATCATCTTCCTCATTAAATCGAAAGATAACGGAATACCGCTCGCGGGGAAGGCTGCCGTTGGCTTTTTCGGCCCACTCAATCAGCTTAATTGCCCGGCGAGATTTTGTGCACTCGTTGAACCCTATTTCTTCCAGTTCTTTTCCCGATTCGATCCTGTAGAGATCGACATGGTACAGCGCGATTTCTTCGTGGTCGCGTGTAGAACCGGAATATTGGTTCATAATCGTAAACGTCGGGCTTGAGACGATGTCATCGACATGAAAATACTCGCATATCCCTTTGACAAACTCTGTCTTGCCTGCTCCCAGCTCCCCGTAAAGAGCTACGACATCGCCTTTTTCAAGATTGTGCGCAAAACGTCTACCGAGTTCTACGGTTTCTTCCTCGCTGTACGTTTTATGTAGTTCGGTCTCCATAGCAATATCAATCACCATAGTGATTACACATACTTTATTTGGATTGAAGAGTAATTACCGGCAGAATCATTTCCTCCAGGGAGATACCTCCATGCTGGAAACTATCGCGGTAATGGCTGAGATAGTAATTATAATCGGTCGGATACACGAAATAGTAATCCTCTTTTGCTATAATGTAGTTCGTAGCCACACCATGCTTCGGCAATTTATACTCTTCGGGATTGCGTATGAACATCGAATTGCGTTCATCGGCCTTCACATTCCGTCCAAATTTAAACCGCAGGCAGGTGGATGTATCCCTGTCCCCCAGTGCTTTAGCTCCACGCATACACCGTACCGAACCGTGGTCGGTAGTCAGCACAATCCGCGCTCCCGGCACGCCCGCCAGCAATTTGAGCATACCAAAAAGGCTTGAGTGCTGGAACCACGACTTTGTAAGCGAACGATACGCCGACTCGTTTGGCGCTATCTCTTTCAGAATAGGATAGTCCGAACGCGAATGGGCGATCATATCCACAACATTCACCACGATCACGCTAAGATGGTTCTGCGCATACGATACAATCTCATTTTCAATTCTTTTACCAAAGTCCGTGTCGAGAATCTTCACGTACTTGATATCACTCCGCAGCCGCACACGGCGACGCTCAAGAAGCTTGCCGAGAAGCTCCTTCTCGTGTTTGTTCTGGCTGTGGTCGTCGCCACTACCGTCTATCCAGTACTCCGGATAGTGCTGCTGTATCTCCGAAGGGAAAAGCCCTGCGAAAATAGAATTGCGTGCATACGGCGTAGCTGTAGGCAGTATGGAGCTGTAATAATCGCGCTCAATCGAGAAATATGGGCGCAGTAGTTCTTCCATCAGAAGCCACTGATCCAGGCGCATACAGTCCACTACAAAAAAGAACGTCGGCTTGTCTGTCCGCAAATGCGGCACGACATATTTCTCAACAATATTCGGCGACAACAGAGGCATGTCCTCGTTGCGATTCCGGTCTCTATCCAACCAGCTCTTGTAGTCGCGCTCTACAAACTTAGAGAACTCAGCATTAGCCTCGCGCCACTGGTTGTTCAGTGTTTCGCCAAGCCCCAAATCCGGGTACTTGTCCAGCTCCATGCTCCAGGATACGAGCTTCGTGTAGATATCCACCCATTCCGACCAGGGTAAGCGATCCTGCATCCGCATTGTGAGCTCGTTGAACCCCTGCAAGTATTCCTGCGTAAATTTTTCGCTGGTAATTTTGCGGGATTCGAGGAATTTTTTACAGGCGGCGAGTATCTGGGCGGGATTGACAGGCTTTGTAAGATAGTCGTCAATCTTTCGCCCAATCGCTTCGTCCATTACTGTCTCTGCCTCGTTCTTTGTTACCATCACCACGGGAATAGAAGCATCTACATCCTTGAAAGCCGAAAGAGCTTCCAAGCCGCTCATACCCACCATCGATTCGTCGAGGAAAACGAGATCGGGCTTTGCTTCGCGAAATAGCTCAAGCGCATCTTCGCCGTTGGTAGCAGTTGCAACTTCATAACCACGGTGCTCAAGAAGAATAATATGCGGACGAAGGAGTTCGATTTCGTCGTCCACCCAAAGGATATTGCCTTTTGCCTGTGTTGTGTGTGCCATAATACAAACGCTTCCCTAAATGAATACAATAGCGACATTACTCATCATGCTTTGTATCCATAGGCTCATTCGCGTTTTTCCAATAGTGAAACTACACATACTGTCAGGATAATACCTTCTTGATACCATCTTACATACAACTGTTCACAATTGCATCGGGTTGCACAGAACTTTCAAAATTTGGCAAACCGTTACAATTATCAAAGAAAATATTTTTGCATTGTGTAAACACGGATCAGGCACTCCGCTATTTTAGTGGTACTCGGAGCTGCTGTACCCACTGGCCATCCGAGCTATCAGAACACGAAAAACTACAGAAATTCGACGGGAATACAATAGTTACGGGCGTTATGCCACACAAAACAGCCCCGGATGTAACGCATTATATCTCAACAATGTCTACAGAAGAAATATATTGGAAGCGTTATGATAAAACTCATTTTTACTTTCTTTTACCCCCTATTATTATTTTTTTTCGGCGCGGGAATCAATGTGTACTCTGCTTTTGCACGCCCGGCATCCGACAGCGCAAGCACATCAGCCAAGCGTACACCGATTCTGCTCGGAGTGTTTGTGTCGCCTGTTTTTGGGATTACTGCTCCGGAATTTGCGAATGAATACAGGCAGATCAGCAATACTCTGTTTGCATTCGACAGCCCGCTGGCCATAGGCGCAACCACTAAGACCACTATCGGGCAATTTCGTGTAGGAGCCTCCGTAGAAGCCTATCGAGCGCGATTTCAGGATAATTACCGGCAGAATTTTATCAAATTAGACTCCTTCGGCGATACCGTGCGCGGGTTCAGAGGCATATACCAAGATTTTAATATCAAGGTGCTCCCGGTATTCGCCACTATCGAAGTTGTGCCCGTAGCTGCTCAGTTCCGAACGTATGCCGGAGCCGGAATAGGAATAGCCTATACCGAGATTTTCTGGAGCGAGACAATAAACAGCACCGACCCACTCGACATACGCACTGGCGGCGTGCACATCGACGAAACGCGCTTTATACCGGCTTTCCGCCTGTACACAGGTATGGAACTCGGCTTCGACAGGAGTGAAGGCAATTCGCCATTGCACAGTCTATTTATAGAAGTCCGCTATTCGTTCATCTCTACTTCGCTTCCCCTTCTGGAACGGGTGTTTCCACAAGTGGATCGTGCTCCGGCAGCCTGGAAAGAGAGCTTTTCAGTGCGGACAGGTGGCTTCGCCATAGCCGCAGGTATTGCGCTTCAGTTCAGTCGGTAGTTTCTTCGCAACTACAGCCTACAGCCGCCGTACTATACCCACAGTTGTTCAGGGCACTTTTTTTCCCGACATTGAGTATATTTGTCGGAGTGCGAGAAGCACAACAGAGAAGTACTGCATCTACTGTATCTGCCGATAATAAACAGATACACCTGCGTGCTCTGCTCTGGCCCAGGGTGCAGGAAGAGGTATAGGGTGTTGCGTGAAATCAGGATTAGGCGCAGCGCACTTTCGTTTTACTCATTTTCGTACAGGATGTGTTATGGAGATCAAATTCACAGCACGCCATTTTAAGGCGGCACCGGAATTACAACAGGAAGCAATAGACAGCGCTCATAACTTCGAAAAATTCTTTGAAGGCATTATCAGCGTTGAAATTATTCTTGTCGAAGAATCTTCCCGCGAGAACCTGAAATCAGCAGAATATATCGTGTATGTGCAAGATCATACCATCGTGGCAAAGGAAGCTACCGAGGATTATTATAAGAGCATCAACGCAGCGGCTGAAAAAGTGGTGCGCCAGTTGCGTAAGCTGAAAACACGGGCGACAAAAGACCTCCATCAATCAGTCGAAATAAGCCCCGAAAGCGATCTCGATCTGATGTAATATCCGGCATCAGGCCGCCGCGTAGTGCGGCGGCCTGATGCATCGGTTCGTACCTCTGCATTGTCCATCCTCAAACACATCGCCTATGCCAATTCTCGACAATCTTCAGCCTATTATTTGCGATAAGATAACCGTAGGCGAAATGCTCTCTTCGCCTCATATTCGCTTCCCGCTTTCCCTGCTCAACAGCGGTGCAGGGCTGAAGAACGAGATTACAGAAAGAAATATCCATCGCCCCCAGCTCGCCCTTGCTGGCTATGTAGAGCTGTTCACTTATCATCGGGTGCAGATATTCGGCAATACAGAAATATACTATCTAAAAAGCCTTACGCTCGAACAGCGCATTCAGGCGTTTGCCAATATCGCTCGGTTCAATGTACCCTGTATTATCATAGCAAACGACCACCGCCTCGACGACGAATTGATGGATATTGCTACACAAAGCAACATCGCCGTTCTGTCTACACCCTGCGAAACAACAAAGGTGCTGCACTACCTTTCTGAATTCCTCGAACTGCAATTTGCGCCTCGCGCTGTGCTCCACGGCTCGCTTATGGATGTCTATGGCGTGGGAATTATGTTTATAGGGCGCAGTGGTATTGGCAAAAGCGAAGTAGCGCTGGACCTCATAGAACGCGGCCACAGATTAGTAGCCGATGATGTGGTTATGCTTATAAGAAAAAGCGAAGATATTCTTCTCGGCATGGGGACAAGTATGGTCCACCATTTCATGGAAATTCGCGGGCTCGGCATTATTGATATACGACAGATGTTTGGCGTGCGCGCTATCCGTTTCCAAAAACGCCTGGAAATTGTTGTCGAGCTCGAAGAGTGGAATCCCGAGACCGAATACACTCGCACAGGGCTGGATCGCCAGACTATTTCCCTGCTCGATACGACGATAACATTTATTAAATTACCTATTCTTCCGGGCAAAAATATTACCGTCATAGCTGAAGTCATTGCTCTGAACTACTTGCTGCACCTCTACGGATACGATGCGGCAAAAGAGCTCTCCGACAAACTGCAGACAAAAATCGAAAAGAAATCAAGAGGGGAACTCCTGCACGACGAGCGCATCTTTCCGTATTTCAGTCACGACGACGAGTAGCCGCTGTACTTCGGCTCTCTTGCGCTGCCGTGTATCTCCCTCTGCAAATCCCGACAACCCATAGAATGTTCAACCCTTATCCCGAAAGGTGTCACAAAAAATGAGAAACATATTTTTTGGCAAATCGGCTCTCATGTCGGCTGTGTGTATAAGCAGCGCGCTCGCTCTTTTCTCCTGTACCGGAGGCAGTGGTGGCCCCGAATCCAACGCCGATGTAGGTGCGCCTGTAAAAGGCGACTGGATTATTACCCACGAGCTTTCAGATCCAGAAGGACTGAATCCCATGATTACGAATGACGCGAGCAGCTCAAAAATTGGCAAGTTTATCTTCGAGTCGATGATTGATATCGATTATAAAACCGCTGAGCTCTATCCAGTAATCGCTGAAAGCAGGCCGACAATCTCCGACGATCACCTTAGCTACACATTCAAACTCCGCAATAATGTGAAGTTCAGCGATGGTAAACCGCTTACGGCGAAAGACGTGGTCTTCAGCTTTAAGATCATTAAGAACCCGCTCATCGTGAATGCTGCCGCCCTGCGCAACTACTTTCTGGACGTAAAAGATGTAGTAGCTACCGACGACTACACGGTGACAGTGACAATGTCCAAGCCCTACTTCCTTGCCGAGAATGTTGTTGGTACACTGCAAATTCTGCCCAAACACGTGCTGGACCCGCAGAGCCTGACCGATCAGTACACCTTTGCTCAAGCCAACGACATAGAAAAAGCGCCGTCGAACAAGGCAATGAGCGATTTTGCAAAGTGGTTCGATACCCCAGAGCGCAACAGGCAAAAAGAGTTCCTCATCGGAACCGGCCCCTATACGTTCGAAGAATGGAAAACCAGCGAGAGTATAAAGATTAAACGCTTTGATGGCTACTGGAATGCTGGAAATGACCCGTATAAAGCCAGCTATCCAGATAAGATCGTGTTCCGCACAGTCAACGACCGCACAACTGCTGTGAATAATCTCAAGAATCAGGACCTCGACTTTATAGAGTATATTCCGCCCGCGATGTTCGACGATATCGATACGATGTCTACAACGCATCTGAGAAAAGATCAATACCTCGTACCGACATATATGTACATTGCGTGGAACCAACGCCGCCCAGTCTTTGGCGACAAAAAAACACGGCAGGCGCTTTCCTATCTCGTCGATAAAAACACGCTTATCAAAACTGTGATGCGCGGCTTTGCCATTCCCACCAGTAGCCCGATTTATTTTGGCCGCCCAGAGTACGACTCTACGCTGAATAAATACGAGTACAACACGACAAAAGCCAAACAACTGCTGGCCGAAGCAGGCTGGACCGATTCCAATGGCGATGGGATTCTCGACCGCACCATTGGCGGCAAACGCACAGATTTTACGTTTACATTCCTGCTCAATGCAGGCAATGAAATGCGCGAAAATATTGCGCTGCTGCTTGTAGATGAATTCAAAAAAGCAGGCATTAAAGCCGAAGTTCAGAAAATTGAATGGTCGGTGTTTCTAGAGAATATTAAAACGAACAAGTTTGATGCAATGATTGGAGCTTGGGTGAACGACCCCACACCGAGCGACTTGTATCAAATATGGCATTCCTCGCAGATCAACAACAAGGGCTCCAACTACGCGGCGTTTAATGTGCCGCGTGCCGACCAGCTTATCGAGATGATTCGCACGGAGTTCGACGAAGCAAAACGCATGGAATACTACCGCGAATTCCAGCAAATTATCAGTGATGAACAGCCGTACACGTTCCTGTGGGTGCTGAAGTATCCTACAGCCTACGACAAGCGCATTCAGAATATGAAGTTCTATAATGTGCGCCCGGGATACATCAGCAATACGTGGTGGGTGCCGCAATCGACTCAGCGCTATAAAGATGCTCAGTAAGCATAACTATTCTGCAAAAAAGGCGCCCGGGAAACCGGGCGTTTTTGTTATAGAGCCCCGCAGCGCCATTTCTCCCCCTCTGGCTTTCGATTATCTGCTCGGCCAAGGCTTGTGGCACGGGCGTCTTCGGATGGGGCGGCGTAGAGGCGCCTCAAGCGACGCCCCTACGCCGCGTCGCTGTCACCGGTCGCACAACCCGCTTGCTTGTTGCCCCCGAAGGCCAGCCGCCGGAAATACTCTGCACACACCCCGCCGAAACGCTCTCCTCCTGCAATTCCTGCGGTTGAGGCAGCTCAACGCGGCGGACGTGCAACGCGCTGCAGCGACTGAATGCAAAATCGAAGACAGAAGCGCAACCCCGCATTTTCCCATGTACAGCTATGCCCAGTTCGCAGGAATTTGTAAATTGAACCCGGATTCGGGTAGTTCGAGTGTATTTCTCTCCTGTAGGACAGTCCCTATGCTTGTCAACATCAAATTACTCACACTCTGTACACTGGTGCTGATGACAGCCGTAGGGTGTTACCCGGCCACTGCGCTGGCAGCCGACCCAGCACCGGAGAGCGGGGGTATGATATTTCTCCATGAGCTCTCCGATCCAGAGGGACTAAATCCATTTATTACAAATGATGCGTCCAGCACAAAAATTGACAAGCTCATCTTTGAGTCGATGCTGGAACTCAACTACAAGACCGCTGAACTCTATCCGGTCATCGCCGAAAGCAGGCCGACACTCTCCAGCGATTATCTTACCTACACCTTCAAGCTCCGCCATAATGTAACGTTCAGCGATGGCATGCCGCTTACGGCGAAAGATGTAATCTTCAGCCTGAAGGTTGTCAAGAATCCGCTCATCGTCAATGCCACCGCCATGCGCAACTACTTCCTCGATGTAAAAAATGTTGAGGCTACCAACGATTACACCATAGCTGTGACGATGGCCAAGCCCTACTTTCTGGCTGAATACTTCATCGGTAGTCTGCAAATCCTGCCCAAACACGTGCTCGACCCGCAGAACCTGACCGACCAGTACAGCTTTGCCCAAACTAACGACGTTGCAACAGCAGCCAAAAACAAGGCGATGAACAATTTTGCAACGTGGTTCGACACGCCAGAGCGCAACAGACAAAAAGAGTTCATCGTTGGAACCGGGCCGTATGTGTTTGAAGAGTGGCGCACCAACGAACGCCTTACGCTCAGGCGCTCGGCCAGCTACTGGAATGCAGGCAACGACGCATACAAAACCAGCTATCCCGACCGCATTTCTTTTATAGTAACCAACGATCGCTCTACAGCCATAAAAGAACTGCAAATGGAGTACATAGACTTTATCGAATACATCCCTCCTGCGATTTTTGCCGACATAGACACAGCGGCATTTCCGCATATTGCCACCACCAGCTACATTGTCCCGACCTACATGTACATCGGCTGGAACCAGCGCCGCTCCGTCTTTGCCAATAAAAAAACACGGCAAGCACTTTCTTATCTCGTCGATAAAAACACGCTTATCAGCACAGTAATGCACGGCTTTGCCATACCCACCAATAGCCCGATCTACTTTGGTCGACCGGAATACGACTCCACGCTGAATACATACGAGTACAATACAGCAAAAGCAAAACAACTTCTGGCCGAAGCCGGTTGGACTGATTCTAATGGCGATAGCATTCTCGACCGCACGGTAAACGGACAGCGCACCGATTTTACATTTACATTTTTGCTCAATGCAGGCAATGAACAGCGCGAGAGCATTGCGCTCTTTATAATTGAAGAACTGAAAAAAGTTGGTATCAAAGCCGATATTCAGAAAGTCGATTGGTCGGTGTTTCTGGAAAACCTAAAGACCCACGATTTTGATGCCATGATTGGCGCATGGATAACTGACCCCACACCAAACGATCCGCGCCAGATATGGCATTCCTCACAGAGCAGCAACGGTTCCAACTATGTGAGCTTCGCCGTACCTCGTGCCGACCAGCTTATCGACATGATCCGCACAGAATTCGACGAAGCAAAACGCATGCAGTACTACCGTGAGTTCCAGCAAATTATCAGCGATGAACAGCCGTACACATTTCTATGGGTGCTGAAGTACCCTACAGCCTACAACAAGCGCCTCCACAATGTAAAATTTTATTCGGTGCGCCCCGGCTATGTGCCCAACACATGGTGGACGCCCAAAGCTCTGCAACAGAACTAACCTTGCAAACAGAACTCAGGACAACTATGAACACATTGGATAAGATATATATAGCTGGCCATCGCGGTCTTGTGGGGTCGGCAATCATGCGGCGATTGCAGCAGGATGGCTACTCTAACATCATTGCTCGCACATCCGCAGAACTCGACCTGCGACGGCAAGCAGATGTAGAAGCATTTTTTGCACAAGAGCAGCCTGAGTATGTCTTCCTTGCAGCAGCAAAAGTGGGCGGTATTCACGCCAATAACACATACCGTGCAGACTTTTTATTAGACAATCTCCAGATACAGAACAACATCATCCAGTCGGCATTCCGCACTGGCATAAAGAAGCTGCTCTTTCTCGGAAGCTCGTGCATTTACCCAAAATTCGCACCGCAGCCAATGACTGAAGACGCGTTATTAACAGGTGTATTAGAGCCTACAAACGAGCCATACGCTATTGCAAAGATAGCGGGAATAAAGCTGTGCGAAGCCATGCGCGACCAATACGGATTCAACGCCGTTTCGTGCATGCCTACCAATTTGTACGGCCCGCACGACAACTTCGATTTAGAGAACTCACATGTGCTGCCAGCGCTCATCCGCAAATTCCACGAAGCAAAAGTATCGGGTAGCCCAACGGTAATGCTGTGGGGTACAGGCTCGGCCCGGCGCGAATTTCTGCACGCCGACGACGCTGCTGGCGCAATGGTATTTCTTATGAACAACTACGACGAACGACAATTCGTGAACATCGGCACCGGATGCGATATTTCTATCCGCGAACTGGCCGAGCTGATGAAAGAAATCGTGGGCTTCGAGGGCGAACTCGTGTGGGATAGTACAAAGCCCGATGGCACTCCGCGCAAGCTGCTTGATGTGTCGCGCCTGCACAATCTCGGCTGGCAGCACTCTATCGACCTGCGCAGCGGCATACAACACGCCTATGAGTGGTTTGTACAGCACGAAGCATCCGCAACAACATCGGCGTAGGAATATCTGGTTGCTGTACATATCCGTGCTTAACTAACAATTTTCTACTTCCCGCTTTATGCAATCACGTGGACACAACAACAAGCGCTCTCCCGGCTTCGCAAAAAGCGACAAAAGGCCAGATATTTTCCTGGACATTGTTCGACTTTGCCAACACCGGCTTCTCGGTGATGATGGTGACATTTGCCTTTCCGCTGTATTTCCAATCGATCATAGCAGGTGGCAACGACTTTTACTGGGGGCTTGCCGTTAGCCTCTCGATGCTTATTTGCGCGCTTGTTGCCCCACCGCTCGGGGCTGCAGCCGACTCCACTGATGGCAAAAAACAATTCCTTCTCGCTTTTACTGGCCTTTCTATTCTGGCTACAGTAGGATTGTACTTTTTTGCAGGGCCGGGCATGCTTCTGCCTGCAATGGGGCTGTTCATCCTCGCCAACGTTGGCTTTGAAAGCGGTATCGTGTTTTACGACGCCCTCTTGCCATCGCTTACCTCCGAGCGCAGCACAGGACGCCTTTCGGGCTATGGCTTTGCAATGGGATACTTCGGCTCGCTCGCTATTCTCGGCTTGTGCCTGCCGCTTATCGAAAACGGTTTTGAAGGCGCCAATGAATTTCCCTTCCGGCTTTCGTTCCTCGTTACAGCGGGATTTTTCCTTCTGTTCTCCATTCCTCTGTTCCTATTTGTCCCCGAAAGAAAACGTCCGAACCGCGAGCGCAATCACTATATTCGCCAGGGATTCCTGCGCTCGTGGAGCACGCTTGCACACATACGCGAATACCCGAACGTCGCGCGTTTTCTGCTCGCGTTTTTCATCTACAACGACGCCATTCTTACAGTGATTTCCTTTGCATCTATTTATGCCAAAGACACGCTAAAGTTCAGTATAGCTGAGCTTCTTCAGTTCTTTATTATCGTGCAGGTGACAGCGATTATAGGCTCGCTGGTCTTTGGCTTTATCGCCGACAGAATCGGCGCGCGCAAGACGATTATCATTACACTGTGCATGTGGATAGGCGTGGTTGTGCTGGCGTACTTCGCTGTTACAAAATCAGTATTCTACGGCGTGGGATTATTCGCAGGATTAGCTATTGGTTCGTCGCAATCCTCCAGCCGTAGCCTGATGACAAAACTCACACCCAAGGAGCGCACTGGAGAATTTTTCGGCTTTTATGATGGCTTTTTTGGCAAGGCTTCGGCCATTATCGGACCGATTACTTTTGGCTGGATGTCCACTGCATTTGGGCAGCGCCCTGCGATTGTATTTCTCTCGGTGTTTTTTGTAGCGGGCCTCATCCTGCTCACGCGCGTAAAGGAAGTGCCTGCGGAAACAGCAGAAGTATAGAAGCCGAGCGCGAACTTTAGAAAAACTCATAGAAGGTAATTGTGGCACGGGCGTCGCTGCGGCGCCCGTGTAGTCGCTGTCACCGGTCGCAGAATCCGCCTTTCGGTTGCCCGACTGCCAGTCGCTGGAATGGACAAGCGGAAAGCTGCCGAAAAGCTACAAAGCGGAGATGCTGCGCGGTGCGGAGACGGAGCACACGAACGGAGACAGAAGCGAAAAGAGTTCGCGGGTATCTTCTATCGCGGAGATTAAGATATTACCGCTTTTGCTTCGGCTCTCTCACTTCAGGAAAAGATGACGAGGCAAGTTCTGATAATTCCGCTATTTTAGTTCCTGGTAAAGCTGTTGCAGGTTTACGACATTTTCGGGGTATTTTCAATGGCCATACACTTAAGCAATTTTCGCATTCAGGGTCTTCATAGCCGCCGCACTGTTGAGCTTGTCATCGGCGATAACAAGTTAGTCCTTGTGGGCGACAACGGCTCCGGAAAAACAACCATTATCAATATTCTGTACTACTTTTTATCCCGCCAGTGGCATAGGCTGGCCATGTATAATTTTGACATCATCAGCGCAACAATAGATCAAGAAGAGCTCACTCTGCATAAAGATGAGCTGCGATCAGCAGCAGCAGTCTATAAAGGGTCTGCAAAACTCGGACACGACTCTTTCTATGTCACGCGAAGAGTTAAAGATTTCCTTGCCCATACCGATCTCCAAGAGCTATTAGAAAACCCCGGCAAGCTTGTGTATGTGAGTGAGGAATTAGACATTCCTTATCCGGTTTTACTAGAACTGCTTTCTCACAACGCCTCGACCTTTACGGATAACGGCCTACACGAGATGAATAAAAAGCTGGAAGATTTTATTACTGGACAGATTTTATACTTACCAACCTATCGCCGCATTGAGCAGGATCTTAAAAGTATTTTTCCCGGGATTGATAAGAGAGAGCTATTGCGACGCGATAGATACAGCAGAAAACACCCGGAACAATATATTGAACTTGTCGAATTCGGTATGGAAGATGTTGAGAGAAGAATCTCTGATAAAATGAATGCTCTAAAAGATGATGTGCGCAGCAAACTTAGCACGCTGACCGGCTCGTATCTTCGGGATATTATCGGTGGAAAGTATAAATCTGTTGACGTACAGAGTATCGCCGAACTGCCGACAAATGCAGTTGAATCAATTCTTGCTCGTATCGACGGCGATATATTGCCTGAACAGGAAAAAGCAGATTTACGAAAAATTCTTGCAGAGATACAACAGAATGGTGTTATCAAGGATGATCAAAAAGTAGTCGCCCATTTTTTGATACGATTAGTAGAACTATTTAATGCACAGCAAAAGGCAGAGACTGATGTTCACAGGTTTATTGAAGTATGCAATAACTACCTGAACGGCAAACAGCTTGTCTTTGACAATAATGAGTTCAAAGTATTCATCGAACTTCATTCAAAGGACCCCAGAGCAGACAATAATCTGTCTGCCATTCAGATGCAACAACTTTCCTCTGGCGAAAAGCAAATCGTATCGCTCTTCAGCCATTTATTTTTATCAGATGTCAAAGAATTTTTTGTTCTAATAGACGAACCCGAATTATCTTTGTCGGTGCCGTGGCAACAAAGGTTTATTCCGGATATCATCAACACAAGTTATTGCAGTGGTTTGATTGCGGCTACGCATTCACCGTTTATTTTCGACAATGAACTTGACCCTTACACTCACTCTATCAGTGAGTTCTGGAGAGAACTATGAGTCCTGTTAATGTCCACATATTACGTGATTATCGCAATGGAACAACGGTGAAACGCCTGTTCCTGCTCTTGGGCATTGCTGTACTGAACTCAGGCCATACAGATAACACCGGGAATTCAGTACATCAGGATCATCCTGTTCACCGCCCACAATTTGGAAGCGCCAAAGGGTTAATTACCATGTCTGATAATTTTGATGAGCCATTAGAAGATTTTAATGAATATATGTGATGAAAGTTCTGCTGGATACTCATACGTTTCTATGGTTTATCATGGGCAACTCAAAACTGAGTGAGCAGGCTCGCTCTATTATTGAGGATTTGAACAATCAGAGGCTCATTAGTATTGCTAGCCTCTGGGAGATGGCGATTAAAATTAGCAGCGGAAAACTCACCATACCTTCCCAGCCCTTTGAGGCTTTTATGAGGCATCAGCTTGAAATCAATTGCATTGAAATTTTGAGTATGCAACTGGCTCATACTGCATTAGTATCTACCCTGCCTTTTCCGAATAAACACAGAGATCCATTCGATCGAATGATTATTGCACAGTCGATAGTTAATCATATACCAATCATCGGACGGGATTCAGATTTCGACGACTATCTTGTCGAGCGCATTTGGTAGCATACGAGCTAAAATATTCAACTGCTCCCAGAGCCCCTCGATGTTATCGCCCTCTCAGCGGCTTTATATACCCGTCGTGCATCACGATGCGTTGAAGTTTTTCCTTTAGGCGCAGGTCGGGCAGGAGCTCTTCGAGAATAGTACGGATGATACCTAACCGATCATTTTCAGAGCGCGATTCGAGCAATTGTTGTTTTTTGAGAATATCTAATCCCGACTTTTGCGCCATGAAAAACGATATATTGCCTGGTGTGTCTTCATCGACAAGAAAATCGCTGTGCGAATGTGGATAGACAAGGCGGACAGTTTCGTTGTACATGTCTACAACAGAGGTACGAAGGAGGGGATCGAGCTCTTCGTCGTTGTCGTCGAAAAAGTCGATAGCGCCTGTGTAGTATGGAGCATCGCCTTCGCGCAGCGTGCGGAGCATATAACGCCTGTGGCCCGTAACTGCAATATCCATACGACCATCGGGATATTGCCGAAAAACTTCGGTGACTTCTACAGTACAGCCGGTGGGATACAACTGTGCAGACTCCACGAGATTAATACCGAACAAAGCCTCGTCGTTGATCGCTTGCGTAACAAGCTGTTTATAGCGCGGCTCAAAAATGTGCAGCGGTAGAGTCGCTTCGGGAAATATCACGATACCAAGCGGGAACAGCCCTATATTGTCCACAGCTTCCTCCTGTTCATTTGTTCAGGCATGCCGTGTCCGGCACTATACCGCAAAGCAATGTGCCATCGGCGGTGTTAGTATTAGAGAAACCCGAGCTGAAACATAGCCGCTTCGGACATCATACTTTTGTCCCAAGGCGGCTCAAATGTCAGTTCTACTTTGGCCGAATTCACTTCGGGAATTGATGCTACTCGGCTTTCCACAGAGCCGGGAAGAGTCTCGGCAACGGGACAGGCAGGCGCGGTCAGTGTCATAGTAATAAGCACATTACGGTCGTCGTCGACCACAACGCTGTAGATCAATCCCAGTTCGTAAATATCGACAGGAATCTCGGGATCATAACAGCTTCGCAGCATGTCGATAACCTTTGCTTCGATATCGCTTGTACTAACAGGTGCCGTAGACTGTTCCGCCTCCGGCGCCGTCCGTTCGTCGAGTTCAGTGTTATCACCCACAGGAATGCCTCCGATATGTGATAATGGAACCATGTGTTTCATTGCTATCCGTCCTGCAACAAAGCCTTTGGTAGTATTGTTATTCTGTAGAAATGATTTCGCCACTGCCTTCAATGGCATTTCTCATAGTATGCCAGCACAAGCTGGCGCACTTCACGCGGGCGGGAAATTCGCGCACACCGGCAAAGACGGCCAATTTACCAAGTGATTCCATATCGACATCGTCATCTTCCTCTGTTACGAGATGGTGGAAGGTGTCGAAGGTCTGTTCAGCTTCCGCTACGGTTTTCCCTTTTAGCACCGAGGTCATAATCGACGCCGACGCTTTGGAAATAGCACAACCGCTGCCAGTAAATTTCACGTCTTCTATCACTCCGTCTTTTACGACAAGTGCTACATTTATCTGGTCGCCACACAGTGGATTAAACCCCTCGGCGCTGCACGTCGCGTCTTGTAGCTCGCCGTAGTTGCGCGGATTCCTGTTGTGGTCGAGAATAACCTGTTGGTATAATTCCTGCAATTCATTCATTTGTATTCCTCGTTACCGAAACATTGTAATAACGCCGTGCAGCGCTCTGATCAGCACCTCGATTTCTTCACGCGTGTTATAGACGGCAAACGACACCCTATTCGTAGCCGGAACGCCATAGCGCTTCATCACTGGCTGCGTACAATGATGCCCTGTGCGAATGGCCACCCCCTCGCGGTCGAGAAACGTTCCAATGTCGTGCGGATGGATATCATCTATAGTAAATGCAACAACGCCAGCCTTGGAGCGTGCGGTGCCTATAAGATGGATCTCCGGTATCTCGCTCAGCAGCTCTGTTGCGTACATTAGCAGGTCGTGCTCGTGGGCGGCAATAGCTTCGTACCCCGTCTGCCGGATAAAATCCACAGCAGCCGTGAGCGCTATGGCACCTTCTATATTGGGCGTACCCGCTTCGTAGCGAAAAGGCAATTCGTTGTAAATTGTTTTCTCAAATGTCACCGAAAGTATCATGTCCCCACCGCCCTGATACGGCGGCAGCGGTTCGAGCAGTTCCGCTTTGCCGTACACGAAGCCAATACCTGTAGGCCCATACATTTTGTGACCCGACACCGTGTAGAAATCACAGTCGAGCGCCTGTACATCTACGCTGATATGGGGCGTAGCCTGCGCTCCATCCACGACTACGGGAATGCCCCGTGCATGGGCGATGTCGATCACTTCTTTTATGGGATTTACTGTGCCGAGGGAGTTAGACACATGCACTACCGACACGAGCTTTGTGCGCTCGTTCAGCATGCGCTCATACTCGTCCATCCGCAGTTCTCCGCTGTCGCTAATCGGAATTACACGCAGTGTAGCACCTTTTTCACGGCACAGCATCTGCCAGGGAACAATGTTGGAATGGTGCTCCATTTCGGAGATCAAAATTTCGTCGCCTTCGCCTACTGCCGTGCGCCCAAATGTAGATGCTATCAGATTCATACCTTCGGTACAGCCACGTGTAAAAATAATCTCGCGACTGCTGCGGGCGTTTACAAACTGCTGCATAGCTTTGCGCGCATGCTCGTAGGCCGTTGTTGCGTCTTGGCTCAGGCGATGAACACCTCTGTGGATATTACTGTTCAACTCCGTGTAGTAGTGCACAATTGCGTCGATCACCCGCTGGGGTTTCTGCGACGTAGCCGCGCTATCTAAATAAACCAACGGCTTGTTGTACACCGTGCGATGCAGAATCGGGAACTGCTCGCGTATAGCTTGCACATCAAATGCAGGAGCTACAACAGAAGCATCGTGTATTTCTTCGGAAATCATACTTCTCACCTTGGATAATCCATCCTGCGGCAATACAACCGCTTCAAATCTTCCTACTTTTTCTATGGAGTTGCCTTGTGCTCAACAAAATACAACGCATCAAATAATGGTTTGTGGCTCTTCAATGCACCGCCGCGTGGATAGCTGGGCTTCTACCGCAGCGGGAAGTTATCGCAGGCTCGTCCGCGCACCGTTCTTATAGTAACAGATGAGAGATGAGCGGACGTGTGCAACTGGTGACAGCGACCGAACTTTCGGGCAAAGGCGCCCGTACCACTATCACCATTACTCGATAGACCTCATACAAGTTCCGTCCATCAGAAGTCTTTGTGCAGACGCTGTGCCACACGTATTTCCAAGTGTTCGCGCAATGGCGCAAGCGCAATCGTGTCGAGCACATCCGAAGCAAATGCGTACAGCAGCAGAGCCTTCGCCCGATCTTCACCGAGGCCGCGTGCGCGCAGATAGAACAGCGCTTCTTCGTCGAGTTGGCCAATCGTAGCGCCGTGGCTGCACTTCACATCATCAGCAAAAATTTCGAGCTGCGGCTTGGAGTTGATCGAAGCGGTTTCCGAAAGCAGCACATTGCGATTGGACTGGAACGCATTTGTTTTCTGGGCGTCGGGGCGCACGAGTACTTTACCATTGAACACACCTGTAGCATTGCCATCGAGCACACCTTTGTACAGTTCATTGCTGTTGCAGTTCGGCTTTGCATGATCCACAAGCGTGTGATTATCCACATGCTGCGACGCCGTGGGCAGATACAATCCGTTGAGATGTGCTTCGGCCCGCTCGCCGTTGAGCAGGATATTGACATTGTTGCGTACAAACAGACCATCGAGTGTTGCCGTAACAGTGGTAAACGTACTGCTCTGCTCTTGGTGCACATTCAGCGTGTTCACGAGTGCGCTTTGCCCGCCGCTGTCCTGCACGCGGTAATACTCTGCTACAGCATCCTCGCCAACATATATTTCTGTGGCTCCGTTCTGAAAGCCCATGTGCTCTCCCACTGTACCGCTTGTTTCCACAAAGCGTGCTTGGCTATTTTTGCCGAGTACAATCAGATGGCGCGGTTGTGCAAACACATCGCTGCTGCGGGCATCGGCAACCGACACAATATGCACTGGCCTGTCGAGCACTTGTCCATCGGGCACCCACACAAACGCACCGTCGTGTGCAAATGCCGTGTTCAGCGCGGTAAAAGCGTCGGATGAATAATCAGCGTGCTGTGCAAAGTGTTCGCGTATCACCATGCCGTAAGCCTGCTGCGAAGCAGCGAGACTACCTACGACAATTTTCCCCTGCACTGCGGGAAGAGAAGAAAGTGTTTCGCAGAAAAAACCATTGACAAATACCAGCACATACGCGTTCAGGCTGTCCAGCAAAAACGGTTCGATAGCAGCGCGATCGAGCACTGCCTCGTGCCTAAAGCTGAGCACATAGTTGCGGTTTACCAACGACTGTACATTCGTGTACTTCCACTCTTCGTTGCGTATTGTAGGAAAGCCGAGAACAGTAAACTGCTCAATAGCAGCGCGCCGAATACTGTGGATATGCGATTTGCTTCCACCGTTCATTCCGCTTTCTATCACCTCGAATTCCGCTGCGAATTTCGAGCGCAGGTCCGTAGATTCAGTTGTTGTCTTCATAAATGCGCCTCCGGTATTAGACAGCAGCCTGGGCCACTTCGTTCTTAATCCAATCGTAACCCTTTTCTTCGAGTTCCAAAGCGAGTTCCTTGCCACCGGACTTCACAATACGCCCTTTGTACAGCACGTGCACATGGTCGGGCACAATGTAGTTGAGCAAGCGCTGATAGTGGGTAATCAGCACCACCGAACGATGTTCATTCTGGAGTTTGTTTACGCCTTCGGCCACAATACGCAATGCGTCGATATCTAATCCGGAATCTGTTTCATCGAGAATAGCAAGCACAGGTTCGAGCATGGCCATCTGGAAAATCTCATTGCGCTTTTTCTCACCACCAGAAAAGCCTTCGTTGAGCGAGCGGCTGAGCATCGACGGATCCATCTCTACGAGCTTCGCCTTGTCTTTCATCAGCGCCAGAAATTCCATAGCATCCAATGGCTCCTGCCCACGGTACTTACGCACTTCGTTGACAGCGGCTTTCAGGAAATTTGCATTACTTACGCCGGGAATTTCTACCGGGTACTGAAAAGCGAGAAACAAGCCTTCGCGGGCGCGATCTTCCGGCGCCAAATCTAAAAGGTCTTTTCCCATAAAACTCACTTCGCCGCCGAGCACCTCGTAGTCGGCTCTGCCAGCGAGCACAGAAGCAAGCGTGCTTTTACCCGAACCATTAGGCCCCATAATAGCATGAGTTTCGCCGGGGTTTATTTCGAGATTAATACCTTGCAGAATTTCTTTCCCGGCCACTGAAACACGCAGATCGTGTATACGCAACATAAATCTTACTCATTAAAAGTTCGTTCAGAATCACACAACCGGGACAGTTGTTTGCAGCCCCGGTGTTCACTTATCCTACACTGCCTTCCAGGCTTACAGCGAGCAGCTTTTGCGCTTCTACTGCAAATTCCATCGGCAATTGGTTCATCACTTCTTTGCAATAGCCATTTACGATCAGAGCCACAGCTTCCTCGGTAGAAATACCGCGCTGATTGCAATAGAACAAAATATCCTCGCCAATTTTCGAGGTCGTAGCTTCGTGCTCTACTGTTGCAGTTTTATTGCTCGCTTCCAAGTATGGGAATGTGTGTGCTCCGCATTTATCACCCATCAGCAGCGAATCGCACTGCGAAAAATTACGGGCGTTGTCGGCTCGCTTGCCGATGCGAACAAGGCCGCGATAACTGTTCTGGCTTTTGCCCGCAGAGATGCCTTTGGACACAATACGACTGCGCGTATTTTTGCCGATGTGGATCATCTTTGTGCCAGTGTCGGCTTGCTGCGCATTGTTCGTTACAGCTACCGAATAAAATTCGCCAATAGAGTTGTCGCCTTTCAGAATTACGCTTGGGTATTTCCACGTAATCGCCGAGCCTGTCTCCACCTGTGTCCACGAAATTTTCGAGTTGTTGCCCGAGCAAATACCGCGCTTGGTGACAAAGTTGTAAATGCCACCACGCCCGTCCTTATCACCGGGATACCAGTTCTGCACAGTAGAGTATTTCACTTCGGCATTTGTGTGCGCTACAATTTCCACGACGGCAGCATGAAGCTGGTGCTCGTCGCGCATAGGCGCCGTACAGCCTTCCAGGTAGCTTACGTAGCTATCTTCATCAGCGATGATCAGCGTCCGCTCAAATTGCCCTGTATTAGAAGCGTTGATACGGAAATATGTAGAGAGCTCCATCGGGCAGCGAACGCCTTTTGGGATGTACACAAACGATCCGTCGCTGAACACTGCGGAGTTCAACGCTGCGTAGAAATTATCAGTGTACGGCACAACCGAACCGATATATTTCTCCACGAGTTCCGGATGGTTTTTCACAGCTTCGCTCATCGAGCAAAAGATAATTCCCTTCTCGGCGAGTTTGCTCTTGAATGTTGTTGCTACCGACACACTGTCCAGCACAGCATCCACAGCCACACCCGTCAGCCGCTTTTGTTCATCGAGCGATATGCCGAGCTTTTCAAAGGTCGCACGCAGTTCCGGGTCAACTTCGTCCAAGTTGTTCAGCGTTATTTTTTTCTTGGGCGCTGCATAATAGTGCAAGTCCTGAAAGTCTATCGGAGCGTACTGCACATTCTGCCAGTGCGGTTCCTTCATTGTCAGCCAGTGGCGATACGCTTTCAGGCGCCAGTTGAGCATGAACTCCGGCTCTTCTTTTTTGGCAGAAATAAAGCGGACAATGTCTTCATTCAGCCCTTTCGGCGCAAATTCCTGCTCAATATCTGTCACAAAGCCATACTGATACTCGCGCGAAGTTACCTCGTCGAGAATATCAATCTCACCGTTTTTTTCATCCACTGTATATTCTTCGGTTGTATTCATGATCGTACTTTCTGTAGAAATGGTAGAGGCGTTCGCAGCCAAACGCCCGAAATCTTACACGCCGAACGAGCTTCCACAGCCACAGGTCTTTGCAGCATTCGGGTTGTTGAACGTAAAGCCGCGACCCGACAAGCCATCGGTAAAGTCGAGCTCTACGCCCATCAGGTAAAACAGGCTTTTCGGATCGACAAAAATTTTCACATCCTGTATTTCCAGAATGCGGTCGTCGGTACGGGGCTCCGCGTCGAATCCCAGCGTATAGCTCAGCCCAGAGCAGCCGCCGCCTTTTACGCCTACACGCAGGCCGTAAGTCTCGGGAATGCTGTTCTGCTCTTTAATTTTTTTGATTTCTTCAAGTGCTCTGACGGTTACTTTTACGTCGTCGGAGGCATCCGTCCCGGTAATACCGGTTGCAATTGTTTCTACCATGACTTTCCTCGTGAAATCTGTATTATGAGAAATTGAATCTGTATCTGTTATATGGCCTGTACAGGAGTTCCGCTCAATACCGGAGCTCCGTCCATCATTTCTGCAATAGACATCGATGCCAGAACGCTGTCCAGCCGCTCCTGTATCTTCTGCATGGGCGTGCGAATTGTACAACCGTTATAGTGTCGGCACGCACATGGCTCTTCTGTAGAAGACTCTTCGTTGCAGCGCACTAACGAGCTCCGGCCTTCAATGGCGTGAATGACGTTGGCAACGCTCACCGACGAAGGGTGCAAAAGCATCACATAGCCGCCGTTGACGCCTTTGTACGACTGGATAATGTCCCGCCGCATCAGCAGTTGCAGCACTTTAGACAGCAGCTCAAACGAAACGCCATATTCCTCGGCGATCTCTTTGGCCGAGACTACCGTACCAGGCCGTGCAGCGATGTACTGCATTGCCATCAGGCCGTATTCTGCTTTTTTGGAGAGCCGCAACATGATTTTGCTAATAGGGACTAATTTAGTCGTATTTCTGTACATAAAAAGAGCGCCCGAAAAAGACGCTCTTTGAAGACGGTACAAATCTACGACTATTTTAGTCGGAATTACATTTTTTTTTGCGTTGGAACGCGCTTTCTCTGCGCTGATAAGCCAGCCATAGGGCTACTATGGTTTGGCAAATGCAGGATTTGTAAGAAAGCTGGTGTCTGTCAGGCTTTTTAGAAAATCGACGAGGTCGCGCTGTTCCTGATCGGTGAGCGCAATGCCATGCCGAATTTTTTCCATGTTGTCGTCGATAGTCGGCGAATTCGCTTGTACGCCGTGGTCGTAGTGCGCTACTACCTGTTCCAGCGTGGAAAAGCGCGAATCGTGCATGTAGGGCGCCGTTACGGCGATGTTGCGCAGGGTTGTCACTTTGAACTTCCCGTTGTCGGCAGCATTGCCCGTTACTTCGCCCATACCGCGATCTGCAAAGCCCACATCCAAGCCGTTGTTTCTAAAGCCGTTATCGCTCATCAGCACATCGGTGTGGCAGTGGTTGCAGTCGGCCTTGCCAAAAAACAAATCCAAACCGCGCTGTTCTGATGCGCTCAGCGCTCCTGTGGCGCCTTCAAAGAAGAACCGGTCGAACCGGGAGCTAAATGATACCAGTGTACGCTCAAACTGAGCAATCGCCTTTACAACAAGTGTGCTGTCTACGCGCGTTGTCCCAAAAGCCTTGTAGAACAACGAGGGGTAGCGCTGATCGCTTTGTAAGCGCTGCACAACAACGGGCCACGTAGTACGCATCTCGATGGGATTGGTCACTGGGTCGTGCGCCTGCTCTTCCAATGAGTTTCGCCTGCCATCCCAAAAGAATTTCTTCGACCACGCCATGTTGATAATCGCCATTGCATTGCGGCCCCCTTCTTCGCCATTGATGCCTATGCTGAATGGCCGTGGATCGCTGAATCCGTTTTCCTGCTTGTGGCAGCTTCCACACGACATACTCATATCGCCCGAGAGCTTCGGTTCGTAAAACAACATTCGGCCAAGAGCCACTCCTTCTTTGGTCAGCGGATTATCTGCCGGAATCGGCATAGCTTCCAGATAGGTGCTCACCCATTCGGGATAATCGACTGTGAGCGATGTCGGGTTGTATGTATCGGTCGGTTCGCTGCTGGTGGGCTCGTCACTACAGGATACCATGCACAGCGCGCACAGCAGGAGAGTCAAAACCTGTTTCATAAGTTCTATCCTCATGGTAATAATGTCTCTGAAGTTCGCACTGCGACCGGCAACAACGACGCAACGGACGGCGCAAACACGCCCGTGCACCAGCACACTTTACAAACTTCAGATAACTTCTGTGATTACTGCCTATTAATGACAACCGCCATGCTGTGGACTATTTCGCCTTTGGAGAACAGGCGCACAGAATATACACCCGGAACTACCGCGCGCGTATCGACCACTGCCGACGATGCACCGCTCTGTATTGTCTGCTCGACAACTTCCCGGCCTGTGATATCTACAAGCACGAGCCTATCGGCTGCATAACCACCCAGAGAAATGGAGAGTTCAGCTTCAGCGGGGTTGGGAAAGACAGAAGGAAGAGCAGTGTGAGATTCCTCTTTTACATCTGTTGTAGCTTCGGCCAGCGCTAGGTTAATTGCTTCTGTTAGTGCGGCATTGTGCGAGGGCAAGTAGCCTTGTTTGGAATAATACACCTTATGCGAAGCACCGCCTACCACAACTACGGTTGGCATACCCATCCCACCGTAATATTCTACATCGGCGGAGCCGCCCGTAAACGCCACGCTAAAGATACCATTGTGCGAGCGCCAATTCTCCATGTCTTCACAGGTGTATTCATCGCTATAGCCTGTTGCGTACAACCACACTTGATCCGGGTGACTATTTTTAAACGAACTGACTACAGTTCTCATGCCCTTGGCAGCAGTAACGCACGGGGCGCAGTTCATCATCACGTATTCCAGAATAATCACTTTGCCTGATTCGAGTTCGGAATACAAATTGTGTGAAATACCATCGCAGTCGGTTTTTGTCCAGTCGCGTGCAACACTCTGCGAGAACGCTATATTGCTTGCAAATACAAGCCCCAGGAGAGAAAAGTACAGGTTTTTCATCGTAGTAGTAATTCAATATGTTATAAAAGATATAGAGGTAGTTGCGGGAAGTCGGGGAGACAAAAGGGTGCAGCAGCGCCGATTATGCGGCGCACTAGTGTATAGAGACAGTGCTAACGCCTATAGCGTCGACACACGAAAGCAGCTTATAGAAGCAGAGAACGAAAGCGGATCGGTATATCGGCTGGCGGCGGCAAATCAATCCCCGATGCAACGGTATAGGCAGTAGAAAGAGGCTCGAATAAAAGAATGGGCACCACAACAAGAGAAACGACAATGGGGCAGACAATGTCTGTCTTGTTGTGCTGCTTTAACAACTGCGACTGGAGCTTGTGCAGCACCACTTTCTGATCGCAACATTTGTTTTTCTTGTGCTTTTGGCCGCAGGGGCAGGTACTTCCCAAGATAGAAACGCTATCGAGCTTTCCGCCACAGTAATGATGCACAGCCGCCACTCCCGTTGTAGAACAGAAAAGCAGCAGAGCGAGTAGCAGCGATATGACTGATCGGGAATGTGCCATAAGGTACAAACCTATACTTTTTTACAGTCATTTGCAATGGCTAACTACAGGGCAAACGCATCTAATTAGCAGTGAGTATCTTCATGAGATAGTCGTTGTCCCATCCAATGATCTTGCGCCTGGCTTTTAGACTGCCCTTGCTGCTCATTTCGTTTTTGACGGCGCTGATCACGGCTTTGCGTAAGAAGGCCATATTCTCGTCAGCCCGCCCACTACGGATGCGCGAATGATCTTCGCGAAAGACAACATCCAGTACCCAGTGCAGGCTGTTCTCAATGCCCCAGTGAGAGCGGATGCAGTGTAATAATAATGCAGCCTGTGTGTGCTCAAGGGAACTGATGTAATAGCGGGTATCCATACTGGCCTTCTGATCCCTCTGCACCGTTGTTTGCACCTTAATAATACTGCGGAGCTTCTCCCATTTATCTGTTTGCAAAAGACCTGCCTCATCAGCATCAGCACAATAGATGACCCGCTCTTCGATCCGCCCATGAGCGGCATCAATCGTTCGTTCCTTGCTACAATAACAGTAACGACGCTGCTGTTGATCATCGAAGTACTCGATGACATCCTGATAGAGTCGCCCCTGATTCTCCTTTAACGCCAGGACATAGTCGCCCTGACGCTCAACAATGTCTTTGGCAATCGATTGTTGAGTACCCATCGCATCGATGGTGATAATCGAGCCTTTTGGATCAATAATTTCCAACAGGATCGGGATCGCTGTGATCTCATTACTCTTATCCTCACACCGAAGCTGCCCCAATGTCAGATGGTTGGCGCTCACCCATGCACTGATGCTGTGCAAAGCCCGACGAGCCAACGAACAACTTGATCGGGCTGTCTTACCGTCGATAGCGATGATCTGTGGACCGTCTACACCTACCAACTCTTTGAGCCAACTGACCATATGCTGCTGGAACACCTGCGGATTCAGCATTTGAAACACCCGGTTGAATGTGTCATGCGACGGTATTCCATGCTCCATATCCAGATACTGACTCAACCATTCGCGCTTGATCCGACCGTAAAACTCTATCTCTTCAAACGTATCGGCTCCGCTCATCACCGCCAGAAACGCTATCATCAACACATTCTCCAATGGGTGCAGCTTTGTTCGATCTATCCGAGGATCTGGTATCTCCGACAGTACTTCTATCAGGTTCCGCATCTCGGTTCTCCCTGCTATTGATTGCTCGATCTGATACTTCTTGATGCAACCTACTATTTCTCAATCATTTATGATGCGTTTGCCCTGGGGCTAACTACCAGAGTTCGGCAACCGAATATGATACTTTTAGAATTCGTATTCTACTCCAATAATAGGCACAAGTGGCAGCATCGTATTTGCCCTGATCTCTTGCCGTCCTGCGTCCCAGTAGTAGGAGCGCACGTTCTCGCGGTTGTAGGCGTTCAGCAGGTTCAGATACACAATCAGGCTTGTGTCCATAAAGTAGAATCGGCGGTCTACCCGGAAATTCAGGCTGTGGTAGGCGGGATAATGATCATCCATAATTCTCGACAGATCGCGCACTGTTTGCCCCTGCTCGCGCGACTGCTCCACGTCGATAGGCGTGTACGCTTTGCCGCCTGCATACACCCAGCGAAAGCTCATCTCCCATTCGTCGTTTGGCTTCCAGCCCGCCGACAAAGCAAAGACATACTGGTTGTCGTACAAGCGGTTGCGCCATGCGCCAGTGAGGTCGCGATAGCGGCTGCGGAAATACGAGGCGCTCATCATACCATAAAATTCATCGGCAAATTTTTTCTGAAGAAGCAATTCTACACCTCGGGTATAAGCTACTCCTTCGGAGACAAGCCCACCGTAATACCCGTATTCGCTGTCGTCGCCTGCAACATCGTCCACAACAAACAAGATGGGCGCAACCGGAGAAAGCGGAAAGCTGCTGTATTCCTTCGTATATCCTTCCACGGTAAGTCGCGTGTCGTCGGAAAATAAATAATTGAACCCGGCAATCACATGCTCTGCTTGCGGTACACCGAGTGCGCGGTTGGCGGGGTCCTGCACAAGAAGAAATGGCGGCGCGGCTTGGTGCAAAAGTGCATACGCTGCGTGGAAGGAAAGTACATCACTCGGTGCATACACAATGCGGGCGCGAGGCTCGAAGTACATTTTGCCGGGATCAGAAAAATACGCAGCCCGCACACCGAGCTGCAACGTAAGCTGCTCCCACAATGTATGGTTGAGCGAAGCAAAAAGACCACCAGTTGTGTTTTCCACCGAAGCCCGGAGCTCGCCTCCGCCGGAGGCGCCAGCACCGCTAAGCCTGCGAAACTGCCATTCGCCGCCAATGTCCAGCGAACTCTCTGTACCGAGCTGAAATGTACTTGTATTCCGAAGGGTATAAAATTTGTCGGTGTAGGAACGGCGGTCGGCCAGCATGCCGTTGTCTGTAAGAAACCACTCATTGCTGGCATCGATCACTGCGTAGGAAAAAGCTGTATTGGAGTATCCACCTTGCCACAGGGCACGCCAGTTCACGCCCGCTGTGTTCTGCGTGTATTTTTCCGCGCCGTAGGTGCGCTCTTCGAGTTCCACCGAGCGATCCTGGGGCCGGTTGAATTCGCTGCGGCCAAATACATCGAGCAGCGTAAGAGTGTGTGCATTAGACAAGCGGTAGTCCACCTTGCCCTGCACATCGTAGAATTGCGGCGAAACACCGAGATCGAGAATACCCGTAATGAGGTCGAAATAGCTGTGCTTGGCCGAGAACAAAAACGAGCCATCGCCTACCGGCCCTTCTATACTCCCGCCAAAGCCCGTCATGTTGAAGTCGATCTGCCCGTCGTAGGAGTCGAGGCTGCCTTCGCGCAGGCGTATATCGACAATCGAAGAAAGGCGGTTGCCATAGGAAGCATCGAAGCCACCAGCCGACAGCGTCACATTGCGGACAAAGTCGATATTGAGCATTGCGATATTCCCACCCGAGGCTCCTTCCTGCGGGAAGTGGTTGATATTCGGCGTAAAGATGTTGTCGATATAAAAGCCATTTTCAAACGGCGCACCACCGCGCACGATAAGGTCGTTGGCCTCGTCGTCTATCTGCACAACGCCGGGCAGGGCGTACAATGCTCGGTTGATATCTCCTGCCGAACCAGGCGCGCGGCGAAGCTCTTCGGCGTTCATTTCTACGGTGCTTACCGGAGTAATAGCCGCCGAACGGTAGTAACCGCCGTACACTGTCAGTTCATCGGTCTGCGTGGCCTTTTCAGCTAGTTCTTTTTCAAGGAAGGTGACGCGATTGGAGCGAATGATAACATCGGGCTCAATCATAATTTCGTAGCCCACCGAACTGATGCGAACAGTATATGGCCCCACTGGTAGCCCAGCGATACTGAACTCGCCCTGCGCATTGGAAACAGCGCCCTTTTTTAGCGACTCGATGGCAACAGTTGCTCCGACCACGGGAGCTTTTGTCGTAAAGTTGAGTAGGCGACCACGAAGTGTTCCAACCGGCACAGAATCGTCGGCACGAGTAGCTGTAATTACAGCAAAGAGCAGCAATAGACAAGCTGCAATGTTCATAAAGTGACCCTTCTATCCGTAGGATGTCAAAAGTTCAGCGGAAGACGATGCATAATGCAATTATGGTACACCCCCGGCCTTCGCTTGTGCTGTGGATTATAGCAGGGAGGATGCGAGGATGAACGCACCGCGACATGCACCTGCGACAATCCACCCCGGCGACTATCAGCCGAACAACACGCAGCAGGCGTGCGACCGGTGACAGCGACGAGACAGCCGGGCAGCGATGCCCGTGCCACAGAATCTTCTCAGCTATATATTTGACAGATGTGTAATACCGGCAGGCATAACGAAACAATATACTAACGGCTCAAGGACTGCTACAAAATAAAAAAGGCAGCCGGAGCACACCGACCGCCTTTTATTGTCAGCAGCTTTTGATTACACAGCTACAGACTCGCCGTAGTGCGTATTGTGCGGTGCTGGTACAGGCCGCCGGTGCGGTGTTGGCGACGGATGGCCAGCGATCTTTGCCTTGCCGTGAAAGGCCAGAAACTGCGAAGCGCCATCGCTGCCCATATAGCGCTCTAACACTTTTACATCGGTATCGGCGAGGTCTACAACGATGAGGCCATCGAGCGCGTTGTTGAATTTAGGATCGATATTAAATCCGAGCAGTTTGCCACCTAACTTCAGGTAGTGTTTCAGCAGAATAGGGATACATTTTTCGCCGCCTTCGATATCGAGCACCAGCGACGACAGATCGTGCAGAGCCATTTCGCACAAATTACTCTCGGGAAAAGCAAAGGGTCGCTTGGGCTGTACAAGCTGCGCTTCTTCGGACATAAAATGATGGTGGCGCAAGAACGAAGCGATCAAGCGCCGCGACAACGGCTGGTAGCTGGCGGCGATGCTCACCGGACCAAACAGCGTTCGGTACTGCGGGTTGCGAACGATAAAAGCGCCGATCCCCTTCCACAGCAGTAGTAGAGGCTGGAATGCTTTTTGGTACTCGGGCCGCACAAACGAGCGCCCCATTTCAAGGGCTGGCTGCATGCGTTCCAGCAGCGCGTCGTCGAAGTCGAACAGCGTGGTTGTGTAGATACCTTTTTTGCCAAAGAAGCGCAGGATCACATCGGTTTGGCCGAGGCGGTAGGCGCCTACGACTTCTCGCTTTTGCCGATTCCACACAAAGATATGCCGATAGTAGCGGTCGAATTTATCGAGATCAATCGAGCGTCCTGTGCCTTCGCCCGTACCCCGAAAAGTAATTTCGCGCAGGCGGCCAATTTCGTGGAGCACATTGGGAATAGTATCGGCTCCTGCTTCGTACACAACAAACTCGCCGCACTCCACCAGTTGGCTCTGCGGTGGCAAAGCGCTTATTTCTTCGTCCATCAGATTGGGTCGGGGCGGCAGAACAACATCAGTGGCGCGTGGCATAGCCGAAACGGATACGGCTTTGCCGAGCATCAGCGTGCGTGTGCGGATATATTCTGCGATATCGCTGTCGGAACCGAGTTTCGCCAAGCTCCGCGCTGCAATAGGGCTGCCTATACGCACTGTAATACTGCGCTGCTGCATACCCACAAACTCGCGAATAAGCATGGCAGTACGCAGGCGCGGATGCAACAAGCCAAGAGCTTGGAACAGCAGGCTATTGGCGCCGTCGAACCACACCGGAACGATAGTTGCATCGGAAGCTGTAGCCAAGCGCGCAACCGTACCGCTCCACACTCCTTCTTCCACAGTTCTTGTATGCAGAGAGCCGTGCGCTACTTCGCCTGCGGGGAACACACCCAAAGCACCGCCATTGCGCAGCCATTGCAGCGACTCTTTCAGCGGGCGTATATTCGCACGCTGTGCGCTCTCGCCACCAAAGGGATCCACGAAGATAAAACGGCTGCGAAGTTCGGGAATTCTGCCGAGGACATAGTTGGCCATCATGCGTACATCTGGTCTCCGCTCGTGCAGCAACGCGCCGAGCACGATACCTTCGATACCACCGAACGGATGGTTGGCCGCTACCACAACAGCACCATTCTGCGGAATATGCAGAAGCTCGCCACTGTCGATTTCCACGCGTACTTCCATCGCCTGCAAGATCGCATGAAAAAAACTTTGCTCGCAGGGAAGTTGCTTAATACGGCTGTATAACTCGTTCAGCCGGTCGAACCCGAGCACCCGCTCTAATGCCGGACGAAACATGTGAAAAAGACGATTAAAGAGGGGCGACTGAAAGGACGTGTCAAGTGAGAATATATCGGCAACATCAGCGGTCTGCATGGCTCCTCCAGATAGGTACAAGAATGCCGGGCTGCACCGGTCACTGTCGCACGCAAATTACTTCGAGCCTGTTATGCAGATATTACAGGTATATTACGCTTCTTTATAGTTGTGTTATGTTACGATAAGACGGATGCTTACCGCCGATTACCAGTGGTCGATTCGACGAGCTATGCTCTGGCTATAGATGAGTTGGGATAGTATAATTTCTCTCCGGGCTCTTACACTTCTCCGGGCTCTGGCTTCCAGCCTTCGGCCTTTTGCTGGCGGATGGCGTTGAGCAACTCGGCTGGTTTCTGCGAACCGATTAGCATGCGCTTGCCGCTTTTGAAGTGAAGCTGCACCCCGCGATTCCCCCCTACGGTAAAAGCCCAGCCACGCCCGCGCAGCGACATACGCACTCCCCAGCCGCCGTATTCAAGGATGGGATGATACACTCGCACACCCGCATGATCAATATGGCGCAACGGAATACGCTTGCGGACAAACGGAAAATAGCGGATGTGGATGTACTCATCGCTCACCCACACGGTAAGGTGTGCGCTGTATAAAAGCCACGGCAGGCCAATAGCGATCAGAAAAGCAAAGACCGCAAGAATAATAAAACCAGCGTCCGACATCGGGTGCTGGCCAAATGGCTGTCCGAGAACGAGTTGTGTGTAGAGCCCATAGGCGGGAATGCCTATCAGCACAAGCGACGCAGCCAGCGCCAGTACCCATAGCCAGGGCTGGAGCATACGCTGTTGTTCGTAAAAATAGGTCGTTTTTATTATTTGCGTTTGCAGCATGTCGATCTCCTTTTGAACAGCCGCTCCATATTGCAAAAACGCTTTCATTTAGTCAAGAGGAATTATCAGTGACCATGGCCGCCCGTCATCAACATTACTAGGCCAAGCGCGATCAATACAATGCCACTCACGGCTTTCTCGTGGTGCTCCAAGAAATGCCAACGCACACGCTCCACACCTCGCATGCCAAGATACACAAGCACAACCATGCCCAGTACCGTAATGAAGAGATAAATCGCTGATATTGCGGCAATGGCAACAGCATCCAACGAACCCGCTTGGAGATATACCGCCGAAAGCTCCATACAGGGTGAAAAAAACATAGCCAAAGAGATCGAAGTTATAATAGCAGCGCGCGATTTTTTTGCAAATGTTTCTACGTTGATCTCGCGATGGCGGTGTTTTCGCAAGTCTAACAGTACAAAGATAAGACCGAGAAGAATCAGTACCATCGGAGCGATAAAGGAACTTGTCTCCTCGAATTCGTGGTCTAATTTCAGCCCGGCAAAGCCAATAAGCACACCAATAGCAATAGTGCTCAGGGTGTGAGCTAGCCCGGCAATTACCGTGGCCCGCAACGTCTCGCTCTGTGTCCACCGCTGCGCCCGCCCTACGGCAATAAGCGGCAACCAATGGCTGGGAATTGTCGCATGAATCAGACTAATGACGAGGCTTCCGAGCAATATATTAATCATACGGACTATGCACAGATAAGAGAATAAAACTATGAAGCGAACCTGCAATATAGTATTTTTTGGCACGCCCGGATAATTCGGCTGTGCCGTTCTGCATGCCGATATAGCGCTCGGCAGGGCGATTGTCTATAGCATGGCCAGCCGAATACGATAGCTCCAGTACCAAGGCACAGGCTGGTCGCCAATGGTACGCCGCACAATGCTGCGCAGGTCTTCTACTCCTAATTCATCTTCCGAAAGCCCGCTTCGCAAAAGAGTAGCAATCCCTCCTTGGCTTAGAGCTAACCCGACGAATCGCTCGGCATTACCCGTTTCTACATGGTGTACAAGCACCTCCCGCACATAGCGGAAATGTCCGCTTTCTTTTATCCGCACAAGGTGTTCGCTTTTGGGCCACGAGTGAACACCAGCATACAGCTCCGGATGCGTTACGGCAAACTGCTGCTCCTGCCCCACAAAAGCACGAAACGCCTCGTCTGCTTCGGGGTGTACCAACGGCGGCCAGTCGCAGTCATAAGCAGCAAATACACCACCGGAACGCAGCACACGCGCCACTTCTGCAAGAGTAGATTCCGGCTCCATCCAGTGCAGAGACTGCGAACAAGTGACAATATCAGCACAGTTTGCTGGCAAGCCTGTAGCATGCGAATACCCATGGCAATACACAATCTGCGTTCCGCAGTCGGGCACAGACACCGCCGCCGCTTTCTTTCGCATGTCGTCGTTCGGTTCCACGCCTACAACACAATCGGCACAGCCATTCCAAAGTCGCGTGGAAAGACCACTGCCACTACCCATGTCGACAACAAATGCAGGCTTGGCCATCGCTGCAAGCTGCGCCAGCATATCGCAGATAACAGCGGGCGGCTGAGGACGGGTTTCATCATAAAGCTCAGCGCAGTTGCCGAAGCGCTCTATATTCGAGGGAAGAAACATAGCACGTGTAGTAAAAAAACGCCGCATAGCCACGGCGCTATGAAAGATACGCGGAGCCGTAGCCTGCCTATGAAACAGCCGACATCGCGTGCCGAAGAAAAGCATTAACGGGTTGCCCGGCGTAATAGTATTCCATAAGCTGTTCCGGCAGGTCGTCTTTCAGCAAAAAATCGGGCTTGAGCTCGGCAATGTAGTAAAATTGCTTGTTCGCAATGAGTGGCTGATGCGCGTGCGCAGCTCTAAACTCTTGTGGTATGACCTTGTTCTTTTCACCGCGAATTTCGCCGTATTTTTGCTTAAACACTTTATCGCTAATCAGCGCAGCAAACTCATCGGGCGACGCCGCAATAGCAGTGCGAATCTTGCGAATATTCTCCTTGTCTACCATATAGGCACCACCGCCTGTCATCATCTCATCCACACCGAAGTGCAGATAAAAACCCGGTGTTTCCAGCGATTTCCTCCCTGCCGACGAAATACTGGCAGCGACGTTGATTTTGTACGGATCCTTGTTCTGCGAAAAACGGATATCGCGGTTGATGCGAAAAATCGCGTCCTTTGGCTGGAGATCAAACCCCGCATCCTCGCCTCTGATGCGGTTGATTAAGTCCTCCACCAGCTCCGCAAACGGCTCTTTTACCGCCGTCTCATACAGTTTTTTATTCTCGTGGAACCATTCCCTGTTGTTGTTCTCTTTCAGACCTTCAAAGAAGGCAAAAAAGTCGCGCGTAAACCAGCTCATAGGCTTTCTCTTCAGATGTGAATAACTGGGTATAAAAGCAGGCTCCAATGTACGCAAAGTCCTACAGGCGGCAAACGGTGGGATTGTGCGCTCCGGCCTCTGCCCGCGCAGCAGTTATCATAGGAACGATACGCGGACGTGTGCGCCCGGCGACAGAACGGGCTCCGCAAAGACGTCGGCGCCACCTTCTATCAGCTTGCAACAACCGTACATCGCCATAAAAAAATTGTCCGAAAAACCTGTGCTACAGGCGTTCCGGACAATGCTATTACACAACTGCCGCGCTGCTTTATTTCGCTTCCAACGCCTTTTCGATAATATGCAGCACATAGTCGCGGTGCGCTTTCGACGCGGTATCACCAGCGCGAATAGCCTTCATTTGCGTTGCGATTCTGTTGATTTCATACAACGCCATCGACTGCGCTGCATTGTGGTATTTTGCACCAGGAGCGATCATCGCTGCAAGCCGCCCTACATATTCCACCTGAAGATTCCTGCTCAATGTATTGTCGCCGCTTTTTACGAATACTGCATTTGTGAGATCGGTCATCACTTCGGCCAGTGTATAGCGATTCCCATAGAGCTCGGTATCGCTAATGCGCTGAAGCACGACCGGATGCAAAAGCTGGTTGAGCAGGTCTGTCTGGATATTGAGTACACGCTCGTGCAGTTTGGGGTCTTCTGTGCCTTCGAAATGGCTGAACCCGCGACGCTGCATTTGCAAATGCGTGTACAGATCTTCCGGCGCACGGAAGGCGTCGGGAGCAAATCCATAACGCGCGAGCACAGCCATAGCACGCTTCTGTTCGTCGTATGGAACTGGTCTAAACGGCTGTTTGGCGCCGGGCTGCCCGGCAAGCGCTCTGTCCACATACACACCGCCGATGTAGCGAGAGGCAACAGTCAGCGCTGTGGCCTGTTCGGATGTCACAACGAGGTATGCGTTCCGCAGTTCTTGATACGAATCTCCATCTACTGCATAGCGTGCTTTCAGCTTCGGTAGGATTGTCTGCACCTGTTGTATGCGCTGCTCTGATAAAGCAACAGGATCGCTCGACAAGTCGAAAATCATCGAGCGCGGGTCGATACCCTTGCCCGGGCTTCGCATGTCGTCGGCGTCGTTGCCATATGCGAGTTCCGGTGCTGTAGAGCGCGCCAAAAGAGCGTTCAGCCGATTTTCTTCGGCAGCGGCATCCGGCAGAGCAGCAGAATATCCGTACTCGATTGTCCACAAATCGTAAGGGCCGGGCTCATAATCGAAATAATGTCCACGATGGGAAGAATCGGCAGGCATATTATTAGCGGGATATTCCATAACCGACCCCGTTAGCCCCGTGCGCCTTGTCAAGCTCTGGTCGGCGAGTTCAGCAGGCGTATGCAAGCCGCTCGCCCGAAAGTTGTGCGTAAGGCCAAACGTGTGGCCTACTTCGTGCAACACGAGGCGGTACAGCGCCTGCCGGAGAAATTCGTCTTCCTCTACTTTCGATACACCGTTGGCGTGCAATGTGTGCAGGCCGTATAGCATAGCTTGCTGCATGCAACTGCCAATCTCACAATAGTGGTCGTCGTGCTTTTTCTGTGAGCTCTGCATTGCGCTAAATAGACCCGCTGTTTCAAATGCTTTCTCCCAATGCAAGCGGCGTGTAAGGTAGGTGTATTCTAACATAATATCCGCACCGAGTATCTGCCCTGTACGCGGATTGACAAAGCTGGGCCCGTAGCCGCCAAACGGTGGCATAGGCGACGATGTCCAGCGCAATACATTATAGCGAATATCGCCAGCGTCCCAGTCCGCGTCGTCCGGCTGCTCTTTTACTACTACTGCATTTTTAAAGCCCGCTTTTTCAAAAGCAATATTCCACGACAGTACGCCTTCGCGTATGGCATTGCGGAGTTCGCGTGGTGTCGTGTTTTCAATCCACCACACAATTGGCTCCACGGGTTCGGAGATTGCGGCAGCGGGGTCTTTTTTCACTAGATGCCAGCGGTTGATTACATCGCGCCAGGGCGCCGGATCGGACGAGGTCATGTCTGTCACCTGCTGCGTAAAGTAGCCGATGCGCGGGTCGTCGCGACGCGGCTTGTAGGACGACTGCGGCACTTCGATCAGGCTGTGCTGTATTACCACATTGACCACACGCGGATCGGTGACAGCGTCGTGTCCTTCGGCAACGGGATAGGGATTTTCAAAAACATATTCTACTGTTACGTCTGTGTTCTTCGGGTAGTTCCCAATGCGCAACATCCTGCTTTTTTCTTTGTTGAGCGTGCCTACATCAAACCGGCTGCCCGGCTTTGCATTTGGGTCGGGGGAGGGCTTCACTTGCTGCAAATTTTCGGTAAGGAACAGCTCGTCGGCTTCTACTAGCCATTCGTTTTTTGAGGCGTCTGCACCGGCGATGCGCAGGCTGGCAAGAGTTGGCCTGTTGATATTAGCTCCTGCCGCACGCGATAGCGCGTTGGTGCTGTCGAAGTAGTACGATGTGTTCTGTAGCACCACATTAATACGGCCAAAATACTTGTCGAGCATAAAAATTCTGGCGCCGCGATATGCGCCGCGAAAGAATCCTGCGTCGAGCACGCCGTCGGCTACATAGCTAAAGTGAATGAATTCCTTGTGCAGATGTTCCGACGTGATAAGCGCATACGTGCGCCCGCTAATTGTATCCTGATACAACGTGAAAAGACCGGGATAAGCACGGCATGTCCGGGTAATGTCACCAATAGATTTTACTGGCATTGCATCGCGTTGCTCCTCTTTGGCGCGATCCTGTGCCCACGATGGCGGAATAGCAATAAGTGCCGAAGCGGCACCAAAAATAAAAGGAAGGAAAAAGCGGCGCATGGCAACTCCGTTTCAGTGTAGGAATAGCAGGTATGAAAGTTGTGAACCGAAGCCGTTCTTGGCTTTACGGCTGATCGTGGACAGCGAGCTTGGCAATCATAGCATCCGATAAAGGATCGGCGTAGACACCGTAAGCATTGACAAGTACGCCCTTCAGCCCACCATGCGATTCAATAGCATAGAGTACTGCGCTGTCGTCGGTGCTGCTCATGCCTTCAAAGCGATGAACTTCCACAATATCGAACTGGCGGGGGTCGAGTATCTCATCGGCTTCAGAGCAATGAATGCAGTCGGGTCGGATGTTAAAGTTGTACGTATAACCACGCGCCCGAAGGTCGTTGAGCGCTTCCACAAGTGTTTCGTAGCGAGCCATAACAATACCGTATTGAAGATAATAATCGGGGCCACATCTGTGCAGAATTGTACGGAGCTCCCCTTCATTGTAGAAGACCGTAAAATACACATTCCGCAGAAAGGATGCTACTGCTGAAAACAAGGTGAGTAATCGCAATAGAGGAAGGATGTCGGTGGCACGGGCGTCTTCGTCCAAAAGTTCAGTCGCTGTCACCGGTCGCACACACCGGCTCGTGGCTGCACGAGAGACGCCCCGCAGGGGTGGCTCCGATCGAAGACCGAAGCGCCCAAATTGCTATGAGGAATGTTTTGTATATTTAGCCGAAACGTAGGTTTCCCGATCAACAATTAGCAGCATAGACTGTGAGTAATCCAGCGTATTTCCAGCACCCCGATGTCGACGGTTATACTATCGTCAAGGAGTGCTTTTCCCGCGAAGAAATATCTCGCATACTACAAGTGATTCAGAACAGCATAATGCCCACATCATCGGCTGTTTATGCAATACGCCATCTTCTTGCAGAAGCACCCGGCCTTGCTGGTATAATTGCACACTCAAAGCTCATCCCTCTTTTAGATAGCTTATTCGAGGCACCTTGGTTCATTGTAAAGAGCATATTGTTCAATAAACCGGTAGGCGTAGACTGGTTAGTAAACAGGCACCAGGATGCAATTATCAATACAGCTACGGATGGGAATGTTCCCGGCTTTACCGCGTGGAAAAAGCGACCGTGGGGATATTCGGTGCAGCCACCCGACTTTTATCTAAAAGACATAATCACTGTACGTATTCACCTCGACGACTGTAATGAGAACAACGGAGCACTGAAGGTTCTGCCGGGTTCACACATACATGGCATTTTAACTACGGAAAAACTTCGCGCTATAGAACAGCATACACAGGAAACACTATGTGGTGTTCCGGCTGGTGGTGTATTGCTAATGAAGCCGTTGATAGTCCACGCCTCTGCAAAAAACACGAGCGGGCACCCGCGTAGGGTTGTTCACCTTGAATGCACCACACAGGAGCTGCCCGCACCACTGCGATGGAGCGAGCGAATTGCTTTTACAGCTTCACACCCACGCCATACGTCCAGCGAAGCGCTGTAAGCGGAGAAGCCTGCGAGCGAAACAGTACTGTGGATTCAAGTCCGAAGGAAAACACCACGCGGTGTTCTGGCTGCAACACAATGCCGAGTTGTGCCTTGCCAAGCGCACTACTGCGCGCAGCACCAGCGCCAATCTGTGCAAATGGATACACAGTACTCTCTATGCCAAGTTCGGGAAGCGAGAGCCGATACACAGCCATCGCCCAGGGCAGCGTTTCAGTGCTGCGAAACTCCACAGCTTCCCCGTCCACATCCACAGTAGAGACATCTACAAAAGGCTCCTGTCCTGCTTCAATGCCAAAAGCGTGGTTGCCGTTTACCTCGTAGAACACACCGGCGCTCATCTGGCCAGACACGGCAACAGCGGCACCACCCACACTCATACCGCGAAGTGACAGCGCAACAGTTCCTTCTTCCTCCTGCAAACGCGCATAGCGGAGAAGCCCGTCGTCCGACCCCATACTTATCGGTGTTTCTACAGAAGCAATTTTTCCGGAACGGATGGACTGATCGGCAAAGGGGGAGCGGCTTATGGAAGCATGTGTGATTGCATTGCTCGGCGTGGAGTGTTGTATCGGCTCTTCGCTGCCGAATGCAGGGAAGCTCTTATGATATTCTACCACAGTGCGATTCGCTCGGTGCCGCGCTGTGGGCTGCGCTACAGCAGCGGGAATACCAGTAGGAGGAAGTGGTTCAACCGCATGTGTGGCCGCTGGTGGCCGTGCAGTGGTAGAGACCACTGGTCGAAGAACATCGGCATTGCTATGCTCCAAGCCGCCTATGCGAACAACGGCTATTGTAGCAAGTACAGCCAGCACTGCGGTTGCGGCAAAGGCGCCAATGCGCCGCACAATTATAAAAGCGCTAACGGATTGTGGCACCGGCATAGCAGTAATACGCCTCATGATATCGTCGGCAGCATACGCTGGAGCTTTCAGGTGCGCGGCATCGGCCTGCACAGTTTTGTGCATACGCATCATCCGCGAAAACTCGCGGCGCATTTCCCCATTCCTGCCGAGCTCAGCAAAAAGCACTTCTTCGTGCACACCGCTGAGCCCTTCGTCGAAATACTCTTGCAGGAGATCGTGATAGGAATGCAGAGAAGACATAGGCACCTCACAATTGCGATAGATCTTCGAGAATAGGCGAAAGTAATTCTTTGAGCTTTTCCTTTGCGCGCCACACACGATTTTTCAGCACGTCTACAGATTCGCCAGTAATCTCCGCCATTTCGTTGTACGAGAACTGCTGGTACTGGCGCAATACAAATGCTTCGCGAAGTGGAAAATCGAGGAGCTCAAGCGCCGAACTCACCAGTGTAAGCAGCTCTTTCTGCTCGTATGGCGAGCCTAGGGCAACAATATGCCATTCCTCTACCGGCACAGTGTGCTTGCGGTCGCGCTTGGAGTTCAAGCACAGGTTGCGCGCTACAGTAATAAGCAGCCCTGCCGTGCTTTTGTCGCCGTCGGTGCGGCATGTGCGGTAAAACCGGTAAAAGGCTTCTTGGAAAACATCTCTGGCTTCTTCTTCATTGCCGAGCACGCGCAAGCAGTAGGCATACACCCTATCGGCATAGCGAGTGTACAGCTCGCCAAATGCGTGCTGCGCGTCGTCGCCCTGGCGGCGCATAACAGCTATCAGCTCGTTGTCGCTGTATGTTCTCCACTGTGCGGCCATACGACCTGAACCTCGGGTTACGTGTCGTGTTCATAGATGCAGAGCTGTTGTTGTACAACGGTGTTCTCTGCGTGTTCTACAAAAGGCTTTGCGAGAAAATTTTTGTGGCACGGGCGTCGTTGCGGCGGAGCCGCCCTAGCGGGACGGCTCTACCGTATGGTCGCTGTCACCGGTCGCAAGCACCGGCTCGCAACTGTCCGGGCGCAGTACGCAAGCAAGCTATCGCACCTATCTCTTCACCGGCGTTTCCACGGTAATTGTCACGGTTCTGCAATAGAAGCGACCTTCGGGAATATCGTTCGTAAAGAGCAGAATATCATTGCCCCGGCCTTCCGGCTGTGCGCCCGAAATGCCAAGTGCTTCGGCTGTGTGTGCTGCTCGCTGAGCTGATAGTCGCCGGTTGTAGTCCGCTTCGCCTGTGCGATCTGTATAGCCTGTAATAACCAGCGTGGAAGCAGGCGTAATACGCTGCCTGATAAGATCGACAATTGGCCTACTGGCTTCGCCGAGCGCCGCGTCGTCAAAGTTAAACAAAAGCAGGCTATACCTATCAATTGTTCTATCGGCAAGCCGCTGCATTGCCTTTGTTTCAAGTGTCACCCATTCCATCGGCACTTCTTCAGCCGCCGCCATTGTTAGCCGCCCTTCGTAGCGAGCTTTCGCCGTAAGCGTGAGTTTACCGCTCTGCATCGAAAGTTTGTAGATGGCGCGCTCTACTGGTACTTCCACAGCAGCAGGCCAAGCACCGCTACCCGATATTTCATCGACAATAGTTCCGCCCTGCGCCATGCTCACTGTCCAAGTAGATATCTGCTGTTCGCGTGCAGAAGGAAGCACTTTGAGAACAGCGGGATACGGCACGCGCGCAGTATCCCGCATCATCACAGGGCGCAGCAGTTCGCGGCGATCACTCGCAATTTCCACACGGCGATTTTCCTCGCGCCCGTCGGCATGAGCACTATTGGACGGCTGTGCCGGAAGCCCGCGCGAAGCCAGCCGAATACGCCCGGACTCTATGCCCCACACAGACACAAGATAATCGCGAACAATTTCTGCACGGCGGCGCGCCAGCGTGCTGTTCCGGTCGGCGCCAAATTCAGAAGTACAGCCAGTAAGCGTGATCGTAGCCTCTGGAAGATCGAGCATGCGACGCCCGACAATATTCAGCACATGGTGGTAGACATCTAATGCATTATCGGCGTCTATCGACTCTTCGCTAAAAGCGCTTACCTCGCTGCTGCGAAGATGGTTGTAGCGCTCTGGCAGCACTGCGGAGCCTTCGTCGAAAAATACATATCCCAACAGCGGTGTCATATCGGTGACAACGACTTCCTCTATGCGTAGTGCAGGCACAGGATGCTCCGAACCATCGGCTTGCACTCCGGCAATTTCCATAGTAAGCGCGGGTTGAGGCACGGCTTCTACGGTGCTGGCAGGTGCTGCTACGGGCAGAGGTTCTTCAACATCGGGAATAATGAGCACAGGCGGCTGAACAATGGGCGGAGTGTAGGCAATTGCCAAACCAACCCGTATGCTGTGAGCCTTCCACGAGATATCATCGGCCAGAGAATTCAGACCGAGCATCACCATAAGCTCCGGTGCAGCAACCAACGTGCGCGACGCATTCAGCGGAGTTTCATACCCCATACCCACAAGCGCAAAGGCGAGAACAGACGAAGCCCCGGGGATATCACCACTGCGTTCGTTGCGCACGCGACTGTCGTTTTCAAACGTACCGTAAGATGGTTCGAGCAGTGTTTCTTTCTGTACAAACGACGCGCCGAGCAGTACATCGCCGCGTACACCCACATACGCAGTAAGGCGATTGGCCAATCGATAGCCGAACAACATCTCGGCACCAAGAGCAGGCAATGCCGCGTCGATGCTGTGTTCAATCACGCCCCCCGTCAGACCCGTTCCCGTGCGGTTGGGAACTAATTTATTTTCAGTAGCCGTAACAACAGCATTGTACATCGACAGCCCCGCACGCAATCCCACAAGGGTGCGAGCCGACAAAGGAACATCGACGAGTACGCCACCACTTCCGGCTATACCCGAGCCCTGCTTAAATGCCGTACAACAATTATCTACACCGGGCAGAGCCGCAAAGCTCGCCGAGTGCATGTTGAAGTTGACTGCACCCCATACACCATAGCGCAGAGCCATATTCTGTGCGGGGCACAGCACTACAGAAAAGACAAGAGCAAGAAGAGCGAGGAGCAGAATTTTCATGGCACCACCTGTATCATTGTGCCGAGGACAGCAGTGCGCGTTTGCAGCAGCAGTACATACGATCCGGCGGGCAGAACCGAAGTATCGACCTGCACTGAGTGCGAGCCTTTTACAGAAACGCCATCTATCAGCCGTGCTACCGAGCGTCCGTACACATCCACAATATCGAGTGTGGTTGCGCCAGTCTCTCGCAAATCGAACTCCACTGTTGCATGCTCCATTGCTGGATTGGGATAGGTACTCATCGCAAGCGAGCCATCCGGCGAAAACAATCGCGTTCCTCCTGCACGGCACACATCTGTGAGAACAAATCGTCCATTGCCGATAGCAGTGGGAACCGCGCAAACATCCCACGTAAAGAACTCAACCGCCAGATCGACGGTGTCGTCGTTGCCAAGAGTGGGCATAAACTGCATGCGTGCAATAACTTCGTCCCCGCCATCATACACGCCCCCTACAGTTACAATCCGGTCGCGGCCATCGAGAACGCCCTTAGGCGTATCTCCTACGGGAAACAGAACAGTGCCATTGATACGCAATCCCATTTCAAACCTCGCGGGCAGCGGCATATCGCGGTTCGATGGTACGACTACACGCACCTCAATGATCACACTCTTGCCGCTCGCACCCTCTGCATTGGAGACTACCACCAGCACAGAATCGCCCGGCCCGGGATCGCCATCGCCACAGACTCCTTCGCCATACAACTGCGTTTCAAAAGGTTGATTAGCCAGAGTGTGCTCGAACACAATCTTCCCACTCGTACCACCGAGACGCACTGGCGAAAACCGCACTTTCAGAGAGTCGGATTGTTTTGCTGTAAGAACAAAAGGTAGCGTTGGTTCGAGCAAAACAAACTGCTCGTCGTCCGGTCCTCCCTGTCGTACTCTCGTCACTGTAATAGATTCATCAAATGGATTGGCGACAACTATCGCCACCGTCGTATCCTTGAGCGCACCAACAGGCACCCGGCCAAAATCGACAAGCCGGACCATGTCTACGCCAGTCTGGACGCCTCTGCCTGTAAGCGGAATAGTAATCTCGCCTGTTCGGGTGGTAACACGAGCTTGAGCCGTGCGCACACCCGTAGCTGATGGTACAAAGCGGAATTCCACAGCCGTGCACATGTGCGGTGGAATAATAAACGGAGGAGCACCCGACACTATCGCAAAATCGCCGGAGTGCGCCCCCTCCAATACAAGCGTATCGACCAGCACAGAGACATCAGAGGTATTGCACAAGAATCGGGTAACGACGGAATCGCGCGCGCTGCCCACAAACACCGTTCCCATGTCGACACCCGTAGCAGCAGCAACGGATGGCACGATAATCGACCATACGGCTTTAGATACTGCTTCCTGCAACGGCCAAATATTGACATGCCATATGACTGCTCTTCCGCCAACAGCACCGGCAGCAACTGTATTGCCATCTGGACCAAACCGCACGCTTAGCACTGTACCAAAATTCATATCGAGCGTGCGTACTTGCTCTTTCGTTTTGTAGTTCCAAATGCCCACAGTCTGGTCGCCATAAGCAGCAACAAGGAATGTACCGTAGATGCTGAAGTCGAGATCATACACGGGGGCCGGAGCGATAAGTATATCGAGTAATGCACCTGTAGAAGCATTCCAGATACGAATACTTCCATCGAGGCTTGCGGTAGCGACAAGAGTGCCGTCGGGGGAAAAGTCCGCAGCACGCACATAGTCCGTATGCCCCGACAGCACGGCAATAAGCTGGCCAGTTTCCGTATTCCATATTCTGGCAGTTTTGTCGTTGGAGGCCGTTACCACACGCGTACCGTCGAAGTCGAAGCGCGCGGAATTCACTGCCTGGTTATGCCCAGACAATTGCTGGAGCAGACTTCCCGTTGCCGCATCCCACAGGATGGCCGTATTGTCGTCGGATGCCGTGGCAATTATTGCACCATCGGCACTGTACTCTACATAGTTTACCGACTGCGTATGCCCCTCTAAGCTCATCACAAGTTGCTGAGTGGCAACGTCGAATATCCTGCCGCTGCCTAGATTTTCGCCAACAATAGCAACGAATATTCCGTTGGGGCTAAAGGCCGAGCCCCGCACTATCCGCTGTAAACCACCGATAACAGCAAACATGCGCTCGGGGTCAGCAGTGATATCAGAACGCCACATGGACGCAACTTCGTCGTTGGAGGCGAGCAGAAAGGAACCATCGGGCGAAAATGTAACGCTGGTAACAGGGCTATCGAACATTTTCAGGACAATGGGATCGCGCTCTTTTTGCGGAAACTGCCTCAGACGCGCCAGGCATTGGTTGCTGGGTGTGTTTGGCACAGTCCAGTTGTACAACAGCCCAGCGGCTGAATCCGTGATTGGCAGCCACGTAGCGCCATTGTCGATGCTGTAGTCTAATTGCAGTGTATCGTCTGGCGTTACGCCTTCCCACGTGATCGTGGTATCGGCACCAACACCAAATACTTCTCCTCCGTTGGGAGCAGTAATCTTTAACGTGGGCGCGGCGTTCCTCACGCTCGGAAAACCTCCCGACAGATACACTTTTCCACCCGAGCAGTAGTTGCCCGTGATAGTGAGCATAGCAAAAGCATAGGCAGAATCAGTGGGCGCAAATCGCACCCGCACAGTGCGCGACTCGCCGGGAGCGAGTGTAAAACCGGGCGGAGCACCTCCCGACACCACTGAAAACGCCGGATGCGAACAGCTTATATCGTCGATCTGCACAGCGGCAGAGCCAGCGGTAATCACCACGTCTTTTTCAGCATATCCGGGTGGGGCAACACCGCCAAATCGCAGCGATGACGACGACTGCACAAGTACGCGCTCGAACTGCGACGACAGTCTATAGCGGCTCGACGTAGCGAGCGCACGTGGAAGCAGTTCCATTTCTACAGCACGCAGCGGTGTACAGTCGATTTCACTTTGCCAAGCGACCTCACACGGGGTCATCCCCTGTTCGACAGTGAGAATTGTGCGATAAATTTGCTCGGCTTCGTCTACCGTGGAAATATGCTCAAACCACTGGCCACCGGTAGCATTGGCCACATTGCGGAGAATGACGGGGGCAGCCATTTTGAGGCATACACAATACACACGCACATCATTCTGAAGTGCAGATGCAATGATCTGCGCTTCGTCGCCTATCCCTTCGCCATCGGTCAGAAACACCACAACGCGCTTGTATTTGCCACGGCCTCCCACGGTAGCCCCTCCGGTGGGCACAGAAGCGAGCCCGGCAGTATAGTCGGTGCCACCCATTGGTTCCAGCTTGTCGATAGCGCTCAAAAGCAAACTTTTATCCGCAGTAAAATCCTGATTTAGATAAGCCGCATTGTCGAAACTGGAAATAGCACATTCCGAGCGCATCGGCGGCATAGCATACACCCACGCACGCGCCGCAGCCCGGGCGATCAGAATATTTTCGCCGCCCATCGACCCGGAGACATCAACAGTAAGCACTGCCGACAGCAGAACTATGCTATCGCTGGATGCACAAGTGACATCGAGTACCGGACGAACAACACCGTTTTCGCGAATAGCTACATCGGTAGGCAGAACTGAGCGCACAAGCTGTCCTTGGGCATCAATAGCATAGAACTGCGCTTTTACGCGCGGGAATTCATTGAGCATGATATCCCCGAGCCTCAGCGACGACTGGGCGCGCATCTCCACACACGACAGCACGAGAACTGCCAGAGTACACACTATGCGAAAGCAACTATAATGTATCATAAGAGCATCATAGGATGTATCAAAAATTTCGGGTATCTGAAAGCGCATTCTACAGGCTTTCACATCATCGCTTCTCCCTTCGTCCGCGCGGTTAGTCGCTGCACCGCGCTGCAATTATCATAAGAATGATGCGCGGACGAGCGCTGCGTGGAGTTCGACCCGTCATCCGCGTGTTGTTCCGGCAACAAACCACAGCAAAAACAAGGCGGCCAGCCAACGAGCAACCACGAGCCGGTTCATGCGACCGGTGACAGCGACCAGCAGAGCGCCGCAGAGACGCCCGTGCCACAAAGATGAATTTTATCATCTATAGAGAGCAACCTCACAGCGCTACAACCTTATGCGGGCATTATCGCACTACAACTACGCGCAGCGATTGGCACGCGTCACCACAGGTGACAACAGCGGTGTACACACCAGCGGGCAGCAGCGCAACTGAGCAGGGGATTGCGTGGTGTCCGGCGGGCAGCGCGCCCTCAAATGGGCGAGCAACTTCGCGGCCAAGGATATCCCGAAGCACGACGGTAACGGACGTAGCGCAAGCAACAGAGAACGAGAACACCGTAGTTTCCGAGGCGGGATTGGGAAAACTCTGGAGCTGTTCAGATTTATTTTTCCGCCCTTCATCTACAGCCGTCGCCGCTTGTTTTGTCCAGCGGGCTATACTACCAGACACCTTATCCCCGGCACGCTGAAAAGAGCCCCCTACATACAAATCGCCATTGTGCACAGCGAGCGCCCGCACTGTATTATCGACTCCGCTGCCCAGTGCTTCCCACTGGCCGGACTGGATATCCCACACGGCAATATTCCGAGTAATGACGCCTCCCATCGTGCTAAAGCGACCACCGGCATACAGCTTGCCATTGTGCACAGCGAGCGCAAGCACAAAAGCACCAGACGACTCCGTACCACCGTGGAGGTCGTGCCAAGCCGAGCCATCCCACCGGGCGATATTATTGACAAAACGGCCTCCGGCCTGAACAAAGCTCCCGGCTGCGTACAAATCAGTGCCATCAGTAGCCAGAGCGAGTACCGTGCCCTGTAAAGAGCCACCGAGCTCCGACCACGAGGACCCATTCCAGCGAGCTATACCGCCTGTAGCCACACCACCCATGACATCAAAATCGCCACCGGCATACAGCGTGCCAGCATAGTCTTTTGTGATAGCATAGACATACATATCCTTGTTTTGCACACCACTGCCAAGCCCGCGCCACTGCTGCCCATCCCACTCGGCGATACAATTTGCCGAAGCACCTCCAACGACAGTAAACTCACCGCCTGCATACAAACGATTTCCGTCGTGGTACACCGCGTAAATTTCCGGCCAAGGTTTAGGCCATTTATTGGAAGCGCGCGACCCATCGGGCGTACCAATAGCATACCATGCGGCACCATCGTAGCGCGCCAGATAAGCTGCCGAACTACTTCCTATGCCATTAAAACCGCCGCCGACATAGAGGTTATCGCCGTGCGCTGCAACGGCATGGAGCGCACTTATCTGGGGATTGTTCAGCCCGCCAGAAGCCGCCCGCCACTGCTGCCCGTTCCACATCGCCACGCCATTTGCCAGGACATTGCCCGCCAGTAGGAAATCGCCAGCGGCAGCCAGTTCGCCTCTGTATGGAGCAAAGGCATAGACACCCTTACTGCCACCGCTCATACCAGCCGAAGTCTGGCTTGTAAGAGGCGCCCATTCCTTCGATTGTGGTTTCCAACGCGCGATATAGTTCACAGTAAGCGACCCGGCTACTCGAAAATTGCCGCCTATATAGATATCGCTGCCGAGACGAGTAGCAGCGAGGACATTACCACTGTACAGTTGCGGCCCTGTACCGCTTCCGGCAGTGCTCCATTTTCCCGTGCTCATATCGCGTATGGCAATATTGTTTGCAAGTATCTGGGCAACCTGATCGAACACACCGCCGACATAGAGGTTATCGCCGCTTATGCACAGCGTCTTTACCGCTCCCTTTATATCGCCAAGCGCTTGCCACTGCGAGCCATCCCACTGCACAAGCCCGGAAGCAGGCACAGTTCCTACACTGTCGAAGTCGCCACCTACGACAAGCGTACCATTGTACACGGCGAGAGCATGCACGGCTGGCTCGCTTCCAGTAAGATAGTTCGCACGAAACTTCGCAGTGCTCGACCACGCAGAGCCGTCCCATACAGCGAGGTAGCGGTTGTTTGTGTCCACACCGGCAAAGCCATAGGTAAGCCCCACGTACAGTTTGCCCTGATATATGGCCAGATCGTTGATGTACGATCCATTAACACCATTTCTCCCACCGCTGCCCAGCGGCTCCCACTGCGAGCCATTCCAGCGCGCTATATTATTAGCTCCCACCGCACCCGCGATAGAAAACCAACCAGCAGCATAGAGATATGTGCCGTCAGACTCCAGGCACTGCACATCGCCCTGAATCCCGCCGCCAACCGCAGACCACGTACCGGTAGGTATATTCCACCGCGCAATACCACGTGTAAACACATTGCCCACACGCGAGAACTTGCCCCCTACATAGAGGTCGTCGCCCACCACAAGAAGAGAAGACACCACGCCATCTACGCCATCGCCCAGCGATTCCCACTGTCCGAGCGATGTATTCCACGCAGCGATAAAACTACTGGGGAGGGTAAAATCACCACCGACAAACACAATATCGCCATGTGTAGCAAGCGCCTTCACTACTGTATTGGGTGGATTGAGGCCATCAGTAATCCCACCCGAAACACCGGGCAAGCCGAACTGGTCGGCCCAGTACACATCATCGGGATGAAGCTGTGCAGTAGCACTACTGTAGGATAGCAGAAACAGAACAAGAAGAAGGGTACGGTAAACAACGAAGAATAAACGCATATCTGTGCCCGGTTGATGCCTTGTGGACATTCTGCACAGCATTTCTGTGCACCGGCAGATAAACACACGACTGCAAAAAACGTTAGATCGCACGTGCAGAAACCCCGGCAGGGATAAGTACGATCATCCACAGATACCGAATGTAGAGCGCGGAACAAGTGCGCTAGGCTTCGCTTACATCGCTATTTTTTATACTCTGTGGCCGGTGGGTTTCGCTCATCAGCAGGGCTATTGGCTCCATCGATTCGATATTTTGTAATACGATTTTCAGCACAGAAGTAATAGGCACGGCCATAATCATACCCCAACCGCCCCAGAGCCAACCCCAAAAAATAAGTGATACAAGTACAACAAGCGGGCTGAGATTCAGGCTGCGCCCCATAATGCGCGGCTCCAGCACATTGCCAATAAGAAACTCTACGAGAACAAGCAGGCTGATAATAATAATAATGGTCGATGTCGAATCGAACTGAAGCAGCACTACGATAATAGGAAATCCAAGGCTAATGAATGTGCCGATGTTGGGAATAAAATTAAGCAGGAATGCCAGCACCGCACTGAATAGCGCAAAATCGACGCCAAACGCAACTAATATCAGCCAATTAGCCGCGCCGTTGATTGTATTAATGAGCAGCTTCGACAGCATATACTGCCGAACATCTCTGTCGATACGGTTGATGACTTTTAATGTCTTAGAAGCATTGTCCGACGTAAATGCCTTGCAGATTTTCAGGCGAAAAATCCGCGCTTCGGCCAGTACAAACACCAAAAACAGAAGCACGAGTACAAGATCGCCAAACACACCTACAAAAGAGCCAGCGACAACATAGACCATACTCGACAACTTTTCTATATCTATCAGGCTATTCCAGTTAAATGCCACCGACTTGCCGTACAGCTTTTGGGAGGATCGAGTAAGATATTCCGACAGGCCATTAAAAAGCTCGGTAAAACGCTGCCCGTATTCAGGAGCATTAGCTCCTATGGATGTCGCACCAAGATACAGCGCATAGGCCACTCCTATAAGCGATGCCGCCACAATGAACAGGATCAGGACAATAATAATTGGAAGCGGAATTTTATACTTCCGCATCCAGTCAATCATCGGGTTGAAAATATTACCGAGAAAGACCGCCAGAATTAAATGTGGCAAAACAAAGGCAAGCTGCTGAAGAACGAATCCCACCGCGATAACAGCGATAATGCCCACCAGAATGACGATAGTCTTTTTGTAATTTTGCATAAAGATTTACATAAGAGAATAATTTAGAGTCCGGTTGGGCAAGGGCTCGAAACAAGCCTATGCACTCTATACCGCAGTTGCGACACGTCCGATCCTTTAACGCTGCCTATTGGCAGGCCGTTCCACAACAAGATTGCCATGTACAACTCGTTTTCTATTGATTATCACCCCCCATAGCAGTAAGTTTCCGGGTCACAAAATGAATCATAGGTCGCTTCTCCCGATGCTTTCCGGGCTGCGACACTGTTTGCCTCTGCTGGATAGTTCATGGTGTCTGTTTTTCGCCATAAATCCTTGTTGCTCACATGCGAAAGGGCGTTGCGCCTGTTCGCTATTATGCTTGTAGCCTATACAGGTATGGAAGCACGTGAGAACGAGTGGCCTATGCAGCCGGAAGCGGTAAATTTTGTGGAAAATCGCGGTCAATGGGATGTGCGGGCTCGTTTCTGCGCCCGTTTACCGGGTTGTTCGGTGTGGATAACCGACGGCGGCATCGTGTACGACTACCAGAGCACGGGCGGAGGCCATATTGTCTCGATGGAGTTCGTCGGTGCAAGCGCTTCATCAGTTCGCGGCAGTACGCCACTCGAAAACGCCTCTACTTTTATTACGGATAGCCACTCTGTAGCAGCCCGATCCTTTGGCGAGTTGTCGCTACAACAGTTGTACAAAGGTATTGACCTGATTGTACACTCCGACAGCGGCGCGGTGCGCTACGATTTTGTCATTGCCCCTTATACATCTCCAGAAGCTATCGCAATACGATTCCGGGGAATAGACAACAGCAATATAACGGTCGACTCATCTGGTGAGCTCACGCTGGCACTCTCTACGGGTACAGTTCGGCATGGCAAGCTGTTTGCTTACCAGACTATCCACGGCGCTGTGGTTCCTATCAGTTGTCGGTTTACCCCTGGGAAGGACGGTACTATCGGCTTTGCGTTGGGCAGCTACACCCCCCAGTACCCATTGGTGATCGACCCACTTGTGTTCTCTACTGTTCTGGGAGGCCGCAACAGCGAAGTCGTGCAGGCTATTACGACCGATAGTACGGGCTGCATTTACGCTACCGGCTACACGACATCTTCTGATTTCCCCACAACACCGGGTGCTTATCGCCAGACACAGACCAACAACCAGAGCGATATTTTCATAACCAAGCTCGACCCAACGGGCAGGCGCCTGCTGTATTCCACATATCTCGGTGGCTCGCGTGAAGATTCGGCTACGGCTATCGCTGTTACAGCAGCGGGCGAAGTCCTTGTAGCAGGATCAACACATTCCTTCGACTTTCCCACGACATCGAACGCATTAGACAGCAGCTACAACGGCCTTTACGATATTTTCTATGCGCGCATAAGCAAAAAAGGCGACAGCTTGATCTATGCTACCTATATTGGTGGCGGAAGAGACGACTACGCAACAGACTTCGCCGTGCGCGGCGATACCGTCTATCTCACAGGCGAAACCAACTCTGACTTGCCTTTCCCTATTACGCCCGATGCTCTACAGCGCAGCAGGGCTTCGGCACAGGACGCTTTCCTAATGATTTTCAATACTGCCGGGACAGCGCTCTACTACTCCTCGTATTTTGGCGGAAACAGCGTAGATGGCGCCTATGGAATAGCAGTAAACGCCGATGGGATTGTAGCACTTGCCGGGCGAACCAGTTCTACCGATCTGCCAGTATCGGCTAATGCCGTAAAGCGTGGCCCAGCTTCGTCGAAAGATGCTTTCGACTCATTTATTATGCAGTTCAATCCGGCTTCGCACGAACTAGTCTACTGCACGTATTTCGGCGGAACAGGCAACGACGAACAGATTGAAACCATATGCTACAGCACCAGCGGAAACCTCGTCGTGGGAGGATGGACGAACTCATCAGACTTCCCCGTTACCAGCACAGGCTTTGATACAACAGCAACAGAATCCCCATATCACAGTGGATTCCTATCTGTAGTGTCGCCAGATGCAGGTATTCTCTCGGCTTCCTATCTGAACGGAATAAAAGGATCGACAAAAATTTTTGATATTGCGCTCGATAGCATGGGCAATATTTTCTGCACCGGAGTTACGTATAGCAGTTCTTTTCCGGTGACATCCGACGCCTTCGACAACAGCTACAACATACCGAGCAACGGCGATAGTTTCCTGACCTATGTAACCAGCAACCTCGATACTATTCTGTACTCGACATTTTTTGGCGGGGCGGAAATAGACGCGGGAACAAGTGTTTGCATAGGCCCATACCGAACAGCAATTGTGGCAGGCTATACCCGTTCGCCCGACATTCCAACGCCGAAAGGCCGGCCTTTTGTCAATGGCGTCGATGGATTTATAGCATCGTTTTCCACGGGAGCTGTACTGCTTTCGCCAAATAATCACGAAATACTGTGCACCGGTACGGAATTTCTTATTGAGTGGAAAGCATCCCAGCAGGTATCTGTTCTGTCGCTTGCCATTTCCCGTGCAGGTGATACCAACACCATTCTCGCTTCCGCCCTGCCAGCACATCTCCATGAGTGGCGGTGGACAATACCAAACGACTTTCCCGGTGGAGCCTACCGCATCAGCATTCTCGATGCCGATCAGCACGTGCTCGATGTATCCGACACGGTCTTCTTTGTGCGGTCGCGCCCTGTATTTACGATGCATCCAATAAGCGTGGAAAGATGCCCGGGCAATAATGTATTTCTGGAATGCAATGCCCAAGCTTTTCCCCTGCCTGCCTACCAATGGCAAAAATATACAGACGGAGAATGGAAAGATGTTCTCAACGAGACATCGCGGTTTCTTACGATTTACGGTTTAACTCCATCAGAGCACAACGGCCTGTACCGGGCAAAAGCTATTACGGAATGTGGCCATGTGGCGTATTCTGATACGGCGCGAATAAGCACATACCCATCTCCAGCTATCGACATACAACCCTGGCCAGTCACGGAATGCCCGGGGGCAACGGTCAGCTTTACGGCTCATTCCAGCGATCCACAGGCTTCTGTCCAGTGGGAATACCGTACATCTTATAGCGATACATGGATGATCTTGCGCGACGAAACTGCCGAGGAGCTTATTCTGCACAATATAACCGAGAGCCAGAATGGCTGGGAATACAGGGCAATTTTTTACCACCTCTGCGACAACAGAACAATTCCGGCAAGGCTTACTGTTCGCCCTTCCCCGATTGTTGAAGAACATCCCGTCTCGGATACCGTGTGCACAAATGGCAAGGCAGTATTTTCTATAAAGACTTCGCCCGCGAATACAACTGTTCAGTGGCAAAAAAGCAGTAATCTGATTGAGTGGAATAATATCCCGCAGGCAACATCCACGACATATACAACAGGCCCGATAGACGAAACAACAAATGGCATGTATTTTCGCGCTGTTGTTCGCAATGGCTGCGAAACATTCGCAGTCTCGCAAGCAGCACAAGCCATACTATACCCCGCACCGGTTTTGGAACTATCGTCCACGAGTATCGACTTTGGGAGGCTGGGATTTTGCACCAATGACAGTTTGATCTCGCTCTCTATTACCAACAAGACCAATGTTCCCGTGCACTTTGGTACACCTGTGCCGGGAAGCAAACATTTCGGCGTGCAATACAGTCCCTCGGTGCTCGACCCGGGTATGAGCGATGTCATTACTGTGCGCTTTGCACCCGCGTCGGTGCCTGTCGATGTGGAGTCCATACTGCTTCTGCCAGCAGGTGAATGCAGCTATAATATTCCTATCACACTCAAGGGCCAGAAGGCTACAGCTCCGGTCATAAGCACAGCCAGCTTTGTCGATTTCGGCACGTTCCCGTCCTGTTCTACCGAGCCTGTCGACAGCGCTATCTCTATCTCCATTGTCAACACGGGCTCTGTTGAAATTACACTCCACGGTTGTACACTGCGCTCCCCCTTTACGCTTTCCACGGCAAGAGCATTTCCCATTCAGTTGCAGCCAATGGAAACCGCTAGCTTCGACCTGCACTATCTTGCTACCGGCACCGAAGGCAGCGACAAAGAATTTGTACTATTTCCATTCTCTACGGCTTCGTCGTGCAGCGACACCCTGAGGGTAGAGGCACGCGGAAAAAGAGAACTGCCATCCGTGCCTATCATTGATACTGTCTGGTTCCCGGTGATCCCTGCGTGCAGCACGGGCATCGACACAGTAATCCACATTGTGAATACAGGCAATATCCCTGTGTCGTTCAGCCCCGACGCTTTAGTAATTGGCGAAGCATTTTTAGTAGAGTACCCAACAGAAAAGAAAATACTTCGCAGTGGTGAAACATGGGAATTACCCGTGTCATTTCGTCCAACTGCCGATGGCGTGTACACGGGTTCCGTATCATTCCTCCAAACTCCTTGCGGTACAACCCGCACTATCGAGTTTCGAGGCAGATCCGCTACGCCTCGCCTCACGGCAAATGCAACTGCTTTGGTCTTCAGCTCCACGGTTCGGTCGCGCACAATTGTCTTTACCAATACGGGTACGATCCCGCTCTCTCTTGTCTCGCTGGAAGTCGATGTTCCTTCCTACTCCATACAAGTGGCGCGCAGCTTGCCCTGCACGCTCGGACCAGATGAATCAGTAAGTGCCATAGTGGAATACGATGGCATGGGTGATCCAATTGATGCAGTCCTACGAGCAATCTCCGACAGCCCGTGCCCGATCATACTTCCAGTAGAAATCCAAGCAGATGGAGCACCAGCACCTACGGCCAGCATCGCGATCCCAGCACAGAGCCGAACGATTGGTGAAGAATTTGCTCTTCCGCTTCTTCTCGACACAACGAATATCGAGGCTCTACAAACAGCAGGCGCAAACTCGTTCCGTGCCAGTATTGCATTTAATGCAACGATGATGACCCCCGCCGACTTGCTCCGGCGAGGCGAGATTCGCAATGGATTCCAGATTATTTCTGTCGAGGGCGAACTCGCTGGCAGGCAGGGTGATACATTGCTCGCTGTACTGATGACAACGGCTCTCGGCAACGCGTCGTCGACTCCGGTAGAGATTCGGTCGTTCACATGGTTCGATGCCCCGGGTACCCCGCTTAGCATTCCCACAACAATACAGTCGGGTGAGCTCCATATTACTGATATCAAAAAGGGACAATATGTGAATCCGTCTCGCTCGCCGTTTGCTATCGATATTGTCCCGATACCAGCAAACGAAACAATTGCGCTCGACATAGCACACATACCTTCCCTCATAGGCGCTTCGCTGGAAGTATTCAGCGCTACAGGTGTGCGCGTCGACGACTGGACACAGGAGCTTGCTCTTCTGCCCGGTACAACGTCGGAAGGATATGGAGGCACAATCCATAAGAATATCAGCGCGCTGGCCGCTGGTGTATATTATTGCCGATTGTCGCTCTGGAGCTTTTCTCTTGTACGTCCCTTTGTTGTACGCTGACAGTGCCCGGCGGCACGTTGGCTGGAAGCAGCGTTTATAAGAACGTCATTTATTGCGCTTTGATCACACCCATCCATGCAACAATTTCGCTATGCCGTGTGCTCTGTCTGCTCGCCTGCGTCCTTCTGGCAAGTACACAAGCAACCACTGGCGCTACCGATACAGAGCGGCCAAACTACGGTCTATCGCTGTATTTTGTGCGGGCTGTTCACAGTGCCGCTATCGACTCGCTGCCCGGCATTCCCGAAGCACGCGAACTATTCACAGCAGGTACGGGCAATGGCTTTTCTCTATCGGGTTTGGTTCGTATTCCGCTCACCTCGCGATGGAGCACATCGCTCCGCGCTGGTCTTACCCAGTACAGTGGGTCGTTCACTGCTCTGCAAGTAGCTCCTATCCTTCCCGATGGTACGCCGAAACCAATGACGGTACGCCATACTCTCGACGCTTCTCTTATGCTGGCGACTTTCCTGCCTGCGGTGGAATATACTCTCTTTGGCCGTATGAGGCTGAGCGTTGGCCCTGATATCGGCCTGATCGTGGGCAATAATGCGCTGCAAAAAGAAGAAATTATCGATCCGCTTGGTGCGACATGGCTGAATACTAACACCCCGCTCCAAGTGCTATTCGACGGCGAGCTTTCCGACCTTTCAAAGTTGCAGAGCGCTCTCACTGCGGGCATAAGCTATAGCCTACCGCTCAACAGCAGCCAGACGCTTCAGCTCGCGCCAGAAGCATTTGTGTCGCTGCCTTTTACTGCTATTCGCAACAGCGGTTCGTGGTCTGCTATCACCTATCGCTTTGGTGCATCACTTCTCTTTGTACCGCACCCAACACCGCCGCCCGTGCTCTACGACACCACGCGGACGCAGGACACAACTGTACAAATTGTCGCAGGAATAGAACAAGAACGTATCATTCTCGATACAATAGTTGCTTCTACGACAAGGGATACCCTACCCGACGCCATTCTTGTGCGTGTCGCTCTACAGGAGCGCTATTTGCGGCAAATTCCCGAGCTCAAACCTCTGCTGTCGGCTACCGTCACGGCCTCGTTCATGCTCGACAATGGCAAGGAGACTAAGGCAGCCAAAGTAACGATGGAAGAATTCATCGTACACAAGTACATTCCGCTGCTGCCCTATATCTTTTTTGCCGGTCAATCATCTGTGCTTTCAGAGCGCTATCAAAGCATTTCGGCAGCCGATGCGATGACATTTTCTATTGGCAGATACAACACAGCATCGACATTGGATGTGTATTACCATCTGCTCAATGTGCTGGGCGAGCGCATGCACAAACTGCCGCAAGCTACGCTGGTAATTACTGGCTACACTGCCGACGAACGCGGCGCGCCTACTCTGTCGGGGCGCAGAGCTCGCACAGTGGCGAACTACCTTACTAATGTGTGGAATATACCAGCATCCCGGATTACAACTCGCGCCCGCACACTGACCGAACGCGCATCAGCTATGAATCAGCAGGAAGGTGTGGAGGAAAACCGGCGCGTGGAAATAACAGGTTCCGACCCCGCACTGTTCGAGCCAGTCGTGCTTACAGATACCATACGCACAGTCGATCCACCCACCGTGCGCTTCCGCCCTCGCCTGTTCAGCGAAGCCGGTATAAAGACCTGGCGCATACTTATCTCGCAGGAAGAAAAACTTCTCAAAGAGCTACACGGCAATGGGACTTCCCCTTCTGTTGTGGACTGGCCTATCGCACAGGACGACATTCGCCCGCTGGCTTCACTGCCGCTGGAATACAGGTTGGCAATTCAGGATAGCGCCGGACAGTCGTTTACCACGCCGGCCAACATTATACAATTCGAGCAAATTACTATTAGCAAAAAGAAGCAGGAACGCAGAGCAGATAAATTGATCGACAGGTTCTCGCTGCTGCTGTTCGACTACGATGCAGCCCTGCTTTCGCAGCGCCACGCGTCAACCCTGAATTTTATCCGCACCAGGCTAAAGCCATCGTCTACTGTGCGTATTGTGGGCACGACCGACCGCGTGGGCGATGCAGCCTACAATCTTCAGCTCTCCGAGCGCAGGGCACGGGAAACGGCACAAGCGCTCATGGCGGAAACGGCAATGGTATCTGGCATAGGCGAGGACACAACCACATATCCCAACGATCTGCCCGAGGGCCGACTCTATAGCCGTACCGTTCGTATCAGCATTGAGACACCACTTGATACGCGGTAGTACCGCTCTCCGCCAACACATCAGGAATATTTGGTCGAGCTCTTGCGGTGGGGGATGACGTCTTCGTATTTGTTACCATAGGAACGGTGCGCGGACATCAGCGCGGTGCAAGGACGAACCACAAGGGCAAAGACCGAAGCGCCAATCCATTGCCCGAGGTTTCCGTCACCCCATAAAAAAAGCGGAATGAGTATCCCGCTTTTTTCCTTTTTGTTTTTATCGTGCCATTATTTTGCGCTGCTTTCCAGTTGGCTTAGCTCGCGTTCCCATTCATGAAGGTCGGGATGATTGGTGCGGCGCAGCAGAACGACACAGGCGTACATTTTCTCGAAGGCCAGCTTTCTGTTGCCTTGAGCTGCATATACTTTTGCCAATTCGCCCAGCAGTAGCCCTCGGATAGTATCGTTGCCATCTCCTTCTACAAGAGCAATGCCCTGGGTAAGTGCATCAATAGCGGCAGGATACGTTTCGGTCTCGCGGTTGAGAATCCCTATCGAGCGATAAGTCTCTGCCCGACCCGGCGCATCGCCTACCTTCTTCCACAAGTCCAAGCTTTGCTCTGCATGGACTTTTGCATTGCCATAGTGCTTCATTAAGCGCTCTACATTAGCGATGTTCAGCAGTACCTGCGCCTGCCCCTTCACATCTTTTTGTATTCTGAACTGCTCCAACCGGGCCATATAGTGAGTAAGCTCTTTCCGATAGTCATCATCGTGAGGATCCACTTCCATTTCACTTTCTTCTGGAGCACTGCCTTCGTCCTCGGCCCGCACATTCGCAGGTTGTACATCTTGAGCAATCGCGCGATGATGCACAGGCTCCTCGGGCTGCGGCACAGGTGCGGCTGCATTGCTGGCGGGTTGTTCGGCTACAGTCCCGGCAGGAGTTTCCGCAATAGCACCAGAGCTCTCGCTGGCTTGCGTATTGGACGGAGCAGGCGCCAAAACAACGGGGGATTCGTGCTTGCTCGCTGTATCGGGTGCATTATGCCACACAGTCCAAAGCACCACGCTGCCCACACCGGCAGCGGCGAGCATAGCAAGTATCCACTGCGTAGCACTCCCAGCCAGCGAAGAAAAGCCGCCCGACTGCACAACAGCACTACCTGCTCCGGCAGCGCTCGCAGCGGCGATCAAAGTTATCACTTTACTCCGGGTCGATTCCAGAAATGCGGTATCGGAACGATCTTCCTGCTTCTCGTGGTCGAGAAGCTGTACAACAGTCATAAACCCCTGCACTTCAGCAGCAAATTCAGGCGACTCCGCAGCACGTATATCGAGCAGAGAGCGTTCGCCTGGTGTCAGCGAACCCTCGTAGAGCTTTTCAAGTAATTGATCGTTTGTCATAACATTTCCCGCAGATAGGGAGATAATTTCTTCTGTATCATTTTAATAGCGCGGAAGACTCTTACCTTTGCCAGCGAAAGACTTATACCTGTCATCTCCGCAATCTCGGCATAGGAATAATCCTCAAAATGCCGCAGTATGAGCGCCTCTTTTAGTTCTTCGGGCAGGCGTGCAATGCCCTTATATAATAATTCGTTGACAAAAAGCTTTTCTTCCACTTCTTCGGTGTCAGCAAATTCCCGCCACGATTCCATTTCTGTAATATCCTGTGTGTGCTTGCGATTGCGAATGGCATTCAGGCTTCTGGTCCGGGCAATAGTAAAAAGCCATTTAGCAAAACTGCCTCCTTTGAACGAATGCCTGTTTTCAAAGACAGCCATCATCACGTCGTGGAAAATGTCCTTGGCCAGAGAATCGTCGCCTATCATCCTTACACAATAGCTGTACGCTTTTCGCGAATAGCGACTGTACAGGACACTAAAAGCGTCCTGATCGTTTTCCTGGACGAGGATAAAAAGCTCTTCGTCCGAGAAGGCATCGTATTGTATTTTTTTTGCCATAGTATTAGGATGAGCGAGGCTCGCATAGAACACACTACCGCTGCAATGGTTACAGCAGAGTGGAAAGAAAGAGAAATCAGGATGTGATGGTGCTTGGCAGACAGAGGAACCGAGAACGGCTTCCCGACTCCACACCTGCGGAATCGGGAAGCGGTATTGCGTCTATCAATGGCCGGGAGTAGGCAAAGGCTGTGGGCTGTAGATTCTTGCGGGCTTTACATGCGCGCCACTATCGGCTTCAGAAGGAGTTGTTATTTTTTCGGCCAGAGTCAGCACTGCGTCGACATAGTCGTTGCTATTGTTGTAGTGGTATACAGCCTTGCGCTGCGCTTTTTCGCTGTCGCCCCAGCCATTTACTTTCAGGTAATTAGCAATACTGAACAGGGCATCGGAAACCTCATAGAGATTGATCTTACCATCTCCATTGCCGTCTTTTGCCCAGCTAAGATAGCTCGACGGCAAGAACTGCGAAAGCCCGAAGGCTCCGGCCCAGGAGCCATACAACTCCGCTACGGGCACAGGCGACACCGCCTGCATTTTCTCCAATGCCACAAGCTGGTCGACAGCCCAGCTCGATTTCTTTTTTGCTCGCGCCTCTATTTTCTGGTCGAGCTCTTCGAGCTCTTTTTTCGTCTTATCCGCATGATCTGTACGCAGTGCATCCTTATTTTTCTGAATATTTTCTGGCTGCACAGCAAGCGCCAAGCTGAGGTAGGCACTGGCTACATTGTATTTTCCGAGGTATTTGCCGTGTTTGGTCTCCACCCACATGACTGAGGAAATCACTTCTTTGGGCACTCCCATGCGCTCTTCGCACACGCGCAGCAGCGAATCGTTCAGCGCGAGAAATTCCTTATTCTGCTTTATCGAATATTCGTTGTAGTTATGGGAATAATCGGCTTTTTTGAGGTAGCCCGCTACATTAATTTTTACAAACGATTCCTCGAATTTTACTTTTGGCTCGCGCATGAGCATATCCACAAAAGCCGGGGTCACTCCGCGCTTTTCCAATCGCTCAATAACAGGCGCAAAAATGGCGTAATTCTGCTGTATTTGCCAGTCACCGATAGTATCAGAAGCAGATGTATCTGGCTCGGTAAGCTCCGACGACGACTTCGCGAGAGCCGAGCGATCAGCTCCGCATTTGGTAAATCCCATGACGGCAGCGGTGGACATCACCATCCAGGCACATCGAACTATTGCAATTCCCGACAATCTCATAGCTGCTACACGGATTGATACTGTAAAAAAGACTCCGCCTGTTGCTGGAGTACGTCTGGATAAAGAGCGTGCTCCGACAGACGCACGCGATCAGATAATGTTTCCGGCGTATCGCCGGGCAGAACAGACACCTTAGCCTGAGCCAGAATGGTTCCCGTATCGTATTCGCCTTCTACACAGTGCACAGTAGCACCTGTCTCGGTTGCACCAGCGCGCAACACCGCCTCGTGCACATGCGCCCCAAACATTCCTGCTCCGCCATGCAAAGGCAGCAAAGCCGGATGAATATTGAACACACGATGCCTGTACCGCTCAATGACTTCGCCGGGCAGACGCTTCATGTACCCCGCCAGAGCGATCAAGTCTGTCTTTTCCCGCCGCAGGATATTTAACATCGCCTGCACATATCCTTTTGGGTCGGGATGGGTAGCAGCACTGATATGATACCGAGGTATATCGTACATGGCTGCAATATCCATCGCACCACACCGCGAATTATTGCTTATAAACAGCACGATGGAATACGCCGACTCAATGCGATGCGAACCCTGTATCAGCGCCTCGGCATTACTACCAGCGCCCGATGCAAAAACAGCTACACGCGCCCTGCCCTGTACCTTTTCTGTCATACGACCAAACTATATAATGAATATTTCTTGTAAAATCAATGCACGGAGCGGCTCAACTTTTCCACAGCATGCTATCAGAGGAAGCCAAAGGTAAAAGGCCAGAGAACGAGAGCAGAGTAATAGAGCAACCTTCCGCCCGCTGCCTCCGGCCTCCCGTCTTTACTGCTGTTGATTAGTCCTTCATCCTCGTGCCCTGCTCTTCTACATCGAAGATCCAGGCTGCTACCTTACCGGGTTCGATTGTCTCGAAATTACTCCAGTATTGGCGCGTAAAGATGTATCGCGAGCTGGTGTCATCCTCGGGCAAAGCATTGGTTTCCCGAATAATGCGCTGGAAACGCTCCTGCCATGCTTTCATGTTCGACGGGCGCAAATCCACCCATCCCTCTACAGCCCATTGCTCCAGATTTTCTGGTGTAAGCGGTAGCTCGCGGTCGCCCCGGAAAGGCGGAATTTTCACGTCGTTGCCGCGCAGATAGTTCTGCCCGTCGCCCAGCAGAATCACAAGGCCGATGGACAGCATCTGCGAGCGCAGGCGGCGGTTGGCTTTCAGCAGCGATTCAGCAGCAGCGCTGAGGTCCTCCGGGGAAGCGTCTACAACACCGGCGGGCGTGCTCACCACGAGCTTCAGTAGGTGCGCTTCGTACAGCAGCTTGGAAAGGCGGGGCGGGCCGAGCATTTCAAATGCTACGCTGTCGGAGTCGTTTTCGCGCTCCAACTGCATCAGCTTGCGGACAGCTACATCGCGCAGATATCCAGCGCGGTATGTGGGTTCCATCACCGCACCATCTAATGCCTGAATCACGTCGTGGCCGGAGTTCCCACCGCGCATTTCAAAGACAACACTATCGGCAATTTCCTCGGGCGTAATCAGCTCCATTTGCCCAGCAGCGCTTATTGCCTCAAACTCGCCAAGCGAGAAAATGCCGTTTTCGCCAGTGTCGATGAACGGAGCTTTGAAGTTCTCGCCTGTCTGCTCTACTGCGTCGATGCTGTCGAGCAGGAATGTACCAGCGGCTTCTACGGCTTTCTCGAATGGCATATCGACAAGGGGAATTGTGCGCCCCCGGCGCATAACATCGCCATAGGCAATTTTTTTCCACGCAATGGCTCCCGTAGGCTTGATTTCTTTTACTATCGGGCCATCGGGTGTGCGCGCCATCAAAAACAGCAGCAGAGTGTGTGCACCTGCGACACTCGACTTCGACAGCAGCACGCGCGAAGGACGCTCCTCGCTGTGAGTGTAAGGGATGTTCAGCCCCATACCACCAGTGCCACTTGTGCCAATTTTGATATACATTGTTGTGTTGGCGTCTTTCAGCGCACGATACACAAGCTGCACATGCCGGATAAGCTGCGGCGTGTACAGGCTGGCGAGCAGGCGCTCGGTAGAAGCACGGGTAAGCGTGTTTCTGTGCAGTTCGTACAAAATTGCGCGCGAGCTGGTATAAATGTCCTGGTAAGCAATTGCTGTTGCAGTATTAATACAGTCGACAACAGCATCGGGCTTCTCGTCGACAATCAAGCGATACATAGCCGACCGGTTCAGCACATCGTCGGTGAGCTCGTCGATAATGTCTTCTACCAAGCCTAGCCTGCTCGCATCGTCGTTGAGAAGTTCTTCGCGCGGTGTGTCTTTCCACGCTTGGCGTATGAATACATTGCCCCACCGAGGTACGAACATATCGGCGGGTTTGTCGGGATATTCACGGCGAAGCTGCTCTACAGCATCGAGTGCTTCCGACTCTTTGAGCGAAGTTACGATCAGGCGAGCAGGGTCGTGCTTCATCAGCTTATGGCAAACAGCCGAGCCGACAAGCCCCCAGCCACCGAGCACGAGAATTGAGCGGTTTTTGATGTCCATGCGTGTTCCGGGAAAGTAGTTGAGCCCAATGATTCAAAACGCACAAAATAGCTATTTCCCGGCAATTAACCCAAGCTGCAACGCAGCCACGCACAAGCGCCCTATGGCGAGCGCCGCACAGCGTATTTCATGAGCTCTACAGTTTCGCCCACAGGTACAAACCCAGCCTTGCGGTAGAAGTCGATGGCAAAGTAGTCTGTATCCGCACACAACACCACGGTTTCGGCACGCAGATGCTCGCCCGCATAGGCCATGATATAGCGCAAGAGCCCGGAAGCAAGACCACGGCGGCGGCACGCTGGATGAGTCACCACATCCTGCAATCGCGCCAAACCATTGTGCTGGAATACTCCTATCAGAGCGCCGATCATCTCGCTGGTGTTGCCCGGCAAGTACAGCCAGTGGATGTCGACGGCCTTTGTCATATAGCGCATTTTTTCGAATAGATTATCGCAGGCATTCGGTGTGTACCAGCCCGCCTCTCGATTGTCGTCGTGGTACAGTGCGCTGTACTTCTTCCAGTCCTGCTCTGTCTCGATACGGCGTACATCCTGCCGTATGCCCTCCCACGGTAGCGAAGGGGCCGCCATGAACGACGAGGTCCGCACGACATCGTAGTTCGCAGCACGGGCTTCTTCCTCTAAAAAGCTCAGTTCGTCGTTTTTGATAAAGGTAAACGCCTTGTGCCCGTACAGCGACTTCTCAAAATATCCGTCGAATACCGCTTCCCATTCCGCGAGCCCACGCCCGGCATTGTGCCGGATGTCTATGCCATTAGCGCCGTAAAAATGAGGAAAACGCACGCTTTTATAAACGGCGTAGTCGTCGGTGTAGGTGAATTCGCATAGCGGCTCCAATAGCCGCCATTCCGTTGTAAGCAGAGTCTGCAATTCCATAGATGTTGTTCTTGCTGTTGCCCTTCTGCACTCCATAACAAGGGGCGTCGGATTTTCTACAATTCAGTGTTTATGAGCTGTATCCATGCCCAACAGCTTTGCTACGCGGTTCTGTCTCCGGCCTACCGCTTGGCCTCTGCACCGCGCTGACGTCCG
>DLHF01000062.1:174875-175052 GCA_002483085.1 Ignavibacteria bacterium UBA7675
AACGGTGCGCGGACGAGCCGATGACAACTTCCACCCGCCTCGTGGCAGTTCACGCTGTCCGCGCAGTGTTACATCATTGCAGTAGGTTCGTGTTGGCAGCATTCGGATGAACGCCCGTATTTCGCTCCTGTTGGCGGCTGGCTTTCGGAAAAGCGATAAGCGGCCTGTGCGACCGGT
>DLHF01000069.1:0-450 GCA_002483085.1 Ignavibacteria bacterium UBA7675
CGCACCGTTCTTACGGTAAATGATGCGCGGACGTCAGCGCGCTGCGGAGACTGAAACTGCGACCGCACCCGAAGCGCCCTGTTTTTTGTTCCGGGAGCACCGGCGCGATTACACCATGTGCAGCGCTACAATTACCATGTCGATGAGTTTAATACCGACAAATGGAATGACAAGACCTCCGGCGCCGTAGATAAGCAGGTTGCGTTGCAGCACTGCCGAAGCGCCGAGCGGGCGATAGCGCACGCCTTTGAGCGCGAGCGGAATAAGCGCCACGATGATAAGAGCGTTAAAAATAACAGCGCTCAGAATTGCGCTTTCCGGCGAGTGCAGGCGCATAATATTCAGTGCAGCGAGCGGGCCTGTGCCGCCTGTGAACGCGTAGAGTGCAGCGAAGAGCGCGGGAATAATTGCGAAGTATTTTGCCACGTCGTTGGCAATGCTGAAGGTGGT
>DLHF01000069.1:542-5519 GCA_002483085.1 Ignavibacteria bacterium UBA7675
GCGTACCGCTGTTCATCGCCACGCCTACATCTGCCTGTGCCAAAGCCGGTGCGTCGTTGGTGCCATCGCCGATCATTGCTATCAATTTACCACCTGCCTGCTCTGCGCGAATGCGCGCGAGTTTGTCTTCGGGTCTTGCCTGTGCGATAAAATCATCGACACCGGCTTCGGCGGCGATGGCTGCAGCCGTCAGCGGATTGTCGCCAGTGATCATCACAGTTTTGATTCCCATTGCGCGCAGTTGTGCAAAGCGTTCGCGTATGCCGCCCTTGACGATATCCTTGAGCTCTATAATTCCGAGCACGCGATTGTTTTCAGCAACTACAAGCGGCGTAGCTCCTTTGCGCGACACCTGTTCCACTGCGTCTTGAACAGCAGTTGGGAAGACACCGCCGTTGGAGGTGACATAAGAGCGCACGGCATCGACAGCACCCTTGCGGATAATACGCGGTATTTGTCCGCCTACTGCGTGAAGGTCTACACCGCTCATTCGTGTCTGGGCAGTAAACGGGATAAAGTGCGCTTCCAGATCGGATACTTCGCGTCCGCGCAGGTTGTATTGTTCTTTTGCCAGCACTACAATCGAGCGTCCTTCCGGCGTTTCATCGGCCAGCGATGAAAGTTGTGCGGCATCGGCCAGATGGGGAACATCCACGCCGGGCGCTGCATGGAAGGCTGTAGCCATGCGATTGCCGAGAGTGATGGTTCCTGTTTTGTCGAGCAGCAGCACATCTATATCGCCTGCGGCTTCTACTGCGCGGCCACTTGTCGCCAGCACATTGCGGCGTATCAGCCTGTCCATACCGCTTATGCCGATGGCGCTCAGCAGCCCGCCGATAGTCGTTGGGATAAGGCATACCAGCAGCGAAACGAGTACGGGCAGCGTGGCTGTTGTCGACATCAGGCCGGCTTCTGTTTCGCTGTAAGTGGCAAATGCTTTGAGCGTAGCCACAGCCAGAAGAAACACGATAGCAAGCCCGGACAGCAGAATAGTAAGAGCGATTTCATTTGGCGTTTTTTGCCTGCGTGCGCCTTCCACCAGCGCGATCATTGTATCGATAAAGGAGCTGCCCGGATCGGCGGTAATGCGGATAATAATGCGGTCGCTGATCACGCGGGTACCACCTGTAACAGCACTGCGGTCGCCGCCGCTTTCGCGCACAACGGGAGCTGATTCGCCGGTGATTGCGGACTCGTCCACGCTGGCGATACCGTCGATCACATCGCCGTCTCCCGGAATAATATCACCAGTTTCGCACAGCACTACATCACCGCGCCGCAGGCTGGTGGCGGCTGCTGATTCCTCGTGCAGCGCCGAGCCCGGTGCGTATTGCAACAGTCGCCGGGCCTTTGTCTGTGTTTTTGCTTGGCGCAGCGCATCGGCCTGCGCCTTGCCTCGTCCTTCCGCCATTGCTTCGGCGAAGTTTGCGAACAGCACCGTAAACCACAGCCACAGCGTAATCTGAAGATTAAACGATGAATGTATTCCTGCGGCGATGTCGCGAAGCACTATGGCCGTAGAGAGCGCTGCCCCGACTGCTACGATGAACATCACGGGGTTTTTAAACTGCACTCGCGGATCGAGTTTGCGGAAGGAACTGGCAATTGCCGTGCGTACAATTGTTTTATCAAAAAGAGCCGTCGACTGCGTATGCGAGCTCATATACATTCTCGTAAATGTTGACAATAGTTCGGGAAAAAATCAGAACGACACGCCCGCCTGCATAAGCAGATGGTCGATAATAGGGCCGAGCGAAAGCGCGGGAAAAAACGTCAGTGCGCCTACGACCAACACAATGGCGACAAGCAGGACGACAAACAGCGGTTTATCAGTCGGAAACGTACCGGCGGAAGGGGGCGTTATATTCTTGTTTGCCATGCTACCTGCAATTGCCAGCACCGGAACAATAATGCCAAACCGCCCGATAAGCATGGCAATGGCAGTGAGAATATTGTAGAAATCCGTGTTGGCATTGAGCCCGGCGAAAGCGCTGCCATTGTTGCCCGCCGCTGATGAAAACGCATAGAGTATTTCCGAAAGGCCGTGTGGTCCCTTGTTGGTTAGGCTTGCCAGGCCTGTGTGTGTAACACTGGCGACAGCGGAGAACACGAGAATTACAGCGCACGGGGCGAGAATAGCGATCATCGCCATTTTTACTTCGAACGCTTCCACTTTTTTGCCGAGATATTCGGGTGTACGACCCACCATCAGGCCGGCGACAAAGACCGTGATAATGACAAACATCAGCATACCATAGAGGCCCGCACCCACACCGCCGAAGACTACTTCGCCGAGCATGATATTTACCATCGACACCATGCCTGCAACAGGCGAGAGACTGTCGTGCATTGCGTTGACCGATCCATTGGAGGCGGCTGTTGTTGCCGTAGACCACAGGACGCTGTTGGCAATACCGAAGCGCACTTCCTTGCCTTCCATGATACCTGCGGTGTGCAGCACGGTGTTATATCCGTATTCCGCCCACAGAGAAATGCCGAGCCCGGCGACAAACAGGATAAGCATGGCTGCAAAAATCGTCCATCCCTGGCGTGTCGATCCCGCTATTTTTCCGAATGTCTGGGTAAGTGCCGCTGCGAGCATCAGCAGGGCGAACATCTGCATAAAATTCGTCAGCGGTGTAGGGTTCTCAAAGGGGTGAGCACTATTCACTCCGAAGAACCCTCCACCGTTGCTGCCGAGTTGCTTGATCGCAATCTGCGATGCGGCAGGGCCGAGGGGAATAGTCTGTACTGCGCCTTCGAGCGTAGAGACCTCTGAGTAGGCGGAGAATGTCTGGACAACTCCCTGGCCGACAAAAACAATTGTAAAAAGAATGGAAAGTGGGAGCAGTATATAGAGCACGGAGCGCACCATATCCGACCAGAAGTTGCCGACTGTTCCGGCGTTTTTACGCGCCAGACCACGAGCGAGAGCAAGCAGCACGGCGATGCCTGTTGCGGCGCTTGCAAAGTTCTGTACGGTAAGGCCGAGCATCTGCGTGCCATAGCTCATCATTGCTTCGCCGGAATACGCCTGCCAGTTTGTGTTGGTCATAAAGCTGACGGCAGTGTTCAGGGCAAGAGCCGTGGGCACGCCCGGTGTGTTCTGTGGGTTGAAGGGCAGTGCATGCTGAAACACCTGCAAAAGAAACACTGCGAGGAAGCCAAAAAAATTGAAAGCGAGAAGAGCTTTTGCGTATTGTGTCCAGCGCATTTCCTGTTCTGCATCCACACCGGCGAGTTTGTACAGAAAGCGCTCCACTGGAGAGAGCACCCGATGCAGCAAAGTTTTTTTGCCGGTAAATACATTGAACATCAACGCTCCGAGTACCGGTGTAAGAGCGATGAGCAGGACGATGTACAGCAGTATCTGTACGACTTCACTGGTATTCATAATTCATCTTCTAAAAGCGCTCCGGGTAGAGCATTGCATACACGAGGTACACTAAAAGGAGCGCGGTTATGATCGCTCCGAGGATCATGTCGATAGTCATAAGTAGCACCTGCCTGCCGATGTAAAACATAGAGAGTCGTTGAATAAACCGGCTTCCGGAGTCGGTTGTTTTCCGGGCGATGTACCTATGTACATCAGCGCCGGTGGGCGAATACAAAATTAGCGGACAGGATATAAGTAGGCCGTTAAAAGGTAGTCGAGATGTATAAAGAAAGTATAAAGATGGAAGCTGCGGGGGCATGCTGGGCGGATAAACAAGGCGCAGAAGCAGGGACGCCACGCAGCGGATCGTGCGACCGGTGACAGCGGCCAAAGTACGGGCGGAGAGGGCGGTGAACAAATTGCTATAGATGGCCTCCGGGAAAAGCGCATGCAGGCAGCACAACCCGTAAGGATTGAACTGCCTGCATAGAGAATATGGTTAGGTCGATTAGCTGGAAGGACAAGCCTGGGAGTTGAACGCAGTGAGCGCTAGTTCTGCTTCCCATGCCGCCTGGCAGAGATTTGCCGGAGTCGATAGCCATGTTGTACCAAACGCTGTTACATAGGCATTGACGTGTTGATAAGCTGTCTGTGCCAAAAACTTCGACTGTGGATTCCAGAGATACGAGTTGGAGTAGGACTGTAGAGGGCCATTAAACGATGAGTTTGGCTGGAACATCACATAGCTTTGCGCCGACGCTGCCGCTTGGAGTTTTTGTATTGTAATTGCCAAGCAACTCGTCGAAGAGAGAGCTAATCCATAGATATTCGGATTGGTAATTGCATTCATAGTTGCAGCATTCCACGCATGGGGCACTACGTCGATAGCGTTCCAGACAAATGAAGCAGGAGTAACACTGCTGCCGAGGGCCGAGAAGAAGTAGTTCACAAACGCCTGATTGCCAATAGACGGGCCGGCAGTTGCCAGAAGCGAAGCACTGCCCCAGTTGCCTATGCTTACATTATCCGATCCTGAATTCAGCGTCGAGTTGGAGTCCATAAGTGCCAGCGTCATCATCGGCGACAGAGCGCCACCCAAACTATGCCCAGTAAACCACAGACTTGCCTTGTTCTTGTTCTGAATACTCGCCAAGAATTGCTGGAGCGTGTTGCCATTCGACGACATTTGCAGCAGAATGCTCAGGCCCAAATTGTCGCCGGTTGTCACTTGAAGTGCCGAATTATTTGCATAAGGCCACTGTATCGGTGTTGCGTCCAAGTCCTCGCTCATCCAATCGTAAGTAGAAGATTTGTTCGTACCTGCGATAGCGACAACGTAGACGGGGTTGCCGTTGCCATCGTCACCCTGCGCTACAAACATTGCATTTGCCACAGGGGTATTACTGCTGGGGTAGTACAGGCACGGTCCCCAGACCACTGTCCATGTACCGATGTTACTACTGATTGCATTGATTGCCGACTGCAACTGTATGGTGTCCCATTTGTTTGCTGCTGCCGAGTTAATAAGCCACGAGAGAGAAAACACCTGTTGCTGTACCGACGTTGGTGTAAACATACAAACTCCGATTGATAGATGTGTA
>DLHF01000021.1 GCA_002483085.1 Ignavibacteria bacterium UBA7675
CTCCACAAGTACGAAGTAAAGCCTCCACCCGCATCCAACTTCACCGTACCACCAGAGCAGAACGTCGGCAATTTATCTGGAGTCACTGTTACTTCTACATCGCAGCCATAGCGCATAATGAAGCCGTCGAGCGTGCCAGTCGTTGTCCCTGCAAATGCACTTTGGTAAGCGTTCTTCACCGGAAATCCATCGCGTTCTGTATTCCCCACAACAATGGCAGCACCAAGGGCATCAAAAGCTACAGCTTCTGCCATATCGCTCATATTTGTCCCGTAGAACGTTGCCATCGTTGTGTCGCCAGCAGCCGTCAGCATCAGGATAAACGGATCGTGATTAAACACCGGCTCCGGAGCATCAGGAGGAAGAGGAGGATAAGGCAACAGAACAGGCTGAAGAGCATTCTGGGTGACAGGAAAATTCGTACTGGCAGTCTCGCCTACCACACAAATGGAACCAGTGGGCGAGACAGCTACATCATACACATTCTCCGCCGATCCTCCGCCGTAGTATGTGGCCCATCTGCGCTGGGCACCGCTCGCCGACATTTTCACAACGAAGGCATCAGGAATATTAACACTCGAAATAGCTCCTTGCACAGCCAGTGCTACGGGAAAATTTACGCTTGCGGTAACTCCGGCAATAATGATGCTGTTGCTCAGGGGGTCGTAAGCTACTGCCCGGGCTTCGTCTGCACCGGCACCACCGTAATAGCTTGCATTCAGCATGGTGCCGTTGGGCTCCATACGCAGAAAATACGCGTCCATCCCGCCCGCCGAATTGCGCTGATAGCCCGTTGAAGTTCGCGGCAAATCCGTGCTTGCCGTTGCTCCTACAATGTATAAAATCCCACTTGTATCAATCGCGATGCTGTTGCAGTAGTCAATCTTATTACCGCCGTAAAATGTACTCCACAGGATACTGGTTCCACCGCCCCGTAGGCATGCAATAAAAGCATCCCCCAGACCGCTTTCTACACCCTGAGCCGCATTGCGAAGCGGAAATGTATAGCGGTCGCTGTCGGTCATACCAACAACAAAAATATCTCCCTGGCGGTTGACTGCTACTTCGTTGATGCGGTCTACATTCTGCCCACCAAAAAATGTTCCCCATACTCTTCGGCCATTGCGTGTGAACTTGAATACAAAGCCGTCCTGGCTCGTCAGACACAGTGTATCAATGGCGCCAAGTGTGTCCGGTAAATCAGGACTAGCCGTTTCCCCAACAACAATAATGTTGTTGAGCTGGTCCACTGCAATGCCCGTCCCTATGTCGTTTAGATGACCACCCAGATACGTCGACCAGATGCGCTCGCCATGACGAGTAAATTTCGAGATAAACACGTCGGAGTTCAGTCCGTTAAGTGTGTCCTGAAATGCTCCCGGTGTTGCGGCAAATGGCATGCTCTGCGTGTAGCCTGTCACCACGATATTGCTGTCCGAGTCGGTCGCTACGTCTTTCACCGCGTCGTAGTTCACGCCGCCGTAATACGTCGACCACAAGACACCCGGATCAACAACTAATACGCGGCTGCGGTCGTATTCCCCAATGCTGAAACGAACGATGTTGTTGTCCAAAATAAATTTCCCCGCTACAACTTCTTGCTCCGGTGTGTAGTTGTTCCGGTTGCTGTGCTGGTATATAAATGGCGCCTCTTCGCGTATTACGCCCATCGGCGTCTGCACTTCGAGCGCGCCATTGGCGGCAATTTGTACTCTCTCTGCTGCTGTGTAGGCTACACCGATCAGCGATGGGTCGCCGCCCGGATAGACCACAAAATCGTACTTCAGTCCCGTTGCCTGTGCCGTGAGCACAAGGTCGATCTTCGGATAGACATTGCGGTACACTACTTGGCCACACCTGCGAGCCTCTGCGCCATCAGAACAATGTCCCAAATAATACATACTCACTTCTTGCTGCTCGTCCAATGGCTGTACCTCGCCTGTCATATTGCCGCCCACAAGCTGCATGTCCACTCGGTGCTGCTTCAGTACATAGTGCATCGTGTCTATCTCTCCCATGCCTATTGCACGTATGTGCGCCGCCATGTCGACGCCCGCAGGTGCTGCCATATGCGAAAATACATAGTGTAATCCTGTGTGCGACAAATACACATCCACTCCCGCCGAATGCGCTGTGTACAGAATATCAGGACGGAGCTCGCCTCGGTTGTCGATTACCTGGCCAGCATTGCGCTCAAAGGCAAAGGCTCGCGAAGATGAAACTGGTGTGCTCGGTACATCCTTGCAATGCAACCATACGCTGGAAAAAAATACAATAAAAAGAACTGCAAAAACTGACGAGTAATGATTACGGCTCCGACGCATGAGACTCCTATTATTAGAAGCAAAACAATATGTATTGTACTTATTTTATTGTGATTTCTCGCTGGTCGCGCATAGTGCCACAACACCATGAGCAACGCATTTTCGCTTCGGCCTCTGCCCTCGCGTTCAGTCTCCGCTCCGCGCTGCTTCGTCCTCGCATCATTCCTATGATAAGCCGCCGCGTGCAGTTCAACCGATTACCGCTGCTTTCTATCGCGCTATCATCAGCATGCCTACGTCCACCCGTGCCGGGGAACGCAGAACCACTGTGTACAAGCCTGCGGCTACATGCTCGCGTATCGCTATCTCGCGGCTGCTGCTCGCGGCATACCATCGCTCGATATATACTCGCTCGCCTGCGCTGTTGTACACTTCAAGCGTTGTCGCCGCTTCTTCTACCGTTTCGACCGTGATCCGCACTTCCGCACTCGCTGGGTTCGGGCTAATCGAGCTGATGCCAAAGCCCGCTTTGTACGACAGCAATCGCGTGCCGTTCGCTTCGCATATACCTTCAACCGTTAGCATGCCGCCGCTGGTGAGCGTTTCCTCCACAGTCGCATCAGGCCACACTACCGACGTGAGCGTGATCGGTGTGCTCTCGCTGCTGCCAAGTAGCACATCCCCCACTATCGACGTTAACACCACGCCCGCTGCATAGCTCTCGATGCTGTCTACCGCAATGTCAATCCGTCGTATGCCCGTCGTGGCGTCCACACTCTGGCCAACAATACGACCCGGA
>DLHF01000029.1 GCA_002483085.1 Ignavibacteria bacterium UBA7675
TGCTTCCTGTTTTCAAGGAACTTTTTCGTGTCACCTTCGTTTACCGAAGGGCTACAAACTTACGACATCTTTTCTGCTCATGCAAGCTTTTTTTACCAGCTTGTCATTTTTTTCTTTTTCCCGACACAGCAACAACGAAACGGATATACTTCCTTCTTGTTGCCTGTATCGAAGAGAATTGCGAAATGATGTATCAAAGATCTTTCAGTTTTTGATTCCGACTCTACCTTTAACAAGGTTTACATCCTGGCTGCTTATCAGCGCTTTTAATTCATTCAGCCGACGCGATACTGGCGGATATGCTTACCCGCTATCGGCGTCTATTAGCTTTGCAGAAGAATTAATCGGAGGAGTGTTTCGTCGAAAAGAACATTTTTCAGTTGAAGCCTGCTTCGCATCGCAAATGATCGCTAAACTTATTGTTGCCTTTCCTGTCTGCGACCGTGCTTCAAGAACGGATTACAAATATAGCTGTATTACTGTGCCTTTGCAAAGATTTTTTTCAGTTTGAGTGAAATTATTTTCGATGAGCCCTGTGGAGCGAATTTGATTGTTATGGGCGTTTCTGTGCATATACACCTGTTTCTGGGTAGCCACAGGCATTGCAATTGTGCTTTGGTTCGCCTGCTATCCCTTGAAATACAACGTGGTAACAGACCATCCACGATATACAAAGAACATAGGGAAGGGACGATTACTTTGCGGAATCGCTTGGGTCTATCGCAACGGATGTGCGACCGGTGACAGCGAAGAGAAGCCCGGACGAAGATGCCCGTGCCACAGAGCATTACTCGACTCGCACCTGCTACCACGGACAATTAGTGCAGTCTTCGCGTTTGGAAAAGGTTAGCGATTCGATTTGGATGGTAGAATGGCCAATGGAAAACTTCTCTTTGAGCAGCTCTCGCACTTTCTGTAATACTTCTTCCTGATGCTCGAATGTGTCGAGTACAATATGGGCACTGATCGCGACCTCGCCAGCACCGATCTGCCAAATGTGAATGTCGTGCATATCGCGTATATAAGCTATACTGCGAATTGTATCGGTGACAGCACCGACATCAATGTGCCCAGGAGCTGATTCCATGAGAATACCACCAGCTTCCAGCACAACTCGGTAGCCACTTCGCACGATGAGCGCCGCGATCAACAGAGACAGCAGTGGGTCGATCCAGTCAATACGGGTAAAATACATCACCACGCCGCCGATCACCACGCCTACCGACGACAGCAAATCGGTGATTACATGCAGATAGGCGCTACGAGTATTGAGATTTTCTGTTCCGTGCAGCACAAAAGCGCTAATCGCATTTGCCGCCAAGCCAATTACAGCGACAATAAGCATCGGAATGGTTTGCACAGGTTCGGGCGAGAAAAAGCGCTGCACAGACTCCACAGCTATATAGGCACACATCGCCAGCAGAAGGACACCGTTGGCGAGTGCAGCCAGAATTTCCACGCGGCGCAAACCATATGTGTATTTCTTCGAGTAGGAATTTCGCGCACGCGATGCAATGCGAAGTGCTGCAAAGGAAATCAGAAGCGCCGAAAGATCTGTAAGCATGTGTCCGGCGTCCGACAGCAAAGCCAAGCTATTGGAGAGGAACCCGCCTATGACCTGAGCAACAAAGATGACACCTGTGCTAATCATGGCGATCAGCAGCGCACGGGAATCGCGTGTGTTTACATGCACGTGACCAATGCCGCCATGCCCGTGATGGTCATGGCCATGATGATCGTGATCGCTACAGGTATGTGAATGACTGTGTCCCATAGAAAATGTCAACGTACCAGTTCACTGATAATTTCTTCTTTAATACGCATGCAATAGCTTTTATACGAACTATTGGGCAGAAGGCCGACAATACGGTCGTATTCATCCGGCGTAATAAACTGCTGTAGCAGGGCAATTTCTTCGAGACAGGCAATCTTATAACCCTGTCTTTTTTCAATCGTGTGGATAAATGTTCCAGCTTCCATAAGGCTTTCCGGCGTGCCCGTGTCGAGCCAAGCAATACCGCGCCCCATGAGCTCCGCATGCAACCGATTCTGGCGCAGGTATTCTGTGTTGACATCTGTGATCTCTAGTTCTCCGCGCGAGCTTGGCCGAAGTCCTTCTGTAATATCAACGACATCTGCCGTATAAATATACAGTCCCGGAACAGCGTAATGCGACTTCGGCTTTCTGGGCTTTTCTTCGATGCTGATTACTTTGCGATCTGGCCCAAACTCTACCACACCGTAGCGCTCTGGATCGTGCACTGGATACCCAAAAATAGTTCCGCCCGTGTTCTGCTCAATAGCTCGGCGAACAAAGTCCAACTTCCCATAGAAAACATTATCGCCGAGGATAAGACAAACTTGGTCGGAGCCGATGAAATCTTTGCCGTAGAGAAATGCCTGGGCAATACCTTTGGGTTCGGCCTGTACAGCATAGCTTATATTTACTCCCCACTGCGAGCCATCGCGCAAGAGATGCTCGAAATTCGGCGTATCGTGGGGCGTTGAAATCAGCAAAATGTCGCGTATGCCGCTCAGCATCAGCGTCGCCAACGGGTAGTAGACCATCGGCTTGTCGTACACCGGCTGGAGCTGCTTGCTGAACAGCGAGGTAAGAGGGTAGAGCCGGGTGCCACTACCGCCCGCCAGAATAATACCTTTTGTAGCCATAACAATCCCATTCATTGAAGCCGTCTGCAAGTCCGAAAGAGAGCAGAAATCTTGTGGCACAAGCGTCTTCGCCCACATGATTATCATAAGGATGATGTGCAGACGAGGTTGCTGTCACCGTTCGCACGCTTACCGAAGGTTCGGCGATAGTTACCGGACGACTCTACATAGAGCCCAGAAAAGCTCAAGTAGCCTGCGGATGTTCGCTGCATCAGGGCGCCATCTTTATCCGCAACGCCTGTCGTTTATCGTAGGCTCGTCTTCGCGGTGCGATCACGAACTTACGGAAAGACAATACACGAACCACTACGCAGCGGTCGTCCGCCCATCAGAACAGGAGGAACACGGACGAACTTATAATCATTGCTGCGCAGTGCAGAGTCGAAGCACTGGAACAAAGACAGAAGCGCCAGAAACTTTGGACAGCTCCGCTGCACCATTAGCCATAAGTTATGGATTTTTAACTAATTTTCGGCGGCGTCAACCAATTTTTCCGCACAAATTGCTAAACGACGATTGCGCTGGATGCGTCAATGTTTCGATACGTTGCAGCATCAGACTTTCTTTGTATTTTGCCCAAGCCAGTTTTCAACTTCAATAATACAGCTATGGAAACACGTGCTTTGCCTACAACCGACCTGCGGTACACAAATAGCCTCACTGAATATTCGCGATTCAGAACGCGGGAAGTTCGCATTGGCGATATTCCATTAGGCGCCAGCAATCCGATCCGCGTTCAGTCGATGACAACGACCGACACAATGGACACCACCGCCACTGTAGGGCAGTCGATCCGCATGATTGAAGCGGGGTGTGAATACGTGCGCATCACAGCTCCGAGCATCAACGAGGCCAAAAATTTAGAGAATATCAGGCGTGAACTGCGCGCTCGCGGGTACAACACGCCACTTGTGGCCGATATCCACTTTACCCCAAATGCCGCAGAAATTGCTGCGCGCATTGTAGAGAAAGTACGCGTAAACCCCGGCAACTACGCCGACCGCAAAAAATTTGAGCACATCGACTACACGGAGCACACTTACGAAGCCGAGCTCGAACGCATACGCGAGCGGTTTACCCCGCTTGTACAAATTTGTAAAGAGTATGGCACAGCCATGCGTATTGGCACCAACCACGGCTCGCTGTCCGACAGAATTATGAGTCGCTATGGCGACACTCCACTTGGCATGGTAGAGTCGGCAATGGAGTTTCTGCGCATTTGCGAAGAACTGAGCTATCACAACATCGTACTCTCGATGAAAGCGAGCAATCCGCAGGTCATGGTACAAGCGTACAGGCTGCTGGTACACACGATGATACACAACGGTATGAATTACCCACTTCATCTGGGCGTAACGGAGGCTGGGGAAGGCGAAGATGGGCGTATTAAATCGGCGGCGGGCATCGGAACGCTGCTGGAGGACGGGCTTGGCGACACGGTACGAGTATCGCTTACCGAAGACCCTGAGTTTGAGATACCAGTCGCATTGGCGCTTGTGCGCCGCTATGACCAGCGCGCTGGCCATGCTCCTATTGCACCAATTACTATACAATCTGTTCATCCGTTCGCATATACCCGGCGAGCTACTCACGAAGTACAGAATATCGGTGCGGCTCATGTTCCCCGCGCTGTAGCGGACTACAGCCACCGAACAGAGATCACACCTGCGTCGCTTTTCGCCTCGGGATACTCGTACTCTATTCCATTAGACAAATGGAATGCCTCGGATATCGCATGCGACTACATCTACTTTGGCGACAAAATCATCGGCTTTGAGCTTCCCGGTATGGTAAGAGCTATCTACTCCTATCGTACATGGACAGCGCCCGACTGCCCGGCCAATGCTTATCCACTGATGACAGTAGAAGAATACATGAGCACAGAGCCTCGTTCTGACATGCTCAATTTTATAGAAGCAGAAATTAGCGATTTGGTGCCCGCACTCTTATCCCGACTGCGTGGCGACACGACGGCAGTGCTTGTACTTACCTCGGCAAACGAACATGCCATGCCGGAAATGCGCCGTGCGTTTTTCGATTTGATCGAGTCTGGCATCAGTACGCCGGTTATTATTCGCCGTGAATATAGAGCGACTGATGATCTGCAATTCCGACTTTACAGCGCTACAGATATGGGCGCATTACTACTCGACGGCATGGGCGATGGAATCTGGATAGCAGCCAATGGCATTGCACCACGCGACATCAATTCAACAGCTTTTGGCATTTTGCAGGCCACCCGAACACGTATTTCCAGAACAGAGTATATTTCATGTCCCTCATGTGGCCGGACTCTTTTTGACCTTCAGGAGACAACGGCCAAGATCCGCGCGCGCACCGACCATCTGAAGGGAGTCAAAATTGCGGTAATGGGCTGTATTGTGAATGGCCCTGGAGAAATGGCGGATGCAGACTATGGCTATGTGGGCTCAGGCCCCGGAAAGATTACGTTGTACAAAGGGAAAACGGTAGTACGAAAAAACGTACATGCAGAAGAAGCCGTCGACGAACTTGTCGGTCTTATTCGCGAGCACGGCGACTGGGTGGAAAAAGTACCTATCACTCCGGCAATTGAGGTCGAGAACTCTATTGCATCATAGCAATAGGGGAGAGAAAAGTGGAATTTAAGCCTGCTCATAGTGCTGCTTTAGAATGGCTATAGAACGCCAAACAAAAAAATTTGTCTTACTACTTGCAAGTTTTCCACATTCTCTCTTATTTTGCAATTCTGATTTTGATTGTGCAGCATAAATGGGGTGGGACACAGTTCATTTGTATTATTGTTTCATCAAACTGTAGGCCCCTATGAGAAATCTTGCCACACCGTCCGCAAAACGTTTTAGCCTACTTCCGGGGGAGCGAAATGAGCGCCGCTGGAATCTGGTTTATACTGCCGTATTTCTGTATACCCTTGCTATTATACTGGGGCTACAGGCCTTTTCTCATGCCTTCTAGTAAGGCAGTTGCATGCTTATAGTCGATTGGCTCGTACTCGGAGCCTATCTCCTCTACATGGTTTATACTGGTGTCCGCCTGAGCTCAAAAAGCGAGGGAGTGGAAGGGTATTTTCTTGCCAATCGCAGTCTGCCCTGGTGGGCTGTAGGTCTTTCTGTTATGGCCACGCAAATGAGTGCGATCACGCTAGTGGGCACAACGGGCCAGGCATACGCCGATGGAATGCGTTTTATACAGTTCTATTTCGGATTGCCGCTCGCTATGATCGTTCTATGCGTAACGGTAGTCCCATTCTTCTACCGGGCCAATGTTTACACTGCTTATGAATACCTCGAAAAGCGTTTCGACGCGCGTACCAGATCGCTGACAAGTTTCTTCTTCCTTCTTTCGCGCGGCCTCTCCTGTGGTGTCATCATCGCAGCTCCATCTGTGATTCTTTCCATTGTTCTCGGCTGGAACCAGCTTACAACTATTCTTGTCATGGGACTGGCAACGACCGTGTACACGATGTTTGGGGGAGTAAAAGCGGTCACATGGACGGATGTGAAACAGATGGGTGTCATCCTTGTCGGTCTTGCAGCCTGCCTGTGGGCTATTGTTTCGCAGCTTCCCACGGAAGTTTCGTTCAGTGATGCCCTTTCGATAGCGGCAGCAACCGGGCGTCTTGAAACTGTCGATACAACATTCTCGCTGGACAAGACCTACACCCTGTGGTCGGGTCTTATCGGTGGATTCTTCCTGATGTTGTCCTATTTTGGCTGTGATCAAAGCCAAGTGCAGCGTTTCCTCACGGCTCGTTCGCTGAACGAAGGCCGGATGTCGCTGATCATGAATGCATTTTTTAAGATACCCATTCAGTTTATCATCCTTCTGATCGGCGTTCTGGTATTCGTCTTCTACAATTTCCACCAGCCGCCGATGATCTTCAACGCACAGGAGGATCAGAAAGCGCGATCCGGTGCTTATGGTGCAAGCTATCAGCAGGTAGAGGTAGAGTACCAAAAGGCCTACGCAGCACGACAGGAAGCGGCGCAAACATTTGCGGATGCCGACGACGATCAAAAAACGAGTACGCGGCAGGAATACCTCCGACGACAAGCATATGCCGACTCTGTGCGAGAGAAGGGAATACAGCTCGTGAAGAAGACTAATAACGGCGCCGCATTTACTGATGTGAACTATGTATTTCCGACTTTTATTACGAGCCATCTGCCGGTGGGCTTTGTAGGTCTGATGATCGCAGCAATTTTTGCAGCAGCAATGTCGTCGATTGCCGCCGAGCTGAACGCGCTTTCCACGGCATCGGTTATCGACTTCTACCGCCGTCATTTTCGACCCGAAGCAACTGATGAGCACTATCTTCGCGCATCGAAGCTCGCAACTGGATTCTGGGGTATTTTTGCCTGCATTGCAGCAACATATGCGGGCACATTGGGCTCGCTGATAGAAGTAGTAAACAAATTTGGCTCATTCTTCTACGGATCGCTACTCGGTGTCTTTGTATTAGCGATTGGCACCCGGTTTGCGACTGCAACCGGTGCCTTCTGGGGTTTGCTTACAGGCATAACAACAGTTGCACTCGTCCATTATTTCGGCGATATTGCAACCTGGCTACACAGCGATATACTGCTATCGATAGCACCGCATTTACAGATGAGTTTCCTGTGGTATAATCTTGTGGGATGCGCTGCCGTAGTAATAGCGGGGCTCATCATCAGCTCCATAGGAAGGCATAAGCAGCTATCGGAGCCAGCGAAACAGTAGCAAAATGGCGCAAACGGCTCTTTACAGACGCAGTGGACTTGCGACCGGTGACAGCGACTGAACACCGGAGCGAAGATGGCTGCGCACTTAATTCCCATGCAATCGACACATATTCATGAAGCAGATAAAAAACATTAGCAGCATGATACTCGCGGCACTGTGCATGCTGGCAATAGCGGGTACTACAAAAGCGCAACAGGACTCATCTATACGAGTACTGATTGTAAACGCACATCCTGACGACGAATCGGGCTGTGCGGCAACGGTCTATAAAGTCACCCACGATCTTGGCGGTACTGTAGACATTACACTGATCACGAATGGCGAGGGCGGCTATAAATATTCTACTCTGGCTGAAGACATTTACGGCATGGAGCTAACCGACGAGAAAGTGGGACGTGACCATTTGCCAACGATTCGCAAGAAAGAAATGATGGCGGGCGGCGACATTATAGGCCTGCACAAATACTTTTTCCTCGACAATCTCGACCACAAGTACACGCAAAACGTCGACAGCGTACTGAAATACGTATGGGACATCGCCTCAATAAAAAAACGCCTTAAGGAGATTATTACGACAGGGAACTACGATTATATTTTTTGTTTGCTTCCCACAGAAGACACGCATGGCCATCACAAGGGGGCAACCATACTCACATTAGAGACGGTGAAAGATATTCCCATCAGCACAAGGCCGATAGTGCTTGGTGTATCTGGTTCGAGCAACAGCGACACAACAATCTTTACGTTTACTGGTCTAAAGGGCTACCCCATCACAGCCGTGACAACCGGGAAGCCCACAGTGTCATTCGACCGGACAAAGAAGTTTGGATTCCGCAACCAGCTCAACTACAAGATCATTGTAAACTGGCTTATCGCCGAGCACAAATCGCAGGGCACGATGCAGCTTTTCATGAACCAGGGCGACAACGAAAATTTCTGGTTTTTCGATATCAACGATTCAAGTAAATTGCCTGCCCTTGAGCAATTATTTGAGCGTTTGAACACAGTGACATTTCGCTCCCGTACATACTGATTTTACCATAGAGGTGATAAGCGGGAAATTTTTCTTGCAATCATCTTTTCAAAGCATTAAGTTTGTGTTCAAACACATTTCTTGAGTATAAAAATGGGCAACGCACTTAAACAGCGTCTAAAGCAGTCACATTTCGAGAGTGAGAAGCAGGAAGCAACGCTCAACATTCTCGTAACGGCGAACTATCTGCGACAGTACATGAATTCAGCATATACAGAGTTCGACATTACACATACGCAGTACAATGTACTGCGAATACTCAAGGGCATATATCCCCAGGGGCATCCCCGTTCGGAGATTATCTGCCGCATGATTGAGCAGGCTCCCGACGTTACCCGCCTTATCGACCGACTTGAAAAGCAGGGACTGGTAGAGCGCATACGAACGGAGGAGGATCGCAGGCTATCGATTGCCCGAATTACGGACAAGGGTCTTGAAGTATTAGAAAAGATCCATCCTTACATTGATAGATTTGATTCTGTAATAGGTACGCGTCTTACACCGGCAGAGTGCCTTGAGCTCTCGCGATTATGCGAGAAAATTTACAGTTCTGATGAAACTTGTAATAACGAGAAGGAAGATCAAGCGTAGAAAAATTCGCCTACATGCGTGTTTCGACACGAAAAGTGCAGGCAATAGCAACAGCTATTAGACATTCAGCCGCCCTAAAGCGTGTCTAAACACAAACAAGGAAAGTCAGTTTTTTTTATTTTTCAGGAGTTTTCGCATGAAGTACGCACTCATTCTTTTACTGCTGCTCGGGATCAGTTCGCCGACAATGGCACAATCCATTAAGTGGGCACAAGACGCTAGCCATTCCAATATAGGGTTTAGCGTAAAGCACTTGGTGATCTCAACTGCAACGGGTAACTTTAAGAACTACTCGGTGACAGTGCTATCGGACAAAGAAGATTTCTCAGACGCTCAAATTGACGTCACAATTAACACGGCAAGTATCTACACCGACAACGAGAACCGAGACAATCACCTTCGTTCCGACGATTTTTTCAACTCAGAGAAGTATCCATCCATGACCTTCAAAAGCAAGAGCATGAAGAAGGTGGGCAAGAACAAGTACAAACTCACGGGCGACCTTACAATTCGCAATATTACCAAGACAGTCACGCTCGATGTAGAGTTTGGCGGCAAAGTGAAAGATCCGTGGGGGAACACAAAAGCTGGTTTCCGGATAGAAGGAGTTATCAACCGCTTCGACTATGGTCTAAAATGGGACAAAGCACTTGAAGCCGGCGGCCTTGTAGTGGACAAAGAAATACGCATTGTTTGCGACATCGAGTTGGCCAAGCAGGCATAGAAGTTCGCAGTTCTTACGCAGCAGAAACGGCAGGTAATAAACCTGCCGTTTTTTGTTTATCTTCGCATCTAAAAATTTTCTTGTTTTTTTTTCGCTGGCTCCGTATTCTCATGTCCAAGACACTACTAAACAAGAACAACTCCACGGATTACCTGCTCATGTTTCCGCATTTTCACTTTATACATTGCCGACTACACCAGCCTTCCCTATCCATAGTGGCCAAGGTATCACTGGTATTAATGCTATTCTTTTCGGCACTACAGTCCCCTTCGCACGCCCAGCAACCTTCTTTTAAATGCACTCGACTAACCACTGAAGATGGTTTATCTGACAACATGGTTTTCTGTGCATTACAAGATCGGTATGGGTTCATGTGGTTTGGTACACGGGACGGCCTCAATAGATATGACGGGCATAAGTTTACGGTGTATCGACACAATCCCAAGGATGCAAATTCTTTATCTGACGACGCAATTTCTTGTGTGTATGAGGACTCTATGGGTAATCTATGGGTTGGGACACAACAGGGTGGGCTTAATAGATTCAACAGAATTCAAGGTACTTTTACACATTTCATTCACGATCCGAGTGACCCACAGACTATTAATCAAGGTCAAATTGCAACAATTTGTGAGGATACAACAGGAAATTTATGGATTTCAACGGCTTATCCAGATCCAAGCTTACAAAAATTCAATCCGCTAACAGGTTCTTTTTGTCGATACTTCCATGATTCATTAAACCCTTCCAGTATAAGTAGTAATCTTATATCTGGAATCTGTAGAGATAGCAATGGAACAATATGGATTGGAACCTTCAATAAGGGAATAAATCGATACGATCCATCCAGAGATGTGTTTATTAACAGGTCTACATGTAGAGGCTACGACTCACAATGTACCGGTAATATAATTTCTATACAGACTACAGCTCCTGGAACTTTCTGGGTATGCGACACCACACACTCGATTCACCGATTACATTTTGCCAACGAAACCTTTCATGTTACATCGTTCAGACCCCGTGAGTTTTCGGCACAAGAGGTAGGTAGTGTTCGAGCCTTCCTCCAGGATCAATACGGCTATCTATGGATAGGTATAGAAGAAGCCGGACTATATGTTATAAATCCTAACCTCAAAGATTATTATTATTACCGTAGTAATGCTGTCAGCCCGTATGGATTAAGTAGCAACAATCGAATACGTTCACTTGTTGCCGATCGGGATAACAACATTTGGATAGGAACAGATCGTGGCATTAATTTCTTTCACCGCCAAACGCGTTTCTTTATGCACTCCTTTGATCAATACCCTAACGCTGTACACTCTGTACCAAGCCAAATCAGATCTCTATGGAAAAATCACCAGCAACTTTGGGTTGGCACATACGGCCAAGGCTTATATCGTTTAGAAGCTAGAACCTATCAACACTACGTACTGTCTCACGCTAATAGTCACTACTTTAATGCTAATACAGTTAATGTCATTTATCCAACCAATCAGGGTAATCTACTAATAGGCACAAATGACGGGATCTATAAGCAGTCCATATCGGGTGACTTCCGCTATCTACCACTCAAAATTGAGGGTTGGCGAATATGGTCCATTTTAGAAGATGCAAAAAAAAATCTATGGATAGGTTCCCTACATGAGGGCTTGTCTCAAGTAGATCAAGCAACTAGCACATCGAAAAAATATTTTCATAACTATAGCATGCCAGATATGTTATGGGGTAACAGTCATGTATTTGCGCTTGAGGAAGATAAAAGAAAACACTTGCTCTGGATCGGCTCCAACCAAGGCCTGTACTGCTACAACCAACAATCCGGTGCATTGAACCATTATACTCACCGAGATAATGATTCTACCAGCCTCAGTCATAATCATGTGTGGTATATTCATCAAGCTGTAAGTGGTTTGCTCTGGATCGGTACATCTGGTGGTGGACTTAATGTTCTTGATCCCAAGACAGGAAAGTTTAAGCATTATACGGAAGAAGACGGGCTTCCCAGCAATATTATATGCGGTATCCTTGAAGACAGCCATGGCAATCTGTGGATAAGTACAAATAGAGGGTTATCCAAGTTTACTCCCTCAACAGGTGTATTTAGAAATTTCGGTATCGGTGACGGACTCTATATTTCCGAATTCCACTTTAAAACGTGTTTTAAGGATGAGAATGGCGGTATGTACTTTGGCGGTATGGGTGGGTATGTGGAGTTCCATCCCGACAGTATTACGATTAATACCAACCCTCCTCTACTGGCTCTGACATCTTTTAAAGTTTTCGACAAAGACCTGCAACTTGATACGTCGATCACCTATAAAGAACAAGTCTTGCTAAAACACAGTGACAATTATTTTTCGATAGAGTTCACAGCATTGGATTTTACTAACCCAGTGAAAAATAAATACCGATATAAACTTATTGGCTATGATGAACAATGGCGAGAAACAGATGGCTCCCGCCCCTATGCAAGCTATACCACTGTTCCACCCGGTACTTATACATTCCATTTACAGGCATCCAATAGCGATGGGATATGGAATACCAAGGGAACCAAGATTTTAATCGTAGTATTGCCTGCTTGGTGGCAGACATTATGGTTCCGATCAGCTATTGCGGTTGCATTACTGTTGGTTTTGGCAGGATCTGGCTACTGGCGCTACCGACATATGAAACACCGCAGCCTTATGGAAAAAAAACTTGTGGAGTCGCAATTACAGGCGTTGCGCTCGCAAATGAACCCACACTTCATCTTTAACTCCCTCAATTCGATCCTGCACTTTATCACCAGTAATGATGCTGACACAGCGCATATTTTCCTGTCAAAGTTCTCAAAACTTATACGAGCTACATTAGAGCATTCCCGAAGCGAATTCATCCTGCTTTCAGAAGAACTTCGCCTTCTCAGCATATACCTCGAACTGGAGGCCTTGCGGTTCGACAATCACTTTGCCTACGAAATCATAGTCGATCCTTCTATAGATATTTATGCCCAACAAATTCCACCTCTGCTGATACAACCATATGTGGAAAATGCAATTAAGCATGGGCTTATTCATACAATGGAAGATGGGAAAATCTCGGTGTTGATGAAGCGTGAAGGGCACCAAATCGTGTGCTCTGTCATCGACAATGGTATAGGTAGACAACGCGCACAGGAACTTAAGCAGCAATCACTGCACCGGTATATTTCGCGTGGCATTTCGCTGACGAAAGATAGGCTGGATATTCTTAACTCAATCCACAGCGAACGGTATGGTGTAGAAATTAATGATTTGACCGATCATTCAGGTTATTCATGTGGCACGCGAGTAGATATCCGCATTTCTTATACAAAAGGAAATGATACAAAAGGAAATGAATCTGTAGCCTAATTCTGAACTGGGATTATTTCAATGGTTATACGAGCTATTATTGTCGATGACGAGCGGCGAAGCCGCGAAACTCTGGCTTCTCTCCTAGAAAAGTACTGCCCACATCTCGAAATTGTTGGCTTTGCGGATTCTGTTATCACCGGGGCAGAGACCATTACAACTCTCCTTCCCGATCTCGTCTTCCTTGATATTGAGATGCCATTCGGTAGTGGTTTTGATTTATTGGAACGCCTCGGCGATTACTCGTTTGAGGTCATTTTTACTACGGCCTATGATCAGTACGCACTGAGAGCCTTTAAATTCAGTGCATTGGACTACCTGCTGAAGCCAATTGACCGCGATGAGCTGATCGAAGCGGTGGCACGGGTCAGCAAACGGCTGGAATATAGGAAGAAAGCACCCCGATCAAATCATCAAGATCTCGAAGCACTGCTGCATAATATGCACAGCAAGCATCTGCACAACAGCAAAATAGCTCTTCCGACCTCTGATGGCATTGTCTTCGTCCAAGTGGGTAATATTATCCGTTGTGATTCTGAGCGGAATTATACGAATTTTTGTATGATCGGTGGGGAAAAGATCCTTATTACCCGTACCCTGAAAGAGTTTGAGAATATACTAACTGATCTTGGCTTCTTCCGCGTACACCATTCTCATCTTGTCAATCTCGCGTATGTGAAACGCTATGTTAAAAGCGACGGAGGCTACCTTATTATGAACGATGATACGACAGTGCAAATTTCCCGAAAATACAAGGAAGTATTTCTCCAGCGTTTGAATCATTCACTATAACACACTACCTCACCCTATCAACGGACAACTCGGCTCGGCCATTGAGCCGATTGAAGGCTTTGCAACCTCCATTCTCTTACTGTACAGTGGTTTATAATGGTCGGGGACCATCCAGAGTTCTACCAACGGTTGTAGGCAAGACCAGCATACTCGGGAACGATGGCATATATAACATGAGGCAGGCACTATATATGTCTGAACGAAGTATCCACTTGCCAACCAAGATAGTTGATTGTATCCTCATACGCGGCGAGCAACTCCTGAATACGACGGCCATTATATAACGGTAGAATCCCCAAACCATCTAAATTTCTGTCAATTGATAGACGATTCCAGCCATTTGATAGCTCAAAGCTGCTGTTTGCTCAGTGACCATTGAACACCCGCTGTTTTTGAAGCATTTTTGTATAGTCAAAAAACACTGACAACAGCGCTCTCACCAAGCACCAACGTACCGACTCAACAGGCGCTCCATCATAGGAATAGCATTCAAGGAGGTGAACGCTTCGATACTCACCTTTATTCACCGCGAAGTGAACACCTACAACATCCGTTATCAGAAAGATGCCATCTCACCAGGATGGCATTTTTTTTATTTGTCGTAATAAATGCAATCTACTATCCGAACATGCCGCATAGAGCCGTGTATTCAACAGGCGAGCAAATCTTAAGCCGCCCTAACTCCTGTGGGTCATAGCATGGTCGTCTTCGTCCTATCGCATAGTCGCGTCCAGCAATGGTTAGGTTGCCGGAAGCCAAAGAGATGTTTAGACAGTACACACTTTGCTATTCCATTCTGTCGATTGATAGCCAGATAGTGCTATTTGATAGCCCAAAGACGCTGTTTGCTCAGTAGCAGTTGATAAAGCAGCGCCGTTGCTGCATTTTTGTACTGTTACGATAGCGCATTCACCTGGTCACCAAACTGACGACTCTCCATGCGCTACACTGCAAGGGTGGTATCATAAAGGTTCGCACTTCTATACTCACCTGTATTCACTACCAACAGGAGATAGGCACACCCACAAGATCCGTTATCAGAGAGATGCCATCTCACCAAGATGGCATCTTTT
>DLHF01000048.1 GCA_002483085.1 Ignavibacteria bacterium UBA7675
AGTATGGGATTGTAGTCCTTCATTGCATACATGAAACGGGCGGAATAGCGCAGCACATCCATTTTATTGTTATTAAAACCAAAGAACAGATCGCTGTATCTTGCCGACTTGCTGATGGAATCCCCTGCTATATACCCGATAAAACAATCCAGCGGCATGTCGGTGTGCAGTTCGGGCAGAACAGATAATGGAGGCATGGGAACCTGCGATTCAGTCATTTGCGTACCAGAGCCATACCATTGGGCGCCGGCAATACTACAGCAGAATACTAATAAAAGGCAGGCGAGAAAGAACGGACGGTAGAGAGTGATTGTGCGTTGAAACATAAAGAACCCCACAGTCAGAACAGTTAATAATGTATTGAGTGAAAAGCGGAGGGTCTATGATAATCAGAATTGCAAAAAAGCAAATATAAAATGGTGGATTGAAGATAAACGACTACAGGTTTGGCTACAAGAAAAAATTTATCAATCTAAAAATGCCCACGAGACGCTCAGCCTGAACGCCCCTTCTTCCTGCGGATAAAACGGCACGTAGTAGTATGTCTGCCCGAGTACATTATTGAAGCTCAGGCGTATAGCCGCATTGCCAAGCGTGGCACTTGCCAGTAGGTCGAGGCCATTGCCCTTGGCGCCGCTTTCTTCCTGCACAGGAATGTAGCTCCATGTAAGGGGCACATAACGATTGCCTGCAAACGATGTCAGCCCGCGCACACGCACGCCTGCCCGCAGAGCGCTTCTGCCCACAGCGTATTCGTACATTACTGTGAGCCCGCCGTACAAGAGCGGAAATGTTTGTACGCGCTCGCCCGCTGCTGTGCGATACGTTGCGTCGAGAAAGGCCGATGCAACAAAACTACTAATACGGCCTTCATACGAAAGGATTGCGCCCATCGTATTTACAGCTCCTACGGCATTAGCAAAAACTGTATTGATGACCGTACCAGTTGTTGCAAGCGCTGGAGCAGCTACGACTGCGTGCTGTGTACTGCGATAAAAAACGGTCAGATCAGTACTGTGCTTCCCTACTTTCCAGCCAAGCCCGACAAGCGCCAGCACATGGTCTTCGCTTTGTAAGTCCGTCCCTTCTACGACCGAAGGTGTGCGTACACTCCGCGAAAAATCGGCCCAGAGGCGCGTGTGCTCATTCACATCTGTTTCGGCGCGCAGGCCAGCCGACATGTGCACCTTTTCTTCGGCAAAGCGGGCGCGTACACCGGCTGATAGCTTTACTGCCGAGTGCGGGAACAGAGTGATAAGGCCAAATGCCGAGGATTCAATATCGCGGTTGTCGGCAAAATACACTGTGCGGTCGTTCACAAGCTGCTCGATTTTTCCACCCGCTACTAACAAAAGCGCATAAAAATGCTGCTCGAACTGTCCTGTTATCCCTACTCTCCGCGTAACAAACGATACGAGGTTGGAAGTATCTGCCGGGGAAAGCCACAGCGCCCGTGTACGGTCTTTTTCCCACAGCGCATGGGAATAATACGCAGAGCCAGAAACCGACGTAGAAGAATCTTGTGCAAGATAAGAGCTCGCTGTAAGTGTCAGGTCGTGGCGGTACACGCGCTCTTCCAATGCTGGGTATTCGACGTCTGCAGTCAGCTCGTTGCCGGGTTCTGCTGAAGCATTCCAATCCACTCCCCCATTGGTTTCGGTGAAGTGACTTGTAAAAATTTCCGACAGCGAAATATTCGTGTAGTCGCTGGCATTCCATCGCACAACACCGCGCAGATTCCACGCATCAAAGAATGAATTTTCGTACCTGCCCCGCGCGCTTTGCCTGCGAAAGCCAAGCGTTACGTTCAATCGCTTATCTACATTCTGGCTGAATACTCCATCGGAAGCAATATGCTTGTATCCGCCTTGGTGATACCAGATGCGCGTGTAAGGCCGACTCGTATTATAGCGAATTTCTTCGAGATTTACATACGCACCAGAAGCGTTATCGGCGAGAATTGCGGCATAGGTGCCGGTCATCACGCTTATGCGTTCGAGCGCTTCCACGGGGAACTGTTCGAGATTATAAAAGCCAAGCGCAGGGTCGGCGAGCGAACGCCCGTTATACCCTACTGCTACGGCGCGTGGATCGGCGCCATAGAACGACACGTGGTTCATTCCTCCCGCCTGCCCCAGCGACAGCGGGTAAGTATGCGTAGAGCGCTCTATCAGCTCGTACAAGCCATTGTAGTCCCAAAGCCGTATGTCGTGCTTTGTCACTACAGTTGCCGGGGGCTCGACTGTGAGCAATACCCGCCCGTGTGTGTGCAGAGGCAGCACGGTATCAAGAGCAATTACCTGCTTCAGCGTGTCGGCAACAGCCATGCTATCGGCAGATATTGTGTGAAGCGAATCTACAACCTCGCGGTGAGGAACGCCATCCTGTGCATGCACTGGAGCAGCGCCGCAGAGCAGGAACAAAAACAAAAAGCCGCCCGCGATGAATACATCGCGAACGGCATGAGCATATCGTGTGGGAGAACAATCCATCATATCATCGTCACAGCAGTTGCATCACATACGGCAGTCCGTTATTATCAACCACCGCAGGCAGAGAAGCACTACAATCCGGCGGCCTCGTCAACACCGTTGTCGCTGAACGGATGAACCTCGGCCTGTGTTTCACTAGAAGGCTCTTCACTCATTGGCGCATCAGCAGCAGCGATTAGTTCTGTTGTTGCTACTTCATCAGCATCGGCAGCAGGCACCGTCGTAATATCGGCAATACGGTCGTTCTCATCTAAGCGAATCAGACGCACGCCCTGGGTATTACGCCCCATTACACGGGTTTCAGCAACAGGCTGGCGAATAGCTACGCCGCGCATTGTCATCACCATCAGATCGTCGTCGTCGTGCACTTCTAATATGCCAACAACAGTCCCTGTCTTTTCCGAAAGGCTCATCGAGCGCACACCCTTAGCTCCGCGTTTGGTAAGGCGGAAGTCTTCTACGCGGGCGCGCTTGCCATAGCCGTATTCGGACACAACAACAACATTCGACTCGGGCTCTTTGACAGCTACCATCGACACAACTTTGTCCTCGCCTTCCAATCGTATACCGCGCACACCTGCGGCATTACGCCCCATTGGTCGCACATCGGTTTCGTCGAAATGGCAGGCCATACCCTGATTTGTAGCAATGAGTATGCGGCAGCGGCCATTGGTAAGGCGTACAGCAATCAGCCTATCGTCGTCGTTCAGATTGACGGCGATAATACCATTTACACGCACATTAGCAAAAGCCGAAAGAGCAGTCTTCTTAATCACGCCCGATTGCGTAATCATCATAATATAGTGCTCGTCGTCGAACTCTTTCACCCGCAAGTACGCCGTTACTTTTTCGTCGGCAGTCTTTTGGATGACATTGTTGATAGAGCGCCCTTTGGAATTGCGCGACCCCTCAGGCAGTTCATACACTTTTACGCGGAACAGACGCCCCTTGTCGGTAAAGAACAGCAGGTGGTCGTGGTTCGAGGTCTGGAATACATGCTCGACATAATCGTCGTCGCGCGTACCCACACCGCTCATGCCTCTGCCCCCGCGCGACTGGCTGCGGTACAGCGTTGCAGCGGTGCGCTTGATAAAGCCATTGTGCGTAATCGACACGATCATATCGTCGTCGGCAATCATATCTTCGATGGAAATGCTACCACCTTCGTAGATAATTGCCGTGCGGCGTTCATCGCCGTATTTCTCACGCAGAGCGAGCAGTTCGCTGGATACTACGCGAAGCTGTAGTTCCTTGCTGGCGAGCACAGAGCGCAGTTGCTCGATGGTAGCAATCAGCTCGCGGTATTCGTGTTCGATTTTCTCGCGTTCTAATCCCGTAAGGCGCTGCAAACGCATTTCCAGAATAGCTTTTGCTTGGATTTCCGACAGGCCAAAACGCTCTTGCAGGCGCATACTCGCAGTCGCTGTATCGGGCGACTGCCTGATAGTCTGGATCACCGCATCAATGTTGTCCAACGCGATAATATAGCCTTCAAGAATATGAGCGCGGCGCTCAGCTTCTTCCAGCTCAAACTGCGTGCGGCGCACGACCACTTCGTTGCGGAAGTCGATAAAATGCCGTACCACTTCGCGAAGTGTGAGCACTCTGGGGCGCCCATTGACCAGCGCGAGCATAATCACGCCAAAGGTATTCTGGAGCTGTGTGTGCTTGTACAGGTTGTTGAGCACGACCATCGGTGTCGAATCGCGCTTCAGGTCGATCACAATGCGCATACCGTCGCGGTCGGACTCGTCGCGGATATCGGCGATGTCTTCCAGCTTCTTCTCGCGCACTAAATCGGCAATTTTTTCGATAAGGTTGGCCTTGTTCACCTGGTACGGCAGCTCTGTCACTACGATGCTGTCGCGCCCATTGCGCCCTTCCTCAATCGTCGCCCTGCCGCGCACAAGCACACGGCCACGGCCTGTAAGATACGCGTCGCGCACGCCGTCGTAGCCATAGATAATACCGCCGGTCGGGAAATCGGGCGCGGTAATATATTTTATCAGTTCTTCGTTGGTAATGTCGGGATTTTCAATCATCGCCAGAATGCCGCTCACCACTTCTGTGAGGTTGTGCGGCGGGATATTAGTGGCCATCCCTACAGCAATACCACCAGAGCCGTTGACAAGCAGATGCGGCACCACCGTTGGCATAATCGCAGGCTCTTCGAGCGAATCGTCGAAGTTAGGGCGAAAATCCACGGTGTTCTTGTCGAGGTCGCGCATTGTTTCCACTCCAATGGAAGTCATGCGCGCTTCGGTGTACCTCATAGCCGCCGGAGAATCGCCGTCGACCGAGCCAAAGTTTCCCTGTCCGTCGACCAGAGGATATCTCATCGACCACCCCTGTGCCATACGCACCATCGTGTCGTAGACGGCAGAGTCGCCGTGCGGGTGGTATTTCCCCAGCACTTCGCCTACAATACGGGCAGATTTTTTGTACGGTCGGTTGGGTGCAAGACCAAGCTCGCTCATACCGTAAAGTATCCTGCGATGGACCGGCTTCAAGCCGTCGCGTACATCCGGAAGCGCCCGCGATACGATAACGGACATGGAATAGTCGAGATACGATGATCGCATCTCTTCTTCCATTAGCACGGGTACTATTTTCTCGTTTTCGAATAATGCCATAACAGTCCGGTAAAATGGAAAGAAAGGCCCTTCTGCGGTTGACCTCGCGCCTTCCGCGTGCTCCCTCTTCGCTACTGTTGCCGACAGTAATGCGATATAGTAGAAGCCCGAACGGAACAACCTGCAAAAATACGCATTTTTTGCGGTATTAATAAGGGAAAAATAGGATGGCCGATGTATTTTTCGGAGCTCTGTCAGGCGGGCTGCCTGCCGCCCGAGAAGTCCGCTTCCAGACGTCTTTCCATCGTGGGTATTTTCTTTTTTTCAGCGCTTTGCTGGTATTTTATCCCTCTACACGAGGCTCCCATTCTATTGTATTTCCTGCTATATTGTGCATCGGCTACCGTGCGTGGGGAATATTCAGAATACAGGCTGGTGAGTTTCCGGTGAGCGCTACCAACTACTTTTACATCATACAAAGCACGGCAAGGCAGTTGCATACTCCGGTATATGCCGCGTGTCTGCACTCGGGGAATGTATAGCAAACCCCTTCCGGCGGCAAGCGCCCAGCCGGAGCCGCAGGGCAACACCCGAAGCTTTTCGTAGCAAATTTTAGCAATTTTGGGACATTTGTGCCATTTTGCGCGCAAATAGTCCTGTGCGTTTCCGAATTAAGCCCATATGGTAAAGCTCAGTGCATTCAGTCTCATCCTCCTGCTCCTGTTCAATATTGCAGGGCCAGCGATACTGCTGTTCGCACTGCGATCTGCTGTTCGCATTGAGATGACTGCCCTGCTGAAAAGCCATATAGCCGACGAAGAGTTAGAGACGATAGCCGTGCTGCATACCAAGCACGAGCCAGACCCTGCCTTTCAGTATATAAACGACCGAGAATTTCGCTACAAAGGCAGGCTATATGATATTGTGCGCACCGAACATCGCGGCGATACCATTGTGTACCGCTGTATCAATGATACACGAGAAGAGCAGCTATTTAGAAGCATGGACACGCTGATAAAAGATACTATCAATCAAAAAAGATCGTCTCGCAATGCCCCGCTTCTTGTGGCTGCCAAGCATCTGATTACCAATGCCATAATCTGGTTCATCCCGGCGCTGAACCTCTCCCCTACCCCCCTTCTTCAAAGGCGGGAGAGTGCCTGTAGACTTTCGCTGTTAATACTCGATATCCCTACCCCACCGCCCAAACGTTTCTCGTTGCCATCCCACGCCCTGTAACACTCCGGTAGCGGAAGTACCACAGGAAGCCAGTGCTAAAAGCAATGAGCACGCGGCGTCCCTGTGCGGTACGCCCTGCCCTGTAGGTCGACTATTGTCATTTTTTACCTCAAAAACATTCTTCTTAATTATCATGAAACGAATTTTCTCTTTTTTGGCGCTCTGTGGCGCCTGGACAGGACTTGCCAGCACTGCAACAGCGCAAACAACAGCACAGGATACATTAGGCCGCATGCTGCCGGAGATCACAGTAACGGCTACGCGCATGGAAGAACAGATTATCCGCATTCCCCTCGCTGTTTCTGTTATCACGAAGGAACGTCTGGTTGGTATCAAAGGATACGGTCTGGACGAAGCACTGTCTATGGTTCCGGGTGTTCTGGCACAGTCGCGTGCTGGCAACCAGGACATACGGATTACGATTCGCGGCTACGGCGCACGTGGCGCGGGCGACCGTTCCAACTCCGGTACGTCGCGCGGGGTACGCATTCTTCTGGATGGCCTTCCGGAGACCGAACCCGACGGCAGAACATCGTTCGACCACATCGACCTGTCGCTGGCCGGAAGAATCGACGTTGTGCGCTCCAATGCCTCCAGCGTCTACGGCAATGCTGCGGGCGGCGTGCTGAATATCAGCACTATCCCCTCCTATGGCAGTTCATTTCTCTCGCTTGGCTCTACCGCAGGTAGCTTTGGATTCCGCAAAATAGTAGCACAGGCGGGCGGGCAGCTCAGCGAGGGTATCGTCTATGCCAATGCTTCCAACACAGACTTCGACGGCTGGCGCGAACACTCCGAAAGCCACCGGTTTGTAGCTAATGTAGGCCTGCTCTCTGCATTAGACAGCAAGACCGAGATCGAGCTGCACGCCGTAGCTGCAAGCAATGCCTTCCACATTCCTGGCCCGCTCACGCAGGCGCAATTCGACTCCTTGCCGTCGATGTCCAATCCCACGTACCTACAGCGCGACGAACGCCGCTTTAACCGCACAGGAAGGCTGGGCATGATCCTCCGCCATCGGTTGGATAGCACCGTGCAGTTCTCCGGTTCGCTGTATGTAAACCCCAAGTACCTGCAACGCTCCGAGCGCAATACATTTCGCGATTTTACACGCTACCACATCGGCGGCAATGCAATGGCTCACGCACGGCAATATTTCAGCGGCTGGAACAATCTCGTACAAGTAGGTATGGATGAAGCATATCAGGATGGCTCGATTGTCTTCCATACCCTCTCATCTACCAACGAGCGAGGCGATACCCTGCGCGATAATAAGCGAGAAGGCGCTAATAATTTTGGTGTGTTTATCCACGATGAAGTAGCAATTGGCAACGACTTGCGCGTGTTTGTGGGTGCGCGCTACGACAATGCAACCTACTATTCGGAAAACTATGTCGATCCAACACTCGGCCTGCAAAGCAGAGATTTCGAGCATGTAACACCAAAGCTCGGCATTTCCTATCTCTTGTCGCCAAACCACTCTATCTACGCCAATATTGGCGGTGGTGTGGAAATTCCTGCTGGCAATGAAACCGACCCGGCTGGCACCTATGGCCAAGATACGGTGTATCTGATCAATCCCCTGCTGGACCCGATCACATCTACAACGTATGAGCTCGGTACCAAGCACATGGTGCATATAGGGAGCGATGTTCTCTCGACAATCAGCTACGACGCAGCCGTGTATATGATAAGCGTAAAGAACGACATTATTCCCTATCGCGGAGGACGCTTCTACTTTACAGCAGGCGAAACAAGCCGCACGGGCTTTGAGTTCGGTACTTCCTTGGGGTTCCAGGGCGGAGTGTCGCTCCAAGCAGCATTTACCTACGCAAACAACAGATATGTGGACTACACTATCGACTCCGCGCACTATGGCAAAGCAGGTGCCTCTGCCGACTACAACGACAACAAGGCCGCAGGTCTGCCCGATGTATTCGCCTCCGCTGCACTGCGGTACGATATGCCGTTTCTCGCGCCGCTGTACGTAGAAGCTGGCATGCAGCATGTAGGTGAGTATTTTGTCGACGACGCCAATACCTACAGCGTGCCATCCTATTCGCTGTTCAACGCTTCCATCGGTCTGCGCGAGCCACTTGCGCTGGCTGGTGGTGTGGCGGTGCAGGCTGCTCTTTCGGTGAACAACCTCACCGACGAACAATACGCGGCTTCGGCATTTATCAACCCCGACCTGTCGGGCGGACGCCCGGTGTTTCTGGAACCGGGACTTCCGCGCAACTTTACATTCTCGATTTCGCTGATGTATCGCTAATCCGCGCCGCTTTCTCGATAGATCAAACCCGCCTGCTGCCATCGGCTGGCGGGTTTCTTTTTGGTGGTTTCGTACTGATGAGTTCGCTCGTAACAGCCCCAGTTTCCATGGCGCTTCGGCTGCTGTTCATGCCTTCGCTCTCCGCACCGCGCAGCACAAACCGCCGCGTGGTTAGCCCAGCTCTACCGCCTGTGGAAGAGAGCGCACGCAAACTAAAACAACGTCCGTATAGTTTATGTACCGATAATTTCCGAACTTTGTATTCTTGTTTGTTCAACAGCTCAACGTACACATGACCGATTTCATCAAAGCGGCACTGCGCGAGGCCGCCGATTCGCTCGAAAGCCTCATGGCAAACGAGGCTACGCTTTCCAACATCGAAGAGGCTGCCGAAGCACTGCTTGCGGCATTTGCATCGGGCAACCGCGTATTCAGTTGCGGCAACGGCGGCTCGATGAGCGATGCCATGCACTTTGCCGAAGAGCTTTCTGGCCGCTACCGGCAGAACCGTAAAGCGCTGCCAGCTACAGCTATAAGCGATGTAGGGCACATAAGCTGCGTGGCCAACGACTTCGGCTACGAGTATATCTTCTCGCGCTATTTGGAGAGCCAAGCCAAACCCGGCGATATACTATTTGGCATCAGCACAAGCGGCACGAGCAAAAACGTCGTGGAAGCAGCCCGCAGAGCGCGTGAACTCGGTGTGCGGGTCATTGCTCTTACAGGGCGCACAGGTACAATCCTCGGCGAGCTCGCCCACACAGAAATATGCACGCCCGCTGGCCGCTATGCCGACCGCGTGCAGGAGCTGCACATCAAAGTCATACATATTCTCATCGAGCTCATCGAGCGGCGCCTGTTCCCGGAGAACTACGCAGAGAACTGACAGGCAGCAATATCCCGCGAAAAAGCTGGGCAAGAGCGAAGGCGGCAAGTGCGACCGGCGACAGCGACAGAAGCGCACACAGCGACGCCCGTGCCATGAAATGTGATGATCGCGTAATCCTATCGTGGGCGGACAATGATTGCACCGCCCGTTCGTCAACGGCTCTTTGCGTCGTGTTCCAAAGCAGCCCCGGCAGAAAGAGAATTTTGGTTGCGGAGATAGCAGCAGGCGTCTATTCGCACAGATAGCCAGCAGAACAGCAGAAAAATTCAACTACAGTACAGTATAACATCTTGACATGTCGCGCGCCGAGTACACGCGAAAGCGGTGCAGGGCATCCTTCGAACTTTTACACATTTTTATGAAGCAACTGCTACACAACCCCAACATCCGCAACATCGCTATTATTGCCCACGTTGACCACGGCAAAACAACACTTGTCGATCATATGTTCAGGCAAAGCGGCACGTTTCGCGCTAACCAAGAAGTAGACGACCGCGTGATGGACAGCATGGACCTCGAACGCGAGCGCGGTATTACCATCTCTGCCAAAAACTGTTCAGTACAGTGGGGCGATGTAAAAGTAAACATTCTGGATACGCCGGGCCACGCCGACTTCGGTGGCGAGGTGGAGCGCGCGCTTACAATGGTAGATGGCGTTGTACTGCTGGTAGATGCCGCCGAAGGGCCGCTGCCCCAGACGCGTTTCGTACTGAAAAAAGCGCTGGAAAATGGACTGAAAATTATCGCTATTATCAATAAGATTGATCGCAAAGACGCCCGCCCGCAGGAAGTGCTCAATGAAGTGTACGACCTGTTTATCGACCTGGACGCCAACGACGAACAAATAGAATTCCCGGTGCTGTACGCAATTGGTCGCGAGGGCATTGCACAGCTCACACTCGAAGACAAGGGCACAGACCTCGGCCCGCTGTTTGAAACAATTATCCGCGAGATTCCCGGCCCTACCTACGACCCCAGCGAACCGTTCCAGATGTTGGTGTCCGACCTCGACTACTCCGACTACCTCGGCAGGCTCGCTGTAGGGCGCGTGTTCCACGGCACTGCACGCATGAACGAAGAGCTGGCGTGTATGGGCGAAGACGGTACGCCGCGCTCGCTGCGCGTGTCCAAACTCCAAGTGTACGACGGGCTGAAATTTGCCGAAGTACAGCAGGCTGAAGCAGGCAACATCGTCATTCTTGCAGGTATCGAAGATGTGCACATCGGCGATACAATTTGCAATAGAGAAACACCGAGAGCGCTCAAACGCCTTGTGGTAGACGAGCCGACAATCTCGATGATGTTCTCGATTAATACCTCGCCGTTCTCTGGCCGCGAAGGTAAACATGTACAGTCCAACAAAATTCGCGACCGCCTATTCCGCGAGACTCTCAGCAATGTGGCATTGCGCCTCGAAGAGACATCCGACAACGATTCGATGATCGTAAAAGGCCGTGGCGAGCTTCAAATGGTCATTCTCATCGAGACTATGCGCCGCGAAGGATTCGAGCTCAGCGTAGGCCGCCCGCAGGTAATCTACAAAGAAGAAAACGGCAAACGCCTGGAGCCTATCGAGCACTTGTTTATCGACTGTAGCGATGAGTTCGTCGGGATTGTCTCCGAAAAATTGTCGCGCCGCAAAGGTCGCATGATCAACCTCGTAAACCACGGCAGTGGCCGCGTGCGCTTGGAGTTCTCTATTCCTTCGCGCTCGCTTATCGGCTATCGCAATGAGTTCCTGACCGATACCAAAGGAACTGGCCTGATGAACTCGTACCTGCAAGGCTACGAAGACTATCGCGGCGACTTTGTAACGCGCCTTACAGGCTCGCTTATTTCCGACCGTATGGGCGAAGCTATACCGTATGCTATCTACAACTTGGAGCCGCGCGGTATTATGTTTGTGCAAGCAAACGACCCCGTGTACGAAGGCATGATCGTAGGCGAGCACAATCGCGACAACGATCTGAATGTAAACATTACTCGCACAAAGAAACTGACAAACATGCGCAGCTCCGGCAAGGACGATGCAGTTGTCCTTACGCCAGTGCTGCCAATGACATTAGAGCGCGCCATCGAGTTTATTCGCGATGATGAAATGGTAGAAGTAACACCGAAATCAGTGCGCCTTCGCAAGCTGATTCTGGCAGCCAATCAGCGCCCTAAATCGTAGAACTTCGCAGGCCGGGCTATCAAAGCCCGGCCTGTCTTTTTCCAGAGAAGCGATGGGTCTGGTCGAATTTGCTCTCTTTGCATTTACGTCGCTGTTCACCGTAATTAATCCGGTGGGCGTCCTGCCTGTGTTTCTTTCGATGACACAGGATATGCCAAACGCGGATATCCGCCGCGTGGCCATAAAAGCAACCATTACAGCATTTATTGTCATGGTGTTTTTTGCGCTGTCGGGCCAGTTCATTTTCGACTTTTTCGCCATTTCCATCAACGGCCTTAAGATCGTGGGCGGCATTATGTTTTTCCTGCTGGGCTACGAGATGCTTCAGGGAAAGATGAGCCGTACTAAAAGCGACACCGCCCTTCCGGAAATCGACTCCGAATTTGCAATTACCCCTCTTGGCATTCCCATGCTGTGCGGCCCCGGTACGATTACCGCTTCTATCGTGCTTATGCAGGACAATCCAGCTTTGGAAAAAAGGGCTGTACTGCTGGCAGTGATGGCGGCAGTGTGCGGCACCGCGCTGCTACTGCTGCTCGGCGCTCGTACTATCGTCCGCTTTTTGGGCTCCAGCGCCAATCGCGTGCTTACTCGCGTCATGGGGCTTATCGTCATGATGATCTCTGTAGAATTTTTTGTTGCGGGCCTGAAGCCTATCGTTCACGACTTACTCGCCCCGTAGTAATGTTCATTTTTTGGTAAAGGAGCCACAATGCCTGCTACTGTTCCCGCCTCGCCCGAGCAACGCAACCGCTATATACACGCCATCGAAGAGCTTCCCGGACTCGTAGAAAGCGCTGTGGCTGGCCTCAACGACGAACAGCTCGATACATCCTACCGCGACGGTGGCTGGACTGTGCGCCAAGTAATCCACCATCTTGCCGACTCTCATATGAATGCTTTTGTGCGGATGAAATTGACTATGACAGAGGACTATCCAACTATTAAGCCCTACGACCAGGACGCGTGGGCTGTGCTCCCCGACTCCAAATTATCAGTAGAGCCTTCGCTTGCTATTCTGCGCGGCTTGCACTCGCGCATGGCCGCACTCTTGCGAAGTATCAACAGCGAAGAGACGTGGCGCCGCACAGCATACCATCCCGAGAATGGCGATACAGCGCTCGACGACTTCGCGCGCCAGTACGCCCATCACGGAAAGCATCATGTAGCACAGATCGCAGAGCTGCGCCAACGCAAAGGCTGGTAGCAGCACTACAGAGCCCATTTTCGGCGGAGCTTTTTTCGGCGGAACGTTGTGCTGTTTCGCCTCTATTTTTGACGAAGGTATTTTCCCATGACATCAATTGTGGCTGCAATTATCGGCGGTGTGTTGTTCTTCTGGCTACAACAGCTTTTTAAAAAGTTTGAACACGGCGCCACTCCTATGCTTATTTTCCAGTTCTGTCTCGCTCTTGGCATTCTGGCGATTATGGCGTTTCTGATTCCTGTGCTGATGCTCTCGGAGTAGACCTCCGCTCCCCGCTGCCTGCTTTACACTTCTTTGCCGTTGCTCACGTCGGAGGCAGTGGAATATTTCAGCAATGAATCAGGAGTCCGCTATGCCCTTTCTTCCGTCTGTTCTGCGCAGCCGCAGCCTGACTACACGTATAGTGCTCATTGGCATTACGGCAGGGTTTGTTATCCTTTCTCTCGTTTCGGCCTTCTATATCGCAGTACGCACGCCCGTGGACGTAGCGGGAAGCCTTGCACAGTCCACTGCCAAAGCTATGCGTGAAGCATTCAATTTCACACCGCGTATTAGCATCGACCAGGTAGTAGTATTCGAGCAAAACACGCCTATTATGGAGCTCGCCACTGTAGAGCGTGAACTCTATACACAATACACTTGGAAACATTCGTGGCTGGGTAGCACCAAGGAAATCACGGTGCGCGGCGTGTTTGTTGCCAAAGCTGGCTTCGACCTGCGAAAGCCGTTTCATATCGATATCAGCCGCAATCCGCTGAGCGTGCGTACTCATATCCCGCCCGCAGAACTTCTGTCGTTGGAAATGAAAGAATACAAATTAGTGACCGACGACGATGGCTGGTGGAATAAAGTAACAACACAAGACAGACAGCAGGCAGTGCGAGCTCTCTTGCACGCCGCACGCCAGAAAGCTGATGATTCTGGTATCCGAGCTGAAGCAGAACGCTCTGTGGAAGAACGCCTGCGCGAAATCGTCTCCCGCAATGAGACAGCTCTTGCAGCGATAAACTAACAAGCTCCTTGTGCGCTTCGGTCTTCGTGCATGCCTCCGGTCTTTGCACCGCGCTGCATCACCGCCGCGTGGCTTTTCTCCCCGTTGTCCGCATGCTGCATACTGTTGGCATACGTTCATTCTCACCGGTGGCAGTGCGAAGATGAGCTCGCACCTACGAGACCTCGCACATATTGCAAACGCCGATTCAACGCACAATTACAGATGGCTCGTTGTCGCGTGGCCGAACGGCGAGACACCATACCAGCGAAAGGTGCTTGGCCAGCGACAACCGGCTCGTGCGACCGGTGACAGCGACCAGCCGGATGCCGCAACGACGCCCGTGCCACCCATACACTCTTGGCTGTGGCAACTTCCTGCAAAGAGACTTATAACGGCACAGGCCGCTCTTCATAAACGAAGAGCGGCCTGCCTGTTTCTATCTCATTCCTTCTCAATACACTTATTTCCACCGAACAGTTTCAGCATCCATTTCCGATATTTTCGCGCGCTGTAGCATTGCTGCAATCGCAACTACAGAAATCGCGCACATAGAGAATTATTTCTTCGAGGCAGTGGGCGACCCCGGAACGATTTCGACAATCACTGTGCGGTTGTAATAGCGGCCTTCGGGCGACTCATTCGGGAAGGGAGCGAGATATTCGCCTTCGCCGAAGCCATACGTATAGAACGTAACGCTGCGCCCCATCGAGCCAATTGCATCAGCGAGAATTTTCTGGGCTGCTGCTGTGCGCTTCAGCGACAACTTCGAGTTGTACTCTGCTTCGCCTACTTTATCGGTATAACCATAGATAAACACAGTAGAACCGCTTTCCACCTGGGGAGCAACTGTCTCGCGGAGAAATTTTTCATAGGTCTGCACTGTTTTCGACTCATCGTATTCAAAGAGGATCGAATAGCGTTTGTCATTTATCGGCGAGTTTGCGCGGCGCACTAATGTAAAAGGAACTTCTTTTACGATTGTACTGCCATCGGATGTAATGGCGGTAACGCGAGCAGTATACGTACCTTCGTCCTGCGTACCGAGAATTTGGGCAGCATCAACACGCTGAGTCATACCGCGATACGGTCCATACGTGCGGTTTTGCCCATTGCCCATCACTTCTACTTTCCAATCGGTGATCGACACACCGGAGCGCACATCGAGCACCAAATCATTGTCGATAGGCGAACCCTGTGCAGTGCGAATACGAACCGGGCGCAGAAGTTCTGCATTATCGGTAAGAATTTCTACACGGCGATTCTCCTCTGCAATAAATGGCATATCTTCTTTGGGCGTAGCACGAGTACCAGAAGCATTTTGCGGGCGTGTAGCACCTTTCGTAGCAATGCGATCAGAGGAAATACCAAAGGTCGATACCATGTAGCTTTTCACAGCTTCCGCCTGTGCCAGACCATCCTGCTGGTTAGGAGCCGAGCCGAGCAATGTAATTTTTGCATTTGGGTTGCTACGCAAGCGGTCGGCAAAAATATTCAGCGAATTGTAGTACACATTCATCTGGCGCTGCCAGCGAGTAGACTCGCGGTCGGCACCGGGGCCTGGATCCTCAAAAAGCATACCCTCGCGGAAGGTGGTAGCCTGTGTATTCGACAGGGTTGTATAATCGCCCGAAAGCGATGTAGAGTTGTTGTCGAAGAACACATAATTGAGCATCGGGAAGGACTCTTCCACAGTAGGCACTTCGCGGATACCTGCGGGAGCGCGCAGCGACACATCCATGCCGGGAGCATCCGGCGTTACTTCTATTTCTTTGGGCGGCAGCGGTGAACCGGGAGCGCTTCCCCACTTAATCTGTACACCTGCACGAGCTGTAACAGTGCTCCATACATCGTCTATATTATCTTGAAGATCGGGAATATCGCTCTTGCGCTGATCGAACACCCACGAACCTTCCACAAACGGCGTAAGATACCAGCGTGAGGTACTGGACGGTTCGCTCAGGTTAATGTCATACGCTAGGCCGCCCCACACACCAATTGCTACGCTGTTCCATTTGTCGATCTCCTGCCCTTCTACCGATGGCGTGTTGTCGCTTGCGGGATCATACGTGTAGTCGTGCTTCAAGGCAAATCCAATCGAAGGGCCAAGAGCTATGTGCAAATCGGGATTGCCGAGATTAACACGCAGGCCAGGCTCAACATTAAAGTAGCTGATGTTTGCACCAAAGACATTGTTTTCGCCACCGGCTGTATCGTTGAGCTCGCCACCCCTGTAGTCGTAGCTCAGGCGTACCTGTACACCGAGAATATCACCCGAATTATATTCACCGATAAGACCAATATACGGACCAATACCTGTACCGTCGTTCAGCTTAAAGGTGCGAAAGTTTTCGCCTGGAACCGCGATTAGCTGCTGATAGCCTGCGCCGAGAAAATTGAGGTTCAAACCTCCAAAAGCACCAAAGCGAAGTTTAGCTCCGTTGTAAGTGTACATTTCTTGTGCAACGGCACGAGGAGCGGATGTACCAGCACCAGAAAGCAGCGCAACGCAGAACATAGCAGCGCCAACTTTCTTTACAGTGTCAAAGTCCCTTGAAAACATATGTACCTCCATTGTACATGAAAAACAACCGTAGGAAGGAAAATTATCGTATCGATATTGGTTCTTTATTTGCTCATCGGCACCACTACGAAGCAGATAGTAAAACTTTGCCCCTGCTGAAATGTTTCATCGTTGGCTACAAGCTCTACACACGTGGTAAATACAAGCTACACTTGCTGTAGGTACAGCAATTTCCCAGAGCGCAGCGCACGTTCAGCAGCCTATCTCGCGGCGAAGCTGGGTGCTGTGCGAATATAGGTGGCATCTATTTTGAACAGCCTGGACGACTCTCTCCCCTGCAAATATTATGAGCGAAGTGGAACACGATGGAGGCACGACCGTTTACCATGCGATACAACTCTTGATTGCACAGTATAATTATTAGTCGGAGCACAGCGGTGAGCAACCGGCGGCACTCAGTTATCAAGGCAATTCTTCTGGTAACTACTCTCCTTCTCATCCTTACTCTTGGATGTAGTGGATGGGTTGTTAGCCAGACAAAAAATTATATATTCGAAAATATCGACGACATCCCGCACAACCGTGTAGGGCTGCTGCTTTCCACAGAGTACTACTACAACGACAGCGAGCCAAATGTCCTTTTCGACAATTGTATCAAAGCAACTGCGGACTTATATCACTCTGGCAGAATTACTCATATTCTCATCGGCGGTGCACACAGTGGAATGGACGGTGAATCTATGAAAATGAAGGATGCACTTATCACACAAAATATAAGTGAGTCTGCAATTACAGTAGAATACAACAGCCGCGATCTCCTCGCATTGCTTCAGTACATGCATCATTCCTACCGGCTCGACTCGCTTACTGTCATTGCCGATCCCTCGTCGATCCATCGCTTAGTATTTATCAGTCATCAGTCTGGTATAACTGCTGTCGCATATTGCTCGCAGGATATTCCTTGGCGGTATGCGTGGAGATACAAACTCCACGAGCTATTTGCAAATGTGCGCACTGTTACCGACGCATGTTTCTTTTGATTGCTGTGCAACGTCTTTGCCTCGCGGCTCTCCTTGTATTCCGATCAATGAGAACCGTCGGAGTTTTGCAAAAGTGCGCGTACAACAACTGCGTACATCCATGTTTTTCATATGCAAAAAAACATCAGAAGACTCTGGTATTTGCAACCTCACAAATACTCATAATAGTATGGTTGCAGGTATTGACAACACTAGTATTTATCAGGGTAAAAAAACGCGCAATACTGCCCGCTACACCAGTATTCATCAGGCTTTCAGGGTCATATGCTACTGCACATCAATACTAGTACATAGCGCGGCAGTGAGGCATTTGTCTACCTGCTTTGGAAAAAATTTTACAGCCGCCGAAACTCGGCGATTGATTATCAATATTTTTATTATATTTTCGCCACCTATGCACAAGGCGTGCAACATGCAGTGGTGATCAGGATTTTTTCTTCTCTAACAAAACAAACCTACTACTTAGGAGGGACTACAATGGCTAAGTCCAAATCGACTGAATCAACTGCTGCAAAGAGTGCATCGAAAGCTACGGTTGCTCCCGTTGAAAAGAAGACACGCAGAAAAAAAGCTGCGGCTAATACCAACGAAGCAACTAAAGCTATAGGCACCAGAAAAGCTGCGGCGGCGAAGCCCGCTGTAGCAGCAAAGTCCGCTGCAAAACCCGCCAAAGCTGCC
>DLHF01000007.1 GCA_002483085.1 Ignavibacteria bacterium UBA7675
TAGTTGAAGAAGCTTCTATAATAACGACTTTGTACCGGAGAACTACAAACACTGTGGCATTTGCAAATTTAGAAGTACCTATGCAGCGAAGAGTTGTTCGCAAATTAGCTGGAGAAGCTGGTATAGGCCTAGATGGAATTAGACTTGCTATTAAACATGATCCTTCGCTTATAGGATCAGGTTTCTTTGGACACGCAGCTGCTAAAGGACCAGCTATTACACTGTATCCTGATGCTTTTCAAACACCTGAAATCTTAATCAGGACATTAGGACATGAAAGAACGCATATATATCAATTTAGAACATTTGGTAAGGCTCTGAATACTGACGTGGGTAGGTTGTGGGAGGCAGCAGCTATAGAAAGTGAGGAGTCATGGTTGTTATATTATTTCAGAAATAAAAGGTAAAGTTTATGGCCAAGAAATTGCGACAAAAAAAGAAGCTCTCTAAACATGAGCGTTGGTTGAGAACTTATCTACAAATACGCGATAAAGATCCCAATGTAAAATGCCCTATATGCGGTAAATCGGATATTGGATTCCAACACGTTGGAAATATAGAAACAAGGATTGGTACGATTTTTATATGGTGTTGGTCTTGTATGAATGGAACAACATTAGGACGAGTAAGTATTCCATTAGAAATTAAGATGATACCACTCGAATTGCCAGAAGCAGAGTTCCGTAAGTATGTTCCTGATATAAAACTGGATTTCTGACAACGACCAAATCGATCTACTGACATTTAGCGGTGAACAGTTCTTTGAAATACTGTTGAAATTTAAGACCATTATTGGCTTTCTATAGTTTTGGAAAGGCCATGAGCTCTGCCAGTAGTTGCTGTACTCGTTGCGAAGTGGCCCGGACTACCACGCGGCGGATGTGCAGCACGGTGCAGAGGCAAAGCGCCGGGGCAGAGACAGAAGCGCAACAATCTCCACCGACACAACTGGAGCTTTTCGCCGAGCGCGGAACAACTTCAGCTCTTGGATGTTTGCCTCAAACAGCGTAGTTTCTCGATGGTTCAACAATTTCCCAACCAATGCAGCAGTATGTATGCTTCCACGCGCACAGGAATACTATGCCCGACAGCAATTTTCTGATGAAAAATACCGTCGGTTTCTCTCGCAGTTGCATGAGTCGATTGGTATGCCCATCGAATTCCGCGTCTCGGAAATGCCCGTGTTTGTCTCCAACGAGTTCAGGCGCAGCCTTGAGCTCGCAGCGGTCGATATTCTGCGGCAATGCGTAAGCCCGGAATATCGCAGGCAGTCAGAGGCAACTCTGGAAGAGCGCTACACCGTACCGAACGAAGCAGACCATCCACTGTTTGCAGTAGTAGACTTTGCTGTGGCCGAGAGCGATGAAGGACTTCAGCCGAAGCTAATCGAGCTACAGGGTTTTCCTTCGCTATTTGGCTACCAGTATTATTTTGCCAAAACAAGCAAGGAAGTGTTTGGGCTCGACCCTTCGTATGCTATTACGCTCGGTGGTATTGGCGAAAGCGAATACATCGACTTGGTACGGACTTCTATTCTGGGCACACACGATCCAGAGGAAGTTGCTCTATTGGAGTACCAGCCGGAACATCAGAAGACCCGTCCCGACTTTCTGGCTCTGCGAACGCTCATCGGCATTGAGGAAACGGACATTTGCTCGGTAAAAAAGGAGGGCAACAGGCTGTACCACCAGCGCAAGGGTAGATGGGTGCCTATTAAGCGAATTTTCAACCGGGCAATCATTGATGAATTAGACGACCAGGGGGCGGTGTTGCCATTCCACTGGCGCGATGATCTCGACGTGGAATGGGCTGGCCATCCCAACTGGTATTTCCGCATCAGCAAATTTGCCCTGCCTTATCTCCGGGGCAGTGCTGTACCTGATACGCATTTTGTAAGCGACTTGGAGAATATTCCAGACGATCTACACCGATATGTCCTCAAACCGCTGTACTCCTTCGCAGGCAAAGGCGTCAACGTGGCTCCCACAAGCGCCGACATCGCTGCTATTCCACCAGAGCAGGCAAGCCAATGGGTGCTGATGGAAAAAGTACAATATGCCGAATACATCTACACGCCCGAAGGCATGAACAAAGCTGAAATTCGCGTACTTCTCATATGGCCCGAGGACAGCGATACGCCCATGCCTGTCATGTCGCTGATACGCACTGGTCGCGGTCCGATGATGGGCGTGCGCTACAACAGCGTACCGTGGAGCGGCTCTTCAGGCGGACTCTTTGGCGATAAGGATCGAGCCGAAGGGTAGGCGGCAACAGCAAGAACTTTTACAAACAAAACAGCCCGGCAGTCATCGCGATTGCCGGGCTGTTGTTTACTTCGGCTCACCTCATTTTCCGAATCCACCAACAGCGATTGCCGGAATTTCTGGCTTTGCCAAAACCGTTTCACGGCTGCTCGGAAGAACTTCCAACAACTTTCGCGAAGCAGTAAAGTGCCCCTGAAATTTCTCTGTATGTGCAGCTTGCAGCAGCGGGGCGTATTCAGCCTGATAGCGGTTGTAATCTTCTCTGCTACGGCACGCATAGCGTATCTCATACTGCCCACCGGACTCGGGCGCAGGTGCGAGAATACGATAGACACACGACGAGAGGAACATACCAGTACGCAGGACATCTGGCATATGGATCGAACGCATCCATTCGAGCCATTCGTCGTGCCGATCCTGATCGATTGTTACAGTCACACAGTAGTAGAGCATGGTAGACAGTCCTGAAATACAACAGTTATTTTTTAGGATTGGCCGCTGTCGGAAAATAGGCCGAGAGAAATGCCTTTAATTCACTCCAGTAAGCCTGATTATCGTCGAACTGCGACCACAGAGCCCGGGCACCGTGATTGCCCTCGGTAGCTGGCACAAAGAATGTTCTACTATCAGCGGGAAGAGCGTTATAGATGGCCTTCCACTGCTCTTGTTCTTTGCGTGCGGATGCAATAAACACTGGAGCTTTTACTTTGGCAGCAGCTTCTTGTATAAAGGTAGCACTTTTGCCAGCACGGGTAAAATATTCACCCGGCGAAAAAGCGACAACCCCGCTTACGGCACCGGGCTGCTCGGCGGCTAGCAGCAGCACCAGGGCAGCGGAATACGAACTACCGAACACGACTAAACGACCGCCTGCATAGTTCAACTTTGCGTAGCTCACAGCAGCCTTCATATCGTCGTAGGCGTCCAGATAGTTTGTTGCTTTGCCTGCTTCGCGAGCTTTTTTATAGGTTTCATTATCTGTGCGGTTCACATTTTCGCCGGAGCGCAAATCCACGGCCAAGCAATTATACCCGAGCTTATTCAGTTGCGGAGCGATTTCGCGGTATTCACCCCGGCTCCAGCCAGCTTGGTGAAACAGCACGATCAGAGGTGCTTCGCGTGGATGAGGCATATACAAATCGGCGGTAATAGGAATGCCATCGCCCGAAGGAAATACAATAGTTTTGGAATCGCTGCTTTGTGCCGATTGAGTGAACAATACCAACAACAGAAGCAGCAGATTAGTGCGGAGAATATACAGTGCCGTCATAGCGGTGCTCCATTCCATGAATAATGATGTCAATTGTGGTTCAGCACCAGAATCACCATCAGCGAAACTTCCGGATCAGCCCAACGACCACTCCCAGCATGGCAAGCGAATCATCTTCTTCCGGGAATCTCAGCCTGGGAAAGCCTTTGGCGCTCGCAGTTAGCTCGGTGTAATTCGGCGTTTGCGTGTACCGCCGGATGTATTTCATATCGTGAACAAGGCAAACGACAATCTGTCCGCTTTTCGCTGTCTGCTGTTGCTGCACGATCACTATATCGCCTTGAAAAATGCCATCGATGCTCATACCGTCGTCCTCCGCTACCGAGCCAAACAACTGCCCTTTTGTAGAGAAGAAGTTGCCATCCACCACCATCTGCCCCTTTGGAGAGAGAAACACAGAAAGGGGATTATCGGATTGCCCATCACCGATCAGCGTGATATTCTTGGCGCCTTGCACCTGAAGCGACTTATAGGTCTTTTTAGCGCTGTCGTCGAGAATCCGAAGCCCGCGCGAGGCGCCCTTGGAAACCCGCTCAATATATCCCTTTTTTTCCAGAGCCTGCAAAAGCTGGCTCACGCCATTGGTCGAAGCAAAACCGAACTTATTGCATATCTCCTGGATTGTTGGAGGAAAGCCGTTTTTTTCAATGTGCTCGCGCAGAAAATGAAAAACGTCGTTCTGCCGTTTGGTCAGGCCCAGTTTCATCATACCATACCCGCTTCTCACCGGATTGCTATAAACACTCAGTCGAATAACTACGACCGGCGGTAAAGATATTAAGAAAAAAGCATTCCATCAACACACCAACGGAATGCTTTCACACGGATATAGCTATAAATTTGCACGATTACGCATGTGGCGGGACTGCGCGGTGCGAATGAGCAGGCGGCGGATCTATGGCCAAATTGCGGCCTCGCAGCGAAGGCCAATCCGCAAATGCGAGGTAATACATCATAAAAACATTAATACCGGGAATAAGCAGCGCGAGGCTCCACCAGCCGGAAAAACCTGCTTTCCGAAAGATTTTCCAACACGGAACTACCCAGAGAATAAGGCCAACTACCATCACCACCAGAATTGATACCATCGACCCCGGCAGTCCAATTTGATTATCGCCCATATATTGTGTGTCGTTCATACGACCTCTCCGAAAGATGAAGGAAAACGCTCTGTTCTTATTGCCTGGCTTCGCTTCGATTGCACTGGCACAGACACCGCAATGGCACCGCTGTAGTACAAGCCAGCCACCGTTATAAGACAGGAACAAAACGACATTTGTTCCCACCAGCGGAGCGCTCAGGCCAATGATTTTTGCGACTGAACGATATAGCCCTGAAACAGGAAAGGCACATTCCAGTCATTATCATGGACAACAGGATATTACTACTCTCTACATATTTGCAAATAAGGTGTAGTACGAGTAGCTTAAGAACATGACATGAGCATGGCGGTGCTGCCACTGGTACAGGAGCCGGTAACTGGTTGGCAGAGCGTTGGATGCCCGCAGGAGAACAGATGCAATTAGATTGTGTAATACGGCTGCGATAGAGACTGCTGTCTTTGCCTTGTTAGCGTAAGAATAATGTGAGAACAAATGACAGCAACTACGCGGCGGACGTCCTCGCATTTGTTACCGTAGGAACGGTGCGAGGACGAGCTTACAATAACTGCGACGCGGTGGACTATGAATACGGACAGAGACAGAAGCGTAATCACTCGCTTTTCGTGCTATTTCCCAGCTTAGAGCACACCCCAATAACTCTGTCAATGCAAGTTCTTTATCAACTGTTGAACTCCATGATACAGACCTACGCCTCCTATAGCGACGTTCGGCTCTACACCCTGCTACAGGGCGGCGCACGAGAAAAAGAGGTGGCATTTAGCGAGTTGTACAGGCGGCACTCGTCCCGCATCTTCCTGTACTGCCGTTATATTCTCGGTGAAACCGACAACACTCGTGACGTTTTTCAGGAAACGTGGCTACGCCTATTGCAAAGCGCGGAGCAGAGACGCGAGGTACAAAATGTACCGGCATACCTCTTGCGTATAAGCCGAAATCTCTGTCTTGATGTACAGCAAGCATCGGGCAGGCGTGTATTTCTTCCATTAGACGAGCTGCAATTGCCCGCAGAAGAGCCTGCGGTACGGGTTGGTGAGCTGGAAACGCTGATTGAAACGGCGCTGGAAACGCTCACCGAAGAATATCGCGAGGCATTTGTGCTACAGACATACAATGGCCTCTCCTACAAGGAAATTGCAGAGATTATCGAAGAGCCAGTATCTACTGTCCGCAACAGAGTAGTACGCGCAAAAAGCAAGCTACGGGCAGTGCTTGCTCCCTTTCTTCTCGAAGCTAATGCCAGCCGGTAGCGCGGCAGACTGGGCGTACATTCAGACGTTTTCCGGCAAGGAAGACTAATCAGAAAACTATGAATAACGAGTATCAGTTCTCAGCGTCGGAACTCATCCATCTTTTCGTAGATGGCGAAGCCGATATAGCACAACAGGCATTGTTATTTTCCCTGCTGGCTATCGACGCCGGACTACAGGAACAATTCCGCTCGGCTGTGCTCATGCAACAGACCATAGCACAGGTACGGGCATCGGCGGTTCCCCCGGAGCATTACACCGCCGGGCTTTTTGCCAAAGCGGGCTTTACTGCCGCCCAGCCATCAGCCACATGGCTGGCTGGAATATCGACTACGGCAAAGAACGTCGTTCTTTCACTATTTTCCGCAGTAGTTGGCGCGTGTATTGCCACTCTGCTGCTATTCCCATACATAGACAAGGCTACACCGGGACCGAGAGCTTCCATGGCAGACACAGCGCTGCATCAACAGCTTTCTGATTCCAGTACAACCGAAACCTATGCGCCGACTCCCGCCGGGCAGTCAACTATATCTGGTGGTACGGCTCCCATCAGACAAGCTGATAGGCCCGGCGGCACGGCTCGTATATATTCCCAGTACAACGCCACACCAACCGCGAATCGGGCATCTGCCTCTCTATCGCCAATAGAGCTTCCAACGCCGACCACAAGCGAGAACCTGACGCAGAAAAGGCCGGATACTCCAATGGATGAAGAAGCAATACATGCAAGTATTGATGAGGAAACACCAATCGCACAAACTGATGCAGATGCGGCAAACAAGCCCGTGGAAATTCTCGCAGACACCCCGCTGGACAATGCAATGGCGGAAAACCAAACAGAGAACGCACCGGAAACACCGATAGCATCAATTACAACAGCGCCTATTGCTCAGCAGCAGATAGCAGCAATAGACAGGAGCAGACCGCAGCGGATTGCGCCCGCGCAGATGCCAGCGGTAGAACAGCTTCCGATGGTAACGCTCTATCTAAAGAATATACAAGCCCTGCGCTGGTATCCGGTGCGAGACATTCCTGCCTCGACTATAGAAGAAAACCTCATGTTCGGAGGGTTGTACCACCTTTCGCGGGAACACGCCGTAGGAGCAGAAGTTGGCAGAGAGCTGTTGCCTCTGTACAGCTTTACCGATAGCTCGCAAATACGCATGAACATACTGTTGTGGGCGGGTGGTGTCTACCAGTACCAGCCCGAAGAACTCGCCATAGCCAATACAATAGAGCCATTTGTACGAATTGGTCTGGGCGGCACAGGCGCAGGGCCTATGGGCAAAGCTATGCTGGGAATACGACTACAAACCAGCAATGTGCTATCGGCAGCGCTTGGCGTAGAAAGCTCGACACTTGTGTACCGGCGTGGCACGAAGCTGAACACAACGGGCAAGCTCGGATTTACGGTGTCAATCGAGGCGAAGTTATGAAACCTATTGGCACACGTTGCCCGCTTTGGCACCTATGGAGGTATTCATGACGAGATCATCGCAATTACTTGTGCTCTTCTGCCTCCTGTGCTCCCTTGCTCTCTGGTCGTGCGGCGACTATGGTGTACGCCCGGAATTAAAAGACAACAGAAACATACTAACGCCGGAGAATATCCAGTTGCTCCAAGGCATAGACTGGCAACTCATCTCCTTTGAGCTCGCGGGCGGGGAAATCACCCCGATTCCAGCCAACCAACTGTTTACTTTGTCGTTCCGGGAAGCAGAAGCCGTGGGCCATGCAGATCTAAACTGGTATTCTGTTGCCTATAAAAAGGACTCAACGGGCCAGGTCAGGTTTCCCACCATCAATATAAGCGACATCGCCACATCGCCGATCAGCATGGACAATCGCTATTTTGATGCTCTACGCGACGCCAATTCCTACACAGCATCGGACTCCGTTCTCAGAATTTTTTACGAAGGGAATCGTAAAGTCATGAATTTCAAGAGACGCCCCTTCACATCACTTATGTCGTTTGCGGCGCTTCAGAACAACCAGTGGCGTTTGCGTTCTTTCGAGGAATTAGGCATGTGGATTGGGGATACTACAACAACTGTTCAGATACCCAACGACCAAATATTTACACTATTTATGCAGGATTCGATGCGGTTTGCGGGTCGCGCCGATTGCAATCGCTACATAGGCACCACAGACGTAACAGCACCTGCGTGCAATGCTATTTTTCGGGTTCCCTTACTGCGCTTACTCCCTGAAGGACCTGTTTGCGGCTCTGGAAGTATGTACAACGACTATATAAAAGCGATCGGTTCCGTTCTCCATTACGATGTAACTGATACCTCGCTGCACATGTACTACGACGGGGGCAAAAGGGTTATGAATTTTACCCGCGACACCAATTCGTACCCCGGAGATCGGACTATAGAGTCGTTGGCGGGAACATCGTGGAAACTAACAGCCATGTTCAACTACGGCACACCGCTGCCCTATTCTCACCAGCAACCATATACATTGAATATAACTGCGGACAGCCTGTATGGTCAGGCTAATTGTAAAAGCTATGCCTTGTGGTATAAGCTTTATCCCGCGGGCATTTTCACAGTGGAGCCAGTACGATTAGTAAAAGGAATATGCGGCAACGACAAAGAGTCCCAAGTTTTTTTTGTCAGATTTATAAGCGCTATCAGCACAGTGCAGAGGTATGAATTTACCGACGACAACACATTGGTAATGTACAGCATAGAGGAAGGTGGCTATAGGCTCCTTTTTGTTCGGCAGTAGCTTTCCCTACGATTAAATAGCACCAAAAGCACAACGGCGACCCGAAGATCGCCGTTGTGCTTTTCCCTACTATGCTTGCTGTCCCTATCGGGCTTCTATAAGATTGGGCAGTGCCATGAGCGTGCGCTCCTGCATAGCCATTTCGTTGAGCTGGAGCATATACCGCACTTGCGATTTCATCGGGGCAGGTACGAGATTCCACATCGGCATTTGCTCGATGCCGGGCTGTAGAGTTTTTTGTACACTGCTGCTCAGTGAAGCATCTTCGTCATCGTCGTCAAACATCGAAAAGAACACGTCCACAGGATTGCGCGGCTCTGGATAAATGCGAATAGCGACCTTTGTATCCGGCGACACACCAATACGCTTTTTGGCGATATTGATACTTTCCTGCAAACCGCCGAGCACATCCACCAACCCCACATCCTTTGCTTCTTTACCAGTCCACACGCGGCCTTTGGCCACTTCGCGCGTCTGCTCAAATGTCTTCCCACGGCTTTCGGCCACACGCGCCACGAAGCGGTGATAAATCTTTTCCGACAAGCTGTACAGCTTCGCTTTTTCGGTTGCACTGAACGGCAGCATCGGATTCAGAAATGCCGCTGATTCGGATGTTTTGATTGTATCAACCGATATACCGAGTTTGTCCAATGCACCTGTGAGATTGGGAATCATCAGGATGACACCAATCGACCCAGTAATAGTCTGCGGATGCGCGATAATCGTATCGCACGCCATCGCCATATAGTACCCGCCGGAGGCAGCCACATCGCTCATAGAAGCGTACACTGGCTTGACCTTACGCGCTTCGCGAATCTCCGACCAGATAGCATCCGAGGCAATCACGGAACCACCCGGGCTGTCGATGCGAAGAATAATCGCTTTTACTTTTTCATTGTCGCGAGCCTTCCGCAGTTCGCCGATAAAGCTCTCTGAAGCAATTTGATTTTCGCTGCCAAATGCACTGTTCGCTGTTTTGCCAGAAACAATATTGCCCGAACCAAACACAATCGCGATCTGCTTATCTTCGTCGACCTTATCGCTACTGGCGAACGTCGAACTATTGATATATTCTTTCAGCGAAACGAGGCGTAGTTTTTCAACCGAATCCTTCTTTGAGTGCACATTCACCTTCTCGCGAATCCATTCTTTAGCTTCCATGTGCGACTTAATACCATCAATAAAATCCAAGGCAAGCAGTGTGTCGGCAGTGTACACTCCGCGATTCATAGCACTGCGAATCATTTCTACATTGAGGCCACGACTCTGAGCGATACTTTCTGTGAGCACTGTATAGCGCTGAGCCAGGATAGATTCAAGCTCGCGCCGAGCGGGTTCGCTAAACCCGGTACGGCTAAACGACTCACCTGCGGATTTGTATTCTTCAAACTGTTGTACGTAGAAATCGATACCAATTTTGTTGAGTGCGTCTTTGAAAAAAGGAGCAACCACAGCATAGCCATTCATTTCGAGAAGACCTTCTGTAGGCATAAAAATACTATCGGCTACCGAAGCGAGGTAGTAGGAAGATTCGTCGCCGGTTTCGAGAAACGCATAGATAAATTTGCCCGATTTCTTAAAGTCAACAAGTGCATCACGCAGCTCTGCCGATTTGGCAAAGCCCGCATTCAGACCGCCCTCAAAATACACACCAACGATATTGCCATCGTCTTTGGCGCGCCTGATCGCCGTAAGCGTGTTCATCAGGTTTACAGGCACAGGACTCGAAGAAAAGAGAGAAAACCCCGATGTCCGCTCTATCTCTTCCAGCATCCCGGATGCCTTCAGGTACAGCACTGATTGTGTCTTTACCTTCACAGGTTCATTCTCAAAGGAAGAGCCAACGGCAGAGCCGATGACCATAAACACAACAACAATACCCACAATGAAAAGCCCGAGAACACCACCGATAATAACAACAGGTATCCACCATCTACTGCGGCGCTCCGGGGGGCGCTGGTAATAATATGGCGGAGGAGGCGGATAGGGGGGAGGCTGTCCACCTGATGGATAGGGAGGAATGGGTTCCGACATGATAATCCTCTTAATTCGTAATGAGACAACATAATTTCTAATTCATTGCCCGCCAGATACACGGCACGGACACAATGCAGCATAAAACAATGGCAGCGGACATCTACTCTCCACGCCCAACTACCGGCGAAGTCTAACGCAACTTCATACGTAAAGTTACGTCCTGCACACCGTCCGAACAACCGACTTCTCCTAAACTTTTGTAGATTTATACTTTCGGAAGAAGTTGTTCGTCTGCTCCCGCTGTTGCATTTTCCGGGGAAACTACTTCTGCATGTTTGCTTCTTTGCGATATATCTCGGCCTCTCTGCTTCTGGCGCTGTATCTGCCAATTGCGATTGCCCTGCCCTTCTTCCACAACCATATAACGGATGTGGCGTTTGGCGGCGTGCTCTCGTATTCCGGGCAGCATACAACAGATGGCGGGCATAACCACGAGAGTGAATGCTCGGCCTGTAAGTTCGCATCGTCGCACTGGCTGCAAACAGAAGTTGTACACAGCATACTTGCCCAAAGCTTCTCTTTCTCTATTCTCGCCTCTCCACAGTGCCCCCTCCCCACTCTTTGGGGATTGCCCTCCACACGGGCTCCTCCTGCTTTTTCCTGATATCCTTTTCGCTTCTCTGCTCAGTCTTCCGCTGCTAAAACGCCGCTCCGCTCTGCGTGTGCGGCTGTAATGGGCGTGCATAACCTGTGGCCTTCACGCTGCGGTATATGCGACCGGTGACGGAGACTATGGATAGCACTTCACGCCCGTGCCACAACTGTGTGCCCGGCTGCGGATGTGATTGCTATGCTTTACTCGTACTTCTCTACAACTTACTATCAGGAAACCTCATGAATACTTTCCGTATATCATTGGCGCTGCTGTGCGCTGTGCTTGCCGCTGCATTTGTATCTTGTAGCGACAATCCCGCCGATACTCCTTCCGGCGATCATATTGAAGCATTTGGCCTTGTGATTTACAATAGTGGCGAAGAAATTGTGCGCTATCAAAACGGCGTAGTTACCGGAGAAATCGAAGTAGCTGCGGGCGAGGATACGCCTCTTCTCTCCGTGCGCTTTCTCGATGAAAATGGTGCTATTATCGGCACCGATAAAGTAAGCGGCAGCGAGCACTCGCTGAAGTGGGCCGTGGGCAATACCGATGTCGCCGAAGTAGAGCACCACGACGACGACGGCAAATGGAACTTACACATTTCCGGAAAACAGGAAGGTGAGACCACGCTAAAAATTATACTGAATCACAATGATCATGCAGACTTCACCTCGAAGGAAATTCCAGTTCACGTCCAGGCAGGTGTTACCGGACTCAAGTTGCTGCTCAATGGTGTGCAAATCCTTACTGCTGATACAGAGGCAGCGAGCGGAACGCTGTCGATGGTCAGTGGAACAGCGGGCACTATTGAATTGCGCTTCACCGACGGCGATGGGAATACGAAAATTTTGGAGGAAGAACATCTTATAGAAATCGCGGCGGACGATGTATCCTTTGTCGATATCACAGCCGGACAGACCAATGGTACATTCTTGTTTACACCTAAAAAAGCAGGTAGCACATCATTCCGCGTGTACCTGAAGCGCGAGGACGAACACCAGCACGGCGAACCCGGCGTGCTGTACACATCTGCTGCCATTGTATTGTCTATCGAAGAATAATTCACAATCTATGGCCTCTTCCCGACTATGGGAAGAGGCCTATTATACTGCGCTATATGATGCTAGCTTTTCTCCTCTGCGCGCTGGTGAGCACAACACCAGCCGAACACCCCGTACCCGCACCGCCGCAAACGGCAGTGCTTCAGGGACGCGTGGTCGACGCGGCAACACACGCGCCGGTAGCTTGGTCGCATATTGCGCTCCCGGAACTGCACAAGGCCGGTATGGCCGATAGCACAGGAAGATTTACAATTACACGCCTGCCCGCTGGAAAGGCCATAGTTCACGCGTCGCGCGTAGGCTACAGTGGGGCATCAGCAACAGTGATGCTTAGCGACAACGATACTGCGCGCGTAGTAATAGAACTCACAGAAGAAATAAATAGCACCCGGGAAATTATTGTAGAAGGCAGCCACGACCGAGGTGATAAGCCCGTGGTAGAACTGTCGGGAAGCGCTCTGCGCGAACGACTGGGGGGGACGATTGCAGAAACAATGGCAAAGGAACCGGGATTAGACCAGCGCACGATGGGAGCAGCACCCGCGCGCCCTGTGATGCGCGGACTGGGCGGCGACAGGCTCCTGCTTCTCGAAGATGGAGAGCGCACCGGCGACCTATCGGCGACCTCTGCCGACCACGCTGTGGTGCTCGATCCGCTTACTGCCCAGAGCATCGAGATCATACGCGGGCCGGGCGCGCTGCTCTACGGCTCCAACACTCTTGGCGGTGTTATCAATGTAGAGCGCGACTACATTCCCACGCTGATTACCGACCACATACACGGCTCGGCAACGGCGCAATTAGAAAGTGTGAACGGCGGCTATGCGAGCTCGGCAGACTTGTCGATGCCCATAGGCGCAATTGCCCTGCGAACAGATGGCGGTTTCCGCCAGGGGTTTGATATCTCTACCCCGGTAGGGAACCTACGCAATACCAGCATTCGCACAGCTAATGGCTCGGTAGGCGCCAGCTATGTGCAGTCGTGGGGTTTCCTGGGAGCAGCCGGAGGGTACTACGAAACGCGATATGGCATTCCCGGTGGTTTTGTCGGCGCTCATCCCAACGGCGTTTCCATTGAGCTCAATCGGTGGCACACGGAGGCACGCGCTGATGTCCACGCGCATATCGGCCCGGTTGAGCGCATCGAGTTCCATAGCACGTTCTCGCGCTATTATCACGCAGAGTATGAATCCAACGGCTCGCTTGGAATGGATTTTGGCGTGCTGTCCTACAACGCATCGGCAATTGCTCATACTGGCCCCCTCGGTGTGCTGCACTCCGGCTCCTTTGGCGCATGGGGCGAATACCGCGACTACGCTACTGGCGGACTTTCATTTACCCCGCATACACAGGAGTATTCGGCTGCCGTCTTCGGCTATCAGCGCGCAGACTTCGGCGCTTTATCTGTACAGGCAGCTCTGCGCTTCGACGTAAAAAGTGTGCGGCCAGAGGAAAAAATATCGAGTAAGATCGGTGCTATCAGCCGCCGCGATTTCGCCGATGTATCGGGTTCGGCGGCTGTAACTTACGCTGTGGATTCCGCGCTGTCGCTCCGGTTCACGCTGATGCGCACGTTCCGCGCTCCGGGCGTGGAAGAGTTGTACACAGAAGGCCCGCACTTGGCAGCCTATACCTACGACATCGGCAACCCCGGCATAGGCAAAGAAAACGCTATCGGCATGGAGCTATCAGCGCAGTACACTGGCGACCGCACATCGATGTCGCTGGCGCTGTTTCGCAATTATTTTTCGAGCTATATTTACCCGCGAAATACTGGCGATACCAACTACCGCGTGCTCCTGCCTGTGTACCAGTTTACTGGCGAACAGGCGCAGATGCTCGGTGGTGAATGCACTGGCGAGTGGCGTATGAGCGACGCTTTTACAGCGGGCTTTACGGCGAGCTATGTGTACGGCCAGCTCGTCCGAACCACAACCCCGCTGCCAATGATGCCCCCCCTGCAAGGCTCGCTACGGCTGCGGTATTCCACAGGGAAATTTTCCGCGCTTGCCTCGCTTCACGCAGCTTCCAGCCAACATCGCACTGGCGACTTTGAAGAGCCAACTGCGGGCTATGCAGTCGTAAGCCTTCTGGCCGATTACTCGTTTGCCACAGAGGTGCTCCTGCATACCTTTACTTTGTCGGTCGACAACATCGCCAATACCGAATACCGCAGGCATCTCTCGCGCGTGAAGTCGATCATGCCGGAGCCGGGGCGCAATATCCGCGTGCTGTACAGATTGTATTTCTAACAACATCACCTTCGGTCCGGCAGTTGAATTACATTGATGAGACGGTGCGCTTCTGTCTCCGCACTACCGTTCTGCCTCTGCACCGCGCAGCACTCCCGCTGCGTGGCTGTACAGCCTGCTATCGCGGGTATGGTCGGCCTTACCACTAGCCGGAGGTGCGACCGGCGACAGCGAACCCGGCGGGCGACGCAAAGACGCCCGTGCCACACGCATGTCCTTGCAGTAGCACTTATCAGCTCTACCGAAAAATTATACCCCAAAACGCATTGACTCCAAAGCTTCTTTGCAGTATATTGAACGCTTCACAATTGCTTTAACCACAAATACCACGAGCTATGAAAAAAGCTACAGCATTATTTATCGCCTGCATGGCATTCCAGCCAGCACTTGCACAACAAGCCGCAGTCCGTGTACTGTCCGTAGATTCTACCCGTATGGGTGGTCTCCACGACTTTCAGTTTTTTGTTCACGACAACACCAAACTAAAAGAGGTATTCGGAGGACATGACCTCGAACTCCGTTTCGAGCCCGCGTGGTCTGCCAAACGCTTTCCTTTTGTCGACGAAGCTACAATCTACGGTTTGTACGACCGCCGCATTGTTGTCCGCGACCTTACAGTAGATCGCACAGTGGCGGAATACCTTCTGGTGCACAACAAGCTTCCTTGCAAAACTTTAACAGACATTAATTTCGCTGAGCACGCCGGGCTGTTTACAGAAGATGAGGAGGCACCTATGGCGGCACCAGACTCACGCGATAAGCAACCAGTATCCGGTGTCTTTACTACCGATAGGGAATGCCTCGGCGATAGACAGTTCGTCGAAGGAGCATTTAGCTTTGCAGTGAGCTATGCGTTCGAGCAATGGGGAGGAGTAATTAGAGAGGAACGACCCGTACTATTGCAGGGCGAGGCAAACACATTATTAACGAATAGCAATGCGGGCACCCGCATTATAGATACAGCGGCAGGAGAATTGCGAGGAACAAACAACGGACCAGCTTCCTATGAAGTAGAGTTTCTGCCGGGCGGAACAGAGGCCATATCCCTGCGATATGGGTCGGTAAGCACCTTGAAGGTCGATACGTTTACAGTTCCCTATCTGAATGTGCGCGTACACAATACTATCTCCTACGAACGCCCTGCACCAGGAGGCGGTACAACAGTGGTACGCTACCCGGATGAAATACCGCACGTTACAGTTGCAGATTTCGCCGCAAATTCTACTCCCTGGCCAGACGCAAAAGATGTACCAATTGACGCGTTTAATCTCACGGCTTATGCTTGGGTCAATGGCCGTGAAAGCGATAATCTGGTGTCTGACCGTCCGAGACAAGCTGCCGGACCAGGCGAAATAGTGAGCAGCCAAAACAGAGGTATGCCGATTGGCACGCAGGGGCACTACTATCTTTCTATTACCACCACCGAGGGAACAACCGTAGATTTTGTTCACATATTTCTGGCTTCGGGTGCCGAGTTCGCTATGGATTTCGCAAATAAGCGCGGACGAAGAGCAAGCCCACCAGCTTGGCCGAAGTCTCCTATCCAACCTACTACTGACTTTAAAGCCGGAGACAAGGTGCAATTTTCCATTTTCGGTGGCGCGCTGGGCTTCCCCCTGCCAGAGGCTCGCGTCGTTTTCCGCGTCGACACTGTTGCCACTGATGTCGCCGAGCAGCCTATCGCTCCCGGCAGCGTATCAGCAGCACCAAACCCTTTTAGCGACAATACGATTATACGATATACACTGGATCAGCCCGCTCATGTAACACTGAGCGTTGTCGATGAACTCGGCAGAACAGTGCGCATCCTCACCGACGAGCACCAACAGGCAGGCTCCCACGCGGAGGCATTTCCGGCAGCCGAACTCAAAAACGGGTGCTATTTCTACAGGCTCAACGCTGGAGGTGCAGTAACAACCGGAAAAATTGTCGTCCTACAATAGAAGGAATGCTCGGATTATTGGAACACCGACTGGCGCAATAGGATGCCGGTTGGTGTTCCTGTTTTTATGCCAGGCCAGCACACAACAAGGAGCGATGAAGCATAAAAGGAAACTTTGCGCTTCTGTCTCCGCACTACCGTTCTGCCTCTGCACCGCGCAGCACTCTCGGCGCGTGGCTGTACAGCCTGCTATCGCGGGCATGGTCGGCCTTACCACTAGCCGGAGGTGCGACTGGCGACAGCGAACCCGGCGGGCGACGCAAAGACGCCCGTGCCATGGAGTCGCTATCAAGAGTATAGAATCTGGAATTCGATTGCACGCGGCAAACTGTTATATTGCAGCATTACAACCAAAAGAAGGAAAGAACATGATAAAGCACATCGTAATGTGGCGTCTACAGGACGACAGCAAAGCTGAAAACGCGCAAGAACTGAAGCGTAGGCTCGAAGCACTGAAAGCGACAATTCCAGCTATCCGCCATATAGAAGTTGGTATCAATATCGTCGAAAACGACCCTGCTGCTTCGGATGTCGTTCTCTATTCGGAATTCGATTCGGCGGCTGATCTCCAAGCATACCAAGCGCATCCCGATCACCAAGAGGTCGTCGGTTTTCTCAATGCAGTGCGCACCGAAAAGCGCGTGGTCGACTACGTGCAATGAAAAGCATTATAGCAGTGTTTGTGGGCGGCGGTATCGGCAGTGTGATGCGTTTTTTGCTCGCTGCGGTGCTGCAACGCTCCTTCCCCGGCATTTTTCCCTGGGGTACTCTTGCTGTAAACATTGCGGGCTCGCTGCTGCTCGGCATCTTTGCAGGGCTTGCCTCGCGCTCTTTTCTTTCCACAGAGTGGCGCATGTTTCTCGCCATAGGGCTCTGCGGAGGGTTTACTACATTTTCTACATTCTCGCTCGAAGTAGCCGAGCTGCTGCGCACGCAATACACAATAGCACTTCTCTATATCGCCACAAGTGTGCTCGCAGGCATCGGTGCGATTGCCGCCGGATTGTGGCTGGCACGCCCATAAGAAAAGACAGGAGAGCATCCCGGCAATAGCCTCGTTTTTCTTCCCGACAACATCCTGCATTTGTGAAAAACTTTGTGGTGCTGAAACAAGAATCTTCCTGTTCCGTTCAGGCGGCAACTCGTATTATTGCAGAACTACAATTCAGAAAGCCTATGCTATGAACACACTTATTACTCTTGCCTGCCTGCTTTGCACGGCGGCTACGCTAACAGCGAGCGACGAACAAGAAACGCTGTTCTCTGGGGATATCGAGCACGGCGGCTACGGCGGGCCGGTCGTAAAGCTCGCATCCGTGAAAGGCAAACCTTCGGTTCTCGTCGGGGGTTATGGCGGCTGGTTTATCAATCACACGTTCATGCTGGGTGGCGGCGGATTTGGCCTGGTAAATAACATAGCTGCACCCACCGAAGCAGGGCTTATCAGCAACCAGCAACCGTCGATAGGATTTGGCTATGGCGGCCCGATGATAGAATTTACAGGAAACTCCAACAGCTTGGTACACTATACCGCCCAAGTGCTTGTTGGCGCTGGCGGCGCTGGTTACTACCTCCGAAACAGCAGCAACTGGGACGAAAATTCCAACTTCAGCAACGACAAATGGAGCTCCTGCTTTGTAGCAGAAGTTGGCGCAGCAGCAGAGCTGAATGTCGCCTCGTTTTTCCGGGTGCAGGTAGGCGCGGGCATGTTGTTTGTCAATGGAATAGACCTCCCTGGGCTGAATGATAGCGATTTTAGCGGCCCTTCGGCACATCTTACATTGAAGTTCGGAAAATTTTAAACGCGGGAGGAACTATGAAAATGCTCTTTCTTATGTGCTGCACCGCTGTAGTGCTCGCTGTTCCAGTACAGGCGCAAGACAAGGCAGAGAACCTTCTTGATGGAGATTACGAACACGGGGGATTTGGAGGCCCAGCGCTAAAAATTGTTTCGCTCGATGGCGCAGTAGATGTCATGACAGGTGCGTGGGGCGCGTGGCTTATCAACCACAAGCTGGCCATCGGCGGCGGTTGGTTCAATACTCTCAGCCCTCACAGCATCGGCGACAGCCTGAACATGGATGTGGAGTACAGCGCCTTTATTGCCGAGTATATTTTCGAGCCGCAGAGCGTTGTTCACTACTCGCTCCAGCTTACCATTGGCGGCGGCAGCGTAGATTTCTCGCGGCCAGTAGTAGGCACCACTTCCAGCAACCTTGTCGATGATGTGTTCTTTATTCTGGAACCGGGCGTCAACGCGGAAATGAATATCCTGAAGTTTATGCGCCTGCACATGGGCGCGAGCTACAGGCTTGTGAGCGGTATGGGCAACAACAGCGTTGGCATTACCAACAGTGATATTGGCGGGCCATCGCTCACCGCGACGCTGAAGTTCGGAAAATTCTAATAGACAGTACGGGAGCTCTGTGGCACGGGCGTCGCTGCACGAGCTATGGTCGCTGTCGCCGGTCGCAACACCGGCTGTTGGTTGGCCACACGACATTGCGATAGAGGGAGAAAATCCACGCGGCAGCCGTGCGCGCGGTGCAGAGACCAAGCGCGAGGCCAAAGACCGAAGCGCACAGATTCTTCGCATAGCCTCTGTACAAATGTGCTATTGTTTTCTGTCCTCGGGCATAATCACTACACGATGCCACCGTTCGGGAGCGAGCCAGTCGCGAAGGAGCGCGGAAATGGCCTGTGCATCCACAGCTTCCACAAGAGTAAGCGTGCGCTCTACATCTTCGTAAGTACCAGTGTACAACTCATTTTTGGCGAGCGTGTGCATCCTGCCCGACATACTTTCAAACGACATAATAAGCTGCGATTTCACCTGTTCGCGAGCGCGGCGCAGCTCGGCTTTGCTTACGTCCTTTGCGCGCAGCAATTCCAGTTCGCGCTGTATGAGCTTCTCTGTCTTTATCAAGCTACTTGGCTCCATTGCTGCGTACACGCTCAGCACACAGCAGTCCTGCATATCGGTGACTGAAGAGTTCACCGTATAGGCCAGCCCGTGGCGCTCGCGCACCGACTGATTAAGGCGCGAGCTCATGCCCTCGCCAAACAGCGTATTGAACACAGCAAGAGTAAAGTAGTCGTCTTTTGCAGCTCCAGGCGTAACAGCACCAAGCGCAAGATGCACCTGCTGCACTGGCCGGTACATTTCTACCGAGCGTGCGGGAAGAATTTTAGGAGCGCGGCGCCGGGGTATCGACGAAAGCGGGACATCGCTCATCAGGCGTTCGACCACCGACAGAACAGCGGCGTGGGGGATATTACCAGCAACGGTGACAATAATATTTGCTCCGCTGTACTTTTCCTGATGGAACGACGCGATACTTTCGGCGGATATCGCTGCCACCGACTTCGGCGTACCTACAATAGGATGGGCAAGCGGGTGCTTGCCAAACATTACTTCTTCGAGATGATCGAAAATACTTTCTTCGGGTTCGTCTTCATACGACTTCATCTCTTCGAGAATGATGGCGCGCTCCTTTTCCACGTCCTGCGCCCGAAACATAGGATGCAGCGTTACATCAGCCAGAAGCGAACAAACTTTTTCAAAATACTTCGAGAGAGCGCGCACATAGAAGCACGTGTGCTCCTTCGTCGTAAACGCATTCACATAGCCTCCAACTGCCTCCAGATAGTTGGCTATCTGCCGAGAGGAGCGGCGGGCAGTACCGCGAAAAACAAGATGCTCGATAAAGTGAGCGATTCCCTCCTGTGCAGGCAGTTCATCGCGCGAGCCCGTATTCACCCAGATACCGAGGGCAAAAGACTGAACATGGGGTACTTCTTCGGTAAGCACGCGCACACCATTGGGCAATGTGGACTTCGTGTACAAGGGCAGTGCAGTATTCCCGCCGGAGATTGCGTATTTTTGCTGTCCGTCCGCTGTCTTCCGACCGGACTTTTCTCTAGTATTCATCAGTGTCGTAGATCCTTTCCATAGCAGGAAATACCTGCGTCGTATGTCCGCTCGGCGGCGAGCACATCCGGTACATAGCACAACAGGCCGCCGGACGTGTAATGTTGTGAGCAGGATTGCCTCATCGAACCATTGTGTATTGATTCCGGAGAGACTCTGCTACCGCGCAATAATTGCACGGCAAAAATAGACTTTCTTTATCAATTACACAGCACTATTGGCAAATACTCGCAGCGGCACGGCATACAGACCGATAAGGGATGCCAGTAGTTGCAGGGCAGCCAGGAGTCTCTACAAGGTTTTGTGGATTTACTCTTGAATGTATGCACGAAATTGTGCGATTTTTGCAATCTATTGCATTGCCAATTGTGCTCATTTCTAAAGAGCTTCTTCTGTTGTGAATAACGCTAAACGAATGAATTCTGCCAAAGATTATAGATTTCCTCTTCCCGTTGTGTCCGCAGGTGAGTACGCTTACGACTTACCACCGGAACGTATTGCGGTGTATCCGTTGCCGGAGCGCGACCGCAGCAAACTGCTGGTAGCCAATACTCTCAACAGGACAATCCAGCACGACACCTTTCGCAGCATCAGTAGCTTTCTACCGCCCGGTGCACTGCTGGTGATGAACAATACGCGTGTTATTACCGCTCGGCTGCTGATGCACAAGCCCACAGGCGGCTCGGCTGAGGTGCTCTGCCTGTCGCCTATCGCCCCCGGTCCGGACCCGGCAATTGCCCTGCAATCGGGCTCACCCTGCCAATGGCGCTGCATGATAGGAGGGCGGCGTATTCGCCCGGGAACCAAACTCGCACTCGTTGCGCAGGAACAAGGTACACCAGTGCAGCTCAGCGCAGAAGTACTCCAGCGCAAAGGAACAGAAGCAACCGTTGAGTTTTCGTGGGAACCAGCATGTCTTTCGTTTGCCGCAGTGCTTGACAGCGCCGGAGTGCTGCCGCTGCCTCCGTATTTGAAACGCGAAGCAGAGACCGACGATGCAAAGCGATACCAAACGGTGTACGCACACCTACCAGGCTCGGTAGCAGCGCCAACTGCCGGACTGCACTTTACGGATGCAGTCCTCGGCGATCTCCGCGATAAGGGTATTCGCATCGACCATGTTACTCTGCATGTGGGAGCTGGTACATTCCAGCCTCTTCAGAGCGACGACGTCGCCGAGCACCAGATGCATAACGAGTATATTTCCGTACCGCGCAACGTCGTGGAATCTCTTCTCAGCCAAGCGCAGCGCCGCGAGCATTCGTCGTCGGCTGTGTACCCGGTTATTCCTGTGGGAACGACTTCCGTGCGCACATTAGAATCGCTGTACTGGTTTGGTGTGCGGTTAGTGGCCAACGACAACAAGGCAGGCAGTGCCGCCGAGCTGTCCATCGAGCAGTGGGATCCGTACCGGCTGCGGCATACCGTACCGCCAGTGGCTCCCGACACCGCGCTTCGGGCAGTTCTGGCATGGATGAATCAGCACGACATGGACACAGCAACAGGCTCCACAGGCATTCTGATTGCACCGGGCTATACATTTGCTCTGTGCGATGCGCTGATCACGAATTTCCACCAGCCGAACAGCACGCTTATTCTACTCGTAGCCGCGCTTCTAGGCAAAGACCTCTGGAGAGCAGTGTACACAGAAGCATTAGAACATGGCTATCGTTTCTTGAGCTATGGGGATTCATCGCTGCTGCTGAATTTTCGGAGGGAAGCGGAGCAAGAAGGAGGCCAGTCGCCTATGCCTATTGTGTAACACCGCTCGCTGTTTGGGCGGAGATACGGCGCACATAGCGCACTCTCGCGGGTGCCAGATTCAGTACGTTGATATCAGGTGGCAACGACACACGAGGTATAAGGATGCCTGTGGTATTCTGCACGACTTCGGAATAGTCTACATACACCTTAATATCGTTTTGATTGAGGACACTTATCTGGTTGATACCGCCGCGCACTGTAAGCGAAACGGAAGACGGCTGAATCAGAATATTGTGATTGCCCGGAGCCGAGAGCAGCTCTACAGGCACATTGTCGAACGTCATTTCTGCAATCTGCTGTACATCGACGTACACCGACACCACAGAGCGAGAGAGCTGGGTAATATTGGCAAGTGAATCTGATAGAGAAGCAGTAATACTCACCGGCTTATAGAGGTTTGCCAGCGTAATCGGTTTTGTTTTCCAGTATTTAATGCGGTCGAGAATATTCCGATTGCCAAGAATGTCCACGCTGTCGGGCTCTACGTGAGGAACACCTGTCGTAATAAAACCTTTGCGCAGCGTAATAGCGAGTACAGGATACACGGGTACACGCTTGCGGCTTACCCTGCCCACCTGAAACACCAAGCTATCGGGCACGAGCCCTAATGGCTCTACCTGGTCGGGAAGCTGCATGCCCTGTTCGAGAAGTTTTCTGGTGAGCTTAAATGTAGTCTGCTCAGGCCCTAGCATTTCATCGTTGACAGTAACAACGCAGCGCGGCGGGAAGGAAAAATTGAGATTAAACAACTGCCAGCCCACGCCGCGCACTTGGGCGCGAATAGCCTGCGGAATCGGTGTTTCAATAGCGCGATTTTCCGGCAGCGTTACAAACAGGGGCAGGTCTACGACCGTTGTGTACTGCGAGTTCATGCTTACATACACCCACAGTCCCACGGCGAGTAGAAACGAAGTCATCAGGGAGAGAAACGAGAATTTTGATTGCCGCTGCGTCATGCCTGCCTGCTTTTACAATACATACTGATGTTCAAAATACCACTAATCCCCGTCTACAACAACCAATCTTTTCGCTGTAGAATCGTTCCATCTGTGCTTGTGGATGTACCGTGAACCGGAACCCTAATATACGGACTGGCAACAGTTATGCCGTTAAAATCATTGTATGGCTATCGCGGAATGGCCAGAAAAACGCATTTGGTTGTTACAGACGCTCGTGCTATCTTTACTGCTGTACAGCGTAGAAGGCATTGCCGGACAGCTATAACCCCTTTCCCGGCAGACCACTGCCTTGCACAGTTATAGTGCAACCATTTGCAGGAGACGCTTATGGTAACATCGTTACTATCCGGCATTATTCTCGGCTTTGTCCTGGCTATACCGCCTGGGCCTATAGCCGTCGCGGTCATGAAGGCCGGCCTTCAGGATAATGGACGCAAGGGTGTTGGTATCGGTATCGGTGCAGCCCTTATGGATGTCTTTTATTGCCTCATTGTACTGATGGCAACGGCTCCGCTCACCGGACAGCTAACATCTCTGCTCAACAACAACCAAAACCTCGTCCTCGTGCTCCAAGTTGCCTGTGTTGCCGCAATGATCATCTACGGCATTATCAATCTGCGTGTAAAGCGCACAGTGCCGCAGATCGAACCAGCACCAAGCAAAGGCACAGCTCTTGTAGAGCGTATCGGCAGCAAGGGGCCATTCTTTATCGGCGTAGGCATCTCGCTTACTAATTTGGTCAACCCCACGTTCCTGCCCTCTATCGGCTCGATGTCCATGCTTCTCCAGGAGCGCGGCTTTGTCGATACACATATTTCTTCCCAGTTGCTCTTTTCAGTCAGTTTTGGTATAGGCATGATGGGCTGGATCGCTCTGCTGCTGCGCACGATCATCAAATACCGCTCGCGTATGTCTCCCCGCCTCATCGACACACTCCACCGCTTTACAGGCATTACCTTTATCGGATTCGGCACTTATATCGGCTACCGCGCCTTTTCGGTCGTAAAGTGGCCGGAACTGCTCCGGCTTATCTTGTCGTTCTAAATCAGGATACAACCCAAGAATTTCGGCACTACCATCGGCATCTTCGTTATTGGTGGCTGTTTCACAAAAACAATCTGTGGCACGGGCATCGCTGCACGGGCTATGGCCGCTGTCGCCGGTCGCACAGGCCGGTTGATGAGTAGCCGCACAGCAATCGCGGTTAGGCCGACGTCTTCGCATTTGTTACCGTAGGAACAGTGCGCGAACGAACTTGCGATCACAACCACGCAGCGGCTCGTGCTGCGCGGTGCGGAGAAAAAACGGGCGGCACGCAGACCGAAGCGCCCACGATCTTCGCGTTCAGAACAATGCGTCTTCGCCGAACAACAAGCAATTTTCTACACTATTTCTCCTGTTTACCAGTCCATCTTTCAGGATTTCTGGTACATTCGAGTTCTGGCTCATCGAAAAAATACAAACCTTGCGTTTACTGCATTAATTATCAGCAAGCGATGCCGTGGCAGCATGTTTTTCCGGAACAGGCTCGCACAATACAGCGTTACATTCGTATATTTTTGAACATAACATTTTAGACAAAGTATCTCTTACAACGGCAGGAGTAGAATATGAGAATCAACATTGGCATTGCAGAAGAGCAGCGTAAATCAATAGCGGAAGGTCTTTCGCGCTTGTTGGCCGACAGCTATACACTGTACCTGAAAACACATGGTTTTCACTGGAATGTGACCGGGCCTATGTTCGTATCGCTGCACCAGCTTTTTGAGCTACAGTACACAGAGCTGGCGACTGCAATCGACGAAATCGCCGAGCGCATACGCTCACTTGGCTTTTTTGCGCCGGGCTCGTTCAAGCAGTTCATAGCGCTGGCCTCTGTAACACAGGAAGAAGAAGTGCTTGCAGCCGAGGATATGATCCGCTCTGCGGTGGAAGCCCACGAGACGGTGATACGCACTGCGCGCGAAGTACTGAAAACAGCAGACGAGGCCAACGACCAGCCTACGCTGGACCTGCTGACGCGCCGCATGGAAACACACGAAAAAACTGCGTGGATGCTGCGCTCGCTACTCGGCCACACAGCCGATCAGCACGCTGTATAAAGCGGTAGATTATGCACAAAAAGAAGAAGGGCGGCTGTACAAACAGTCGCCCTTCTTCTTTTCTTGTCGTCTATTGTCGTCGAAAGCACTACCGCACAATACGCATTTCCACACGGCGATTACGCGCCCGTGCTTCGTCGGTTGTGCCCTGCATGAGCGGCCTATTTTTGCCATAACCAGCGGAGCTGACACGCACAGCCTGAATACCACCGGCGATTAGATATTTTTTCACAGACTCCGCACGGCGTTCCGACAGCCCCTTGTTGTAGTCTGCCGTTCCTTGGTCGTCGGTATGGCCTTCGATATTGACTTTGATATCGACATTGCCTTTCAGGAAGTCGATCACACGGTCGAGTTCAGCTCGCGATTCGGGCCGCAGTTCGGCCTTATCGAAATCAAAGAAAACCAAGAGGCGCACCGAGCCATCCTCAATGGGTGAAAGCGCGATATCGTAGGTAATTTCGCGACCAGTTTCATCTGCCGGAACTTCAAACCGCTCGCTGTAGAACAGGTAGCCTTCTTTCGATGCTGTTACAGAGTATTCGCGACCCGCTGTGAGCATTACAAAGTATTCGCCTGTTACATCGTCGCTCTGGAATTGCGCTACCTGCTTGGCCGTTTGCAGATCGGTAATCGTAATTGTCGAGCCAACAGGCGCATTGGTAATAGCGTTTTTCACTGTACCGCGCACGATAAGCACAGGCTTGCCGGGTACGGGATCGGGCACCGCAATATACAAATCGAGTTCGCCTTCGCCGCCCGAGCGATTGCTGGCAAAAAACGCCTGGTTGGAGTTGGCGATAGAAAAATAGAAGTATTCATCGGCACTCGTGTTTACCGGCGCACCGATGTTAGCAGCACGTGCACTGCCTGATAGCCTTGGCAGGTCGATAGTATAAATATCAAAGCCGCCCACCCCGTCCACGCGATTGCTGGCAAAGTACATGCGCTCGTTGTCGGCTGCAAGCGATGGGCTCATTTCATCGGCACTACTGTTGACATTGGCACCGAGGTTCACCGCCAAGCTCCAGCCTTTTGGGGTACGGCGTGCCATATAGATATCCGTACCGCCGCTGCCGCCCGGCCTGTCGCTGGCGAAGTACAGTGTATTGCCGTCGGCAGAGATAAACGGCTGGGAATCCCAGGATTCAGAATTGACATCAGCACCGAGGTTTTTTACATCTGTCCACTGCCCATTCGCTTTGCGCGCACTGTAGAGGTCGGTGCGCCCTACCAAGCTCCCCGCCCGGCCATATGCTGCAAATACCATGTACTGGCCGTCGGGAGTAATCGTCGCCGAGCCAATATGATCGCCGCTGTTTACGGCTTCCGGCAGCATCACGGGATCGCCCCATCCAGACGCCGTGCGCGGCACCATATAGATGTCTTGCTCGCCATCGCGATTGGAAGTAAAGTACAGCAAACGCCCACCCTGCATAAAGAACGGGGCAAAATCGTCGTCGGACGAATTAAACGGCAACGGGTTCACTACAACATCCTCTGTCGATACTGTAGAAAGCGTCGGCTGGGCTACGGAAACTGCACAGGCAGCGAGAAGGAATAGGCAAAAAGTCTGTATTAATTTCATAGTCATTACCTCCTACAATCCAAAAAGTACGCCAATGGACAATTGCAAGCTGTGCACGGTAGGCTTGGCATCGTGTGTCTCGCCATCAGTACCGATGTATTCCGAATCTTCTTTTTTGAGCACGGGGGTCAGAAAATACTGGAAGCCGAGTTTTGGCACCAACGAGATTTTAGGTGCCAGCGGGATAAGATATCCGGCTCCTGCCTCTATCGCGATACGCGGGCTCTGTGGGTCGGACTCCTGCGACCCGTTCAGGCTTCTAAACCAATCGTCTGTTAAGTTCCCGTTGTTGTTGATATCATCCGGCACGCCGTTGCCATCTGCATCATAAAACAGAGTATTAAATCCTTCGGGCGCTTCTGTGGTGTAGTCTTCAGTGTATTTTATCTTTCCAAGGCCGAACTGAATAGAAGGGCCAATGGTAAAGAACAGTTTGTCGGTAGCGTTAATTCTCAGCAGTGGAGTAATACCAAGATAGGCGGACTTCACAGTAAATTCTCTTTTTGTTGTCGTTATCTCAGCTCCGGCAATCGGAGTAGAGCCGTCGTCAAAATAGTAAAATCCCGTCAACGTGTCGGTGTCCGACATATCGTTGCCGTAGTTCTTGGTATCATAGGAAAGTTTAATCTGCAAGCCGAACATTTTCGATAGGCCAATATCCACATACGCATCAAAAAACGGGGAAAAGCCAGACCCGGACTCGAAGGGTTTGTTCAGAAAATTCGTGGGAGCCATGTCTACGTTCTGCGAAAACATGTTGTAGTTCATACCAAGGTCAACACCAATAGAAATAGGCGTGCGCGACGATGATGATGAATGGCTGGAGGACGACGACGAGCTTCCCCCGCCTGTGGTGCCGGGCCGGAGAACATCTTCCTGGGCATAGGCACCTGATGTAAACACCAGACAGCACGCCAAGCCGCCCAGCAACTTCAAATACTTCATACTATCTCCATAAAAAGTGTATCCCTGTCCTCCCGTTCTGCCGGGCTGGCAGGTACCGCGTATAGAATAAAGCGTAACCTACGTAAATCAGGGCGGTTACAGACATTAAAAATTCGTTGCGCTTATCAGTCTATCAGTGTGACCACCGCCGCAAAAGACAACTTCCATGCGTATGCTGCTTCTATGCCAGCAGATTGTATGGTACGGGCGTCTGTGCCAGAGCCGCCCGTAAGGGCGGCTCTACCGTTTGGTCGCTGTCACCGGTCGCATATCCGGCGACGGGTTTGTCCGGTCGATATTCGCTGGTTTTATCGCAGTCTGATATGCCCTATATGGCGCTTCCACAGTATTGCCAATGGCATCAAAAAAACCATTCCATCCCCATGAACACCCCGGCAAGCCCAAAGCTCGTAGCGTCGATATCGCCAAACTGTACTCGGACCGGCGTAATACCTCCATACACTCCCATAGAAGGAGTAGCAAAATACTCGCCTCCTACCGATGCAGATAGTATCTGACCCGAGAAGTTAGCGTCGCCTACCGAAGAACTAAAAAAGCTAAATCCAGCACCAATAAACGGCTTAAATTCCTTTGTTCCGGCGAGGAGAAACTTACCATTTACACCAAATCCAAATCCGTTGTACGATACTTTTTCGACATCCTGTACTTCCAAGCTAATCCCCGCCCCGATGTGAAAACCGGGATTAATCGCATAAACCAAATTGAGCGATGAACCACCTATACGGCTTGCGGTGCTTATACTTCCCCCGGAAATACTTACCCCCACGCCAAATTGTTTGTTGGGGCTTTGTGCCCATGCAGATGCAAGCGGAAAAACAATGGCCAGAACTACAATAGTGAACAGTCGTTGCATAGATTGCATACCCATTTCTCCAAAGAATGAAATAATAAAAGCTGATGATGGAAAGTGCTATCTGTCTTTTCCCGTGCAGAAGCGATTGTACCAGAGCCGATACGTGCAAAATTCCCAAGAACTATAGTACGGAATCGTGATTTGCTTTCCAAATTCCAAAGAGCTTTCCCCAGAAACAAAGAAGGCGTCCATTGTGCGGACGCCTTCTTTACTGTCTTACGACAAATTTGTTTCTTAGCTCTTAGTCAAAGAACCACTCAACGCCTACATTTGCTGCACCAATACCAATGGTTGTGTACGAGTTGTCGCCAAAACCGAGATCCAGAAATGTAAACATACCATACACACCGAAGTTCCGGTTCAGAAAGTATTCAGCTCCGGCGTTAGCAAACAGCGAAGTGTTTGTCACATTGTCATTGTTCAGGCCGGAAGGAACACTGTTAATACCGAGACCTACCATACCAAACGGCTTGAACTGGGGCGTACCGGCGAGAATGAACTTGCCGTAGGGAGCAAAAGCAAGCTGGTTGCTGGAGTTGCCATTGCGGCTGTTGATAACAAAGCCAAACTGCGTACCGATGTGAACAGCAGGAGAAAGTGCATAGGCTACATGCCCCCCTATAAAATTACCGCCAGTAATCCCCACGCCAACCTGTTCGGAAGGACTCTGAGCTTGTGCAGCATTGAAAGAAAAAGTAGCAAGAAGAACGAAAATACTAAGACGAAGAAGCTGAACGAACTTCATACATCCTCCACTAAATGTGTAAATAAGGTTAAACTATACGACTCTCTATAACCTGTAAAAAAGAATCCCCAGCTCAACACGGCTGCAAAATTATGGAAATGGTTGGAATTTCACAGAAAAATATATCTAAATTTGCATTGCTGGAATTCTGCCCCTCTTACCTCATTTCCGAAAAAAAGTTGCAGGCTTACTCCCGCAGAGGCACATTTATGCGTCATATTTTTTCTTCTGGCCCTTCGCCAGAGCCAAAAGCAGCGGTTCACGAACCACCTTCGGTGGTAAAGACACGGCGCTTACTCAACCGCTGGAGCATGCTCGGCCTGCTGATTGTAAGTGCCGGAGCTATTATTCTGTTTGTAAGCAATGCGCTCGCGGTGAACAGCCTTGTGGTGGAAATAGCATCGCTCCGAAAGGAACACGACAAGCTTTTGCATCGCAATGAGCTACTGCGCGCCGATGTAATTCGCCTGCAATCAGCCGACCGCATTGCAGATATTGCACGGGAGAAGCTCGGTATGGTACAGGCACAGGGTGCGCCGAAACAATTAAAATAACTAACGCACCGCTCAGGCGGGGGAACAGGCACAAGCCTGCGCCGGAGAGATGCGTCCATTGCAGCAAAACGATGAGAACGACAGAATCACATTCTTCTGATGCCCCGAATTCTCCCGACGAGAAACGCTGGAAACTTTTCCTTCCGCTGTTTTTTCTATTGGCCGGGCTTACAGCCGTTGGAGTACGGCTGTTCACGGTGCAAGTGCTCGATGGCGCAGAATACCGCGAGCAGGCGCGTAGGCAGTATGAATCGCGCGTGACACTGGCGGCCAACCGAGGCGATATTTTCGACCGAAGCGGCAGGCTGATCGCCAAGACGATGCAGAAGTATTCTTTTGCTGTGGATCCGAATATGGTGCAGAATCCGAAGCGTATTGCTGCGCTGCTCTCATCGCTCACCGGAAAATCCGCAGAAAGCTACCTTGAACGCATCCGCACAGATTCCACATCGTTCGTGTGGCTAGAGCGCTCGCTTACGGGCGCTGAATACACTGCGCTCGACACGCTGCGCGACCCCGGCCTGATCCGCATTGGCGAACCGCGCCGCAGCTTTGCTTTTGGCAGCCTAGCAGCCCAAATCCTCGGCTTTACGAATATCGACAACAAGGGAGTGAGCGGCATCGAGCTCTCTTGGGATTCCGTGCTCTGCGGCTCCAATGGTTCGATGATCCTGCAACGCGACGGGCGCGGGCGCAAACATCCATCGCCCGATATGCCCAATATCGCCCCCAAAGATGGGCATTCGCTCGTACTTACACTCGATATGGCAATTCAGGGTATCGCCGAAAGCGAGTTAGAACGCGGTGTGCGCGAGGCAAACGCAGAATCTGGCACGGTAATCGCCATCCGTCCCGCCACTGGCGAAATCTTGGCAATGGCTTCCTACCCGACGTTCAACCCGAATAATCCGGCGACAGCAGCCCCTGAGCTTGTGCGAAATCGCGCTATTACCGATATGTATGAGCCTGGCTCTACGTTCAAACTCGTCACAGCAGCGGCACTGCTGGAAGAAGGTCTTATCCATCCCGAAGACACAGTGGACGCCCGTGGCGGTACAATGCAGATACGCGACTACACGGTGCGCGACGCTCACCCGCTGCACCGTATGACTTTTGCCCAGTCGGTGGAGCAGTCCAGCAATGTCGTGTTTGCCTCGCTGTCCGACCGCGTCCCCAACGATATTTTCTATAAGTATGTGCGCGATTTCGGCTTCGGCATTGTGCTCGGCGTCGACCTACCGGGCGAAGTGCGAGGCATTGTGAAAAAACCGCGCGAATTCGACGGTACAACCAAAACATTTATGGCTTTTGGCTACGAGCTCGCCGCCACTGCTTTGCAAATTGTCAATGCCTATGCCACCGTAGCGAACAATGGGATAATGATGAAACCCTACATTGTACAAAAAGTGCTCGACCACAATGGCGAAGAAGAGTATGTGTACGGACCCCAAACTATACGGCGCGTGATTGAAGAATCGACAGCACGCACACTTACGGAAACTCTTACAGGCGTTGTAGAGCACGGCACCGGGCGAACGGCACGCGTTCACGGCATGCACATAGCTGGCAAAACCGGCACAGCGCAACAGCTCGTGGAAGGTAAATACTCAAAACAAAACTATACAGCCTCTTTTGTTGGTTTTTTTCCTGCCGAACAGCCAGAAATCGCCATGATTGTGATGCTCAATAAACCGCGCAATGGCTATTATGGCGGCGAAGTGTCGGCACCGATCTTCCAGCGCATTGCCCAGCGTATTGCATCGGCCTCGCTTATTACTGTGCCACAACAGGATGCACCAGTTGCAACGACGGCACAAGAAGATTCTATCCGGGCTGCTGAAGCCCTTTCGGTGACAGTTCCCGACGTGCGCGGCCTGGGCTACCAAGACGCCGCCGATCTGCTGCACGAGTTTGGACTGCGCCTACAGTCGCCGAGTTCACAGGGCATCGTGTACAGCCAGTCGCCAGCTCCGGGCAGCCTGGCAGAGCGCGGTAGCAGTATTGATATTCAGCTTCGCACGCAGCCACAGAACTCGACAGTAACAGCCGTGATACCGGATGTACGAGGCATGACGCTCCGGCGCGCACTCAACATCCTGAACGCAGCACGCGTCGAAACCCGTGTGCATGGTAATGGCGTTGTCGTAAGCCAACGGCAGGAGAAAAAAGGAAAAACGGTCGTGTGTGTGCTGGAATGCAGAGCAAGGAAATAATCACAAATCGGCAACATCTCTGCACACCGAGAGTTTACTATAAAAACTTCGGTACTTTAAGAGGTGAATGATGAAATCCCCAATTTCTTTCGCAATACTGGCTTTCCTCTTCATAACGGCATGCTCCGACAACACATCGGCTCCGAATACGGCAGAAGATACAAACCAGAACAACAACGACGACAACAACGACGACGTCAACTATGACGACCCCAGTCGTATTCCGCCGGGTTCCGAGAAATACCTTGTGCGGATTACACACCTCTACCCATTTCCATATGGAGTGGAGAATAACAGCGAAACAATCGATCTTCGCAATTTTGGCCCGATGAATGTCTCTCTATTGGGCTGGACTGTACGCGACAACGACAGTGCCGTGTGGGATATGAGCGCCATTGGTACACTATCGCGCGACGAAAAAGCATTGTACAAGTGCCTGACTCCGGCGCAAATGGACAACAAGGGCGACACACTGTATCTAATCGACAATCAGGGTGATACGATCCAGATTGTTGCCTACGACACGGTAGCACAGGGCCAGTACATTCGCCCATAACAAATAACAGCATCGCACGTACAAGGCCGGACGCTCATGCTCCGGTCTTTTTGTTAGAAAAGAGAGGACATTCGCGTACATTTGTGGTTTATTTAATTTTTTCAACTCTTACACGTTCACTGCGCTATGGATTTTTCCGTTTTCGCCGACTCCAACGCTTGGGTAAGCCTTCTTACACTGAGCGTCCTTGAGATTGTGCTCGGTATCGACAATATTATTTTCATTTCTATTATTGCCGCTCGCCTGCCCGCCGACCAGCAGGACAGAGCCCGCAATATCGGGCTTGGATTGGCGCTCATACTTCGCATCGGCCTTTTGTCGGTGATTGCCGAAATTGCCAAGCTCGTGCAGCCTTTGTTCACAATCTTTGGACACGACTTTACTGGGCGCGACCTTGTGCTGATAGGAGGCGGTTTGTTCCTACTGGCCAAGAGCACGATGGAAATACACAACAAACTGGAAGGAGAAGTAGAGGAAAGCGGAAAGAAGGTCTACCCTTCGTTCTGGGGTGTTATCGTACAAATTCTGATTCTCGACCTGGTGTTTTCGCTCGATTCGGTGATTACAGCAATTGGCTTGGCCAATCAGCTAATTATTATGATCATCGCAGTTATTCTCGCCATGGTTGTCATGTTCTTCTTTGCTAAATCTATCAGCAATTTCATCCATCAGCACCCAACGATGAAGATGCTCGCTCTGGCATTCCTCCTTATGGTGGGTCTGGTGCTGTTTATAGAAGGCTTCCATGTTCACGTAGAAAAAGGCTATATCTATTTTGCTATGGCGTTCTCGGTGCTGGTAGAATTCCTTAATCTCAAGCTGCGCAAGAAGAAAGGGCCTCCCGTACAACTGAACGAGCCTCGCTTGCCGGATGAAGGTTCAGCTCACTAAATCTTACAGAATATTAACCTCAGGTTCCAGGTCGATGCCAAACCGTTCGCGGACATCGGCCTGGACAGCCTGCGCTACCGCGAGAATTTCCCCGCCGGAAGCATCTCCATAATTTACAATTACAAGCGCCTGCTTCGGATACGTTCCCGCCCTGCCAATACGCCGTCCCTTCCAGCCACACTGTTCTATCAGCCAGCCCGCAGGTATTTTGGCACAACCAGCTTTTGCTTGATACACAGGCATGGTGGGATGTTCTTGCTGTAGCTGCCGGGCAATATCGTGTGGTATTTCGGGATTTTTGAAAAAGCTACCGGCATTGCCAAGAGCAGCGGGATCGGGAAGTTTGCTGCGGCGCACATCGCACACTGCTTCGCTTACATCGCGCACAGTTAGCTGGCCTGTTGGCACGTGTGCTACCGCTTGTGCAAGCGCCGGATAAGAGAGGTTTAGCTGCGGGCGTTTGGCCAATCGCACAAGTATCGAAGTAATAACAACACGGTGGCGAAGCTCTCGCTTGAACACACTGGTGCGGTAGCCAAAGCTGCATTCAGCAGTACTCATCGCTGCAAGAGAGCCGTCGTCGCTGTGCATAAACTCTACTTCTTCCAGCACATCGCGTATTTCCGTGCCATATGCGCCGATATTCTGGATTGGCGCGGCTCCTACCGTACCGGGAATCAGCGAGAGGTTTTCCACTCCCCCGAGATTGCGTTCCACCGCATAGCGCACAAATGTGTGCCAATTCTCGCCTGCTGCCACGCGTATATACACGGAGTCATCGTCCTCCCGCTCTGTGTCCACACCACGTAGATTAATTTTTATAACTGTTCCCGAATAATCGCGAGTAAACAGGATATTGCTGCCGCCGCCGAGGAAGAGCTTTTCTCCGGGCAATTCCAGCGCAGTGCGTAGCTCGTCGTGCGTATGAACTTCCGCAAAATGCCGGGCACAGACGTCGACGCCAAAAGTTGTGAGATGTATCAGCGGATAATGTGTGTGTACTTTCATACGACCGTTACGAAATATTCCTTTCGTGTGTATATTTCTTTACTATTCGGCAATACAGTTGTTATTCAGGGAGGCATGCCCTATTTTTCTCGTCGGCATTCATGGATGAACCCGACGAACATGGATGTTCCTTTTTTTCTCTCCGCAGCACCCTCGAATATATTGATACCTGCCAGAACAATGCAGACGGAAGCAGCATAGAACGAAAGTATCCGGTTTTGGCACAATACGCCCCGGTAAGTCCGCGAGAAGAAACAGACAACGCGACGATATACCCGATAAGTAATCTGCTTACGCTCAATTTTTCCAACTTCCTACCGATGTCGCTTATATCAGCAATGTGCGTGGCAAATATACGACAATACGCCGATAGGATACATCTGCTTGTGGGAACGTTCCGCAGCCATTCTTCCATTAGTTTATTGCGAACCTATGTCCTTTCGATACATTATTTCCGTGAATACTCTGCTTTGCCTGCTGGCTCTGGTGCCCTTTAGCTCTTTTGCTCAGTATGCTGGCACAGTTGTACACAGTTCGTCCATCACAACGACTCCCAGTGCAACTGGGCGGGATTTCCATAAAAATGCGGCTGCCGGAAAAAAAACAGGGGCGTGGCGTTCTGCCGAGATTCCAATATCGACTTCAGCCTTGCCCCGCCAGCAAGTAGCATCGGGTGGGCAAGTGTTGCCTATACAAAACGCGGATATTGCCTCTGCGCTATTCATTCAGCGCGAGAAGCCTATCTCGACGCTCCCGCAGTATTCCACCTGTTTTTCGATAAATACGGCGGTTTTCGATACTCTTTCGCCTGCACTCGACACGAAATTCACAATTAAACAATTCCGCATGACTGGCAGCCAAGCCTACACATTGGACCTCCGCCGATTTGAAATTCTGTCGCCAGATGCTGTTGCAGTAGCGGGAACAGAAAACGGCGATCAGCCATTTGCGCCAGAGAAGCACCTTCTATTCGCCGGCACTGTGCGCGAAATTCCCGGCTCTTATATCTATCTGGCAGTATTCCGCACATACTGCTCAGGCTATATCGAATTGCCCCGGGCAAATTACCCATCTGCACGCCGTATTCTTATCGCTCCGCTCCCCGCCAACAGCAGTGAGCACGCTGTAATGGTGGTGTACGACGAAAATGATGTGCCCAGAAAAACAGACTTCCCGCTGTGCGGCTCCGACAGTGCGCCGTACAAAATTGGCAATACTCCTGTTGGGCAACACGACCACGGAAATAAAAAGGAAAAAGTAAAAGCCGAGGAAACGCTGCTCACAGGCATTAGCTTAGAATGCGATTATGAATATTACCTTGATCACGGGTCAGACCTTTCGCGGGCAGCTAACTACGCGCTTACAGTCATGGGCGCTTCTTCGGCAATCTACTATCGCGATGTAAACATACGCCTGCAAATACCCTACCTACGTGTGTGGACAACGACCGACCCGTACACAGCTACTTCGAGCAGTTCCATGCTCGGACAATTCCGCACATACTGGAACACCAGTATGACCTCGGTTAATCGCGTGCTATCCCACATGTTCTCCGGCGTGAACGGTCTTGGCGGCATTGCGTACCTCGATGTTCTTTGCTTTACTTCTTGGAACTATGGTATCAGCGGGCTTACAAACACTACTACATTTCCCGCCTCTGGCTATGTGTGGGATATCGACGTTACTTCGCACGAACTTGGGCACAACTTTAGCTCGCCACACACACATAGTTGTACATGGGCGCCTGCCATCGACTCCTGCTACTATGCTGAGGACGGCACCTGCTTTTCCGGTACAACTGCCCGCACTGGCAGTATTATGAGCTATTGCCACCTCACAAATCAAGGTAAATACCTGGCTTTTCATCCGCGCGTGATGACGCAGATACGCACGGCTGCCGAAGCTGCTTCATGTATATCGGCATTCACACCCGCAGTAGCAAACGATGTGGCAGTGATCTCTATCACAGAACCCGACAATGGAGCAGTCCTTGCAACATCGGCAACATTTACTCCGTCGGCAGTGTTCCGCAATAATGGTACGGCCAGCCAGACAAACCTCGCAGCAACATGTATTATCAAGACAAGCGGCGGTACGACAGTGTATTCGAGCACACAAACGCTTTCTGCCCTCAATGTCGCTTCGTCGGCAACGGTGTCATTTATACCTGTGTCCATCGCTACCATCGGCGTGTATCAAATTGCTGTCAATATCGCTCTGGCGGGGGATTCCTACCAGTTCAACAACACCCTTGTCCGACCATTTTCTGTCGCGTCTTCTGTCTCTGGTTCAGTGGCTGTCACCTCTCCCAATACCTCTGCAACGCTGGTGGCTGGCAGTAATTATACAATTAACTGGACGAGCTCCGGCGTTACAAATGCGTTTATAGAATTTTCCGCCGATAATGGCATTACCTGGCAGACAGTCCACTCCAACAATACAACAGCCTCGTATTCTTGGACAGTGCCGTCCATCCCTACATCGCAGGGCAGGATACGCATAAGCAGCCGCTCCAATAGCGCAATCCGCGATATGAGCGACGACGCTTTTACAATTACCCTTGCCAACGATATTCAGCCTGTTGAGCTTATTGCACCTGTGTCCGGCAGTTCGACAGTGCTGCCAATTACTCCACAGGTAGAGTTTAGAAATAATGGAAGTAGTGGACAGACGGCGGTGTCTGTACGACTCCGCATTGAGAATTTTACAACCAATAGCGAAGTGTACTCAGCCCTCTCGACCATTGCATCTATCGCTGCGGGAACAACTCAAACCGTGTCGTTCCCACAGTTTGTCACCACGGCAAGCGGCAGCTATATTTTCTATGCTCACGCACTTCTGGCAGGTGATCAGGACACGCAAAACGACTCGCTCGCCCGGTCGGCATTCATGACGCTTCCCTCCTCATCGATAACGCTTATATCGCCTAATGGCGGTGAACAGTGGCAGTCGGGCTTGCTTAAAAGCATTACTTGGACATATACTGGTATCATTCTCAATGTGAAGATCGAGTATTCTACGAATAATGGTGTGAGCTGGACAACGATCACGCCGTCGACTCCAAATACAGGTTCGTATGGCTGGCTGCTTCCCGCGCTTTCGTCGGCACAGGGCAGAGTCCGCATTACAGATGTAGCGAATGCATCGGCAACCGATATAAGCAATGCCGCTTTTACATTCCTGCCCGTACAGCCGCCTGCCGGTGTTGCCGCATTAGGTGGTAATTCCCAAGTCTCGCTGTCGTGGTCGCCTTCGCCAAGCAGCGGAATTACAGCGTACAATATTTACCGCAACACAAGCAATTCGGGACTCGCACTCTATGCGTCGGTACAGAGCAATCAGACCTCGTTCTCAGATGCCACCACCGCCAATTGCACAACGTATTTCTATGCAGTTACATCTGTGGTTGGCGCTGTGGAATCGGTTCAATCAACACAGTCTTCGGCTACTCCATCTACGGCAGCGGCGCTGGTCGTAGTAGCACCTAATGGTGGTGAACAATGGCAGGTCGCTTCCTTTCAGACTATTGTGTGGAGCTTTTCAGGCTGTATCTCCGCTGTGAAAATTGAGTACTCGACAAATAATGGTGTTGCTTGGACAACGATTACATCCTCAACTTCAAATACTGGCGCGTATGTGTGGACAGTGCCTAATACGGTTTCTACACAAGCCTCGGTGCGTATCAGTTCTGCGGCCAACAATTCTGTATTTGATAACAGTAACGCTTCGTTTACTATTGCTCCGTTGCTGCCGCCAACCTCGCTTCAGTCGACAAGGATTGGTACATCTGCCGTGATTTCATGGACCCACTCGACATCAACGGGTCTTACAACCTATGCGATATTCAGAAAGACAGGTGGGGGGGCATACGTGTTGCTCGGCTCTACGAATTCGTCCTCTACGTCGTTTACAGATACGAGTATCACAAAAAACACATTGTACTCGTATGCCGTATGCAGCCGTGTCGATTCTTTTTCATCAGAACTGTCAGTTCCTGTAGAATTTATCTATCTATTGCCTTCCATTACACCAAACGGCCCAACAACATTCTGCCAAGGTGGGAA
>DLHF01000070.1 GCA_002483085.1 Ignavibacteria bacterium UBA7675
AATTTCTTTACCAATACGCTCTGTCACCTGTCGTGTATTAACATCAAACAGAAACAATTCCTGATAGCGATGCACTCCCAACACAGTCCTGCCATCAGGCGAAACACCTCCAACCCGAAGGATATATTTTGGCTCAAAAAAGTTGGCATTGGCGCATTTCTCATACGCACTATCTATCCAGTCGTACTCCTTGCTATACCAGTTCGGCATGCCCGGTGCGTGCTCCCACTCGGATGGCGATGGAGAGTCGTTGCAGGCAGATAGGAACAAGACTGTAAGAAAGAGAAAAACCGCGATTTTCCTCATTTTGATTTCTCCACAATAAATACCTGTGTATCAAACTCTCCTGTTACAGTATTTACAACACGGCAGATATAATTCCCTGATGTTATACGCTCCATATTAAGGAGGGTCTCATGTGTCATCAGGGGGAGTTTGCCGAAATGCAATTTCCCCTCTTTTACTCTTTTCCCACTTTTACCTGTATCTCCACCGAATCGCTGCGTTTTATTCCAACAGGTGCGCTCTCCGACTGCTTCAGTAGGTCTTTGAGCATGGTGCGCTCTTTATCATGTGACTCCTTCTGTTGTATCCGGATGAGCACATCTGTAGTCCCCTCAATTGCAGGTGCACTCTCTGCCCTGACCACCGGACTTCTGGCAACTGGCTTGTCCCGTCTATTGCGAGGGTTTGGCTTTGCGGATGGTGTAGAGTATTGCTTCGGTACATCATGAGGAGCTGAAGGCGGGAACGCGATAGCTGCAGGCTCGGTACCCAGCGGCTCTACAGCAGGTGCTGCCACCGGCACACTATGCTTTGGGGAAGGACTCAGGAAAGGAAAAAACAAGGCTCCTGCCACAGTACCTACTGTAGCTACGCTTGTAAACACAACTACCCACGACCATGCCGACCACAGCGAGAAACGGCTCCAAAAGCCTTCTGGCTGTCCACCTGTCGACCGGGCAGGAGTAGCGTGCAATGTTGCCAAGAGGTGTGCGGCGGGTTCGACGGCTATCAACGGCACGGCACGTTTGTCTGCCTGCAAAGCCGACGTAATACGCTGTTCGGCCACTACCAGAGTGCGGAGGGATTCATTGCTGGCAAGTAGTTGCTCGAACTCCCGCTGTTCAGCATTGGTCATCTGGCCCTGCACATACCGCTCAATCATTTGGTGTATGCTCCTTTTCATATATTCCCCCTTTGCAGCCGCTTTTGCTCGCGCTCGTACTCTCCAGCAACCTTTGTGCGTAATTCTGCCCGCGCCCGTGAAGCACGAGCCCAGATAGCTTCTGGACTTTTGCCGAGCATCTCGGCTATTTCCTCGAACTGATAACCACAATACGTGTGAAGAATAAGCACCTCGCGGTACTTAAAAGGCAGGCAATGCAATGCTGTAAGAACAATTTCTTCGAGCGCGGAAGGCTCGCCAGCAGGCTGTTGCGGATGCGATGCCTCGCTCAGTTTGTCGATGGTAATGTGTTGTTTTCTAACTTTGAGATGATCCAGACAAAGATTCCGCGCCACTCGCAGCAGAAACCCGATAGGGCTGCGTATAACGTCTGACTTCTGCCGCAGAGCAATGACGCGCTCCCATGTTTCCTGCGTAATATCTTCGGCTTGCTCGCGACGCCCAACAATCTTCAGGCAATACGTAAACACCCGACTGTTGTGCCGCCGGAACAACGCGAGAAAAGCATCGTCGTCCCCGCACAGAAACTGCTCAAACAATACCCCATCTCCAGCCATTGAGCTAATAGCCTCTTGTGCAGAACGCCCCGCATACTGCGAATCGGCGGCCAGAATATAGGTACTCATACTGTTGTCTTCCACTGTTAGACTGCTTGTATGACGATTGCATGAAACACTTCCTGACAAATTTGCACAACATCATCAGCAATCCGAATAGAAAAAAGAATCTTGTCAGGTTTCTGGCAGCTCTGTCGTCATAGTCAATGTGTCGTATTGCGGGAGCCCCGGAAGCGCTACATAGAAGCCAATAAGCGAGACATTTGGAATGCCGGGTACTCTTATGGTAATCGATCTCGAAAGCGGTGCGGAAACTCCTGTCGCTGAGAATGTGCACAGGGGATTCTGGATACAGTAATATCGAGCTTCCTGCGATAGAGTCCGACATCTTCGCATCGTTCCTACGATAACGAACACGCGGCGGGAAAACGATGCGCGAACGTGTGCAGCGCGGTGCAAAGACAAAGCGGCAGTCCGAAGACAGAAGGCCAAAGCACTCTGTAACTCTACAGGTACAGAACATGCCTTATACTATTGGGCAGGCCGCTTATTTACAGCGAGGCCAGAATGAGCATACAAACAAATATTTCTCCCCTACTCACGACCTACACTGCCCCCGCTGTTGTGCTCTGGCTTGCAGCAGTATATGTGCAGATAACTACGGCTCCCGTCGATAACCCACCAGTTGTCAAATTGTTGTATCCAACACGGGAGCCACTGTTAAATGCTACTCTTCGGATACTCTGTGTGCTCATGGCTCTTGCTGCGGGTGGCTGCGCGTCGGTGTTCCGCTCACCGGCACCTAACGAATTGCGAGTGACATCCGAGCCAGACAGTGCCCAAGTGATCATCGACGGATGGGTGTACACGACCCCGGCTGTCATAACACTGCCGCCAGCAAAACGCTATATTCTCGAATACCGAAAGACGGGCTATCGACCTGTACGCGACACGGTGGAAACATCCATTGGTACCGGCTGGCTGATTAGCGACATTGCCTGCTCGCTGCCTGCTTTTGGCGTCCCAATTGCAGTTGATGCTCTGTTTGGCCAGTGGTACACAATCGACGAGGAAGACATGCAGCAGCACATCGAGCTCGTCCCCGACCCCGCAGGAACACAACTGCCCTTTCCTACAGAAGAGAACGACATTGGCAAAAGCCCCTCTCGACCTGCTGTTTTTCGCAGGAACTCCGAGCACCCAGAGCACTTGGCTTTTCTTCTTGAAATGGGCTTTGCCTATCCAGCATACCAAGTGCCGGTTGTACCCACGAGCTACAGCGCAGGCTTTAGCTACACACCAGCGCAGTGGTGTGCGATTTCGCTCCGGCAGGAAGCACATGGCACAGCAGCCGATCTTGTTCTTTCGGACACCGCAAACACTCCAACTCCTACGAATACCTCGATGTTTATTCTCGCCACTGCAACCGACGTCCGTTTTTTGCTGTGGAATACGGGTATATATCTCGCAGGTGGAGCTGGTGTAATGAACACGTCGATCAGCCACAATCAATCGACAATTGCTATGGGCTGGCTGCCCTTTGCTTCGGCTGGTGGCGGCTATGTGTTTTCCGGCGGTACATGGTTCATCGATGCTCGCTATACATCCGCGCTTACCACTATGCCTGCGACATCTTCGATACCGGAATACAGACCCCACTATACCACAGTCAGATTCGGGCTGCGACTACTGTTTCCAGAGAAATGATGTATCTATGCGTAGACTCTTCCCCAGCATTAGCGTTGCCGGAACAACAATCATGATTGTTGTTATCGTGTGCATAGTCTGCATACTCTTTGTGTCCACTGCTACAGCACAATTAAGCCCATCATTAGCAATCCGACCATTTACAGATATACGGTTTGGCACCACTGCTCTGAACAGAGTGCCGGGGACTATCAATCAGTTTGGCACAGAGGGACAGGGCTCCTCGTTTGAGACAGGTGTAGCGATAGGAATAGACATCCTGTTTCCCCGCCTTCTTGCCCCGGCACTTGATGGTTCGTTCCGTCTCGGTGCCGACATTGCAGGGGGGGAATTTCAATCGACCCCATACGCAGCAACAATATTTGATCCCCAGCAGGAAATGAGCGTTCCGTCTGTTCATCAGTTCACGGTACAGACTTCATCGATGAGCGCGTACACGGAAGGACGGCTGTCCTATTCTGTAAGCAATAGCTTTGCGGCTTTTGCAGGCCCATGGATGAGCTACCGTTTTGCAGCATCTGCCCTCCAGCGGGAAACTATCCTTTCCCCACAAGACGTAGTATTTCCTACAAGCGGACAACGCGAGAGGATTGTGGCTACGGGTGAATCGCTGCTTCCTACTCTATTGCAATACGGCATCCGCATGGGAATTGCCCTTGTCGTACCACTTCAGTCGTCGCTTTCTGTTCAGCCGGAATTTGCGCTTCACATCAATGCCGGTGCATGGTCCGAGCAGGGCATCACGCACGCCGTTCGGCCTTCTTTTGGCTGTACATTTCGATTCGATACCCCACACAGCCCCGACCTACAACTCCTCGACACCGCTACACCGCTTTCCATTTCGCTTTCCATTGCTGCTATCGACAGCAGCGGGAACCGACACGATACGGCAGGCATCAGAACACACTCGGTTCTCAGACGGCGCTACATTGCACTGCCTCCGCTCGTGCAGATTGATCTATCGAAAAAACTCGCTACTTCCTTCGAGCTATTGCGGGCATCAGAAGTCGATGCATACACAACAGAGTCTCTACAACAGGCAACCGAATACGACGTGTACCGCCATATGCTGAATATTCTTGGCAGCAGGCTGCGGGCAAACAATAGTAGTACACTCACGCTCATCACCAGCACAACGACAAAAGAGCAACACTCGCACGCCGAAGAAATCCGCCGTTACCTCGTCGATGTTTGGTCTGTTGATTCCACACGCATTGCCATACGGCCTGCGAGCACCACCACACCGCCCAGCAGTTCGATTATTCTACAACCATCTTCCCCGGCTCTTCTCGCGCCAATAGTGCTACAACTACAGGAGGAGTACATCGAAGCGCCTTCCATTGATATTGAGAGGAACATCCACCCCGACACAGGTTGGACCCAATGGACAGTAGAATTACAGCGCAATGGACATCGTATAAAGACCATAGACAACCGTACAGCCGAAACAGACAAGCACACATTCGCCTTTTCGCTTTCCGATCTCTTTTCCGACACAATGCAATCGTCGATCACAGCACAACTGATAGTTGTAGGTTCGGCAGGCCAAACAACGTCGATTGCCGACACACTGCATATTACCGTCCAGCGGATCGGTACCGACGCAGACACTGTGCACATATATACGCTATTTCGCCCTCTTCCCGGCCTCGCCATTATGAACACTATCAACGAGCTTTTGCTCGACCACCTTCGGGAGTTTATGGATCAGAATACAACTATTGTCTTTGCGGCCTTCGGCGAAGATATCTACGGCTATGCGTCGGAATGCAGCGAGCAACTTCTTCGAAAATCCGGCAGTCGACCAGCGACCTTTTCTATTGTCCACGAACCAGCAGCCGGTACTATCCTGCCATTTATCCGCATCACGGCACGAAAAACTACATCCGGGCGATGAACTGTTCTCGACACCAGGAAGTGCACTTGTGTTCACCCCGAAGAATGCGTAAATTTCGCCGCTGCGACTTTCGGGCGCAGTTGTGTGGGTAATGCCGCCCGGCTTTGCGACCGGTGATATGCAGCCCGTACATCAAAGAAACCTGTACAAAACTATCTTTTGAAAGTATTCTATGCGAATCTCTACCGCACTGCGCGCCTTGCTCTGCCTGTCCGTTATGCTTGCAACGGCAAGCGTTGCCTTTGCCGAAAACCCGCACTACCGTATCTCTATCACACGCGGCGGTACGCCTTTGGGCAATATTGTGATTGAAATGTTTCCAGATGTTGCGCCGAAGCATGTACACAACTTCGACAGCCTTGTCTCTATTGGGTTCTACAATGGCACGGCTTTTCATCGCGTCATCCCCAACTTCATGATCCAGGGCGGCGATCCAAATTCGGTATCGGGTTCGCGCGATACATGGGGCTATGGCAATGCAAATCAAACAACCGTTCCTGCGGAATTCAGCACTATCAGCCATACACGAGGCATACTTTCGGCGGCACGCAGACAGGACGACATCAACAGTGCAACATCGCAGTTTTTTATCTGTGTGGCTTCAGCTACGCATTTGGACGGACAATATTCGGTGTATGGGCAAGTGGTAGAAGGCATGGATGTTGTTGATGCCATTGTGAAATCGCCACGAGACAACAGGGACAACCCGAATGAAAAAGTAGAAATGACTATTGTAAAATTGGAGCCGAGCAGCGCGGATGAGCCCAGCGCCAGAGCAGCGTTGAAGCTGACCACCTTACCCAACCCAACATCCGACGAATTGCTGATTCGCTGTACTCTGGCGCAAAGCGGCAGTGTGCGGTACACGCTGTACAACAGTGTTGGCGGCGAAGTAGCGGCGGCTGTACTTGAACGCCCCGCCGGAGACCACATCCTGCATGCAGATGTTTCGGCCCTGCCGCCGGGCAGTTATTACTGCCGATTGCAAACCGGTACAACGGTAGAAACAGGCAGGTTTGTTGTAGTGAAATAGCAATTTGAGAAAATTTTCAAGGAACTGAATATTTTTTTTGGAATTCGGAAATATACTTCCTATTTTTGTTTTCTCTTTGAACGAAGCGGCCCCTTCGTCTAGTGGTTAGGACACCGCCCTTTCACGGCGGCAGCAGGGGTTCGAGTCCCCTAGGGGTCACGACTCGAAAGAAAAAAGCCAGCAGAAATGCTGGCTTTTTGCGTTTATTGAACTTCTTGTTTGTTTATAAATGGCTCAATTTCAAATGATATCAGATCACTTCTTTTCATTTTGAGCCTCAAACCCATATCGTATTGCTGCTTCAAGTATATCAATGTTTATATCTTTTAGAGTTTTGAATCTAATACAATAGCCGGTCACGCTAGCTTTTCCTATTTCTTGGCCATACGTTTGAGCTAAGTATTTCTTATCATCGATACCGAGAATATAGACAGAGATTCCGGTTTTGTTTGCACTTATACCAATTTGAAAGAACTCTCTGGTTTTCCCATTAGCATATTGTATTGTGTACGATCCATATCCAATATTAGGGTTGCTGACAGTTTTATTTTCACTGTCTTTACCATCCTCGAACCATAATTTACATCCCGGCGACGCGTGAAGTGTACGCAGGTGCAACTCTTGCATGTCACTGCGTTTTGTTTCAGGCTGGCTAGCTATATATTTTTCGATTTGCTCTTGTACGTTCATATAGCGTATGAGATTGCTGGTTAAAGATTTGTTTCCCCAATATATCGCGCCCTTTCTGAACTCACGGGTGGGCAATGCGACAATCTAATGAGGGTATCGCGCCAATCCTTGTATCTGTGCCATACTTGATTCTCATTGCGTAGGTCATAACGCTTCTTGGAAGAGTTGAAAGAAAGCAGACAATCATCATTAATCTATGAAATAAACAAAGCAAGAGACCCTACGTCTACCAGCATCTTGCACTGCCGCATCTTCCAGACAAAAATTTGTGCCTATAGGGTTCACAGCCTCGGAATAATATAAAAGCCCTTGCAGGCCAATGACTTGTAAGGGCTTGTAGAGAATACAATCTATCGTATTCTGCCAACACATCATCCACACATATAGTACGCCATGCTGTAGCATGCAAAGACTTCCTGGTAAACATACTATCCAACTACGTTTCATGCGGAGCGCAGCATATAAGCGCCGCTCTCTTACATGTATCATTCCTCGAATTTCCGAACAACAATCGAAGCGTTGTGTCCACCAAAACCAAATGTATTACTCAGCGCATAGTGCACAGTTTTTTTCACGGCAGTACCCAGTGTAAGGTTAAAATTGGAGGGAATGCCCGGATCCACATTTATCGTATTGATGGTAGGCGGTATGCTGTCGTGTTTGACGGCCAAGACTGATGCTATAGCTTCTATGGCTCCGGCACCGCCAAGCAAGTGGCCAGTCATGGATTTTGTCGCACTGATATGCAGCCTGCCGGGTTCTGTAAACAGCTTTGCAATTGCATGTATTTCCGTTACATCGCCCACAGGAGTAGATGTAGCATGCACATTAATGTAGTCGATATCCTCAGGCAATAATTCAGCATCTGCAATCGCTTCCTTCATGCTGCGATACGCACCATAGCCTTCAGGATGCGGTGCCGTCATATGATAGGCATCTGCGGTAAGAGCACCGCCCACGACTTCGGCAAATATAGTAGCACCACGCCGCAAAGCGTGTTCGTATTCTTCGAGAATAAGCGCACCTGCACCTTCCCCAATCACAAACCCATCGCGTGTAGTATCAAATGGTCGTGAAGCCTGCGCCGCACGTTCGTTATTTGTAGAGAGAGCTTTCATCGCATTAAATCCACCGACAGACGCAGGTGTAACTGGTGCTTCTGAACCACCAGCAACAATGATATCCGCTTTGCCCCAGCGAATGTAGTTAAATGCATCGACAAGTGCAGTTGTAGACGACGAGCAGGCCGATACAGTACAGTAGTTAATACCGCGAAATCCATAGCGAATAGCAATCAGCCCTGAAGCAGAATCAGCGATCATTTTCATAATAAAGAAAGGACTAAATCGCGGAACACCATTACCACGCGCAAACTCTCCCACCTGCTCTTCAAACGTCGTAAAACCACCACAGCCCGATGCCCAAATTACACCACATCTGTCGAGATCTAGTTTATCTGCATCAACACCAGATACATGAATAGCTTCCTGCACTGCGGCCATTGCATACTGAGCATAGACATCTGTTTTGCGTAGCTCTTTTACATCAAAATATGCAAGTGGATCAAAGCCCTTTATTTCACAGGCAAACTTCGTCTTAAAGTGTGTAGTATCAAACCGCGTGATCGGCCCCGCGCCGCTTTTCCCATCTAATAAATTGCGAAAGAATTCTTCATGCGAATTACCAATGGGAGTAAGCGCACCTATTCCGGTGACAACAACTCGCTTTTGCATAGACAACATTCCTTCTATTTATACCAATTGGTATATTTATTTTATTCAAAAAAACTTTTTCATTTATTCACAGTTCAAGAAGACGTTATCGTCAACTGGCAACACTTCAATACTGATTGGTATATTTATTTTCTGTCTCTGCATCATTGCTCGCGCACAAGCTCTAAAAAATGTGATTCGTGAACAAAGAACTACGGATAGCAACTCCATACCGATTAGTATATTTATCTCAAGGCCGTTTCTTTTTTGTTCGCAAGCTATATAAATACTCTTTCCAGAAATTAGAAATTTCCTGCATCGGCTTCGTACTACCTTGTACCCGAGACATCATCACCGCGCCTTCGATTGCACAAAATATATTATATGCCAATGTACGCGGTTCACATTCTTGGATAATCTCCCCGGCGGCCACAGCTTTATGCAGCAGCTTAGCCATCGTGTCTACTGTTTTCTTTAGCTCAGCAGCAACATGCCCTTTGAGAGCTGGATTATTATCGTCGGCTTCCACAGCAGTATTGAGCAACACACATCCACCTGGCACAGGTGGGTTGAGCACATACGTCCGCAAATAATCAATAATTCCCATAAGCTGTTCAAGCGGTGATTTCGATACTTTCGCCGCAGCATGTACCTCGGTACGCATTTTTGCAACAGCGTACTGAAATGCTTCAACAGCGACTTCTTCCTTTGTAGTAAAATTGCCGTAAATACTTCCCTTGGTCAGTCCTGTTGCCGTGGTCAGATCGGACATTGTTGTTCCGGCAAAGCCTTTTTTATTAAACACCGAGGCCGCAACCTCAACAATGTATTTTTTTGTTTTTTCTGCCTTACTCATAGCTGCAATAAAATTTCTACGGGAATATACCAGTTGGTATAATGAAGTTGTCTGACGTTCTGTTATGAGTGCAAGCATCTTCGTTCATGTATTTCATCTCCGCACTGCGCTACAATTATCGCAAACTCGTCCGCGCAATATTCTTACAGTCCTAAGACGCAGAGACCACCGTGCATTCTGCTCTTCTGCGCCCTTGTGCAAGGTATTAGGCAACCACACAGAGAAGAACGATGTGCCGAGCTACGCCCGTGCAACAGTATAGAGAATCGAGAACAAAACGTCAGTCTTTAGAATTACACCTTCAACAAGATGTACGCCAAAAATATACCAATCGGTACAATTTGCGAAATATTTTTTTAGAGTGTTATCAACAACACTGTAGAACAATAAAAAACCCGGGCTAAAATACAACCCGGGTTTTCATAATCACTACAGAAAACGTCACTGCAACATAAGCACACTACACATTTTCTACATCTGCATTACACATGTTTTCTATACCTCAATAATCTGGTTATTATTCAGCCGGAATCGTTTCGATAATCACCGAGCGATTAAAGAAGCGACCTTCGGGCAGAGTATTTTTAAACAGCGCACGGGAGTCGTCTTCACCATATCCTACAGCACTCACAGGCGAACGATTGCCCTGCTTGCGCAGCTCGTCGGCGAGTGTCGTCCGTGCCTCTTTTGCACGATCTTTGGAAAGCTTCAAATTACCCGCATCAGACCCAATATTATCCGTGTAGCCAATCACATAAATACTCGCATTTTTGTCGATGCGCGGAGCAAGTTCTTTACGGAGGAATGAGTCGTAAGTTTTTACAGCATCGGCTTGTGCATAGTCGAATAGAATTTGGTAGCGATACATAATTTTAGAATTATCTATCGGCTTACGCACCAGATCAAATTCTTTGGTATTAGTAATCACTTCGCCATCTTCGGTGGTAACAACCAGATCCGCCTCGAACGATGCGCTGTTGACCTCGCCGAGTAAAGGCGACGAGGGGATACGCTGATCCGGATCGTTGTAAGGCCCAAATGTTAGCTTGCGGTCATTGCCCGAAATAGTTACCTGCCACGAGCGAACCTTAACATTCTCATTAACACCAAGCAAAATATCATTGTCGATAGGCGAATCTTCGATAACACGCACCTCGACGGGTTTCTGCATCTCGGCACTGCTGGATACGAGTTCTACGCGGCGGTTTTCGGCGTCGATCATCGGATGGAATTCCGCAGGCGTGCTTGCTGTACCGGAAGGAACGCGGGGTTTTTCACGGCTTTCGGTCGTAATACGTGCTGCATCTATACCAAATGCATTCACGAGATAATTTTTGACATTATCGGCCATTGTTGCACCATCGCCGCTTTTGGAAGCACCGATCAACCGCAGTGTCAATGCAGGATTGTTGCGCATGCGTGCGCCATAGATATTGAGAATATTATAATATACATCCTGTTGGCGCCCTGCCTGTGTACGGGACGCGGTAGCAACATCTACCGGAGGTAAAATATTGCTTTCATCAAAAGCCTGTGCATCGCTCTGCGAAAGCTTTTTATAGCGCGCTGGTATATCTGATATTCCCTCCTCGAAAAACACTTGGTTCAGCATTGGAAAAAACTCTACCACATTAAGCACGCGTAGTCCGTTCGCTGGTACAAGAAGGTCGACATCCTTCGCAACTTCCGGCGTTGTATCAGTGCTCGAAGAGTCGGGTACACCAAGCTTGAATTGGGCGCCAATACGCAGCGACACCGTGCTCCACGTATCGTCGAGTTTGTCCTGCAAGTCTGGAAACGAATTGCCACGTTGCTGTACAACCCAGCCACCCTCGGCATAAGGTGAAATGTACAGAGGCAGCCCGCTAATAGAAGCGTTGGTGCGGATGTCGTATCCCAAACCTGCAACAAGACCAAACGCCACAGAATTGAGGTCCGGAATTTCTACTGCTGTCATTGTTGCATCGGCAGTTTCGCTCGGACTGTAGTCGTATTCACCCGCAAAGTTGAGAGAAACGGTAGGCCCGACAACTGCATATAAACTCGACGCGATATTGAAGCGCAAAGCGGGATTCAGCGTAAGATATGCCATGCTTACATCGAACTTATCCTTGAGCGGCTTACTCTCGTCGATCACTTCAGCATTGTATGAGTCATATAATGCGCGAAACTGAACGCCCCACCAGTGCTTACTATTGTATTCGCCCATCAAGCCAAAGGAAGGTCCGACACCAGTGCCATCGACACCCTTAAACGAAAGAAAAGAGCCGGAGGCAGGGCCAGTAAGGTTTTGATACCCCGCCCCAACCATATTGTAGTTAATACCGGCCTGAAGACCAAAACGCCATGATTCATGGCTCGTCGACTGCGCAGCACTCTGATCCGGTAGCAATAAAAGACCGGACAGGCACAGCGCACCCCACATTCCTTGGTAGAATTGTTTCATGAAAACTCCATATAATTAAAAAGTGAGAGTACAGGTTGCATCCGGGTGTGTTTTACCCGATTATATATAGATGTAGTTAGCTCTTACTTAAAAAAGGCAGGCTAGTAGTTATATATCCCCTGATATTTATATTCATTCTAATGTTCTTCGCTTACTCAAGTACCGCAAGAAGAGGGCACCGTCGTTGTAAATAGTACGCGTCCTGCGTGTATAATATCCAGATACAAAATTACAACAAACATACTGACAAAGAGAGCCGTAATTAAAATTTTATTATGAGGGCTCCTATACTTCTGCGGAATGCAACGTCAGGAAGGATTTACCTGTGTAGATTAGCAACAGCGTAGAGAGGAACATTTAGGCGCTTTATAATAGTACAGAAAGGTGGATTCCAGCACAACCGCCCCCTTGCCTTATAGCAAATTATATGGGGTATCAATGTCCAGGACCTGTAGAGATGAGCCTATTTCCACCAATAGATACAAGATGATAACTATACATCACTTGTTAGTGACAGGGCAACATAATAGAAAGCGTGACTATAAAAACGGTAATGAAGGCAAGGGTCAAACATAACAAGACAGGCAGTGAGCATGGCGATATAGTGTGGTTCAATATCCAACAGTGAGCATGGCGATATAGTGTGGTTCAATATCCAAATAGCAAGAGCGGTACTATAGCTTTGCATAAGCCAACAAGGCGTCTGCATAGAGCAAATCATGTTGAGAGGGAGCAGTATGCTTTGCAGGTATGGGGTGTGGGTCCTCTATATGCTCTTTAAAACGCCGAAGCCTCAGGCTTGCACCTGAGGCTTCGGAAAAAAAATCGGCAGCTACCTACTCTCCCACACAGTTACCCATGCAGTACCATCGGCGGAGCGAGGCTTAACTACTCTGTTCGGAATGGGAAGAGGT
>DLHF01000031.1 GCA_002483085.1 Ignavibacteria bacterium UBA7675
CTCGTGTTCGCCCCGCACATGAAGAACAATGCGGCTGGTAACGACGATGGTAATATCGGGGCATTCTGCGAGGAGTGCTGCAACATCGGGGGCAGCTTCCACGATTTGCTCGAAATTATCGAGTACAAGGAGCATACGGCGCTTGCGTAGGAAAGCAAAAAGAACGTCGCGCACGGGCAGCGATCCCTGAACGCTGATATCGAGCGTATGAGCAATAGCTACTAGGACTAATGTGGGATCAGCGACATGAGCCAGGGGAATAAAATGAGCTCCATCGGCAAAGCTATCGGCCAGCAGGGCGGCGGTGTGTATGACCAGACGTGTTTTGCCGATTCCACCTGGGCCGGTAAGTGTTACTATACGGAGATTATCGGAAAGCAGCAGACGGCACAGGCTTTCGGCTTCACGTTCGCGACCGATAATAGCTGTCGGTTGTATAGGCAGGACAGAGTGCGTCGTCATATACAGGCGGCTGTGAAAAAATTAATACCGCTACCAAAATACGCAATTGCGGGATGTGATGGAAATATGGGATGGTGGGGATAGCTCAAAAGCTGTTCCAGCGGATGTGATTGCGGGATGTGTGAGGTACTCCTACTTTTTAGAACCAGAATGCCGCAGTTTACATCATCTTTACCAAACTCATCCACAACTTTCTAAAGCAACTCGGTCTGCCGTTGTCAGATGGATTGCCAGTTGAGTCCATTGGTGGAGACATGGGCTTCTTCCTGTGTAGGCGCGGACTCTACCGGCGCGATCCTGCCAATACCCTGATGCGGTCGCCGATGGTTGTAGTACTGGAAGTACTGCTGTAGCCCTGTGTATAGTTGCCGAACATCCGAAGCAGGGGATCGGTACACATACTCGTACTTTACACTGCGCCACAAGTGTTCGATGAACATATTATCAATTTCTCTGCCTTTGCCGTCCATGCTGATCTGGATCGTTTGAGACTTCAGACCATCCGCAATGCACATGTGAACTGACTGCACTCTGGCTTGCCATAGGCTGCTCATCGCCGTTGCCGATTGCATTACTTTGCGGTGAACTTTTGGGGCATACGTGGCGGATGTGCAGCGCGGTGCAGAGACAAAGCGCGGGTAAGACCACAGAAGCGCACCGAGGATATTGCAACATCCTGTTCTGCAAATTTATACGATGCCGCGCTCCACGGCAAAGCGTGTGGCCGCACTGCGCGAGCCGATGTCGAGCTTGCTGTAAACCGACCGTACATGAGCGTGCACCGTGCGCTCGCTAATGGACAGTTGTGTGCCGATTTCTTTGTTGGAGAGGCCCTGAGCCAGCAGGCGGAGAATATCCATTTCGCGCGGCGTAAGACCAATTGCACTGGCTTGTGGCAAAGCTGTAGGAATACGTACAGGCGTTGGCTGATGTGCTTGTTCCGATTGTTCGGTGGAGTGAGTGGAATCTCCATGTCTTTCTAACTCATTGCGGAGGAGCTTTTCCACCTTTTCGATGGAAAGCCCGGAGCCGTGTTGCCAAGCGCGGTCGAATATCTCGGGATCGAGAACCGCGCGAAATAGCTCCATATCGCGAACAACTACCGGACTGAATACTGTGTGGTACTCGGTGGGAAATAAGTGCAGCATCATTGCACTGGCATATGCCAGCGTTGTTACGCCTGCTTCGTAGCGTGCTATGTGATACAGCACGGCTGAGCAATTTAGCAGGATCAGCACCTGAGCGCGTGCTGCGTCAATTCTGATTGCAAGCGGGAGTCCATTTATCAAAAGGGTTCCGGCTTCGGTGTAGCGTTTTTCTACGATATGAATTCCAGCCAGATTGATATACGACCTGACTTCGTTGCGGATGTCGCCAAACCGATGGCAGAGCACGAGTGTCTCCTCGATTAGCGGCAGAATATCGGTGTTGTTGGTGCTGCCGTGGAGCGATGCAAGCAAACAGAGTACGCTGATCATGCGCCGCGTAAGACCTTGCTCTCTGTAGAGCTGAGCACTTTTCTCTAACATCGCAATTGCTTCGCTATGGCGCCCGGTTTCTTCTTTGCAACGGGCGTAATACATCAGGGTTCGCGCCATACCTACTTTGTCGCCGCCTGCTTCTTGTTGTTGAAGCGTTTCGGTAAATACTTTTTCCGCCTCTTCGTAGCGAGCGCAAATAGTAAGCGATATTCCATAAAAACTCATAGCGCTATGGCGCAGGCGCTTGTTTTCTCCACCGGGCTGAAGTGCATCTACGGCCATTTTATGGTAGCGTACTGCTTCGGGGATATTGCCGCGTTCGCGGTGGAAAAAGCCGTTCAAGTTGTAGACTTCAGCTTGCAGCCCGGGTGCGACTGCGCTGGCATGGGGAAGAATTTGCTCGATCCACGACATACCTTCGCTTGCCCTTCCGTAGGAATACCAATGTTCGGAAAGCGCTACAAGCATACTCGTTGCACCGCTGATATCGTGGTCGAGCATCCAGAGGAAAGCATTGCGGATGTTATCGAACGACAGATTGAGCGCTGCCATCCAGTCGAGATAGGAATCGTCGTTGAGGTATTCATTATGGCTTTCTGCAAGCGCGAGGTAATAGAGCGCATGCTTGGCGGATAGTTCGCTGCTGTTGCCGCTTTGCTGTAGGTGTTCGGCAGCAAATTCGCGGATAGTTTCTAAGAGGATGAAATACTGC
>DLHF01000038.1 GCA_002483085.1 Ignavibacteria bacterium UBA7675
TGCGATGCAATTTCCGTCGTTTAGTTGTTATGGAGGTATAACGGCCACGTCATTCAGCAGGTTTGCGGACAACTGGCAAGTAAATATCCACTTCGCTTTCCGCTGTATCGCCCCTAAAACGCTCGCCATAGAATTCAAAATCAAACGAGCCATCGGGCTGGTAGTCGGAAGTAGGTAGCCATTCGTCGTAAATAGCTCGGAATGTATGGCTGATGCCGTCGAGCCGCCCTTTATGCGTAAATACGGCATACAACCGGGCGGGAATTACTTTGCCAACCATCGTGATGGGAATATCTTCCAGTGTGCTCACTTCTACGGCTGCCATGTAATTCCATTTCTGCATTGCCAGGCATTCTTCCGTGTAAAATTCCACGCCATAGGAGGTCGAGGGATTGATGCGGTTGGGAACTTCTTGCATCACTTTTACAAAACGATCCCATATCATAGGAATTTCGCCAGTTTCAAAAAATGCGCCGTAGTCGGCAAAACCAACAAGAAGAAACGATTCTTTTTCCTCGAAGCGGGGTTGCAGTCCCATACCGGTCTCCATATAGTTGTGAACAATGAATGTGATTCTGTCTATTCGCCAAGATAACTATTGCCGATTACATTGGGAAATACATCGCCGCTGCGCCGTCGTGCATCTGTGTGGAAGAGGGACACATGCGCCCGGCTCAATATTCTATTCCTCGATGAAAATACCGTATTTGCTTAATAAACCCGGTATGCCCTGTAGCGAGAACTGGGCCTTTTTCATGCGGTTCATTTCCGGGTCGAGAGAGTAGTTGAACGATGTTCGGAAGTCAGCTCCTTCGATGTTTGTGCGCTCAAATGTCGCCCCCACCAGATCGCAGTTCTCGAATACCGCACTGCTTATATCGCATTCGGTAAAGTCGACTTCCTGAAGTTTACAGTCCTTAAATTTCGTCTTTGAGAGTTTTGCTCTGTAAAAGGAGGAATGATTCAGCGTGCAGGTGTCAAAGGACACAGCCAGGCCAAAGTCATTGCACGTGTGGAAATGCAATCCCAACATCTTACAGTCTTTGAATGCAATATCCTGCAATGCCGTTTTTGTGAGTTTCGCCAAGCTCAGGTTGCAATCCACAAACCCGCATTCGAGAAATTTTACATCAGTAAGGTCTGAATTTGAAAAGTCGCAGTTGGTAAACGTACAGTATTCATACTCACCCTTTGGCAAAGGATGTTTCGTGTAGTCTTCTTTGGTAAAGGTCTCGTCTTCCCGGTACACTCTTTGCATGGTTCCGTATCCTTTTGTCAGCAATGTTGTTCATCCCCAAATATACGCTCTGCCATCGAATTTTTTCCTGTTGATTATGGTATTGTTTGCCCGGTAGAGCAGAGAAAAGTCGGGCGCTTCGGTCTTCGTTCGGGCGTTTGGCCTCTGCACCGCGCAGCACAGCCGCAGCGTGGTAGTACGGCCTTCCACCGCCTTGGTGTGCGCGCCGCCGTATCGAGCTTGCAACCGGCTATACGCAGTATCGAACAGTTTTGTATTTTGCCATGCCGCCTGTCTACGCAACATATATAAACACAGTATTGATGAAAGAAGCTATGAATCAGGAGCAATGGACAGCCGTTGACCAGTACATGACAGATTTGTTTGTGCCATCCGATCCCGCGCTCGACGAGGCACTTCGCGATGCCGATGCAGCGGGATTACCTCCGCACAATGTAGCACCTAATCAGGGCAAACTTTTGTGGCTGCTCGCTACGATACACAGAGCGCGTACTGTATTGGAGATTGGTACGCTGGGTGGATACAGTACTATCTGGTTGGCGCGTGCGCTTCCGCCAGATGGCCGTGTGATCACGCTTGAGGCCAGTCCCCACCACGCCGCTGTTGCAAAAGCCAACATTGAGCGGGCGGGTTGTGCCGAGCGCGTCGAGATACGTGTCGGGCGGGCATTAGACACCCTACCGCAGCTCGCCAGCGAGAATTGTGGCCCATTTGATCTTATTTTTATCGACGCCGACAAGCCGAGCAACCCGGAATACTTGGCGTGGGCGCTTCGGCTTTCCCGGCTCGGCACGCTCATCATCGCCGATAATGTGGTACGCAACGGAGCCGTAGCGGACGCCAATAGCAGCGACCCAAATGTGCAGGGCATTCGCAGCTTCAACGAACTACTCGCTGCGGACTCCCGCCTCAGCGCAACAGCCGTACAGACCGTGGGAAGCAAAGGCTATGATGGCTTTGCGATGGCAGTAGTGGTGGGGGAGTAGAGCGGGCTTGTTGTTATTCGGTTAAATTTGTTGCCAAATTATATGTACAGTACAATCATTCGCGACTCAGTATCGTGATAGTCGTATGGAACGAAAAAAGAGAAGCTCCAAAGTGGAAGTACTTTACAGATTCTTCGTCATTCAGTAACGTAACAGCAACCAACTATGAGCAGTATCAACAACACTATCGCCGGACTCGAACTCGCACAAATCGGTTGGGTAGTACCGGACATTGACGCCGCCGTAAAATTCCTTGCGAGCGCCTTGGGTATCGCTGGTTTTCCCCAACCGCAACATATACGTGCGCAGGATCTGTCTATGACCTATTATGGTAAGGTCATAGCTGGCGAATGGCTCACCACACAGACCTATAACGGGGGCGCTTTCATCGAACTCATCCAGCCTATTTCTGGCCAAAGCATGTTCCATGACTACCTCGCCAAGTATCCCGCAGGCGGCACTCAGCACCTTGCTTTCCGCTTGCCGGTGAGCGATTTCGAGCGGGTCGCCGGCGATCTTCGCGAACAAGGTTATGCGCTCATCAGCCAAGTGGATCATCCAATTGCGCGAATGGCTTTCTTCGACACTTACCAAACGCTGGGTGTTGCCACCGAGATTATGGGTATTACGCCGGAAGGATGGAGCGCCATCGAACAAATGCAGCAGCCTCGGTAAGGATTTGTTTGGTATGTCCTTTCAATCTTGGTATCAGTCATCTGCCGTTTGCGTCCGCCCACGTCGTCCGAGTTGCCTTGCAACTTCCAGCCCGGCGCGTGTGCGTTCCACAGTCCATTCATCGCAGCGGGCATTGACAACGTGTTTATCGAAACGTGTTTATCGAGCGATTGTGGCGCAGTGTGAAGTATGAGGATGTGTATGAGAGTCTGGCATTGAGTGCGAAGGTCGATTGCTCTTTAGTATTCCCCTCTTTTGCTCCAGTCCCATTCTAACTTTGCGGCATTATTGCGCCTTGCGAGGTCGGAAAGCATATCGTCGATTGTTGCTTTGTCGAGCCATCGACCGTTTACAAAAACGCCGGAAATTTTTCGTGTATTCCTTATATCTTGTATAGGATTCTCATCAAGCAGAACAAGGTCTGCATATTTTCCAACTTCAACGGTTCCAACTACGCTGTCAATACCAAGCCATGTAGCCGGTAGACGTGTAGCTGAAGCAAGCGCCTCTTCAGGTGTGAGTCCAGCTTCAACTAAAAGTTCGAGCTCGTCGTGAAGTGAGAACCCCCAGATTACACCCGACGATCCTGCATCTGTTCCTGCGACAATCGGAACACCGGCTTCCTTGAAAGCTCTTACCAATCGCTTGTTGAATTCAATGATTTTTTCTAAACGAGCAACACGTTCTGGACTGGTACCTCGATTGTGTTGGTTTGCCGTGAGCCACTTACTTTGCAGAAGAGGGTGGACATATTGGAAACCCGGAAGATTGCGAATGCTGTCGAGGGAACGGGCTTGATCCGCAGTCCGCTCAAGTACTATTAAAGTTGGAGATAGCCATGTGCCATTTTCGTGAGCGAGCTTCGCAAAACGTTGTGCATCTTGATCGCTACGATCTTTTGTTTGTTTTGCCAGCTCTTCGGCATGTGCTACCATTCCAAAATGAGGTACAAATGCCTCTTCTATTTTTCCCTGAAATGCGTTTGGAATGTGCCCAACGACTTTCATTCCCTGTTTCTCTGCCTCATCAACAATGGCCTTGTAGGTCTCAATATTGAGATGCGAATACACTTTGATGAACTCGTATCCCTCTGCTTTGGCCATACGAACAGTTTGTTGTCCGTCCGCAGGTGTATTTGCAATTCTGGCAGACTCATTCCCTCCCTCGATCAATGCTGCGAGAGCCATACGCGGACCGATCACATCCCCTCTTAAAATTTCATTTCTTTGACCGAAGTGTCCGGCCTTTGAGTTCAGTTCAAATATGGTTGTCACACCGTTGGCAACAAAAGGCGTCATGATATCCTGTGTACTGGTAAAAATCGCAGCAACACGTGTTGGATATGTTGCATTAAAATGCCCATCTGTTAGCACATGCACGTGCATATCCATAAGCCCCGGAATAAGCCATTTCCCCTTGCCGTCAATGATCTCGGCACCATCAGGAACAGGCCCGTTGAGAGACGAGATCTTTCCATGTTCAATAATCACTGTAGCATCTGCCAGTATATCGGTTCCAGAAGTCATTGGGATGATCTGTACATGTTGAATAGCAAAGACTTTTTGCAGGTCTGTCCTTTGCCGGGAACGATCTACCGATATCGATGCTTGGGGTGAACAGCACACAGTAGTCAGGAGTATCAAAGGCAATAGAAAAAGGCGGCATGAATGCTTGACTTGCATTATCATATCCATCAACAAACGTTCATAATTTGCAAATTTCACAAATGTTGTCCAGTATTCGGCCACATATGGCGCAAGGGCACTGCTGTCACCGGCACCTGTCGCATCTCCATCGCGATAGAGGTCGAACAACCCCGCTGTGGGTATGCAGCGCGGTGCAGAGGCTGTAGCCGGAACAACGACAGAAGCGCACATAGCCAGTTCTGCAAAAAGCGAAACTATTGGCAACCCCGCTGTGAATGGTACATCTAATTTACGTGTCTTGCGATAGCACTCCAAGTTTTTCCGAGGATCAGCATATCTTGAAAAAGACCGATCCTTTGAGCTTCGCGATATACTGAAGCAGTAAAGTATTGCTTCAAGGATACTCTGGAACTTTTACTGCCGGGGCGCGGCTGCCTATACTAACGTATCGCACAATTTCTTGCTTTCACGTATCTTTGCCCATTGTCGACTGCTTCAGTCTTCTTCTTTTCAATATTCTTCTTTTCAATATTCTTCTTTTCAATATTCTTCTGTTCAACAACTATAGGCAACTTCATTGCTTTAGTTCAACTTCCTCATTATAATAAAGCCAAAGATTGATTGAAAAAACATCGTTCTTTGCTTGAGACAGAATTCTGATAAACTTGAATAGTTAATCTTATGGTACTACATAAGCAATTGCTGCCGGATATTAAATCGCTAAAAAAACTCTCCCAATCTTTAGCAATGCTGGATGCCATACTATCGCCTGTATGGGAAGATCGATATTATTCCTTTAACTCCAAATGGGGCAAAGGCGAGATGATGGCCTCCATGCGAAACGGTTCAGGCGATGAATATTTCATTGTATTCAACCAGCATGGTGCTATTATCAAGGGATTCGATCACGAGTCACCTATGAGTCCCTATGCTACCAATTCCGGCAAGATCTGGCCGGGCATTCTGGACGGTGTGCCAGATGAATTTTCAGGCTTCCTTTCCGAACCGGCTTTTTCAATGCAGGATATTACCTTCTGTTACTGGCGGAGACATATCGACTCATCCTGGCAAGCGGGCGAAATCTGTTATCCTGCGGGAGACGATCCCGATGGGTCGCAGGGTCTGTTGTCCATACTGGATAGCCGAGCTGATACCTATAGAGATTTTGCAGAAGAGTATTACGAAAAAGAGGTGGACATCGAGGCCGTTGAGCATATCTATAGTCACCGACCTTTGACACCAGCTATCCTTAATATGCTGAACGCTGATATATCTATGGAAGAATTAAGGGCTGACATGGAGGAGATCGGCTATGAATAATTCTGAACGTAATAACAACTACGCTTTTGTTGGAGAAGATCAATCTCAAAAGACTTCATTGTAACCATTTAGTTCGGATGTGTTTGCTCTGAACCTAAAAAACAAAAGAGGGTGTACATTGCTGTACACCCTCTTTTGCATAAGCTCATATGTTGTCGGCGTGGCGGGATTTGAACCCACGACCCCTACTACCCCAAAGTAGTGCGCTACCGGGCTGCGCTACACGCCGAGCCGTAGAGACTACAAATTTAAGACAGAAAAGAGCGATTACCAAAATAAATCTTTCCGCCGGTGGTTACTTTCTGCCTGCCGATAGCTGTGCGCCGATGCTGCTTTCCCTCGGGTATTCTCTTCCAAAACCTTTGCCATGCCAAAACCAAGAGCGTTTTCCTCGCCAAAACCACATTCGTAGCCAGCCTGAATGAGATCGGGGGAACCGCACAACTCGAATGGTGCCATGATTCCTATGATGTTGTCCTGATGTCCGTGCCGCTTTTCCATAAGTACCCGCCGTGTCACCCTTTGTCGCCGCAGAAGATAGCCCTGATCCCAGATAAGCTCTACCGATGCGTTGCGCGGGGTTCTTCCTGTAAGCAATCGGCATTTTGCAGCGAGGTCCGCAGTGAGTACGTGATTGATTTCCTCAGTGTCTTCGGACCTCAGATAGTAGCGATACAGCGATCCCTGTTGCCTGCGCTGTACCGATAGTACGAGCGGGGAGAGAAGCGTAAATCGCATGTTGGGTCTAAAATCGGGCTCGGGAAGAATTTCGGCACTGCCTATCTCGAAGGATGCCGAGCCAATGTGTAGTTGGCGCTTTTCGATGGTGTCCAGAGCAACAGCCGCAATGAATTCCCCGATAAGAGGCAGCGAAATGTGCAGCTCGGCAAACGGGTCGAGCATGCGTATGTAATCCCCCTCGAACTGCATGCGGTTGAATCGCAGAGCAAAACTGAACAAATTGTAAAACGGCCTGTTCACAGCAAGACCAATGTCCTGTAGGTAATCGGCAAAGATACCGGAATCGAAGCGAAGAAGTGAGGGAATCCCCGCTGAGAGTGCGGAATTGTAATGTGCCGGTAGCACTGTGCCCGGGCGTGTGTGTAAATGCAGGAGAAGTCTCATGGTGACCTCCAATAAAATATCGACAGTTGATGAGCGCTTCCCAGTGCGCGCTTTCTGTCGTAGTGATATGTTAATGAAATTACATGTGTCTGCCGCGTTGCCGGTTGGTTATGTGTAAGCAAGTGCAGTAGGCTAATTCAAAAGAACTACCAGCAGGAAACGGCAAACGGTACAGAAATGAAGCTCTGGTTGAGAAAAGTTAATGATGAACTTCAGCCGCGAAAGTACAAATTTTGCTCCATGAAAAAAACTGATTTTGTTTGTGTGAAAAGAGAAAAAAGCGTGATTGCAGATTTGTAACTCCTGTGGTAGTGGAGCGGTAAAGTATGGGGGGCGTCGGAAATCCCTACTATGTTGCGATTTGATGAAAGAAGGCGGCTCGCAGCAGTGCGAAATAAAGTCAGCATTCCCCGGCTGGATTGCCATGCCGAAGAATGCTGATACTGCTTGGATGTAAATGCTGGTAGCTGGTTAGTTCTTGGTAAAGGCAAAATCTTTGGCAGATGCCGCTACATGGCAGCCATTGCACAGGCCGTTCATCAGTGTGGCACTGCGATCTTGGATCGTGCCCGCAGAGTCGAGCATGAACCACTCCCATCCTCTGTTGCCGGAGTTAAATGAACCGCCGCGCTTGACCATAGCGAGGACACCTGCGCTGGAGCCGTCGCTCATTTTCATCTCCTTGACGAAGATCGTACCGTTGGGGTAATTTCCGCTGGAATTACGCGTTGCAGAGGCGTTGTTCACGTAGATGTAGCGCGTCATGTTGTCGTCGTTGGCTGCATGAGCATCGTGAAGAAAGCCTCCCGGATCAGGCCCGTGCTGCGGTGTGATCGTCTGTGCCCAGGAACGAAAGCCTGCAAAATTGCTGCTCTGTGCCGTGAATTCCTCAGGCGTTGTGTTCGTTGTGTTATCGTCGTCGGAACAAGCCGATACAGCAATAGCAAAGCATAGAAGAAAAGAAAGGCGCGTAAAAGCAGTTCTTGTTGTCATATAATCCTCTGCTGGATAGTACAATAGAAAGAGACATACATTTCTTTCCAAGATGAACAAGAACAGCAATAGATGTTGTCGTCTGCATGACAATTAAGCGTTTTAAAGGCCAAACAATGCTATATCGCGAATGATAATTTTGCGCCTGCTGAAGTCTATTGTCCCTTGGGAACGCAAGCTGTTGAGCACAGTGGTCACTGTCTGCCTCGATGTGGCCGTGAGAATAGCAATTTCCCGATGAGAGAGGCCAATCGGGATAAATACTTCTCTGCCTACATAGCTGCCGTATTCAGCAGCAAAATCGCGGAGGAACTCTATGATGCGTGTTTTGGCATCGCGATGGACAAAGTCCTCAAAGCGCCGTTCGATTTTGCGTAGGCGCCACCCGATAAGCTTTATTATTTCGGTGTTCAGCCTGATATTCAGGGAAAGCAGTTGCTCGAAGGCTGAAGATTGCATTGTGCAGATAAGAGATGCTTCAGTAGCCAGAGCCATATCGCCAGCGGGTGCAGCCTCCATATAGGGAAGCCTACCGAAAATATCGCCGGGAAATAACACCGTGTGGAGAATCTCTTCGCCACTGTCGTTGATTCTGCTTATCTGTACCCGGCCCATTTTCAGAAAATAGATGTTGGTTAGGTCGGTGTCGGGTAGATAGACTACCGATGACTTTCGATAACTTGTCATGCTTGTAAGTGGTTCTATTTTCATGACATCAGCGCGGGGCAGCTTTTTGAAAACTTTGAAATTTTCAAGATGCCATAGCTTCATACTGGTCATAAGGGCTGCCTGAAATTTTTATCGTAAGAGTATTTGTTGCACGGGCGCCTTTGTTCCGCCCGGTTCGCCACTGTCGTTGGTCGCTTCGTTTGTACATTGTTCTTGCGATAATTCTGCTTTGCGCTTGGCCTCGATGTAGTCGCCAGAAGGCACCCCTGCCACAGCGACATAGTACGAGATACTGGCTGTATATGTGTTTGTATTCATAGTGTTGCGTGGCCAATGACAGCGTTCGGATGCTACGGCGAAGACGACTGTGCCCGGCAGTCAGTGTTTGAGCCAATTGGCAAGCATCTGCTGCCCCAGATCGGTAATAATCGACTCGGGATGGAATTGCACTCCGCGTATATCATAGCGAGTATGGGCAAGGCTCATGATGATACCGTCCTCCGAAACAGACGTGATACGCAGATCGTTGGGAAATTTTCCGGGTACTACGGCCCACGAATGATACAGGCCCACAGCAGTAGAACTCGGTAGCCCGGCGAATAGTGGTTCGGCGGTGTCGAGTATGTCGATGCGCCGCCGCTGTCCGTGGTACACTCCCGCGAGGTTTGTAATACTCGCTCCATAATGCATGGCAATAGCCTGGTGCCCGAGGCACACTCCCAGAATGCTTTTGGATTGCTCGTACTGCTCTAATATTTGAGCCATAATCGGGTACTCGTCGGGAGTGCCGGGCCCAGGAGAAAAAATAATTTTGTCGAAGTCTTTTGCTTCTGCGAGTGCAAAAGAGTAGTGCGAGCGCACAACAGCACGGCAGTTGTATCTGGCTACTGTCTGCACGAGATTGTAAGTAAAGGAATCATTGTTGTCGATAATTACAAGCCGGGTTGCCATTGCTGTTCCTGTGGATTTTGGACGAGCGGTGCTGTACCGGTCGCTGCAAAACCGTATATTGCGTGTCCTGCGATTGAGAATGATGCAAAATACGCAGGAAGAGCATTCGCATTGTAACAGACTCATTCATTTATTGATGTACACGACTGCACACGAGGCGCGACGCCTGATGAACGACTACGGAAAGCGCGGTCGTCCGTTTGTCTTTGTTTTTGATTTCGATATGCAGAAGCCAGTGGTTCTTCCTATAGAAGAAGCGAGTAAGCACGGCGTTCTGTTTGCCATACGAGGTACTTCAAACCACGAGTATCCCGCTTTGCCGCATGTGCCCGCAGCTATTCGCTGGAAGCCGGAGCCTGTAGAGTTTGATGTGTACGAGCGCAGTTTTCGGTATGTGATGGACAATCTGCGGTCGGGCAATTCCTATCTCGTCAATCTTACATTTCCAACGCCGGTAGAAACCAATCTAACACTGGCCGATATCTACGCTAGTGGCAAAGCGATGTACAAGCTACTGTTCGCCGATCAGTTTGCTGTGCTGTCGCCAGAGAGTTTTGTGCGGATTTGCGATGGGCGTATCTCGTCGTTTCCGATGAAAGGCACAATTGATGCATCCATTCCAGGGGCAGAAGAAATCATCCTGCACGACCCGAAGGAGCTGGCAGAGCACTATACCATTGTAGACCTTATTCGCAATGATCTCGGGATTGTATCGGACAATGTGCAGGTAGAGCGCTTTCGCTATATCGACACAATCCACACCAATCGGGGCGACCTTTTGCAGGTGAGCTCGGAGATTACAGGCACGTTGCCCAGCGACTATCCCGCGCGGCTCGGCGATATTATGATGAGTTTGCTGCCAGCCGGATCGATAAGCGGTGCGCCGAAAAAGAAGACTGTGGAGATTATTCGCGGCGCAGAAATCTACGAGCGCGGGTATTACACTGGCGTGTTTGGCTGCTTCGATGGCGAAGTGCTCGACAGCGGCGTTATGATACGCTTTGTGGAAAATGTCGATGGACAACTCGTGTTTAAAAGCGGTGGCGGAATAACGGCGTCCAGCAATGCCCACGCTGAATACGAAGAAATGATACAAAAAATATATGTGCCTGTTGCTTGAAAGCATATGTGTGGTGCGCCGCCAACTGGCACTTGCAAGCTGGCACAACCGCCGGATGAATCGCTCGCGCTTTGAGCTGTTTGGGGCTGCCGAACGCTGGAATGTAGAGGAACTTATCGCCATACCACCCGGCCTGACCGATGCCGTGTATAAATGCCGCGTGCTGTACGACACAGATGTTCGCTCTGTAGAATTTCTTCCCTACGTGCCCCGCCGTGTTCGCTCCCTGCGCCTTGTGCAGGCTCCGCCGGAACTCGACTACGCACACAAGTATGCCAACCGTGCTGCGCTCGGCCTGCTGTACAGCCAGCGGAGAACATGCGACGATGTGCTGATTGTGCAAGGTACACGGATCACCGACACATCTTTTAGCAGTATCGCGTTCTACGACGGCGAGCAGTGGTACACACCCGCACGGCCATTGCTGCGCGGTGTGCGCGTGGATTCGCTTATAGAACAAGGCGTGCTGCATACAGCCGATATTCACACGCATGATCTGCCCAGTTTTCAAAAAGCAGTGTTGCTCAATGCCATGCTGGGCTTTGAGGAAAACGTAGAAGTAGATATCGCGGCGGTCGAAGCTGCATAAGGTCGATAAAAAGCATGGTGTGCCACTATGATCATGGGATATTGTGGCACGGGCGTCGCTGCATCGAGCCGCCCTAACCGGACGGCTCTACCGGGCGTCGCTGTCGCCGGTCGCAACGCCGCTTGGTGGTGTTCATCCGCCTCTCGCTGTTAGGAAGTGGTGCAGTGCTGTTCTATGCTCTATCAACAAACTATTTGTATATCTCCGTCGAATTGGCGTTGTTGGTGCCTGCAACCTTTGCGGTTGAGGTCGAATAGCCAAGTGGAGGAGTTGCGCCCGGTGACAGCGACAGAAACTCAGGCCGGAGCTACCCGTGCCCACGAACTACTACCAGTATTGTACACCATGAATGGAGCTATGCCATGAAAAGCAGAATGATGTATGTAGAACACAAATCTGGCCAGAACGACAAAGGAGAGGCGTGGATAGGCCATGTATTTTTCTCCAAAACCGGCAAGACACTGTACTTCAACGGTTTGGCGTTCAGATCGCTCAAGGGCGCTGGCGTCTACGCTAACTACTATGAGGTAGAAAGCGGTGATGAATACTGGATATCGGGCGTCAAAAAAGCGGGGAGAGACAGGCACTGGGCTGGGTCGGGCGTGATAGCTATTGGCAGGAATGCCGTAGATGAGTACCTTGCAACCACTGGGCGAACGGCGCTGCCGGAAAGCCAGTTCAAAGTTGTAGATATTGCAGACCCACAATTATTGTAAAGGTTATTCATCAGCCATAGCTGAAAGAGGCGATCCACGGTGTGTCGTAGTTAAGCAAGCGCCGGGGAGTGCGAGTGGTTTACGTATGAAACATCTTGCAGCAGTAGAAGTTGGCAGACATGTACATACGTGTAAGGTAAAGGTAAAGGTATCGGCATCGTGCTGAAATGTACATCCTGGCAACTGGCATATAAGAAAAAATACCTTCGTGCTTTCGATCCATTGCTATGAATAGAGATGCGCCATAGCGGTGATGTAAGAGGATATGCTCATGGCAAACAATAACGATAACACTGCCAATATCGCAGATGATAAACAGTACCAGCAGATGGTAAGTGAAGTAGAGGACTATGCCATTTTGTTGTTGGATACCTCGGGTATTGTGCAGAACTGGAATCGTGGAGCCGAAAAAATAAAAGGCTATAAGCCCGAAGAGATTATCGGGAAAAGCTTCCACCTTTTTTATCCAGAGGAAGAGAGGGTGCAGGGGCTTCCTGAGTCGCTTTTAAAAAGCGCATTAGAGCAGGGCAAGGTACTACACGAAGGCTGGCGGTTGCGAAAGGATGGAACGAAGTTCTGGGGCAGGGTGGTGATCACAGCTCTGCACGACGCAAGTGGAGCGGTGACAGGATTCTCGAAAGTAACATGCGACCTCAGCGAGCGTAAACTTGCCGAAGACCGGCTGAGCCAGTACGCAAAGCTGCTCGAACAAAAGAATCTGGAGCTTGAGCAGTTCGCTTCAATAGCTTCGCATGACCTGCGTGAACCGCTGAGGAAAATTTCGACCTATAGCGACCGACTGCTGAACGGCACGGGATCAGACGAGCGGAACAGAGAGTACAGCGAGCGAATACAGAGTGCGTCGCGCCGGATGATGAAGCTCATCGACGATCTGCTGGCTTTCTCTGGAATTGGTAGAGTGTCGGAAGCTGTGGAGGATATCGATCTCAGCGCTGTCGTGGCCGATATCATCAGCGATCTGGAGCCTGCCGTTGAAGCCAGAAAAGCGCGGGTAGAATTGGGGTACATGCCAGTGGTTCGAGCCCGCCCCACTCAGATGCGACAGCTCTTCCAAAATCTCTTGGCCAACAGTCTTAAATTTAACACCAGCGAGACACCAGAAATCCGCGTAAGATCGGAATACCTTCGCGCAGATAGTACGTATCCGTCCGGAGCTATGTACAGAATGTATGTAGAGGACAACGGTATTGGTTTTGCGGCAGAATACGCCGAAAAAATCTTTGATATTTTTGAACGACTGCACGGACGATTCGACTACGAAGGTACGGGCATCGGGCTCGCAATTTGCAAAAAAATTGTAGAGAGCCACCACGGTACTATTCGCGCCGAGGGGAAGCCGGGTGAAGGAGCTACCTTTGTTATTACGCTGCCTGCCGATATGGTTGCTCTGCCTGCTGATAACAACTAGCTTGCGGCTGCGATGCTCACGGGCATACTGTGCGAGCTGCACTGCTCGGGAGCATGGTGAAGCCTGCCTACTGCCTTGTATGAACCCCGGATAAGTCCCGCAAAAATAAGCAAGAGTCCAAGCGCAATGCCAATACTGCAAGCCACAGGTTACTTGGTAAGCACAAATCCGTTGAGAAGCCGTTCCATCTCTTCCCGATAAGAGGCGAAAAGGTTTTGCGATGTGTAGCTCAGGAACTGTACAGCACCGGACTCGTTGGAAAAATAGTAGCCGAGGTACGTGAATTTTATACCTTCGATAGTGCCGTTCATCTGCATACACAAGACGGTAATGCCGTTGACAGTACGGTATTCCTCTTGCACTACTTGAATATCTGGCGCAGCTTCTTTGGCGTTCTTGATTGCGAGATCCCGAAGCGTAGTGAGAGGCATTTCGTACTTTTCTGTGATCATAATAGCGCGGGCGTCTTCGTTGCGGAGTTCAAACGTGTATTCGGATGCTTCGTCGGCTCCCGATTTCTCAAAGCTCCATTTTTTAGCGTTCAGCCATACGCCTACTGGGAGCTTTTTGCTTTTTACCTGAAACGTCGCGTCGCTGCTTTTGGAAAAAGGCGTAGGATTGATCGCCGGTTCGCTTGTTTTCCGACTATGATCCTGTGCGTATTTCCATGTCCCGTCGTTGTATAGCAGTACTTCTTCTCCTTCGCTTGTTACAGCAGGAATTTGTGCATAGGCGCAGGTAGTTGCCGCGCAGAAGCTCAGGGCCATAAGTATTGTTTTCATAGCTGTGTAGATAGAACGTATCAAAGCTAGGCTCGCAGCGGCTCATTGCCGCATGCCAATGGGTTAGAAGGGCGCAAAATACTGTTATTCCTCGGAAAAAATACGTCGGCCTGTAAAAAAGTATTCGGTGCAGAATACACAGAGATTACCATGAAATTTTCCTTGCACCAAGCCTTCGATCTGTTCGCCATGTGTATCGCACTAGCGAACTTGCTCCTGCCTATGCCTCGGCGCTCGACACATTTGCAGCCAGCTCAGGCGTTGCGCTCTGGGTGCATAGCCATACGCACTACGCAGTGGATTACGACATTGGCACGACGCGCATTCTCTCCAATCCACGCGGTTACACCGACAACCCGGTAGAGGGTTTTCAGCCGGGGCTTGTGGCACAAGTATAGAACCGTGCCGCGTTTGATCAGGCCATTCGGTTGCCGGAAGATTCGTATATTTGTGCAGTCGCGGTATGTACACGGTTGCCGGTGCCGCGTGTGTTGTCCCATCTTCAGTAAAGTCTATGGTATTCGATTTCCATTCGCTGGGCTATGTGCGTATTGCTTCTATTTCCCCCGAAGTACGCGTAGCCGATCCCGCCTTCAACGCTACAGAAACTCTCCGTGCAGCCGACCGCGCTTTGGAAGCGGGCTGCGATGTTTCGCTGTTTCCTGAGCTCGGGCTGAGCGCGTACACCTGTGCTGATTTGTTCCACCAGTCGGTTGTACTCGATGGTGTGATAGAAGCGCTGAGCCGTATCATAGAATACACCGCCGAAAAGCCGATTGCTCTTGTCGTGGGCCTGCCAATCGTCGCGTCGGGGCGTTTGTTCAATTGTGCTGCCTTTGTGTCTGGCGGCGAAGTACAGGGTATTGTACCAAAGCGCCATTTGCCGAACTACGGCGAATTCTACGAAGAACGTTGGTTCTCCTCGGAGCTCGAACGCACAGTGAGCGAGGTAGAAGTGCTCGGGCGCATGGTGCCCTTTGGTGCCGATTTGCTGTTCCGCGCTGCTTCCATGCCCGATTGCACCATAGGTATTGAAATATGCGAGGATTTGTGGTCGGTGTTGCCGCCCAGCAGTACAATGGCTCTGAGCGGTGCTACTGTGCTGCTGAACCTTTCAGCCAGCAATGAACTGCTCGGCAAAGCTCCGTACCGCATGTCGCTTGTGGTAGGGCAGTCGGCGCGCTGTCTTGCAGCGTATGTCTACGCCGGTGCCGGTGCGGGCGAGTCGTCCACGGATGTTGTCTTTTCAGGTCATTCATTCATAGCCGAGAACGGGACGCTACTGGCCGAGACCGAACGCTTTTGCTTCGATACGCAAATAGCTATAGCTGATGTAGATGTAGAGCGCCTTGTGCACGAGCGTATTAGGAATAATACGATGGCAGGAGCGCGGCCCTCGCAGTCTTTCCGCATCGTTGCCTTTGCGCTGCCCCGGCGCTCGGCGAGTGCTGGCAGCCCTGTATTGCATCGCCCGCTTGCCGCTACGCCGTTTGTGCCCGCCAGCGAGCAGCAACGCTCTGTGAGCTGCCGCGAAATCTTTTCTATTCAGACAACTGGGCTCGCCCGGCGTCTGCGGCAGATCAATGCTGCTACGGCGGTTATTGGACTTTCCGGTGGGCTCGATTCCACGCTCGCGCTTCTTGTTATTATCAAGGCATTCGACAAGCTCGGGCTCGACCGCAAAGGTATTATCGCCGTCACGATGCCGGGCTTTGGCACAACCGAACGCACAAAGAATAATGCAGTGCAGCTCGCTGAGCAATTGGGGGTAACGCTGCGCTCTATTGCTATCGGCCCGGCTGTACGACAGCACTTCCTCGATATTGGCCACGACGAGAATGTCCACGATATTACCTACGAAAATGCCCAAGCGCGCGAACGCACGCAGATACTGATGGACATTGCCAACCAAGTGAACGGCATTGTGATCGGCACTGGCGACCTCTCCGAACTGGCGCTTGGATGGTGTACTTACAACGGCGATCAGATGTCGATGTACGGCGTGAATGCAGGCATTCCTAAAACACTCGTGCGCTACCTTGTGCTCTGGTGCTCCGAATCGGAATTCGAGGGGGAGACATCGCGTATTCTGCTGGATGTGTACCATACACCAGTGTCGCCCGAACTTCTGCCGCTTGGTGCCAACGATACGCTGGAACAACACACCGAGGACACGATTGGCCCGTATGAACTGCACGACTTTTTTCTGTACAATACCGTGCGCTTGCAGTACACTCCGCGCAAGATATTTTTCCTCGCACTTCTGGCTTTTGCCGATATCTACAGCGCTGAAGTTATCCTGAAGTGGATGGCTGTGTTCTTCCGCCGCTTTATTACCCAGCAGTTCAAGCGCTCGCCTATGCCGGATGGCCCCAAAGTAGGTAGTGTGGGGCTTTCTCCGCGCGGCGACTGGCGCATGCCCAGCGATGCACAGTACACCTTGTGGATGCAGCAGATAGAAGCTCTGCAAAAGGAGTGTGCATAGGCGCATCGTACATCCGCTCGCTGGTTATAGATGATGCTGTGGAAGCGATGTGGCACGGGCGTGCTGTTCGTGTGTTCTGCCGCTGTCACCGGTCGCAAATCCGCTTTTCGGCTGCCCCAATGTCGTGCGCAGCAAGGGCGCTGAAGAGCGGACAACACGCGGCGGACGTGCAGCGCGGTGCGGAGAGAAAGCGGAAATCGGAGACCGAAGGCAACAGAACTTTGGCATTGGTACTTACTGTATTCTAAATGTATCGCCTACCGTCCAGTTGCCGGTGCCTTTGTCTACACACTTCATTTGTATGAGAAGTTCGCTACCCTCGCGGGTAAGCGTACAAAAGTGCAGCGGTCGAATAGGCGCGCCGATATAGAGATCGCGATACTTGTGTGCTTGTGTTGTGTCTACTTCCTGCCGGGGGCCACCTCCGCCGCCAGTTACTAAAAAATGCCTGCCATTGTGCACAAAGTGTTCATAGCTATGGCAATGGCCGGTGACAAACAGCTTCGTTTTAGTATAGCGGTTATCAGTAAATTCCGACACAAAATAGCTCTGCACATCGGCGTCGCCGTCTACCACGGTGCTGTTGGTAAAGGGCGGGTGATGGCATGCGGTAATGATGGCCGATACGGAAGAATCTGCCTGGAGCTTTGCCAGTTCGCGGGAATACCATGCGTTTTGGCTGTGGATCTCGTCGTCGGTCAGTTCGCTGAAATTAGAATTGAGCAGAATAAACCCCAGCGAATCGAAGCGAAAGGAGTACCACTGCTGGTGGTCGGCAGCCGGAAATCGACTGAAAAAGTAGGCCTGTGCCGTGGCGTTATTGCCAAAATACTCGTGGTTGCCAAGCACTGGAAAGATTGGAATGCCGCGCTTCCGTATTTCCTGTGCGTTGTTGTCGAACTCTTCCCAGTGGCTGCTGCCCGAGCCATAGAACACGACATCGCCAACATGCAGGATGAGCGCCGGGTTTTCCTCCGCGACTTTATCTAAGATTGCTTTTCTTACATCGTCGTTGCTTTCGCGCCAGAACTCTACCCATCCAGTAGCTTGGGTATCGCCTATCAGCACAATGGACTGCGGGCGATCTGGGTGTGCAATTGTGCCGGAATACACGACGGGAGTAGTGGTGGTGCTGCCCGAGCACGAAACTAAAAGCAGGCAACAGAGCACTATCAATTGGTAGTTGCAAGTCTTTTCCATAACTTTTGCCCGTTTGTTATCATAATCGGTGTGCATCAGCACAAAGCTATTAGCCCGATGCTTGTGCAGGCCGCGAATATACACAGAGTGCGGCTAACACCGCAGAGCGGGCAGGAACTGGCAGACACACGAACACGGATACAGAACCGCACATTATGAATGAACTACAGCAACTCATGGCAAAAGCAAAAAAGTACGTAGAGCAGCAGAAAGACCTGTTTGGCGACACGCGGTATGTGGACACACAGGCCGCAACAGCGCGTGCCGCACAGCAAGCTATACCAATAATAGATCAGCAAAAAGTGGAAGAGCCTGTACAGGGCGAGTCTGCGGCGGAATCCCCCGGCGATATTTTGCTGCCCGGCGAGCCTGCGGGATGGCGAGAAGCGCCGAGCTTGGAAGTGATGGAACAACTACTTCAGGATTGCCGCAAGTGCCGCCTGTGGGAAACGCGCACAAAGTTCGTGTTTGGCACGGGCAACCCTCATGCGGATATCATGGTAATCGGCGAAGCGCCGGGTGCCGACGAGGACGCTTCGGGCAAGCCATTTGTAGGGCGGGCAGGACAGCTTCTCACAAAAATTCTCGCGGCTATCAATCTCTCCCGCGACGAAGTATTTATCGCTAATATTATCAAGTCGCGCCCGCCGGGCAACCGGCGTCCTCAGGCCGACGAAGTGGACGCCTGCGAGCCGTATTTGTTCAAACAAATGGAACTCATCAAGCCCAAATTTATTCTTGCGCTTGGCCTTACTTCTGTCAATACCTTGCTGCGCTCCGACCATCGGATGGGCGATATACGCGGCAAGCAGCTTGAATATCGGGGGGCTACGCTTATAGCTACCTACCATCCGGCAGCACTGCTGCGAAATCCGCAGTGGAAAGCTGCTACATGGGAAGATGTAAAACTTCTGCGGCGATTATACGACGAATCTCAGCAGGCGGCATAGGCTGTCGAGTTCCGGCTCTCCATGCTCTATCGCTTGCCCGTTGTTGCGTTTTTATCGTATCTTTGTCGCTCTTCAGGCAAATAGCTGCCTGCGGTTTGCCTTGTATTCCTTTCACAGCATCCTCACAGAACACTATGAACATAGCAGTACTTCTCGGCGGTATTTCTCCCGAACGCAATGTATCTTTTGTAAGCGGCCAGGCAGTTGCACAGGCGCTCCAGGAACGCGGCCATACGGTGACACTTATCGATCCCGCTCGCGGCGCTCAGTGTGTGATTACTCTCGACGATATACGAGCTACAGCCGACGCCGAGGTGACAATGGAAGAACTTCAATCGTTCGGCCCATGGTCGATGGTAGAATGTGTGCAGTCGGGAGCTCTCGACAATGTGGATATTGCGTTTCTCGGATTGCACGGCAAATACGGCGAGGACGGCTATATCCAAGCTCTGCTGGAAATGCGCGGCATACGCTACACTGGCAGCGGTATGGCTGCGAGCGCTCTTGCTATGGACAAAGTGATGGCAAAACGCCTGATGCAGGCGCATGCTATTTCTACGCCCGACGGCATGGCTATCAATGCTGCATCGAACGACGACGAAACCTGCGGTGCTATCGTCGACCACTTCAACGGGCCGGTCGTAGTGAAGCCCAACGACCAAGGTTCTACGGTGGGAGTGACTATTGTAGAAAGTGGCGACCCGCTTGATATTCGCCGCGCAATTAGCGAAGCTCTGCGCTTTTCTTCTCTTGCCCTTATCGAACAATTTATTCCCGGGCGCGAGTTTACTGTAGGCGTGCTCGGCGGCAAAGCTCTGCCCGTGGTGGAAATTATCCCGCACGATGGATTTTACGACTACCAGCACAAGTACACGAAGGGGCATACCGAATATGTCTGCCCGGCTGATCTACTCGACCAGGATACTGATTTTATGCAGAACCTCGCCGAATCGGCTTATGAAGCTCTTGGTTGCCGTGCCTACTGCCGTGTTGATTTCCGCATGGACGACGAACATTTACCGTTCTGCTTAGAAGTAAATACCCTGCCTGGCATGACGTCGCAAAGCCTGTTTCCCAAGGCGGGGGCTGCGGCTGGTATGGAATTTGGTGAGCTATGCGAAAAAATTATCGAACTCTCCTGACGTCTTCTGTGCAGCACATTATGGTAATGATGCTGTAGATGAGCTTACGATAATTTCGTCCTGTTTTGTCCAGGCGCTGTCCGCTGTGGTATGCGCTGCTTCTGTTTATTCAAAGTAACCGATGAATACAAAATCTCTGCATCTTTTTGGTCTTGGCAATGCATTGGTAGATGTGCAGTTGCAGATAGACGACGATACATTTTCCGGTTTGAACCTTCGCAAAGGCGGGATGGCGCTTGTCAGCCCACGCGAGCAGCAGGCTTTGCTCGATAGGTTTCTCCATCAGGAGCCGTTTCTGTGCAGCGGTGGCTCGGCTGCCAACACGGTGATTGCTTTTGCCCAGTTCGGTGGAAAAGCAGGCTATGGCACACGCCTTGGGCAAGATCAGCACGGTGCATTCTATGCTTCGGAATTTGAGAAGCTGGGCATTGAACTGCACGCTGAGCTCATGGAAAACGAAGCCACCGGCACATGCCTTGTGTTGATTACGCCCGACGCCGAGCGCACGCTTAATACATCGCTGGCAGTAAACACCACATTCTCGAAAGAACACATTGCCGAGGACGCCATAAGTAAGTCGGAATGGCTGTATATTGAGGGCTACAAATTTTCTGAACAGAGTGGGGCAGAGGCCATCGAGCACGCGATATACTACGCGAAAAAGCACGGTACAAAAATCGCTGTTACGTTCTCTGATGCCTTTATCGTGGAGTATTTCAGCGAAGGGCTGCGCAGCGCTGTAGCCAAAGCCGATCTTATCTTCTGCAATGAAGCTGAAGCGCTGGCTTTTACAGGTGCATCCACGCCCATTGAAGCATTTCGCGCTCTGCAAGAATCGGCGCCGAATGTGGCGATGACCGTAGGCGAGCAGGGGTCGAAAGTGCAGTTTGGCAACAGTACATGGGATATTCCTGCTGTTTCCGTGGTGCCTGTAGATACCACTGGTGCGGGTGATATTTATGCCGCAGGATTTCTCTATGGTATTACGCACGGCCATACGCCTGCACAAGCTGGCCATCTTGGCTCGGCTGCCGCTGCAAAAGTAATCTCACAACTGGGCGCACGCCTGCACGACCGCGAATTTTCGCTGCTGCGCCATCAAGCGCTCGGCTTATAACAATGTTGTCGAACTATTCCTGATGTCCCTGTGAAAACCAGACTCTTTCCTGCAATTGTTTTGCTGTTACTAATGTGCGCGGTGCCCAGACAGGCTCGTGCTCAGGCAGGCATGACCTTTGATGAGTTCAAAACGAGGCTGGTGCCGTATTTTGCCGAAGAGCTCATCGACGATATAAAAAGGCAGTTGCCACAGGGCACCGACTATCGCGTATGGGGGTGGGATGTTGGCGATTTTTCCGGTGATGGCTTTGTGGATGTTGCGTTTTCTATCCGCCAGGCATCGGAAAAAAAGAGCATTATGAATGTGTATCTGTTTGCCGACATCGACGGATTCCTTACCAATATCGGGCGTTTTAACTATCCCTTTGTAGAAGTGCCGCTGGAAGTTGGGGTGGTTATCAAGGAAAACAGTTGTTTTGTGCTGCAAAAGTACGAGCAGTTTCACTGGTCGATGACGGGCTATCGCTTCGACAACGGATCGCTGCTTGTGCTCGATAGTTTCCTTACTGCACGCGACAGGGACATGACACACGAGAGCTACAGGAACTACCAGACGCTGCTCGGCTATGAGAAATACGAGAAAACGCGTTCGGGCGAGGAGGAGTTCAAAACAGAATTTATCACAGTGCCTTCCTATCCGCGCAATCGCCAGGTGTACAAAGGCTATGCACAGGATGCCGTGAGCAATCTGGTGCGCTTTGTGCCAAAGGGCGCCTACTGGTGGTCTGGGGAAGATGATGCTGCCTTGAGAGCCAGATCGGCGTATGACCGAGAATTTCTCTACTTTTCTATAGCTATCACCGACGACAAAGTGATCACAGCCGAAAAGGAAGGGGAGCCTTCCGAGAGGGTAGAAATCTGGCTGGATGTGAATACTTCCGAGAACCGGTTTGTGAGGCAGGCAGGTAAGCGCACGGAGTTTCGCACTACAGCAGACTCCGGGCTGTTTTCTTTTTCTATTACTCCTGGCAACTTTACTAATCTCGCAGCTTCTGTAAAAATTAGCTCGACCGACGAATTAGACGACATCCAGCGCGACCAGGTATCGCTTGTCAACGCGATTGCTTCGCCTACCGACAGCGGATATGTGGTAAAGATACGCATACCATTTCGGCTACTCGGTTTTGAGGGAGTGCCATTAGAGGATGCGGGCACAACGGAGTTCGGCTGTAGCATAGCTGTGTACGACATCGACAATTTTTTCCGACCTGAAGAAGAGACTCTGATAGCAACTTCGCATTTCGACAGTATGAATCCTGCCTCCTATGGTACGCTTCTGCTTATGCCGGGACATGAAACCTATGGGGAATCCACCAATATTTACACTGACCCCTTGGCTGAGCGCCTGCGCGACATCGGATTTTAGAAAGCCTGTCCAAACAGAACAATTTTTTTTGGTTATAACTCAAAACAAGGCTAATTTTGCAATCTGTATTGCATGAGGGGTACAACCTCTGCAAGTATAACAGCACAAGGAGGATCTCAATGTCGTTAGAAAGCAACAGAAAGATCCTGAATCAGCTAGGTCCTTTGATGAATATTGGCATCGAGCTGGTAGCAATCATGGGAGTACTGGGCCTTGTAGGGTGGTATATCGATAATTCATTTGGTACATCTCCCGTCTGGCTGGCTGTATTTCTCGTTGTTGGAGCCGTTGGCGGTATGTATAGATTCATACGCACGGCACTGAAAGCAGACATACAGAAGTCGGACAAAGAAGACAATTAATTCTCTTTCTTGGCGAGGAAGTTTGTGTCGGGTAGTCTCTTTGGACTTTCCCTTGAAGTAAGCGGTGTGCTGTATGCGCTGGTGTTAGCTGTGCTCTATACGGCGGCTGGCTACTGGTCGGTTAACTTCGCTTCAAAGAAAGAGTTTTCCATGTTTGTCGGGATAATTCTCGGAACCATGGTGTTGCGCCTCGGCGTGGCAGTTGTGTTGTTTTGGGTTCTTATGGCAATGGTTGGTGTTCACCAGCTTGCATTTTCTCTGACATTTATGGTGTCGTATTTCATCTTGCTGATGGCGGAAATTGTGTATATCAACAAACGATACACTGTACTTGTAGCCGAACACAGGCAAAGCTTGGCACGGCGCAGAGTGTAATCTGGTAGTTCCGCACTATGTATGTCTATAACAAGGTTCTTTTATGAATTCGGATAAACTCCTGGCAGACAACGATACAGAACATCAGCATGCACAGCAGGGGCATGCGGCTGATCACAGCGCGGAAGCACACGGCGAGCAGGGGAGCGAATCTGTACCTCCTGATAAAGTATTCGACCATCTGCTCGGAGAGCTCGGCGATCATTATACGCTAACGCTGTTCAACTATAGAATTGCCGAACTTCCCGTGATTTTGGTAGACCAGGGCAGCCTGCATGTCTATCCTAATCACACAGCGATGGAGCACGCCGGGCTGTACACGATGGCGCATCACAAGCCTGTTCGCGTAGCCGACCACGAGCGTCCGAGCTTGGACTTTTCGGTGACGAACTTTGTGGTGTTCCAGTGGGTAGGCATGCTCATTCTTCTGCTCGCATTCATCTCGGTAAAGAATAAATACAAGAAAAACCCGAACCGGGCGCCGCGTGGCCTGCAAAATGCTGTAGAAGTATTTGTAGTGTATGTGCGCGACAACATTGTTCGGCCCAATGTGGGCAGCGACCGGATAACGCGGCAACTCCTTCCATATTTCCTCAGCTTGTTTTTCTTTATCCTCGTACTCAATGTCCTCGGTCTGATTCCGGGTGGCCACTCCGCTACTGGCGCAATAGGCGTGACTGCTGGATTGGCGATTACAGCATTCTTTATTATCAATATTACGGCAATTAAAGAAGCTGGCATTGGCGCATGGTTCCACCACCTTCTCGGTGGTGCTCCGTGGTGGCTGGCACCTATCATGGTACCGATTGAGATTATCGGTCTGTTCGCCAAGCCCTTTGCTCTTGCTGTACGTCTGTTCGCTAACATGACTGCCGGGCACATTGTGCTTGTAGCGCTCATCGGCCTTATTTTCTTTTTCCAGACGCCGTTTGTAGCTGCTGTTTCCACGCCGTTCTCTATCTTTATTTATGCGCTCGAAACCTTGGTCGTATTCCTGCAAGCATATATCTTTACGATGCTGACAGCCGTATTTGTGGGACTTGCGCTTGGCGATCATGCACACGACGACCACGAGCATCATGCGGTAATGATCGAGCACGTATAATACGAAATATTCAATGTTAATCAGTCTATTGTAATAACCGTTTTTTACTACATACTCTTTACTGGAGGTCTTCAATGGAAAGTGTTGGTTTAGCGTGGTTGGCTGCTGGTCTTGGCGGAGGAATCACAGTTTTCGGCGTCGGTTCCGGTATCGGCCGTCTTGCTGCTGCAGCTCTTGAGGCAGGTAGCCGTCAGCCCGAAGCCGCAGGTGATGCCCGCACGACGATGATCATCGGCGCTGCTCTTATCGAGGGTGTCGCTCTGTTCGTACTTGTGATTTGCGTTATTCTCGCTGTTAAAGCCTAATATCCGACGATTATAGGTATCGTACTTCTGCGTGAGCAGGAGTACGATACTTCTGTCAGGTTCTTTATCCAGCACTATCTCGTGCTGCCGAATGGTAAGTATTTCCAGCGAGGAATACATACCAATCGGTAGTAAAAATCTCTCACTCTTATTACGGGTATCCGCATTATGCCAAATTTTATGGATATATCGCCCGGGTTGATGCTCTGGACACTCATCAACTTCGGTCTGTTCTTCATCCTTCTTGCCAAGTTTGCTTGGAAGCCCATTGTAAATGCGCTTTCTACACGCGAAAAAGACATCGAGGATTCGATCACGCGCGCAGAGCAGGCAAATATCCAGGCGCAGAAAATCCTGAAGGAGAATGAGGAGAAAATGGCCAAGGCACAGCAAGAGATGATGCAGATCATCCGTGAAGGACGTGCCCAAGCCGATGCACAGATTCAGTCTGCTATGCAGGAAGCTGAGCATGTAAAAAAACAAAAGTTGGACGAAGCACGCGACGAAATTCGCCGTGCAAAAGACCAAGCTATGCAGGAGCTGAAAAAAGAAGTATCGGCTATGGTGGTTTCGGCTACCGAAAAGATTCTGAAAGAAAAGCTCGACCAGAATCAGCAAAAAAGGCTTATCGACTCGTTTATCGCCGAAATGCCCGCCAACTAAGGCCGGGGCTCTTCTCCAACGACTGAATACAGAGTGATTTATGCTCCACTCCCGCGTTGCTTCGCGCTATGCATCGGCCTTGCTCGGCGCTGCTCGACAAGCCAATGTGCTCGATGATGTCCGCAAAGATGTCGACCTGCTGAAAGTGTCGGTCGCTGTGTCGCGCGAGCTTGCCAGTTTTCTGAAAAGCCCGATTATCAGCGCTGATAGAAAAGCAGCCGCGCTCAAAAGTATTTTCGAAGACAAAGTTTCGATCCTTGCAATGAATTTTCTGCTTCTGCTGGTAGAGAAAACCCGGGAAGCAGAGCTGCCGCAAATACTCACATCGTTCGACGCGCAGTACAACGAGTACAAAGGTATTGTCGAAGCGCATATCAGCTCTGCAATCGAGCTGGACGAGCAGCAAAAGCAAGCAATTCTCGACAAGGTGCGCCGCTATACGGGCAAGACTGTTGTGCCTGATTATCGCCTTGATCCCACGCTTATTGGTGGATTTCAAGTGCGTATTGGCGACAGCATATTAGACGGCAGCGTAAAGCACCAGATCGAGAATCTCAAAAAGACGCTCATGGCAGGCGAGTTCAACAACTGATCTGCCCAGCGCTTTTTTACGTGAAAACAGTACAACATTTATATACACTTTGACAAAGGCAGTACAATGGCTGAAGTACGTCCTGATGAAATAGCCTCCATACTCCGCCAGCAATTGGCGGGGTTCGAGAAGGAAGTTGATGTCTACGACGTTGGTACCGTGCTCCAGGTAGGGGACGGCGTGGCGCGCATCTACGGCCTCTCCAATGCAATGTCCTCCGAGCTTCTGGAATTTCCCAACGGTGTAATGGGCATGGCGCTCAACCTTGAAGAAGACAATATCGGCGCCATTCTTTTTGGCGACGACCGCTATGTGCGCGAAGGTGATATTGTGCGCCGCACTGGCAAAGTTGCTTCTGTACCCGTGGGCGAAGAACTGCTTGGACGCGTTGTAAATCCACTGGGCGTTGCGCTCGATGGTGGTAGCCCGATCAATACGAATGGCAAAATATCTCCTATCGAACGCAAGGCTATTGGCGTTATCGGACGTTCTCCTGTGAACCAGCCGTTGCAAACCGGCCTTAAAGCTGTCGATGCTTTGATTCCGATTGGGCGCGGTCAGCGCGAGCTGATTATCGGCGACCGCCAGACGGGGAAAACCGTTGTGGCGCTCGATACAATTATCAACCAGAAATACACACACACGCCAGAAGCAAAGGCGCGAGGTGTAGAGCCTGTGTATTGTATCTATGTCGCTATTGGCCAGAAAGCTTCTACAGTAGCTAACGTGCTTGCCGTGCTGAAAGAGCACGGAGCAATGGACTATACAATCATTGTAGCAGCTAATGCTTCCGACCCGGCTCCGCTGCAATTTATCGCACCGTACTCGGGTGCATCGATGGGCGAGTTCTTCCGCGACAGCGGTCGTCACGCTCTGATTATTTATGATGATTTGTCCAAACAAGCAGCAGCTTATCGCCAAGTATCGCTTCTTCTGCGCCGTCCACCGGGACGCGAGGCATATCCTGGCGATGTGTTTTACCTGCACAGCCGTCTGCTCGAACGCGCTTCTAAATTGTCTGCAAAGCTCGGTGGTGGCTCGCTTACAGCTCTGCCGGTGATCGAAACGCAGGCAGGCGACGTATCGGCGTATATTCCTACGAATGTGATTTCCATTACCGACGGCCAGATTTACCTTGAGTCGAACCTGTTCAACGCCAACGTGCGCCCGGCTCTTAACGTCGGTATCTCGGTATCTCGCGTAGGTGGTAACGCACAGATCAAGGCAATGAAAAAGATTGCAGGTACGCTGAAACTGGAACTCGCTATGTTCCGCGAACTCGAAGCATTTGCACGGTTTGGTTCCGACCTCGACAAAGCCACACAGCAGCAGCTTCGCCGTGGTTCGCGTCTTACTGAAATTCTGAAGCAGAACCAGTACTCGCCGCTTCCGGTAGAAAAGCAGGTTGTTATCATCTTTGCTGCTACCCAAGGCTATCTCGACGGACTTCCCGTCGATTCGCTACAGCGTTTTGAAGCAGAACTGTACGAGAACATGGAGTTGCGTCATAAAAATATTCTTGACGGTATAGCCGACAAGAAAGAGCTGACAGAAGACCTCTCTTCGCAACTGCACGCAATACTAAAGGAATTAACTGCAGCGTTTAAAGCGACTGTGTAATACATGATCGTAGTTACCGGCGGTGCGGGCTTCATTGGAAGTTGTTTTCTGAAGAAGCTGAACGACATGGATGTATCAAACATTCTTGTTGTGGATGAATTGGGAACGGGCGCCAAGTGGAAAAACCTGGTCGGCAAGGATATTGCCGGCGTGGTTCACAAAACGGCGTTCCGCACCAATCTTCTTGCCGGGGAATACGGAGCGGAGATCGAGGCGATTGTCCATCTCGGGGCATGCAGTAGAACAACAGAGGAAGACGCAGATTATCTGCTGGAAAACAATTACGAGTATAGCAAGGACCTCGCTCAATACGCAGCAGATCGCAACATACGCTTTATATACGCAAGCAGTGCTGCTACATACGGCAGTGGCGGGAGCGGATACTCCGACAGCGAGTACAACGCGCTTGAACCGCTCAATATGTATGGTTTTTCCAAGCATTTATTCGACAACTGGGTACGGCGCAATGGCTACGATACGCGGTTTGTCGGCATAAAGTTCTTTAATGTGTTTGGGCCGAACGAATACCACAAGGGCGATATGGCCAGTCTTGTCTATAAGGCTTATCGTCAAGTGGTGGACACCGGCGTGATCCGGTTGTTCAAATCGTATAGGCCAGAATATGAGCATGGCGAGCAGAAACGCGACTTCATCTATGTAAAAGATGCAGTTGATATTATGTGGGACATGCTGCGATTGGGCGAGATAGCCGGGATATTTAATCTCGGCACTGGCAGAGCGCGTACTTGGAACGACCTTGCTGGCGCGGTGTTTCATGCGCTTGGCCGCGAGCCGCATATCGAGTACATCGACATGCCAGAATCGCTGAAGAACCAGTACCAGTATTTTACAGAAGCCGAGATGGAAAAACTGCGGCAAACCCGTGCCGGGCATGAGTGTACTTCATTGGAAAACGCGGTCGCGGATTATGTACAGAACTACCTCGACAGGGATTACAAGCATCTTTAGCGCAAAGCAAAAGAGCCGTAACCGACTATAAAAAAAAGAAACTATGGCAACACTACGTGAGATACGCGGACGCATTGCAGGCGTAAAAAACATCGCCAAAATTACCTCGGCGATGAAGATGGTAGCGGCGGCAAAGATGCGCAAAGCGCAGGATGCCATTACCTCGGCGCGCCCATATGCACAAAAACTGTCGGATATCTTGTCGCTTCTGGCAGCCAACCTCGAAGAGTCGATTGATCCACTGCTACAGCAGCGCGAAGAGGTCAACAATATTGCTCTCATTGTGGTAAGTGCTGATCGCGGGCTGTGCGGGAGCTTCAACTCCAACATTTTACGTGGTACGAGCTACCATATAAAGCGTTTGAAGCAGGACTATCCAAAGGCGAACATCCATCTGATAACAGTAGGCAAGCGTGCATGCGATTTCTTCGGCAGACGCAGCTTTACTCTTGTGGAGCGTTTTCCAGGTATTTTTACAAAGCTGGATTACCTGTATGCGCAGGACATTGCCCGGCTGGCAATTGAAGGATTTCTTGCGGGGCAGTTCGACAAGGTAGAGCTCATTTACAATGAATTTAAATCGGTAGTAAAGCAAGAGCTGGTTATTCGCCAGTTTTTGCCAATCGAGCCTGCGCAGCAGCCAGCGGCAGATCGTGCAAAGCCTACTGCTTATGCTAATGCCACTATCGACTACATCTTCGAGCCCTCGCGCGAGCGTGTATTAAGCGCACTGCTGCCGAAACATTTGAACATGCAGGTGTGGCGAGCGTTGCTGGAATCGAATGCTTCCGAGCATGCTGCGCGCATGGTAGCTATGGACAACGCCACAACGAATGCAAAAGATCTTCTGCGTGCTTTACAGCTCAACTACAACAAAGCGCGCCAGGCAGCGATCACAAAAGAGCTGCTTGAGATCGTCGGTGGTGCAGAAGCTTTAAAAAATGGTTAAAAGTTCTTGCGTTCGGCAAAAAAAAGCTTTAAATTTGCATTCTGTTCTACGGAACACGCCACTTTAGCTCAGTGGTAGAGCAGCTGATTTGTAATCAGCAGGTCGTTGGTTCAAGTCCGACAAGTGGCTCTTAAAAACAATAGAAAACCCCGAAATTTACAAGATTTCGGGGTTTTTTGTTTCTAAATGCTTCTGGATTTTTGACTTGATAGGCTGATGAAATGGGGAAGAAGTGGAAAAAGAGGGAATTTGCGGAACAAATGCGGAACGTTTTGCGGAATGCCTATAGGAGCAGAGAAACATAAGCCTTTGGAATAGAAAGAGTTATGGAGGAAGGGTAAGCTGATTATTGGTTAGTTGACCTATAAGCAAGAACATATGTAACCAGTCTTATGAAGTCTTGACCATCACAAAATGAAAACTCGCTGATCCTAATAAATGAGAGTACATCAAAGATGGGGTTGATGGCTATTTATCCGAAACGTAATTTGAGCAAACTGGGTCAGGCAAAGTAAATTCATCCGTATCTTTTGCGGAATCTGGAGATCACTTACAGCAACCAGGTATGGGCTATTGACAT
>DLHF01000024.1 GCA_002483085.1 Ignavibacteria bacterium UBA7675
TTGTACCTGTTACACCCGTTGTTACAACAATCACTGTGGAGCCATTGGTAATCGTAAACTGCCAGTTCGGTAGAGTTGCCTCGCCCGGATCCTGCACACCATTACAGTTGATGTCGTTGTATTTGGTAATACAAATCGTACCATTGCAGATCTTCCGGTTGCCAAAAGGCAGAAGTGTCGTCGTACATGGCGTTACAGTTGCAGTCTGGCAAAGAGGTGTTGTGTTCACCCAACCTGCCTGCAAAATCTCGCAGACTGTGTAGGTGCCACACGTCACATTCACACATGCCATACCGGCAGCGTTCGTCGTAACGATTCCCACACCCGGTACATTAAACTGCCAGCCTGCAAGAGGACCTTCGCCCGGATCCTGCACGCCATTACCGTTCAAGTCTTCAAACTTCAGGATACACAATGTACCCGTGCTCGAATTACCAAATGTTGCTGTGGTTGTACTACAGACAAATACTGTCACATTCACACATGCTGGCGTCGTATTCACCCAGCAGGGACGTGTACCTTCGCACACTCGGTAGTTTCCGGCAGTAACAGGAAGGCAGATAATACCCGTAGCATCTGTTGTCACGGTTGTTACCACTGTTCCGCCCGCCGTGTACACTGTAAACGGCCAGCCCGGCACGAGTACTTCGCCCGCATCCTGTACGCCATTACAATTCACATCGTTGAACTTCCGGATACAGATAGTACCTGTGCTTGCATTACCAAACGACAGGTTCACTGTGCCCGTGCCGCAGGTAACGGTTACTGATTGACACAGAAGCGTCGTATTCACCCAGCCTGGCTGAAGTGTTTCGCACACATTCCACGTACCTGTTGTCACCGTTGCACAGGTTGTGCCTGTTACACCCGTTGTTACAACAATCACTGTGGAGCCATTGGTAATCGTAAACTGCCAGTTCGGAAGAAGTGGCTCGCCCGGATCCTGCGTACCATTGCAGTTAGCGTCGTTGTATTTGGTAATACAGATCGAGCCTACACACGGAATCACGGAATTCTGTTCGTTACCAAAGATATTGAGAATACTGCAGCACGGAGTCACCTCTTCAAGGTATCTGTCCACAGGGAGCACGGGCTCCGTCTGCGTCCAGCCCGATTGCTGTACTTCTTTCACATAGTACCAGCCCAATGGCAGCTCGAAGCACACGAAGCCCGAGGGATCGGTAGTGCCTGTTGCAATTGTTACAAGCGTGGTTGCATCGAGTATTTCTATTGTCCAGTTGTCCAAAGGAGTGTCGATCAGCGGATCGTAATTGCCATCGCCATCAACGTCTTTGTACTTGAACACACAGATCGTACCGGTGCTTGCGTTAGCAAATGTCACCGTTACTACTCCACATGTCGATATCGTCACTGTTGTGCACAGGCTCGGGCAGCATGCTGTTGTAGCAATTGCCCAACCTGCTTTTGTGACTTCGCACACAGTCCAACTGCCCGCACTTACTGTTGCACAGGTTACGCCAAGAGTGCCAGTGGTTACAGTAATTGTATTTCCACCACCATCGGTAAGCGTAAATTCCCAGCCCGAGATATCTTCCTCGCCTGGTTCCTGTACACCATTACAATTGCGGTCATTGTACTTATGCACGCACAGAAGTGTATCGCAGTGATACTCGTGATTGCCGAACATATTGAGAATGCTGCAACACGGTGTCACCTGTTCCAAGTAGGTGTCTACTGGTGGTACCGGCTCGGTTGCTTCCCAACCCAATTGCTGGACTTCTTTTACACGATACCAGCCCAACGGCAGTTCGAAGCACACGAAGCCTGATGGATCGGTTGTGCCTGTCACAATTGGTACGAGCGTAGTTGCATCGAGTATTTCTATTGTCCAGTTGTTTAGAGGGAGATCGATGGTCGGGTCGTAGTTGCCATCGTCGTCGATATCATTGTACTTGAACACACAAATAGTACCAGTACTTGCATTGCCAAAGGTTACGACTTTGGTTTCGCAGGCTGTAATGGTAACTGTTGTGCACAAGCTCGGGCAGCACGCTGTTGTAGCAATCGCCCAGCCTGCCTTTGTTGCTTCACATACTTGGTAGTCGCCTGCTGGCAGCGTAACACACGCCATACCAAGTGTGCCTGTTGTTACAGACACTGATACAGAAGCATTAGTAATGGTAAATGTCCAGTTGGGCAAGTCTTCTTCGCCCGGTTCCTGCACACCATTGCAGTTGCGGTCGTTGAACTTATGGATACAGATGCGTCCAGCCTGGGTATTGCCAAAGGTCGCATTTGTCACGCTACAGGCTGCAACTGTTACTGTGCGGCAGGCTGGAGTAGTAGGACACCAACCGTTTTGTAATTCTTCGCACACTGTGTAGGTACCACAGGTGATTGAAATACACACTATGCCAGCGGCATCAGTCACAACCTCCTGATTGAGGGTGGACGAGGTAACAGTAAACTTCCAGTTGGGCAAACCAGGTTCGTTGCCGTCCCGGATACCATCGCCGTTAAGATCATTAAATTTATTAATGCACAGCGTGCCTGTACTGCTATTGCCGAAGTATGCTTTATAGATAAACACACCCGGCTGAATATTAATAGTATAGGTGCCTACTCCACCGGGCTGCGTTTGCACCCAGCACGTACCGTTTGGAATTACTTCCGAAACTGTAACACTGGTGGTATTGCACACTTTTACTTTCGTAATTACATTTGGCTGAGTGATCACTTGCTGGCCGGTACTAAAATTAATAGTCCAGCCGCCAAGTCCTTCTTCGCCTGCATCCTGCTTGCCATTGCAGTTGCGGTCGTTGTATTTCAGCACCTGAATTGTCGGGCACGTTGTCATTGCTACTTTTAGCCCTACAGCCGAAGCTCCAAGCGCAAGCGTTACTGTATGGGTTGTACCCGAAATAATCATCCAAGGTGACTGCGGATACGCGGTCATCGTCGATGTGCCCACTGGCACCTCAAACCACACACGGCCATCGCCCGTCGAATACGCGCTGGACTGGCCGGAAGGGTTGGACATCGCGATTTCAACGCCACTCACGCCGGGTTCACCGAGGTCGTAGTCGCCGTTCTGATCCAAATCGTCGAATACTCTAAGTGAGATACCGTTTTTGAAGGGGCCGCATTCGCGTGCGACGAGGTTATTGGCTCCTGTGGACACCGAGCCAATGAGGTTAAGGGCAACTGCAGTACCGTTTATATTATTTACAGCCACGCGCAATGTGTTTATGCCCTGGTTCACTACGACACCAGACGAATACGCTGTGGGTGTAAGCCCGGGTGCGACCATAAAAAGATTGGAACCATTGAGCGACACCTGGCCGCCCTCGGGTGCAATCACGCTGAGGTTGAGGTTCATCAAACCTCCGCCGCATGCCTCAAACTGCGTGTAATAGACCGTCGTACCCGTTACCGGGTCGCTGGTGATATTATCGCGCCAGTCCCAACGGGCATTCGCACGCGTGGGCCAGCCGGAATAGGGGGGCATAACAGAAGCCCGTCTGCTTTCGGTTGTGTTGGGGTCGTTGTCCGACTCAATGCCCCACCACGAGTCAAACACATCATTGCCATACACTTCGCCCGCCGCGTAGTTGAAGCCCGTATTGAGCATAATAAATGTTGTGCGGCAAGCCGGATTTGAGCACGATTGTGCAAAGTTGTCGACACTGCCCGCCAGCAGCATAATCAACAACGCAAATAAGAATGAAATACCCATGCCAGGTCGACATCGGGCGTGTCCGCCGTTGCGTGGCAGACGCCATGGAGGAGAATAATGCATACACTACCTCGTAAATAGATTTGAACAAAGGGGGGGACGAGACACCTTTCTTCGCTTGATACTTCTGGTGTTTACGAGCCTTCGTATTTGTGTGCAGCGACTACATCACCCCTGTTACAATTAGAACTGACCTTGAAGACTGGATACGGAGGTCTTCCCTCTTTACCTTCTCTCTCTTACAGGCGGCTCCCACATCGCCTGCGTTCTCCTATCTTCAGCTAGCATCGTCTTGCAACTTATCGAATAGGAAGTTTAGATGATATGAGAGGCTCTCTGATTTTAGGGTAGGAAATCGCTTATGGAGGCATAGGAACTTCTCCGACAAAGCAGGTAATGATTTCCTATATGGCAGGCTCTCACTCGCACAGTAGTTGCCGATGCATTACAAAAAGTAGCAGCAAATCATCCAAAAAGTAATAGTGATGGCGTTCTGTCTCCGGCCTGCCGCTCGCGTCTCTGCACCGCGCTGACGTCCGCGCATCAGTTACTGTAAGAACGGTGCGCGGACGAGCCGATGATAACTTCCATCCGGCGCGTGGTCGTGCGCCCTTCGCCGCAATAGTGTGGCAATCGGTAGCAACTGCATATTGCAGCTAAGAGTATTACCAACCATTACAATGAGAAGAAGGATGCGGCGCGCTTGGTGTGAATGAGAGAGGCATAATGTGATGATGTGGATTGGTGCTTTCCCATCCTATTCCCCCTCTTCGGGTTATATCAGGGTATAAGACACGAATGCCGCACGCTTCCGCCCGTACATATGGTATCGGACTGGATGCGTGCGGCATCTCGTATATTATCTAAACAATCAGGCTATTGCAGATGATCAATAATTTGGTACTTCAGAGCGTACTTGATCACGTCCAGATTGTTCTTTAAACGAAGTTTTTCAAGAATATGTTGTCTGTGAGTACTTACGGTCTTACAGCTTACGTGCAGTTCGTTGGCAATCTCGCCAACAGTCTTACAGGAGGCCAGCATCAGAAAAATCTGAAACTCGCGCTCGGTTAGCATATCATGCGGCTGGCGTTCGATTTGCAATGTGCCATTGATATAGCGAAGTACAATATCCGACATCGACGACGAGATATATGTACCACCTGCCAGTATTTTCGACACGGCATCGAACAGTTCATTGATCGGCCCCTCCTTGCAAACAAACCCTGACGCCCCCACCTGGAACGCGCGTAGTGCATATTGCTCTTCCGAATATCTGCTTAATACAAGAACTGCGGTATCGCTGCTCTCATCCTTGAGCTTTTTGACTACATCAAGTCCATCGCCATCTTTCATGCATATATCTAGGATTACTAGGTCGATCTTTTTCTTGCCTAGCATTTCCCAGAGCTGCCTTATGTTAACAGCCTCAACCACATCTGCCTCAAGAGTATGTGCCAGCAGGATCTTTAGCCCCGCTCTCATTACAGGAAAATCATCTGCAATGAGAATTGTGGCATTCCTTGGTTTCACACGCTTCTGCGACTGCACCGGAAGATAGGTGTATTGCATAACTACCCCTAATGAAGAAAGTGAGATTACAGGGTCTCCATAACTCGCGTCCAAATATTACGGGCTTTTATGGTATTTGCCAACAACTAATGTGTAAGTGGCCGATATTAGTGAGTATCTGGCGGGATTCGATGAGTATCTGGCGGCTTTTCGTGTACCGGTGGTATCGGCGATGAAATAGGAATCACCATATAGCTGTCATTTCCCTGCTCCGCTTCTCTTGTAAAACGTTCTTTAAAAGCAGATCGCCTGCTTGCTGCAGGCGATCCGCACGAAGTTCTATGGCATATCGAGGCTTATCGCACTATTCTCATAACCGCCGAGGTGTGCTCATTTCCGGCTGTAATACGAACGATATACACGCCCGATGCTGCACTGGACAGCGAAATATCGGCAGAACGGTGCCCGACCGGTAGTAGTCCGAGCTCATGGCTGTACACCACAGCACCCGTGTAGTCAAGCACTTCAATCCCTACACGCATGCTTTCTACCACGTCAAACTCGACAGTTGCTCCACCTGTACGGCTCGGATTGGGATACACCTCAATGCCTAACAGCGTTACCGGAGCAGTCTTCTCATTTACCCCACCTTTAGAGTAAATCAGATCGGGATCGTCGAGGATGGAAGCCTTTCCACCATCGCTATAAGCGCTGGAAAAAGCAGGACTTCCGACAATAATATCATCGAGATTGTTGCTGTTCACTTTTCCCGCAGGAGCAAGAGTATAGCCAAACATATCTCCGGCATTCTCACCTTCAAATGTACCAAAGGTAGTAGGTGTTCCCGCAGAGTTTCCACCATAAAGAACAACCCGACCAGCATCCGACCGTATTCCGTCGTCGTAGTACGGAACACCTGTCATTATATCGTCATAACCGTCATGATTCACATCGCCAGCCGGTGCAACCGCCCACCCCATGTAAGCATTATTCTGGTTGGATTCTTCCGTCCAAGATTCAGTAGCCGACAATCCACCACTGGCTCCAAGATAAAGGTAGATTTTTCCTTCATTGGTCTGGCCGTGATCATACCTCGGCGCGCCCACCAGAACATCAGAATAGCCATCGTTGTTGACATCGCCTGCACATGCCACACTACGCCCAAAATCAGCAGATATCTGGTTGGATTCGGCTGTCCATGCGGCAGAACTTCCCAAGCCGATACTCGACCCCATGTACACAAAAGCCACACCTTCATCGGTACTGCCATTGCTGTATTCCGGCGCGCCAACCACCACATCAGCATAGCCATCGCCATTGACATCGCCTGCTGCCGATACACTTGCACCCAAATGAGCACCCACTTGGTTGCTCTCGACTGTCCAGCTATACGACGAATTCAAGCCGGTAGATGTACCACAGAACACCATGGCAAGACCTTCGCCGCTTTCGCCATTACTGTAGCCGGGTGCCCCAATGATAATATCACTATAATTGTCCCCATCCACGCTTCCAGCACCTGCCACACTCGTACCGAGCTTCATGCCCGAGGAATTTGCTTCATACGTCCAGCTCGCTGTTGTAGACACACCCGAGGAACCACCGTAGTACACAAATACTTTACCGGCATCAGTGGCTCCGGAATAGTCGTGCAAAGGAGCGCCGACGATTATGTCCTCATAGCCGTCGTGGTTCACATCACCAGCAAAAGCTACACTCCAGCCAAAACACGCGTTGGCTTGGGTGCCATACAATGTGCAGCTTGCGGTTGTAGCAACACCGCCGGACACGCCGAGGTACACTCTTACACATCCGATATCTGTATTGCCACCCCGGTCGTAATAAGGAGAGCCAACCAGAACATCCTTATAACCATCGCCGTTGATATCGCGACCACCAGCCACAGTCCAGCCCTGATTTTCACTGCTCTGGGAGCCAAGAGAGGACCAAAATGCGGTTACGATGGGGTCAACGGTTACCGGATAGAGTGCATCAGCATCGTCCACAACCAGCCGAACAGTGTTGTCGGCCAGCTCCATGTGCGACTCCAGCACACGTCCCGCAGCATCCCATACATGTAAATCGCGATAACAAGCCACAAGCGCAGAATTTTCCGGCTCTACAAACAGCAGATCGTCTTCACCGGCAAGATACATATCCAAACCCGACTTGCATTCGAGCTCCACTGTCAGCGGCCCATCGCCGGGAAGCTGTTCGCGAATAAAAAAGTTCTGCCGCATACCCTCCTCGGTGCGCGTGTACTCTACAGCATAGGAACCGGCATCGATCAGCATAGCAGTCTGAGCAACAGAAACTGCGGGCTTTGCGCTGGGGCTCATCAGGTGCTCGGCTCGGCGCACACCTGCAAGCGATAAATCCACCTGCCATTGCTCCTTGCTTGCTGCGGACTGCTTGGCGTCCGGGCGAAATGAAAATCCGTCGTCGGAGTACGTATAATACAATCCGTCCGGAACATCGTGAAAAGAGTGGGTATTCGTCCGGCTGTCGAAGCTTATTCTTTCAGCTTTGCCGACTAATACTGTTGTTGCAGTAGGCATAGCAAGAGCGCCATGCACTGGCGGTGCGTACTCACAACTGCTGCGATCTGAAAAATCAGACATAAGCCAGGCGCAAGACGCAGTTGCAACAGCAGCGATAGATACCCATAATCTGGTACTTGAGAACATCATGGTTCCTCCACACATTAACGGTACTTGATAGGTTGTAGATAGGTTGATGTATAACAACTAACTGCACATCCTGCCGATATGAATCGGTGATCGTTGTGCTTTTTCGGGAAGCTCTTCCGGGGCTTCCCTATCGTAAAAAAAAAATGCCAAGAAGTGTAATCGCTGAGGTACTGTCCTGCCCGGTGTCAGTGCGCCCGCATGCCCTGCCTCCGGTATAATCGTCCGTTGATTTACGAACAGGTGGAATATTTTACAAGAGCCAATGAGCAACTGGCCGGTTTTAATGAGTAACTGGCCGGTTTTAATGAGTAACTGGCGGTTTTCAGCAATTAGCCGACAAAATTGGCTGCAACTTTACTCGCAAGAGCCAATGAGCAACTGGCCGGTTTTAATGAGTAACTGGCCGGTTTTAATGAGTAACTGGCAGATTCTGAGCAAAAGCTGCCAGTAAAATCTCGCGAATTCCAGCCGCACTCCCCCCTTTCGCAGATACCCTTACCCTCTATGGGTAAACACCCTCTGCTTTACTCTTTTGTCAGGAGAAATCCCTTTTTCGGGTAGTATAGAGCCCTGTAAAAGCCCGATTCCTGTCCCTCCTCTCGCTTCCATAAGGCAATTATAGCTATTTATAGCTCTCATGATCCCGATAAACAGCCCGAGACGATAACGTCGGCGGTCTATTGAGTAGCCCCTGCAAGTACGAGATGCAGGGCAACCGGCGGTTTTTGATGAGTAACTGGCGGTTTTTGATGAGTAACTGGCGGTTTTTGATGAGTAACTGGCGGCCTCCGGCACAAAGAGCAGATCGGCAAATTGCAGAAAGGCTACTCGTCATAGTTCAAAAAACGCTCTCTATCAAAGCCTTACCGGAAAGAATGGGGCATGTCGTTGAAGAAAACTTCAGCCAGCAAAGAGTCGTTGAGCTGCGGCAGCGTGATTACCACCTTTGTGCCAGTGGTAACATCGTCGTCGTGCAAACACATATCAATGATATCCACCTGAAATTCGCGGTTGAGCGACTGCTGTAGTAGTGAAAGACGTTCCTTTGTGATATTCATACCGAGCGAGGTATGCGCCGTCGTAGGCCGTTTGCGACGCAGGCTTTCAGCTCTGCCAATACCGTTGTCCTCAATTATGCACTGCAAATAGCCGTGGTTGTAATTGCGAATCTTGATCCACAGACTCCCGCTGCGGCCCGACGGGAGAATCCCGTGCTTTATCGCGTTTTCGATATATGGCTGTAGAAGCATAGGCGGAATTTTCAGTTCCTGAGCGCTCAACCCCTCTTCTACAGAGATAGAGTATTCAAATTTTTTCTGAAACCTCAGGCTCTCTAATTCGAGGTAGAGCGAAATAGTCTGCACTTCTTCTGCCAGGCTTATAAATCGCTTCCGCACTTGCTCCAGTGTAAGCCGTATTAGCTTGGCAAATCGCGATAAATAGCGGTTGGCAGCCTCTTTTTCGCCATCGGTAATAAGCCCCTGAATAGCGTACAAAGCGTTTGATACAAAATGCGGGTTCATCTGCGATTGGAGCGCCGTTTGTTCAATCTCCAACAGCTTGCGCCGGAGTTCCTCCTGCTGTTTCAGCGAACGCTCGGTGTCGTACTGCACTTGCAGAGCAGCCAGCGACTTCACACGGTCGTCGTTGATCACGTCGTCCTTGTACATTGCGTACTGCACGTGGTGGTAATACGCCTGTGCATACTCGCTTTTCAGCTCAAAAATGCGAGCGGCTTCTTGGTGTGCATGGTACAAAATCTCGCGGGAGTCGATGCGTTTAGCAGTTTCAATTGCCTGGAGAATGTACTCCAAAGCTGGCTCGATCTCGCCCGCTTTGCGGTACACCTCGCTGATATTCAGTAGATTCAGCGCTACACCGCGCTCGTTGTATAGTTCCTTCCGGATTTTCAGCGATTCGTTGTAGTAATACAGCGAGTTCTTGTGGTCGCTCTGCTGAAAGTAAATGGCGCCGAGCTTTGCGAGTTCCGCTGCTTCGCCCAGCAAATTGCCTATCTCGCGTTTCAGATGCAGCGCCTTTAGATGGCATTCAATAGCAGCCTCATAGTCGCCATTGGTAGAGTGTATCAGGCCAATATTGCCCAGTGCAATGCTGTAATAGTCCTTGTTGTTGTTTTTCTCAGCGTAGTCGAGTACCATATTATAGTACTCAAGAGCCTTCACGCTGTCTTTCAGCATATAGTAAATGCGAGCCGTATTTACCAGATTGCCAGCCAGCCCATCTTGATCGCCGATTTGCTGGCATATTTCCAGCGATTCCAGCAAATACTCCAGCGCAATTTCGTATTGACCTATTTCTTGGTACAGCGCGCCGAGGTTGCGGATCACCGTAGCACGGCCCTTATTGCTATTTGCTTTCTGGTAATAGACTAACGCGTGTTTGAATTGCTGAAGGGCTTTAGCGAACTCCGATAGATAGCTATAGGCTACACCGCAAATGCGATGGCTATCGGCAATAGCGGTGTAATCGCGCGACAACTGGGCAAAATTCAGAGCTTGGAGTGAAAGCGACAGCATAAAAAACGGACTTTTCCGGCTTACTTTCATTGCATATTCATGCAACAGCGATACTTTTTCGATATCGTCCTTTGCTTCGGCAAGAATCAGCTCTATTGTATAATCTTCCTGTATCATCCTTCCGATTGTTTCATATGGTACTTGGCGAGAATATCCAGCACTTCTTCTTTTTTCCTTCGGGACACCCGTACCTTCTCGCCGGTCTTCAGCACAAGGTATCCTCCGCTTTCCCTTGCTTCATCGCGCAGGTAGCGTGTTACGTACTGTAGGTTGACAATATAGGAATGATGAACACGAATAAAATCGGCTGCAAGCAATACCTGCTCGAACTCCTTTGTAGGCTTGCTCACCATCAGGCGTTCACCGCTGGCAAGCGAAAAGATACTGTAGTTGCTGGCAGCTTCGCAGCATACGATGTCGTGCAGATCGACAAAATCTATGCCGTCTTTTACAGGTAGATGCAGGCGTGTGGGTGCGTCCTGTTTTGGCTTGAGCTGTTGGATAATTGCTTCTATCTGGCGAAAATACTGCTCGGGATTTGCTGTGCGGCTCTCGCGCTCATGCGCATAACTCTGAAGGTTGTGCACAGCCTGCCGCAGCTCATCAATGTCGATTGGCTTTACTAAATAGTCGACAGCACGCGCTTTAATCGCCTTAATAGCATAATGATCGTAGGCTGTTACAAACACAACGGCAAACGTGCGGAGATCGGGATGAACCGACTCTAAGAACTGAAACCCATCCTTATCGGGCATTTCAATATCGAGAAAAACAACATCGGGAGCGTACTGCACCACAGCGGCACGTGCTTCATCGGCAGAACCTACACACGCTACAACCGAGACCTCAGGGCAATACTCGGCCAGCAATGTGTTCAGCGCTTTACGGCCATATTCCTCATCGTCGACAATCAGAGCGGAAAGCATGCAACGTCCCCTGGGGTGTAAAAATACTTTCCACAAGCTACTAAACAGCACCCGGAGAAACAACGGTTTATTTAGCGATAATGTGCAGAACAAGGCTCGCTAATCGTGTTGGAAATTGGCGGAAAGTGCAAAATCCATGCAATCTGCTGTAGGCGAGCTATGACTGGGTGTGGCAACTGATGCAGCAGCTCCGGGAGCACTCCGGCCAGCCGGAAGTCTTTAAAACAAAAAACCGTGAGAGTTTCACGGCTGTTGTCGGGGTGGTGTGATTCGAACACACGGCCTCCTGCTCCCAAAGCAGGGTACAAGTGGCGAAATTCTGAAGTACTCCTACTTTTTAGGA
>DLHF01000052.1 GCA_002483085.1 Ignavibacteria bacterium UBA7675
TGGCTACTCGCAAGAAGTAGAAGTAGACATGGATCGCGTAGCAGAAAGCCTTGCAGTAGACGTACAGCCGAACCCGGCTGGCGCAGGTGAAAGTGCAAAAGTGAACTTTACCTTGGCAGAAGGCCAGCAAGTAACGGTAGAGTTGTATGGCACAGATGGCCGCCTTGTGCGGACACTGGCAAACAACTACCGCGAAGCTGGTGAGAACACCATCAATGTCAATACTGGTGATCTTACAAGTGGTCAGTACGTAGTTGTTGTAAAAACAGTCAGCGGACAGATCAGCCAGAAACTGCAAATCGTAAAATAAGCCTGCGAGCATTCTCGTAGCAAAAGACAAAAGCCTTCCGGGTTCTCCCGGAAGGCTTTTTCTTTTTAGCATTGTTCTGATCAATCAGATTGAGATTCTCTCTTTTGGCGGCTGACGGCTGGTTGCCGACAGGCGGCATGTGCGACCGGTGACAGCGACTGAACTTTTGGGCGAAGACGCCCGTGCCACAAACATAGAGAAGAATATCCGATGAACTATGTTGTATGTTGGGCAACGAAGCCGGGAGAATGTATCGAGGCAGGGGGCGTTTATCGGTTGTGTTGTTTTTTATCAGCTTCGTATGAGCGCTGTTGTCTGATGAGTTTTTGCTCTGATTGTTGCCGTAGTATTTCCTCGCGGGAGGCGTGGTACAACTCGTGATGATAGAGCGCCTGCTGGAAATTACCTTGCTGCTTGTACACATCAACAAACACTTCATGAATATCGGCAAGAAGTGTTCTACTACCAATTTCTTCGGCCAGCGAAAGAGCGGAGGAGAGGTGGTGCATTGCTTGACGGGTATCGAGCAAGCGGGTACAGACTTTAGCAATAAACAGATAAGCGCGAGTAGTACCCCACTTATCGCCTATAATTTCCCTGCTCACTAACGACTGGCGTGCTGCTTCGAGCGCATCGGAATACTGTCCCTGCTGAAAGTTTATTTCCGCAACACCGAGCAGAGCTGTTCCCCCGTAATTAGGCGAACCAATTTCTGTGCAGATGCGGATACAGGAGAAGTACAATTGGAGAGCTGTCTCGTATTCGCCCCGATTGAAGTGGAGGGAGCCCAGATTTCCCAGTGTACAGGCCTCATTGAGCACATCGCCAACCTCACGGTACAGAGCACATGCTTTAGAGTGGTAGTCGAATGCCAGAGCCTGATCCCCGATGTGTTCCTCTATTAGCCCGAGCAGAGCCAGAGCCGTAGCTATTTCGCGCTGGTTGCCGAGCTCCTCGGCGAGGCATTTATATTGCTCAAAAAACAGAGCTGCTTCGGCATAATCCCCCAGATGCCTATGCACCGAGCCTATGCCGCTTATTGCCTTGGCCTGCCCCATAATGTCGCCGAGCGATCTGTACAGCTCCAGGCCCTCGCTATAGGACTCAATCGACGCCTCATAATCTCCGGAGTGAAGCTTTACCAACCCTATATTTATCAAGCAGGCTGCTACGCCTTCGCTGTCGTCGAGTTCGCGGCTCAGCAGGAGCGACTGGTAGAAATAGCCAAACGCCGCTGCGTAGTTGCTCATATATGTGTAGGTAAGGCCGAGGTTGGAGAGTGTGGCGGCGAGTGCGGAGCGGAGCTGGAGTTTTTCTTGCAACGCAATAGCTTTCAGAAAGCTCTGAATAGCGTCGTGATATCGACCGAGCATGATCAGGCAGTTTCCCCGGCTGTGGTGTTCTGCGGCAATGGCTGTTGTATCTTGGCTGGCTGAGGCTATAGTGCCGAGCTCGTCGCACAGAGCAAGAGCGCGTTGCGGATCGGTGTGAACCAGCCGAATGAGCAAAGCACGGAGGGCTTGAATCTTTTCTCCAGCGCTTTGTGCGGCAGCCACACGTTGTTCGAGTTGCTCTATAGTCTCATTCATACAGCGGACAAAGGACAGGAGCAGCGATTTGGACAGAAAATTACAAGGCAAAAATGACATGTATGGAAGAATTTTCCTACGGCAATCTTGCAGGTATTCTCCACACTGATAGAAACTTTCGCTGCCGTGTTATGCTGAAATTTGATAACTTGTACGACAACAATAATTCGGTTTTTGTCCTGATCTCATTCCGAAATCGGTGTATGCACGTACTTCCGCTCAATGATTTACAGAATGCTGAAATTCTCCGGGAAAACGACACAACACTTCTTCTGACAGGGCGCTGGAAACACAATGCCGAACCGGTTCTTGTAAAGGTGTACAGGTCTGTAACTGCCGCTACGACAGAATCTTTGGTTGTTGATTGTGCCTACAGGCAAACCCTTGTCCATCCAGCGGCTGCACCGATTATCGACTATGGATATATACCTTCGATAGGCACGTTTTGCGTATTCCGCCACGATCCCGGCTCATCTCTTGCCGATTTACCTCCGCGCCAGCTACAAGAAGTTAGCTTCTTTCTCTCTGTTGTGTCTTCGGTGCTTCAAGGGCTTGCTTTTCTTCATTCCCATGCTGTTCTGCACGGCAATCTTACTACGTCGTCGATTCGTGTGCTACGCGATGGCACAGTACTTTTTACCGACATGGCCATTGGTGTGCTCACGCGCCGTACCGTAGCCGAACTTGCGGGCTATGGCGAGGCTCCTGTACCTGAAGCAATTCGCGAGGCTATTCCCGATGCAAGGATGGACCTTTATGCGCTGGGCGTGGCTTTGTACGAAGCGCTTACGGGTACTGTTCTGTTCGAGGGAAATACCTACGACGTAATGCGCGGCCACTTGTACAGAGAAATTCCGCCCATTCAGCACGTGCTCCCGCGTTTTCCGGACACTCTGGCTACGTTCTTGCACACTCTGCTTGCAAAAGACAGGTCGATGCGCTTCCACAGTGCTGCTGAAGCACTACAATACTTAGCCAGCCATGCGCTGCTTCCGTCGTCATCTGCTTCTTCACCGCGCGAGGTGGAACTGCTGCGCGCAGCTCGCCCGGTAGGACGCGACTCTTTGCGCTCGGGAATAAAATCGCTGCTATACGACCGCAGTCCGGCTGGTATTATCGAAGTTTCGGGTGAGCACGGGCTGGGCAAGACACTGTTCCTGCATTCGGTGGGCAGCGAGGCCGCATTAGTAGGCCAGGATGTACGGTATATATCGCCAATGAGCCCCGATAGTAATGCTGTGCTGGGCCGAATAGAAGGGATTGCTAGCGACGAGTGGACGACTTTTATGGATACATTACTCGAAGATGCGGCTTCGAAAGATATTCTGGCGCTGTTCGATGATACTGACGACTGCGACGACAGACAAAAAAACGCCATACGTTCGCTTATTGAGAGGGCTGGCGAACAGTCGCGTTCGCTGAAAATCATTCTTGCACATCGGTCGCAGTTGCCGCAGATTGGCAAGCGGAGCGATGTGCAAACGCTGCCGAATCTGATGCCTACTCATATGCAGGCCGTGTGCCGGGAAATTCTCGGACAGTGCGAGTGCAGCGAACAGTTCTACCGTGATTTGTACGCGGGAACCAGCGGCCACCCGCTGTACATCGAGGAAGTTCTGCGCTTTCTTGTGCGCTCGGGTGTGCTCGTGCGCGCTCATGAAGTGTGGCGCGATGTAGCGTCGCTTCCTGCGCTTCCTCCGTTAGCGTCGCTTCTGGCCGAGGGCATAGAGCAGCTCTCCGATGATGCTCGCGCCGTGCTGGAACTGCTGGCAGTTGCCGGTGTACCACTGTCTACAGGAGTTCTTATTTCGGCGTTGCACAGCGATGCTGTCCGCCTGCTGCCCGTTATGTACGGCTTGATACAGGCTGGATATGCTACGTCGCAGCAGGGCTTGTATTCGCTGTCTACCCGGCAGTACACCGATGTAGTGCTGCGTATATTGCCGGGCGACCGAGTGCGGAAGTACAAACAGAGGCTCGCCGAGGCTCTGCTGTTGCTGCCGGGTGCGTCGATGCAATTGCATGCCGTAGACCTGCTCGTGGAAAGCGGTGAGTTTGAGCGCGTGCTGCATCTGCTGGTAGACTTGGTAGGTAGCGATACAACAAGAGCAGAAGTGCATGTGCAGGAGCGTGCGGCGAGAACGCTGTATGCCGTAGCACATCAGCATGGCTATAGAGATGCTCAGCTTCTGGCGTGCCGTGTGCTGGCCGATCTGTACAATGCTTCCGGTGATGTGGAAAAAGAGCGCACAGCGCTCGCTGAGTGGTGCCACCTGCTGCGCGATACCGCCGACCGCGACCGCTTGGCTTCCGTGATGATAGCACTGGCTCAGGCCGAATTTGCCTGCGGCGATTTTGCCGCTGCCTACACTCATGCAGCCGAGGTGTATAGGATGTACGCAGAACAAGGACAGAACAGCGAGGCGCTCGAAGCGCGGGTGATCAGTGCACAAAGTTTGCTCCAGCTCCGGCGGTGGAATGAGTTTGTGGCCGAGGCAGGCGAAGTTGTCGCTGCGCTGATAGAAGCAGGCAACGACAGGAAAGCCGCATCGCTTGCTCTGGACACCGGGTATGTATTTGCAAAGTATCTACAGGCAAGCGAAGAAGCTATTGCCTATTATTCTACGGCGCAACAGTTGTACGGGCAAATGGATGATGTTCGCGGTATGGCGCGTTCGCTTGGCAATAAGGGAATTGTGTATCTGGAACATCAGCAGTACAACGAAGCGCTTGCCTGTTTTAGCGAAGCCGCAGCTCTGTTTAAAAGCATTGGCGATGCGCGTGGTAAGCTGACAGCATTAGAAAATATTATCCAACTCCATTTGCTCAAGCAGGACTACCAGCTCGCTAATGAAATCGCAAGGCGTGCGCTCGATATTGCGCGGATGCAGCAAGTGCAGGACGAAATCGACCGCATCGAGAAAGTGCTGCTGCATATTCAGTCGAAACTCCAGCCTGCTGCCGGGACAACCGAGGTAATTGCAGGGCAAAAACAGCATGCAGCCAGTGATACATCGGCTGAGTATTTGGCCGGACGCTCGGCAATTGTGCGCCGTACACGCGAGCTCGTTGGCGTTGCTGCCGGTAATGATTCGCCTGTATTGATAGAAGCCCCGTTCGGCACAGGAAAGGAGTTTGTAGCGCGCAGAATTCATGCCGCGAGCTCGCGCGCCGGCAATTCGCTGTGTGTGCTGCATACAGCCGGGAGCATAAGCGAAGAGCTGGACCAGCAGGTGTTTGGTATTGGTGTGCCCGCCGAGCGCGAAGCCGAGGCTGTGTGCCTGCTCGCCGAGTGCAACAATGGTGTGCTGTATATCGACGACGTGGCTAATCTCCCCGCGCAGTTTCAGGCGAAATTAGCGTCGTTTCTGGAGCATGGGGAAATTCCAGTGCGCGCCGCAGCCGGGAAAAGATGGAATGTGCGAATTATCGCCGGGTGCTCGCTTCCGGCAGATCAGGCAGTAGCCGCTGGTAGGCTACTGCACGAGCTGTTTTTTCAGTTGTCTATTAATCGCATTCTTTTGCCTACTCTGGCTGAACGGCGCGAAGATATTCCGGTACTCGTGGATTTTCTCATTGAAAAATACAACAGAAAGCTCGGCAGGCATGTCGAGAAAGCGGCGCCACGGCTGTTGCAAAAGCTGATGCAACGGCAGTGGACAGGCGATATCCGCGAGCTGGAAAATATTATCCACCGGCTGATGATCCGCGAGTCGTCCGATACCTTACAGGCCGATCCTGTGCTGTTCGATAGCCCGTCTATCCCCATTCATCAGCCCGCTGCGTTGGCAGATGCCCCAGCACATGGCAGCATGATTACTATCGACGATATGCAGAAAGAGCATATCCTCCGCATTCTCGCCCAGACAAAAAACAATAAGTCGAAGGCTGCTCGTCTGCTCGGTATCAAGCGGACGACCTTACTCGCCCGTATGAAAAAGCTCGGGCTTATGCCGTAACGCTGGTCTGTGGTCTTCTGTCTTTGATTTGCCGTTCCGTCGCTGCACCGCGCTGCACTGCCGCCTCGTGGCCTTGCAGCCCGTCGTCCGCGCATTGTTACCATATGTCCGTCTTCGTACCATGCTTACAGCAACAGTCCGAAGGCGAGCCTGCGATAAACCGCAGTGGTGGCGTGCGGGTGGAGCGCCGTATTCTTTATCCATCATTGCTTATTCGCCGTGCCCAAACGCAACATATACTTCTTGCTCGCGCTGAGCGGCGCCCTTCTGGGCATCGCCTTTCCGCCTATCCCCTTTGGGCTGACCGCGTTCATCGGGTTTCTGCCTTTGTTCCTCGCGCTCGAACACTCCTCTGGCGTGCGGCAGACACTTCGGTGGTCGTATATTGCTTTCCTTGTGTTTCACGGAGTTGGCAACTGGTGGGTAAGCAGTTGGCAGCCGGAAACCGATCCCTATCTGATGGCATCAGGCATTGCGCTGTGGCTTGCTCACCCGCTGTTTTTTGCCGTACCTGTTGTAGCTTATACCTTTGTGCGAAAGCGCCTCGGGCGGGCAACTGCACTTGCGGCTTTTCCTTTTCTCTGGACAGCATTTGAATGGCTGCACAGCCTCGGCGAAGCATCGTATCCCTGGCTTACTCTGGGCTATACGCAGGTGCTGCACACGACCTTCGCGCAAATGGCCGACCTCGGCGGAGTGTGGATAGTGAGCTTCGTCGTTGTATTTGTGAATTCGCTGCTTGCACAACTGCTGTTCGTTCATCGCGAGCAACACCGCTTCTCCATCAGTGCCCCCTTGCGCTGGCTGATGTTGCCTCAGGTACGCCCGCGTGCGGTTGGTATTCTGCTGCTGATCGTGTTGCCTCTGGCCTATGGCGCTATCCAGCGTGCACAGTGGTCGCATGCAGAGCTCCTCACTCGCACGGACCTCCCTACGACGACTATTGCCGTGGTACAGCCTAATATCAATCCTTGGAAAAAGTGGCGGGAGGACGCGTCGCCGTATAGCCAGATGCAGCGCGCTATTACAATTCAGGACTCCCTCATCCGAGCTGCTGGCAAGCCCGATCTCGTTGTGTGGAGCGAAACTGCAGTTCCATTCCGCATTCTCGACCCAGCTAATGCTTTTTATTTTTCCGCGCTTCGCACGTGGGTCGATACTTCCGGCGTGGCACTGCTTGCGGGCTTCCCCGACGACACATTGTATGTGAATGGCGCGCCGCCCTCTGCCAGAAAAGTCGTGATAGACGGCGATACAGTACGCTACGATAGCTTCAATTCCGCGATGATGCTTACACCCGGGGCGCGGCTTGTAAAGCCACCTGTGTATAGCAAAATGAAGCTCACGCCCTTTGCCGAGCGCCTTCCCTATGCCGATGAATTTACTTTTGCGATGTCGTGGGTGGAATGGGGCGTAGGCATTTCTGCATGGGGGCTCGGGCCGAGCCAGCACACGCTTGATTATCCTGTGCATGGAGATACCGCGCGCATGGGCTGTATCATCTGTATCGAGTCGATTTATCCGGATTTTGTCGCAAATTTCGTCCGCCGTGGCGCTAATGTCCTCGCCGTTGTCACCAACGATGGCTGGTACAACTACACAGCCGGGCCGCATCAGCACTACTGGATTGCCGCTATGCGCGCTATCGAGACACGGCGCTACATGGCGCGTTGTGCAAATACTGGTATTTCCGGTTTTATTTCTCCTGCTGGCGAATCGCTACAGTACAGCACCATTGCCACGGAAATAGGCATGGTGGAAAAGCTGTCGCTGATAGAAGACCAGTCCGTGTACGTGCGCTTTGGCGACTGGCTGCCCATGCTGGCAACGGCTCTTGCAGGTGCTACAATTCTATTGGCTGCGTTCAGAAGAAAAGAAAAAATGGGAATCTGAAGACAATTCACATTTTGGCTACAAGAACCATAGATCTGGCTACATTACTCATGTTCGTGTTCGTTAGCTTTGCATGCACAACAGATGTTTGCATACATGTCAAAGGATAGGAACGTGAATATTTTGGTAACTGGAGCCACGGGTCAATTAGGTGGCGTAGTCGTCGAGACATTATTAAAAAAAATTCCCGCCAATTGTATATCCGTGCTGGCGAGATCGGTTGAGAAGACTGTAGAAATGCAAACAAAAGGGGTGAAGGTCTTCCCCGGGGACTATGATGATGTTCGCTCATTAGAACAAGCAATGCAGAGCGTCGACAAGGTGTTGCTTGTATCAGCCTCGGATGAAGGCGACCGTATGCAGCAGCACAAAAATGTAGTGAATACCGCCAAGAGTACCGGTGTACAATGTATCGCCTACACAAGCCGTTCGCTGCGCGATAGAGCTACTCTGTCAAACAAACTAATGCTGGATCACTTCGGCACAGAAGAGTACATCAAAGAGAGTGGACTGAAATATACTATTTTCCAAAATGCTTTGTATATGGATGTCATTCCATTATTTGTTGGCGGGCAGTTTTTTGAAAAGGGCATTTATCAGGCGGCTGGCGAAGGCAAAGTAGCTTTTGCTCTCAGAGAGGAAATGGGGGAAGCCATTGCTCATGTGCTGCTGGAAGAAGATTGCAATAGCACAATCTATAAGTTTACGGGTGGCAAGGCTTATTCATTCTACGATGTTGCAGACGCATTATCTCAGCTCTCAAAAAGGGATGTTGCGTACCATCCTATTAGTGTTGATACATTGAAAGAGAAAATGAAGTCAGCAGGATTACCCGAAGTAATGGTAAATAGAATTGCGAATTTCGTTACGGATATTAAGAACGGGCATGAAGACGAAGTACATTCCGGTCTCGAAGAAAAATTAGGCCGTAAACCAGCATCTCTGGCGGAAGGACTGAAAGTACTTTTTAATCTATAAAGTCGCGTGCAATGACCTCCATAAGAATAAAAAGTGTTAGCCAATATCATCAGTTAATGGGGCTTCCCAAGCCTGATCATCCACTGATAAGCCTTATCAATTTTGAGGACATCAGTCCTATAATCGCTGATGAAAAAATCAGCATCGTGATGGGCTGCTATTCTATTGCATTAAAAAAGAATTTCAACGGCATATTAAAATACGGTCAGCAAGAATATGATTTTGACGGTGGTATTCTAACGTTCATGGCACCGGGACAGGTGATGGGTATTAATGTTGAAAAAGGTGTGGAACTACAGCATTCTGGATGGTTATTACTCATTCATCCCGATTTTCTTTGGAATACAACCCTAGCGAAAAACATCAAACAGTATGAATATTTTGGCTATGCGGTAAACGAAGCGTTGTTCCTTTCAGAAAGAGAAGAATCGCTCCTTGTTTCCATCCTGCGAAATATAAAGCAAGAGTATCATTCCAACATCGACTCTTACTCCCAGGGCATTATCATTGCCCATATAGAATTGTTTCTCTCCTATGCTGAGCGATTCTACAACCGACAGTTTATCACAAGAAAGGCAATCAATCATCAAATTTTGAGCCGTTTGGAGGAAATTCTTACCGATTACTTTAACAGCGATGATGTAGTCAATGAAGGGCTGCCCACAGTTCAGTATATTGCCGATACACTGAACTTGTCGCCTAACTATTTGAGCAGTGTACTTAAAGCCCTGACAGGGCAAAGCACCCAACAGCACATTCACGAAAAGCTCATTGAGAAAGCCAAGGAAAAACTCTCTACTACCAGCCTGACTATAAGCGAAATTGCCTTTGAGCTGGGGTTCGAGCACTCGCAATCATTTAGTAAACTTTTTAAGACAAAAACCAATCTCTCTCCATTAGAATTCAGGCAGTCGTTTCATTGAAATTCTAACTCTTTGATGATCCCTGATTTTCAGCGTAGAGGACTGTAAGAGCGAGCAACAAGCATACATTCTTCATTTTGGTTTCATAGCTTGCCGGACAAAATCTCGTTGCTACAAATCAACTATTTCTGCATCCACTGCGCGCTGAAGATCGGCAGGTGCAATGAGCATTTGCATCCCACGTACACCGGGGCTTATGCTGATAGTATCGTAAAGAAATGCCGAGCTGTCGAGAAATGTCGGGAATTTTTTTTTCATGCCGATAGGCGAGCAGCCGCCGCGAATGTAGCCCGTAAGCGGGAGCAGTTGCTGTAGGGGTAGCATGGCACAGGATTTATTTCCTGTAAGCCGAGCAGTTTTTTTGAGTTCGAGCTCTCTATCACCGGGAAGAATAACTACGAAGTATTTCAGCGCATCGCCGGTGAGTATCAGCGTTTTGAACACCTGTCCCGGTGGGAGACCGATCTTCTGCGCTACCGAAACAGCATCGAGTTCTTCTGGATTTCCCTCGTACTCTTTCAGACTGTAGGAAACACCGAGCGAGTCGAGTATACGACAGGCATTTGTCTTTGCTTTCATTCCCGTTCCTATTGTCCTGTTTCTCCAGTATCTCTTGTTTTCCTTGTCTTTCGGACGTGTTTTTCCACAAGTTCAGCAGCCATCACTCCGTGGTGAACAGCGCTTTCGAGCGAGGGGGAAGCGTCGTTGTCGGTATTAGCGAAAAAGATATTGTCGAACGGCATAGAAGCGTGTTGGGCAATGCCATTGTGCGAGCCTACAGAAGCGCGAACGACACTGTGCCCCCACGCCCAGCAGTGAATTTCTTCGATAGCATCGCTGGCGTCCTTTCCACCGAGCACTGGCAGAGCCGCTTCGGCAGCCCGGCGTGCAAAGTCTGCAAATAGTTCTTCGCTCATCAGCGCACTGCGCTCCTTGAGCGGTCGAGGGGCATAGATCGAATAGACATAGCCGGGATTATCGCGCGGCACAATCGACGAGGGATTGAGAATATCGGTAAAAAATTCTTCTTTGCCCATCACCCACGTATCAAAATGCGTATGCGGCAGGAGTTCGCGATTGCTGCACAGATGAATTGTAGCAAACGGGTTGTAGATGATCTGTTTAATAGCGTCTTTCTGTGCCGTGGGCAGATTGGGAATCAGAAACGGCACGGCAAATTTTTGCACAGCGACTACAGCAGCCTTTGCCTTGATTTCCAACACCTGATTGTCGCTGTCGATACATTTTAGATTCACACCATCGGCAGTATTTGTAAGGTCGAAAGCTATATGTTCATACAACTGCGACTCTACTGGAATGGGTCGTGCTACAGCTTCTGCAAACTGGTGCAGGCCGCCGGGGAAAGTGTAGCGGGGCAGGTTATAGCTTGTGCCAAGTTCGCTGCCGTAGAAGTCGATCAGGCAGTAGGCATTTACTTGGTCGATGGTGCCACCCATCGAGGACAGGGCATAGGCATTGATAAGATTGTTTAGCAGATCAGAATTGTATTGCTGTAGATACTGCCGCACCGATTGGCCATCTAAAGCTGCGAGCTCCGGGGAGAGCTTTGGGGGAAGCGGATAGATTGGTTCCGTCTTAATGTTGAGTAAGTCGTCTCTGAACTGGCGCATGGCGTCTTTCTCACTCGTGGAGACAGGCATGGAGGCAATAACGCTGTCTTTCCAGAAGTCGAGATAGGGCTGGTTGTCTATTACTATCGCATCTTCCGGAGTGAGTACAGGCTTCACACCTGCATCATCAAGTATTTCCTTTATCACTCCGTCGAGCTCTACTACATACACCGAGCCAAGCGGGTAAGGTACGCCTTTCCACTCGCCATTAACGGCGGCACCGCCTAATCGCGACTCACTTTCCACCAGCAGCGTATGCAGGCCGAGTTTGTTCAGCGTGCGGCAGGCTGCAAGGCCGGAAGGGCCTGCACCTATCACAACCACATCACAACTGCGGGTGCGGCTTACTAATGGACTGTCGGAATTATCTAATAGAATACTGTGCATTTCCCTGAAGCGCTGTCCCGCTGTGGAAAGAGCGGGGCGGGGCGGCAGAGCACGCGTCTGTACAACCGGTTTCGACTGGTCATTGCGGCAGCCGAGCGGCATACCGGCGAATGTTGCACCGGTTGCAAGGAGAATAGTTTGAAGAAACCGACGACGGGAGTTCATTGCATGAGGGCGATAAAAAAACAGCCACACGGATACACCATGTGGCTGACGGAAAAATAACTAAAGATATAAGAAATAACTAAAGATATATCAGTCTGATATATTTGGCGTGTCAGGCCTGTGTTACGACGATATACACCATGCCCATATACTGCTTACCCTTGGCCTGTTTCCGCATCGGCAGGGGATTGAGCGGGTCGATATCGCCTTTCGGCGTGGTCTTTACACGTGCATCAGAAATGCCTTTGCTCACTAAGTAATCGCGGATTGCTTTAGCACGATCAGTTGTGAGCTGCATGTTTTCCTTCTTGTTGTCATCGTTGTCGGGATAAGTGACAATGTCGATTTTCACATTCGGGTTCATCGCAAGCAAGCCAACTAATTCCTCCATAATTTCCTCGCTGCCGACGCGGAGCTTCGACTTTTTCGGGAAAAAGGGAGTAACAACCAGCGGAAGGCGTGCGCCCGGGCGCATGGAGTACACGAGGAAGTCGCGCGAGATCTCGGCGTATTTGCCGGTGTTAGGCGCTTGGAAATCGTGTTCTACTTGGAAATAATTAGGCTTTTCGATGCGGATACGGTACTTCTTACCTGGCTTCAGACCGGTAACGAGGTAGTAGCCACCGCTGTGTGATGTAGAAGCATTTGGCTTGCCACTGCCTTCGGCATCAAGGAATGTTACTTTTACATCGTTGACAGCTTCGCGGGTAAGGCCGTCGTACACATAGCCAGTTACTGATATCACCTGTGCAAAAGCGGGAAGAGCGCCACAGAGAACAGCGAGGACTGCCGAAAGGAGCAGAGTACGTACAAGAATGGGTTTCATCTTACTTTCCTCCTTTGGAATTATTTGTTCCCGTCTGCGCTTTTTCGCGGAGCACACGTACTGTGCCATCTGCACAGCCGATAATTATCGTGCTGCTGTTGCTTGTCATGTCAACCGACCATACCTCGATGCCTGCGTCGAAATCCATAAGATTTTCGCCAGTGGTAATATCCCACATCTTTACCGATTTGTCGAGGCTTGCGCTCACGAGTGTGCGGTTGTCGGCGGCAAAGGTTATGTCCTGAATAAGATCTCTGTGTGCATTGATGACGCGTACAAGCTCTCCCGAAGGCATGCTCCATATCATAATTCTTCCGTCTTGGTCGGCAGAAGCGAGATATTTGGAGTCGAAGCTATAAAGAGCCGTAAGCACCGGAGCCTGATGGCCGCGCAGAGTGAGCACAGGCTCTTTTGTGTTCAGATCAGTCGACCATATTTTGATCGTTCTGTCGTCGCTGCTCGACGCGATAAATTTTCCATCGTAGCTATACGCTACATTATTGACAGCCATTGTGTGGCCGCGCAGAGTTTTTACCTCGCTTTGGAATTCTGTGTCCCAGAGTTTCACAGTTCCGTCGGAGCTACCACTGGCAATGTAGCTGCTATTGTCGGCCTGGCTGTAGTACACGCCCATCACTTCGGCGGTGTGTCCGCGCAGTGTAGCGAGTTGGTTACCTGTATTGACATCCCACACCCTGATAGTCTGGTCGTGGCTTGCGCTGGCGATGCGCTTGTCATCGCCGGAGAAGGAAATGTTGTTTACCTGCGCAAGATTGCCACGGAATGTGCGCAGTTCCTTGCCATCGGGAAGGCTCCACAACTTGATAGTTTCATCAAGGCTGCAGGTCGCAAAGCGTGTATCCGCTTCGTTCACAAAGACACCGAGGACTTCGTCCTCGTGGCGGCCTACAGTTTCCATGGTATAAGACCGCTGCTGGGCAGACAGGTTGCCCGCGCTCACAAGCAGCCACGCGGCTACAAGGAGTGGACGGGCAAACGACAGAGAAGCCATACGCATACTCCACGTTGAGGGTAAGGGAAACAGGTTCATTTGTATGTTGTTGTTAGCACGTTATTCTTTCCGGCAGCTATCGAGAGAAGACAGTTCTGCGCCAGCGAACTTGACAATTGCATAGCTGCGACGGCTGCTTTATCCACTTTGGGAAAAGATCAGGCGGGTTGCACCCTTCTTGTTAAAGTGTCGACAAGATGCAATCTTTTTTTCTTTTTCGCAAGTGAAGAAAACGTGCGAGTTTGGGTTTCTAATGGCTTTTTTTTGCCTCTTCAGACTAATAATTCTTGCGGAAATGCAAGAAAAAATGCCCCGTAGGTCGGCGAGCGCGAAGCATATCCGTGCTCCTGTTCCCGAAAGTCGTAAGATTTGTGTTTTGTTTGGCCAAGGTGCTTGGCCGTTTTACCTCTGCCATGAGTCGCTGGGAATGCTGTTGCTGTTGTGCTCGCACTGTGCTTCCAGCCAGTTTCGGCCTCGCGCTGCGCCTCTGTACCTCGTTCGTCTGCAAGCAGTTCCTATCCAAATATGGGATGCCGCTACAGGCCACATTATTCATACAACAGGAGAAACTACGTTCGGGGGCAGCCACGTACCTTCTGAACTGTATCTCTGGAATCGACCTATCATAGTACATGATTGGGATGGGTTGACTTGCGGCGTGCTCATTGGAGTATTACACCTGGCATACAAACACCGGCAACGACGAGAGTATTGTCGGGCCGGAGGGCGGCAGCTCGTGCTTATTGAAGTATCTGAAGCACCTTCTTCAGCGTGTCGCGCAGTTGTACCAGCTCGTCCCGCGTAAGGGATGTTGTCCCGCTGCTTTGTTCCTCGGGGGCTGGTTGCTCGGCAGGCTTGTCTTCGCCATCCATCATTAACCCGGGAATTTCACCAGTGTCGGGGTTGAATTCCTTCATAATGCTTTTAGCGCCGTCGATGGTGTACCGCTTCTCGCGCAGCAGGTAGCGTATCATCTTAATGACAGCGATATCTTTCTGCGTGTAAATGCGGTTTCCCGCCCGATTTTTCTGCGGGCGCAACTGCTCGAATTCGGTTTCCCAGTAGCGAAGCACATAGTGCTCCTCGTCGACAAGTTTGCCAACTTCGCTGATCGAGTAGTATAACTTTTTGATTTGTAAGTCTTTCACAGCCGCGATTTTACTAATTTCTTCAATGTTCTACAAAAATTTTCTCGAATACAGGGGGAAAGCCTTTGGTTTTTATTTAGACTTGGTATAAATTAACGTCTGTAACAAGCGCGATCTTTCGATAGAGTAGGATGTTATGAATAATCTTCCTGTAGGTGCTCCCGCCCGGATTGTAGGATACCAAGTGCACAATTCTTTTACAGAACGCCTGCGCGAGCTGGGGCTGACGGTGGGGACAATGATCACAGTGACCCGCAAGGCACCGTTCAATGGCCCGATTGAGCTGCGCTACGGGCGTTCGCATCTCGTGCTGCGTGCCGAAGAGACCGATATGATCAGCGTAGAATGTATGTAAGAGCTCTGCAAAAAATTTTTCGCCTCGTGCACGGAGCAATCCGCTGCCGGGGCGTTTTTTGTTTTTTCTCTGTTCGCTCGGTTCCGGAAATAATGCCGTGAAAGTTCAGCTCTCTCTCCAGTCGCGCGAGCGCGCAAAGCTATCAGAACGCCCACTCGTGGCTTTTGTGGGTAATCCTAATTGCGGGAAATCGACGATCTTTAATGCGCTTACCGGGCTCAAGCAGAAGATTGGCAATTTCCCCGGTGTCACCGTTGAACCCAAAATGGGGACGTTTACCTCTGGAAGCAGAACCCTCCGCCTTATCGACCTGCCGGGAATTTACAGCCTTGCTCCAAAAACGCCGGATGAGGAAATGACGGCGCGTGTGCTGCACGAAGGCTACAAGGGCATGGACAGGCCCGAAGCTGTGCTGTTTGTTATCGAAGGTACAAATCTCGAAAAAGGACTGTTTCTCTACTCGCAATTTGCGCGGCTTGGTATTCCTACGATTGTTGTGGTGACGATGATCGACGCTGTGAAGCGAAGCGGCGGTGTGCTCGATGATATTGCGCTGGAGCACGAGCTCGGCGTGCCAGTGCTGACCCTTGTGGGGCATAAAGGCATCGGGCTCGACGAAGTGCGCGAAGAATTGGTGAGAAGTGATAATTTTACGCTGCCGCGCACCGACAATCTGCCGGGCGATAATATCGAAGAACGCTACACATGGGCGCGGAAGCTCTCGGCAGAAATTGCCCGCATTCCCGAGGAAGACACGATTACGAAAAAAATCGACGCGGTTGTACTCCACCCCGTTTGGGGACCGCTGATCTTTCTTGGTGTGATGATGCTGTTCTTCCAGTCGATCTTTACATGGGCTACTCCGCTGATGGATATGATCGACGTGGTGTTTGGGTTTGCCCAGAGTATCGTGGAAAGCACTGTTCCCGCAGGCCTCGTGCAGAATTTTCTCAGCAAGGGTGTGCTGGCTGGTGTCGGTTCTGTTGTGGTGTTCCTGCCGCAGATTCTCATCCTGTACCTGTTTATTACCATACTCGAAGATTTTGGCTATTTGGCACGCGCTGCTTTTATGGTGGATCGTACAATGGGTCTGTTCGGTTTGCAAGGTAGGTCGTTTATTCCGCTGCTCGGCTCGTTTGCCTGCGCTATTCCGGGTATTATGTCGGCGCGGATTATTCCCTCTGAACGCGACCGGCTTACAACGATTCTCATAGCGCCGGTGATGACGTGCTCGGCTCGCCTTCCTGTGTATGTGCTGCTTATTACTGCCTTTGTGCCCGCTTTGCAGTTGTTTGGTTTCATCAATTTGCAGGGTGTAGTGCTGTTTGGGCTGTATGCAGTCGCTGCTTTGTCGGGTCTGCTGATTGCAAAGCTGTTGAAAAGCACGTTGTTTCGGGGTTCCAAACTGCCGTTTCTGATGGAGTTGCCGCCGTACCGCTTCCCCTCGATGAAAAGTGTGGCGATGACGATGGTGAATCGTGCGAAAGTGTTTATGAAGTCGGCAGGGACAATTATTCTCGTGTTTTCTATTGTGCTGTGGGCGCTCAGCGAATTTCCCCGCGCTGATATTCCCGCTGGTACGCCGGAGCTCGATGCCCAGCGTATCCAGCTCGAAGAGTCGGCGCTTGGCCACATTGGTCGTGCTGTGCAGCCAGTGTTTGCGCCTATGGGCTTCGACTGGAAAGTGACGATTGGTATTTTGGGGAGCTTTGCTGCGCGCGAAGTGTTTGTATCGGTGATGGGACAGGTGTACAGCGCTGATGTATCAGAGAGCGATGCGCGTTTGCGCGACGTGTTGCGCGATGTTATTCCACTGCCAGTCGCTTTGGCTATTCTCGCCTTTTACGTGTACGCCCTCCAGTGTATGTCTACTATTGCAGTAATGAAACGCGAAACAGGCACGTGGAAATGGCCAGCGTTTGCGTTTGGCTATATGTTCGTGCTCGCCTATGTATCGTCGCTGCTTACCTACTATATCGCTATGGCATTGGGCTAGCTTCTCTGTTAAAGTGCGGCGATACACTGCTCGCGTATGTTCCACACGTCGTCGAAAAGCAGGCCGTTGCGCTCGCACCACGCACGCAGATACTGCCTGTGCATTTGCACTTTGTACTCCGCAACCTGCCAGGGTTCGATAAATTCCTCGTGTACAAATACGATGGGCTCGGAGCTCGCTGTTTGTCGTGTGATATCGGCATAGTGCCCATTGTGCCATACCACGCAGTGCGCCTCGGGAATGGCTGCCAGACCGTACTGTTGTAGTATCGCTCCTATGCCCGAGGTATTGCTGTCGTTCATTTCGTAGATGCCGACGACGAGGTCAATTGCTACTCCTATTTCCCTAGCGAGCTGTGTGAGCAATGCGTGCTTGGAACTGCACGTACCGCGCTTTTCGCGCAGCACGAGTATGAAGTCGCTTCGGGAAGCATTGCGCCCGTAGGGAAGGGTGTGTAAATAGTGTGCCGCTTCGCCGAAGGTTGCACACCCAATGTGCAGGAACGCGTTGGCAATAGGTGTGCCAGCGCGCAGCGGCGTATCGGGAAATAAGGTCATATCACTTTTCATTTCATTGCGGATGTTGACGCATTTATTAATTGTGGTTCTCCCACTCGCAAGCAGCGGCATGTAGCTGGTCGAAGTGCCGCCGTATGTGCAGAGCCAGGAAGTACAGCCACTGGTACATATCAATTTTTCCGAGTTCGCCTACCGACATGCGAACCGTGTGTAGCGATCCTTCGCCATTGCGAAGCTGGCCAAGCAACGCAAGGCATTCTGCATACTGTTGGCGCATCCTATGCCGTATTGCCTCGGGCGATTCTTTTCCCTGCGGTGTCATGTGCTCTGGATGTGCCCAGCGAAGAGCCTTGGTATAGCACACAACATTCATAAAATGCAGATCGCTTTCGCCGTCGGATGGCTGCTGTGTCTGGCTGCGGCGCAAAGCCTTCTCCATACCTTTGCGGATAATAATGAGCAGAAAATGGTTGGTAAGGGTGATGTGTTCGAGGATTTCATCGATTGTCCAGCCGTTGTTGCTCGGCCTGAATGCGCGCATGGCGTGCGGCTTGTCGAACCACGTATCAACGCTGCTATATACTTCTTCTATTGTGCGTTGTACGGTGCCAATCGTGTTTGCGTACATATATGTTGCGTGTAAATGTATGTCCACCGTCGTGTTCAGCTTCTCGCAACTTACGAAAGTCTTTCTGATTGTATTGTTATCAGTGCGTATGTGCGCTTCGGTCTCTGCCCGTGCGAGTGTCTCCGCACCGCGCAGCACGCCCGCCTCGTGGTGTTCTGCCCTCTTCCGCGCATATTATGTACGCGGTACACGGGCGCCCCCGACCAACGACGCCCGTGCCACTATCGCATGCCTAATCCCACAGGCTCGGTTGGTTGGTGTCGAATCGCCGGAACGATGCTGTGGAGAGCTGAAGTTGCTCCTTGTTGAGGCCCAGCCGGGCGCATGCTTGGCGGAACATGAGGCGGTAGGTATCGGCAAAGACGCCGTTGCCGCCCTTCATTCTACTGCCAAACTCACCGATGTTCAGCTTTCCTTCGCGCATGGAGCGAATGCGATTGAGAATTTTGTTTTTCCTGTCCGGGAAGTGCTGCCCGAGCCATTCTTCAAACAGCGGAGCTACGGCCAGAGGGAGCCGCACGGGCACATAGCCCGCCCATTTTGCGCCCTGTTCGGCAGCCGCTTCGAGTATGGGCTGGATTTCGTGGTCGTTGAGGCCGGGAATAATAGGCGCTGTCATGACGCCCACAGGTACACCAGCTTTTGCTAACTCTCCGAGAGCTGCCAGGCGCCGCGCTGGGCGAGCTGTGCGCGGTTCCATGACGGCTGTGAGGTCGGGGTTGAGCGACGTAATGCTTACAAACACGACAGCCGCATTGTACGACGCGAGCTCGGCGAGGATGTCGATATCGCGGGTAGCGAGGTAGTTCTTGGTAACAATAGCAGCGGGATTGCGGAAGTCCAACAGCACTTCCAGAATACGCCGCGTAAGCCGGAAATTCCGCTCGGCGGGTTGGTATGGGTCGGTTACTCCGCTGATCGACAGCGGTTTGGGCACCCATTTGGGGGAATTGAGCTCGGAGCGCAGCAGGTCGGGCGCGTCGTATTTCACAAGTATTTTCGACTCGAAATCGAGCCCTGCCGAAAAGCCGAGATATTCATGTGTGGGGCGTGCATAGCAGTAGATACAGCCGTGTTCGCAGCCCCTGTATGGATTGATACTCGCCTCGAATGGAATATCCGGGCTGCTATTGGTAGCGATAATCGTAGCCGTGTTGTCGCGCAGGAACTGCGTGCGGGGAAGGGGCTCCTCCTCCTGCCATTCTTCGTCGCGTTCGGTATGCCGCACCTCGAACCTATTTGGGATGGCGCTGGATGTACCGCGCCCGTGTATCGGCTGTTTCTTGTTCATAAAGCGCAATCTACAACACCGGAGAAAAATATACAATTGTATATTTTTGGCGATGCGAAAAGCACGTTCACATGCCGACCAGATACAAGCACGAGCCGGTCGTGTGGGGTCGGGCTATACTGTTCGTAGAAAGTAGAAATGCCTCAATCTCGAAGTTATCTTACAACAATGGTTTTCGTCCACCGCCCATCTTCGGTGGAGATATGCACGACGTACACGCCGGGCGTCACGCCGCGAAGGTCGATAGGAATAGCATGTTGCGCTGCCGTAGGCTGCTGCAAGGCCAGTACTGTTCTGCCGAGAAGGTCGGCAACAACAAGAGCAAGCGGTGCAGGATGGGGCAGAGCGCACTGCACTGTGTACACGCGGTCGGAGCCGGAGATACGGAGCGATGAAGCTAGTCCGCCGGTTTCATCTACCGATGTTGAAAGATCGATAAATAGCGAATCGGAAACGGCGTTGCAGCCATTATTGTCGGTAGTGCGTAGCGAAAACCATCCAAAATCGCCCACTTCTACGGTGTAATTGTTATTTGTAGCATCGGGTATAGGAAGTCTATTACGCAGCCATTGGTACGCTACTGCCGTTGCAGGGCTAAAGAGATTATTTCCCGAACGCTCAATACTTGGTATTTCTGGTGCGGGGTACACCTCCACGGCTATGGTTGCCGTCGAGGTACAGCCTATAGACGACATAGCTTGTACTGTGTAGAGAGTGCTGACTGTAGGCTGTGCAGAAGGCGCTGCACAGGTCGTGCAACTCAATCCTTCGGCAGGCGACCACAGATAGGAAACTCCTCCGCTGGCTGAAAGCTTTACATTGTCGCCGGGGCAAAGAGCTACATCAGGACTGGTAGCGACGATCATATGATTTACCCTTACATCGGCAAGAGGAGTGACTGCCGAGCATCCAGTGGAGTTGACAACTGTAGCACTGTATTCACCCGTCTCTTTGACCGTGATCGTTGGCGTTGTTGCTCCTGTATTCCACAGGTACGAGATGTAATCGCCGGGAACGCTGAGTTCCACAGAATCGCCGGGACAAAAGAACAGCGGGCTACTTGCTGCAATCAATGGGCTCAGTTTGCACGGAGTCCAGGTAGCGAGATTATGGGCGGGAATACCGCCCGCCATACCGAAATTTCCCCCGACAAATACTGTCGTGTGCGGCGTGGCGAGGGCAAACGGCGTACCGCTAATGCCGGCTGCTAGAGCATTCCATTGCCCACCGGTCCACAGGGTAATCTTCGCTGCGCTTTCGCCTCCTGCCATCGTAAATAGGCCTGCAGCGTAGATTGCTCCCGAGGAATCTACAGCAATGGAGGATACATCGTGATTCATACCGCCGTCCATTGGATTCCATTGGCTGCCGTCCCACATTCCGATGCGCGTAACACCTCTGGCTGCAATAGTAAAATCGCCGCCAGCATAGAGTTTTCCGTTGGGCGCAATTGCCAGAGCCAGCACCAGACCGTCCACACCGCTTTTCAGCGGCAGCCACTGATTGCCGTCCCATTCGGCTATACCGTTCAGTGTGCCGCCTGCTGTTGCACTGAAGTCTCCGCCAATATACAGCCTGCCCGCGCGATAAGCCATCGCATTCACAGTGCCGTTGACACCGCTATTCATGTGGCGCCACTCCTTGCCCACCCAGCGCGCTACATTGTTTGCGGCTGTCGACCCAATAGAAGAGAACACGCCTCCTGCGTAAAGCGTCCCTGCTTCATTTACAGAAAGGGCGTAGATGCGCGTAAACGAAGCGTTGGTATTGAGCGATTCCCACTGTACACCGTTCCACCGAGCTATAGCATTGGCGCTTGTGCCGCCAGCCGTTGAAAAATCGCCACCAGCGTAGATATTGCCTTTGCTGTCGACGGCAAGAGCTTGTACAGTGCCATCCACTCCCGAGCCGAGGGCATGCCACCGGATGCCATCCCAACGCGCAATAGAATTGGCAGTTGTTGAGCCCGCTGTCGTAAAGCTCCCTCCCACATAGAGGTCGCCGTTGGGGGCAAAGGCTGCACTGTGAATTGTGCCGTTGACACTTGTACTGGGAGTATTGCCTACGCGTGCCCAATTGCTGCCGTTCCACCGGGCTATGCCGTGGGCGACAACGCCCGATGCAAGGCTGAAATTTCCCCCGGCTATGAGCGTGTTCTCGCCATAGAGCAGTGTGTACACCGGTCCATCGACACCGAAAGAGAGAGGCGACCAGCCGGAGCCAGAGGCGGCGGCAATGTTAGCAGCCGGAGCCAGAGAAGAAGAGGACGCTGTCGTGCTGGCTTTTGTAAAGCTGCCTGCTGCTACAATACCTCCCGAGGCTGCTGCTATGGTATATACTGGTCCGTTGAAATAGCCGTGATCCGACCATCCCTTGCCGTCCCATGAGCGTACATTAGCTGTTGTAGTTTCGCCGGGGAGAGCAAACAAACCCGCAGCGTAGAGCTTGCCGTCAATCGCTGCAATCATGTGCACTTCTGCTGTGTACTCGGGAATGCCGTCGCCAATGGGCTGCCAGTTCTGGCCGTTCCACTGGGCGATATTGTGCACCTCCACGCCGCCCGCAGAAGTAAAATTGCCGCCAGTGTACAGGATGCCGCTGTCGAAGCTCAGCGTGTTGATTTCGAGCTTACCACCCTGTATTCCAGTGCCAAGAGGCGCCCACTGCCCGCCGAACCACTGGGCTATGCCGCTGGCGCTTTTGCCGCCTATTGTGGTAAACTCTCCACCGGCGTACAATGCACCGTTATCGCCTATTGTGAGCGCTGTTACGCGGCTGTTCGCTCCGTTTCCTATGGCCTGCCATATCTGCCCATTCCATTCGGTAATGTTATTTACTGTTTTTCCACCAGCCGTCGTAAAAAGCCCGCCCGCGTAGAGTGTTCCGTTGGGGGTGATTGCCAGAGCTTCGACAATGGGTTGTGTACCGCCGGAAATGCCTGTGCCGAGGGCCGACCATGTGCCATTGGACCAGCGGGCGATATTAGCCGCCGCAACTCCGCCAGCTTCGGTAAAACTTCCTCCTACATATATTTCGCCTGCAGGTCCGCGCACCATCGCTTTTACCGGTCCGTTGACATCCTGCAAGTGAAAGTTATTCCATGAGCCATCTACAGAATACGCCTGCACAGATGCGAGAAGGAGCACTGCACAGCACAGGAAAAAGGCTATATATGGTCGAATCATAGGATTTCTGTTGAGGATAGTGAAACAAATACAGAATCTGTCCCTTTACAGAGGCGAAATAGTACAAACTTTTTTCGGTAAATTCAAGGGAATTGCTGGTATGGTACGGGTAGCTCTGCGGCGCACGGGCATCGCTGTCACCGGTCGCAGAAGCTGGCATCACATGGCCGCCCGTCTGTCGCTTTTTTTCGCGACTGATATCTTTCCACGTAGCGGGAAGTTACCGTAAGACCGAAGTCTGACAAGGTGCGTCCGTCCCCGAATTGTTCTGGCAATAACCCGAAGGTGTTAAGCCAGACCGAAGCGCCTGCCACATTGATACAATGCGGATTGTTGTGTGTATAGGAGCAGGTAGAAACAAAAAAAGGCGGGAGAGACTCCCGCCTTTGCTTTATCAGCAGCAATATTACTCTGTAGCGGCTTCAGGAGCAGCAGCAGCGGCTTCGGCAGCTTTAGCAGCCGCGCGTTTTTTCTCTTCGTTTTTAGCTTTGCGGCGAACCAGGCGTGCCTGTACTGTCGCTGCATGCTTTTCTAACGATGTGCTGATTTCATCGGCAGTTTTGCCTTTGCGCTCCATGTGGAGTTCCAGCGTAATGCCCTGAAGGCTCAGCAGGCGGCGAACAATGCTCGTAGGCTGTGCACCATTTCGCAGCCAGTGCAAAGCGCGTGCGCGATCCATTGTAATGGTTGCCGGGTTGGTCATAGGATTGTACTGACCAAATTTTTCGAGAAATTCACCGTTGCGGCTTTTGCGGCTGTCCATTGCAGCGATGTCGTAAATCGGCTGTTTTTTTCTGCCTCTGCGGCGCAGACGTAGCTTAACCATGAGATACCTTACTCATTGAGATTATAAAAGAAACACTAAAACGCGTCCGGTTAGTTCAGAGTCTCGGATATCGCCCCAAAGCGATTAATTCCGTCTGAAGCCGGTTGGCATTTTCATATTGCGAAGCATACTTTTTGCGTTGCCCTTGGTCATCTGTTTCATCATCCGCTGCATTTCTTCGAATTGCTTCAGCAGGCGGTTGATATCCTGAACCTGTGTACCGCTACCTACGGCGATACGGCGGCGGCGCGAGCCATTGATAATTTTGGGGTTGTGGCGCTCTTCCTTCGTCATCGAAAGGATAATAGCTTCCACGCGCGAGAATGCCCGGTCGTCGATCTGCACATTGCGCAGCGCTTTATCCATACCGGGAAGCATTCCGAGAAGGTCGCGAAGCGAGCCCATTTTTTTGATTTGGCGCAGTTGCTGGAGGAAGTCTTCGAGCGAAAACTCGTTTTTGCGAATTTTGTCTTCAAGAACCTTTGCTTCCTGCTCATCGAACTGCTGTTGTGCTTTTTCCACGAGCGTAAGCACGTCGCCCATACCGAGAATACGCGATGCAATACGCTCGGGGTGGAATTGTTCGAGATTTTCCAGCTTTTCGCCCATGCTGATGAACTTGATAGGCTTTTCCACGACGGAGCGGATAGAAAGCGCAGCACCGCCGCGTGTATCGCCGTCCATCTTGGTAAGCACAACGCCATTAAAGCTCAGCCTTTCGTTGAAGGCTTTTGCTGTGTTGACGGCGTCTTGGCCTGTCATAGCATCGCAGACAAACAGGATTTCATGCGGAGTAACCTTTTCTTTGATGTTGGCTACTTCCTGCATCATTTCTTCATCAATAGAGAGGCGACCGGCGGTGTCGATAATCACGACATCACGCGCATAGCGCTTTGCGTAGTCAATCGACTGCTCGGCGAGCTTTACCGGGTCGAGCCCATCCACGGAAAACACGGGAATATTGATCTGCGAAGCCAGCAGTTTAAGCTGGTCGATAGCCGCCGGGCGGTAAATATCGCCTGCTACCAACAGAGGCTGCTTGCCTTTTTTCTTGAGATAACGCGCCAGCTTGCCGCAAAAGGTCGTTTTACCAGAACCTTGCAGACCGGCTACCATGATCACCGTAGGCGACTGGTGCGATATTGTGATGTCTGTTTTGGAGCTGCCCATGAGCGTTACTAGCTCGTCGTGGATGATCTTTACGATCACCTGGCCAGGAGTAAGGCTGCCCTTTACTTCCTGCCCAAGAGCTTTTTCCCGGACATCGTCAATAAATTTTTTGGCGACGTTAAAGTTAACGTCGGCGTCGAGCAGAGCGCGGCGTACTTCGCGGAGTCCCTCTTCGATGTTCTCCTCGGTGATCTTCGCCTGGCCGCGGATCCGCTTTATCGCCTGCTCTATTTTAGAACTGAGATTCTCAAACATATAGAAGTATATATACTCTTCTGGAAAAAGAACTGCGAATTTACACAGACTGAACGAGAATGACAATGAAATTTTTGGTAGCCACATTTTTGCACGCGAGCTGCTGTGCGTGCCATGTCTGGAGTGAGGAAGTCCATAGCGAGGAAGTCTGGAGTGAGAAGGGGGCTGGTCGGGCTTCTCATAAAAGAAAACTGTTAAAACTGGGTAAGGGGAGGTTCTACCTATTATTGCTGCCAGAACTATAGCATAATTCGGGTTTGCTATATGCGGCTCACTTTTGCATTTGGATTTGTCTCTTCTGTGTTGTAGTGTTGTGAATACTTATTACTACTCATCCAAGAGGTTATCGCCGTTCACTAACCCTTTGGTAATTGTCCGTCCCACAATAAGTTTCACTTAATATTCCAATAAATAAGAACTTATCACTATGAGATCTATCACTATGAGATCTATTACTATGAGCAGTAAATTGCTGCATCTCGCCCTTGTACTACTCATCTTTATTGTAGCTCGTGGGCATGGTACTGCCCAAACAATGTCTGTTAGTTTTTCACACGCTTGGTGCTCCTGTAACGGCCAGATTAGCGCTTCTACAGCAGGGTGTCCTATTAGTCAGCCCGTGAAAATTTACCGTTACATGATTCCCTGGGAGATGAGTACAAGGGTTCTGTTGGCTTCCGGTTCGGGCGACCAGAGTATAGTATTGAGCAATCTATGCCCCGGGACATATCACTTAGAAGCTTTTTTTGAAATCCGAAAGTTTAATCCCGATACTGGTCAACCAACTGGTCAGATCGTTGAAAGAATAGTTGGTCAACAAACTGTTGTTATCGAAGGTCCAAGCCAGTTTTTGGATGTTACGCTTAGTGGTTTCAGCGGTGGAGTATGTGGTGGCACAGGCTTTATCGATGCTACAATTACAGGAGGTAATGGCGGAAATACTATCGTGTGGAAGAAGAACGGGACGACGATTCCCGGAGCAAACGGAACCCACCTTGGCAATCTGGATAATGGTACTTATACTATTACAGTAACAGATTCCAAAGGATGTACCAAAACCGCATCCTTTACGATCTCCGGACAGAATCCGGCAATCAACTTTGGCGTTTCTGTTAAACCATCGGGTTGTAATGGCCCCAATACGGGGGAAATAGAAATTACAGGGCTGGCCGGAACAAGCAATTTTGCAGCTTTTATCCAACCTCAAAGCGGTAATAAAGTCGGCGATCGAAAATGGATTAATGTTAATCCGGGAACATACAGTGTCAAGGTCATTGATTTAGTAACCGGCTGCGAAAAAACAATTATCGTAACGATTGCGGCAGTTTCTCCGGTAGATTTTACTGCTAATGTTGCCAATTCCGGATGCCAGGGGCCGAATAGTGGCTCTATTGTGATTACACCTACCAGTGGTAATCCGCCATACTCGTACTCGTGGTCGCACGACTCCAACCTGCACGGTAACTCTGCCACAGATCTCGAACCAGGACAGTACACTGTTACAGTGACTGATAGCAAGGGATGTACTAAAACGCAGACCTTTACGATCTCGCAGACGCCTTCCGTCGATTTTACTCTGAATGTTCATAACTACAAGGAGAATGGTGCGTGTAAGGCTCGTATTTGTGTCACCAATCTGAGCGGTACGGCTCCTTTTACCTATAGCTGGAGCTGTGATGGGTCGACAGATGCGTGTGTAACAAAGGATGTCCTTCCCGCTACCTGCACAGTTACAGTCACTGACGCCAATGGCTGTAAAAAGACACAAACTGTAACGGCTCATCCCTGCGGCTCGATTTATACGGGCGGTGGAGTTGGTGTATATCCCAACCCCAACGCAGGTTTCTTTACAGCGAGTGTTAGTTTGGATGTTTCCTCTTTTGTGAAGATTGATGTTCTTGACCAGAATTTCACTGTTGTCTATCACGATGATAAGGGAGTTCAGCCAGCGGGAACCAACAATTATCCTATCGACATATCTGCAAAACCCAACGGTATGTATTTTCTGCTGATCACTGTGGATAATGTACCTCCTGCTGAGGCTATTCTTGTCCAGAAGCAATAAGGAAACGGTAAATAGAAATACTTCTATGCAGTACCAGTGTGGGGAACGGACGCGCTGGTACTGTTTATTTGTCGGATACTTTCTATGCAGAAGCAGTCTATGCTATCAAAGATGCTGAATATCTGTATTGTCCTGCTATCAGGTTTGCTGGTGGCGGTAGGCAGTGCCCGGAGTGCACAGGCGAGTACAGGTAATACTGTTTTTTTCGACCGGTTTGGCGGTTCGATTTCTGTTGAGCGTCTTGTACTATCGCGTGGGAAACATGAAGCGGTGTTCAATGCCGCTGTGTGCGAGGCCGGAGCATTTCGCGTGGAGTTTGCCGAAGATACCGTAGGGATAGTGGATAAGGGGTTTTTTAGTAATATGCCGGGGACTAAAGAAAGAACGCTGGGTGAAGAACGAAGAGAAGTAGTTTGTACGGTGCTGCGAGATCTTTCTGTGCTCATTCATCGACCGTCGCAGAGCGAACAGGTGCGTATACAGGTGCGCGGATTTTATGAGGCGGACAACACTACTGCTGCGCGAGCGAGTTCAGTATTTATCGGGCGGGCAGGAGAGTCCGGAATCCTAGACGGTGCTGTTTGGACTACGCTGAATTCCGGCAAAGATGCTTATGGTGTTCTGGACTTTGCTCCGGATTACCACGGGTTTATTGAAGTTAACTTTGCCCGCAAATTCAATTTGCAGTATGACGATAAAACATTCGATGGAGTAGATCTGTACACAGTTGTGCTGCACGAGATGATCCATGCTCTTGGGTTTGGCTCTTTTATCCAGCCCGAAGGTGTAAGCACAGGCAGTAGACAGAAGCAAGGCTATTACAGCCGTTACGACACTTATCTGTATCTGAAGGACGGGCAAGGGCTTACTCCTCTGCTGTCCTCTGATGGATGTTATGCCGTGCAGTTTAACTCTGAAGTCGCTTCCGCCGATTTGCGTGCCGATTGTGCCGGGAATAGCGGGAAAGCGATTGTATTCCGGCATTCGGATGGGGCGGAGGAGTTCATCTATTCACCGGCGGAATGGCAGGAAGGGGGAAGTTTGAGCCATCTGCACGAAAAGTGTTCGGGAGATGAGCTACTCATGGATCCCGGTATCGCTTCAGGTATTGCAAAGCGCAGACCGCATGAGCGCGAGGTTCGCATGTTGTGCGATCTGGGGTATTCGATAACCGGACGGTATGGTGTCGACAGTCTGACAGATCGCTATGCTGTGTACGATATATGCACGAACGGCACGCCTATAGGTATCAACGACAGTTCCGGGAGTATGGTAAGTGGTGGCACTCTGGAACTGACTCTGTCAGCTCTGCTGGGCAATGATGTGGGAGCCGAAGAAGCGGACTGCATTGAAATCATAGAAGGAAAAGGCAGTCTTTCAGGGAAGCGATTATGGCCGGGCGATAGTGTTGTGGTACTGACTGCAAGCGAAGGCTTTTATGGGAATATTCTTCTTCGCTATCTCCCGAAGAGTGCGCGAAACGGCAATATCACCTATGTGAAAATATCAGTTCTTCCATTTCCCCTTCCTCCGTGCACATTGACGGGATGCAACTATGTGTGCAATGGAGGTTTTGAAGTCAATTCGGGATTTGGGGAAATTGCTTCTTGGAGAACGACACAGCCCTTTATACAAGGGTGGTGGGCTGCATCAGTTGTGAAGACGGAATATTCTGTAATAACCATGAACACACCCGATGTATGGCGTCGCCTGCCGAATCTATGGGGGCCGGATAGCCTCGCAAAATATGATGTGGATGGCTACGAAGGAGTTGATACACAGGTTCTGGGATTTCCCGGTGGAGATTATCCTATCCCTGATTTCCCTCCACTTGATACATGGGACGGCGATCTGCTCAATCGGCATTTTGGAGGTATTCATGAGTTCTCTTCTCTGGGTCGTGTTGGTGGCGAGGCATTTTACCAACAGCTTGCAAGGCCATTGGATCATGATGGAATTCACTATATCTTGGAGTTTCATGGAGCTGCAGCAACTTTGCAATTTACTCCCCGAGATAGTATCTATGGGTTTATCTTCAGAATTTACGGCGGTACCATTAGTCCGGATATATCCGATACCACGCATCCTCCTATCTCTCCCGATTATGTTATAGGTACTCCGATTGTTCAGGTTGGAGAGTGGCAAAAAATAAAAATAGGGCCGTTTACCGTGCCGTCGAGAGTGGAGTACCTACACATACATGGCCATCCATTGGGTTTACCTAATGGTACTGATACCTACGGCTTCATTGATGACGTCATTATCCGCGAAGCCGGTATAGGCATTGACACCTATGTATCAGATACCTATCCCTGTATCGGCGGTGAAGTAACGTATACATTTCGCGTGTGCAAGGATGAGCCAACAGATAGACAGACCTCCATTCCTCTCATCAACTTTTTACCAAAGGGTATGCGTTTTGTCGGAGGGGATTTTGCATTGGATGGCGAAGGGAGGCTTTTTGCTGTTGTCGCTCCGGAGCGATTTGACACATCGAATTGCGCTGTTCTCACGCTACGTGCAGTTATTGACAGCGCCGTTGTTGGAGTTCCACTGGTCAATATTATTCTTCCTGCCGGGATGGATTCCACCTGTACCGATGCGCTTGGGAAAACAAAGGCTGCAGTCTATCCCGCCGAACGTTCAGTAGTGCTTTCTCTGACTGCGGAGTCTCCTGTCTGTAGAAATGAAGAGATTGATGTACGTATTGAAGTTACCAATGCTAATGTTTTTGCTTTTAAGAATGTTGAAGTGCAGGTTGCTCTGGGAAATGTTTTTGAGCTTGTAAAGGGAAGTGTGCTTATAGATGGAGTATTAGTACAGGATCAGGGTTTACAACACAAAGCCTATACTGTTGTTGGACAGAGCATACTTTTTCCTCAATTACACATACAAGCAGGTTCACCGGCAAGCGGTCAGGGGCGCAATCGCACCATAGTGCAGTTTCGTGTGCGCTGCAAGCAGCAAGCATCGATGGGCGTGCTCCAGGCAAAAGTCCAGGTACCGGGGCAGTCCTGCCCGAGTGCTGATACAGTTGTTGTTTCATTGCTTGATGTGCCTCCTGCTCCCGGCCTACCCACCGATACGGCGAGTTGCGCTGCCGTTGTACTCACAGCTTTATCACCCAGTTCGGAACCCTACCGGTTTCTATGGTCGACCGGGGAGACCTCTGCGTCGATCACTGTTGCCGATAGCCGTACTGTATGGGTTGCCGTTACGAATAAATTCGGTTGTGCTGTCTATGATACATGCCAGGTGTATCGCGAGGATCTGCTGCAAATGTCCACCGAACCCATTGCGCTTTCCGGCGAGCCGGGGCAGCCTGTATGGTTCAGACTGGTGCCTGACCGGGAGCGCCTTGTAACAGGACGCCTCTACCCGTTTCGGATACGTCTTCGGTTTAATCGCCATGTTCTCCGGCCCGAATGGTTGGGGAATATATCGAATCCCGGTTGCATAGACATGCCGGGCGATGAATGCGTTGTAGAAATTATTGACAGCCTCGGCAGTCCGTTCGGTGGCTACATCGATCCGGAGTACCGGTTCAGAGTACTCAACACTGCATTGCAGGGAACGCCAATTGTTGTGGAGCAGTTTGTATGGCTTGATTGCCAGGAAGAAATTCCTGTAACAGATGTTTTGTTCGAACTTAAAAACAATCTTCCGGGCACTGTTCGCCAAAAGCCGCTCGGCTCTTTTTCATTAGAGCAAAATTACCCCAATCCGTTTTCTGATTATACCACCATAGTGTTTGAGCTTACGCGCAGAGGGAGAGTGGAACTGGTAGTTACTGATTTGTCCGGGAAGGTTGTGGCAACATTGTTGTCCGGAGAAACCTCTGCCGGACGGTATTTGGTGTCTTTTCAGGATGCAAAGCTCACTACGGGAGTGTATTGCTGTGTACTGCGAGCAAATGAAGGAGTACTGAGGCAAACCATGCTTCTGCTGCGGTAGTGAGGGCTTTCCGATTGGGCGCTACCGAAAATTCCGAAGAGGTCGAAGGGTTGTTATCCTATTGATTTTCTGTAGTACGGCTTCGGCCAGCGGCGCTGGTCGTACACCCGCCTGCTGGTTGGCTGCCGCCAGTCACCGGTTTACAGCAAGTGCGAGGCGGGGCCGAACAGCCACGAAACGGTTGTGCAGCGCGGTGCAGAGGCCAAGCGCGAGGGCAGAGACAGAACTGCAAACAATTGTATTTTTTATGGAGCTATCAGGAACAGCTATTATGGCTTACAGCGAACAGCTTGCGGAGAGAATTCGCTTGCACTTTGTGCAGCTTCCCAATGTGGAGGAACGGGAAATGATGGGTGGTCTTACATTTATGTACAACGGCAAAATGTGTGTAGGAATTATCAAAGACGAACTCATGTGCCGTATAGACCCAGGTATGTACGACGAAGCACTTCAGCAAAATGAGTGCAGGCCAATGGACTTCACCGGACGGCCTATGAAGGGGTGGGTAATCATTGGCGAAAGCGGGATACAGAGCAGTGAAGCACTTGGGCGCTGGATTGGCTTGGCTTTAGACTTCAATAAAAAAGCGAAGCCGTATAAAAAGAGAGGCCAAAGCTCTACACGGCTTTGACTACGACCACGGTAAAATCGTCGTGTAGGGCAGCTTCGCCAGTAAATGCCTGCACGGCGCTGCAAATCCTATCGCGGATTTCCTGGGCGCAGACAGAAGTACCGGCGCGCAGCACATCGAGCAGTTGGTCTTCACCGAACTCCTGGCGGCGAATATTCATTGCTTCGGTGATTCCATCGGTGACAAACAGGAAAATATCCCCTGTTTCGTAGTGAATTGACTCTTCGTCGATACGCGGGGAGAACGCCGCAGTAGCCACCATTCCCAGCCCGAGGCCTTTGGGCAGGATGCGATCTACAATACCAGTACCAGCCCGGAAGTGCAGCAGCGGAAGATGGCCAGCGCGCGCTACTTGAATATGGCGCGTGTTTGTGTCGAAGTTCGCGCTCAGCGTTGTTACGTATCCCTTTTTCTCCAAATCATTGTACAGGAGCTGGTTGGTGCGTACAAGCAATTCGCGTGGCGAGAGATTGAACGCGTGCAGCGAGCGCAGAATGCCCTGTACTTTCGACATATAAAGTGCCGCCGAGGTGCCCTTGCCGCTTACATCGCCTACGATCACAGTAATCGAATCGGGCGAGCCGTTCAGGTAGTCGAAGTAGTCGCCGCCGACCTCTAACGCTGGGCACGACATTCCAGCGATATCAAGACCGGGAATATCTGGTGTTGTTTGCGGAAGAGAAGCGAGCTGAATTTCTCTGGCCAGAGCAAGTTCGTGCCGAAGCCTGTCTTGCTGTGCGATTTCTTCGTACAAAAAAGCGTTTTCTATTGCTACTGCTGCTTGGCGCGACACTGCTTCGAGAAAAGCGAGGTCTTCGCGTTCTACTGCTGCTTCCGACATCTTTTCGCCGATAGCCAGAGCTCCGATCACAGAATCTTTCGAGCGAATGGGAATGAGGTGCATATACTCCCGAGCGCGCAGCACTTCTTTCAGAGAGCGGGGTAAGTAGTCGACACTAAAGCCGCCGTGGAACTGCTGAAATGCCTCGATGCACTCACGGCTACTGACATCAGGAGCTTCGGCTGCTTGATTGTCGGTATAGTATGCCAGTGTATGTTCTCTAAAAATAAAAAGCCCAACGCGTTTTAGGTGGACGCTATCGGCGAGCTTCTGCACAATGCCCGGGCACAGGTCTGGGAGCGCCAGCCGGGTGGCTATGACATCTGCAAAATCCATCGACGCCTGCTTGTAGTCGTATTCGGAGCGATAGTACATGCGGTTGATAAAGTTCTGTCCGGCGCGACCTACTTCCCAGAATGCAAACGTAAAGCAGACGGCTGCGATCATCAGAGTGATTTTTTCCAACACCACGCGCTCTTGCAGGCTGATTGGCTCGCGTGGTATTTCCATTGCTGTACCTGTAAACCGAAGATTCGGCACATCGAGATTGAGCTGGGTAAGCAAGTACAGGGTCGAAAACGCGATGATGAGCATACTCGCTTTCCACACTGTAGAAATCGCCATATACTGAATATTGCGCCGCACACGCAGATGCAGGCCGAGCAGCTTATAGCGCCCGATGACGTATAGATACGCCAGCGGAATAGCGAGCATAGAAATTACCATCAGAGCGGGAAGCCAGGGGGCGTTGAACACGGGCACATATTGCGATAGCAGCGACAGCAGACCGAAAGTAGCGCCTGCTATGCTTGATACAGCGCGGATGGGTTTATCCATGCGCTTGTATTCTGCCGACACCTGTTTCCGATAGATAATAGCAGTAGCGACGATAAAGAGAAAGAGAATGCCTCCCCCGGCGAGCAGGAGAAAATTGCCATAGGGATTAGGAGCTATAAAAATTATAACTGTACAGGAAATAGTCGACAGGGATGCAAGGATGTACGGTATGCGGTAAAGCCAAGGCCTTGCCAGCCGCAGCGGTTGCTCGGCGGGGAAGTAAAAACGAGAGTGGTACCAGAAAGCGATGCCGAAGAAAATAACCGGGAAAAAAGTAAGCGAGCGTATCGCTTGTAAAATCTGAGGGGGAGAACCTCCGGCATTGTTAAAAGCAAGCCAGAGATATCCGAGGCATAAAAATGCGAGCGCAAGCAGGCGTGCAGCAGCCAGATTAGGCCGCTTATAGCCTATAAAAACACCAGTACCGATATATACCAATCCACAGAGAAAAAGAGCGAACAACGGCAGGGTAAAGCGCACGCGCGCCAGCGTAATATGCAAGGTTCTGGTTCTATTGTCGCGGAGGATTTCGTAGTTGATAGTGGCTCCCACGCGGCTATTTCGCATAATCTTGTCGGCTTCAAATATATTCTTGAAGCGCTGGCCGTTGATGCTTACAATGAGATCGCCCACCTTCATACCTGCTTGGTCGGAGGCGCCACCAGGGTACACGTTTACGACATAGGCAGTCGGGGGGATATCGCGCACAAAATTTTCGGGGATGAGAGTTCTTTTAACGCGATAGGTTTGCGTGTGTACGTCCTGGAGATCAGAGATTTTGAGCGTAATGGAGTCTGTACTGTCTGCGTGGAGCAGCGCCTTAACTTGTGCCGTGCTCTGCACGGGAGTGCCATTTACAGCCACAAGCAAATTTCCCGCCTGCACCGAGTCCGTGATATACCGGGATGGCATCGGCAGCCCTCTCTTGCCTTCGAGCTTTGCTTGGAAACTTCTGACGATATACAATGTAGACGGGGCATCGGTAAACAGGTTCTCGTCTGTAGTCGTCGAGATGGTGAATACCAGATTAGCCACGCCGATTCCGGTCAGATATGCACCGAGCACCAGCAAAAGAGCTCGAAACAACATTGGATGGCGGTTGAAATATCCCATAAAATAGACAAACAGTCAGTACCGTACATACCCCTATCGGGGCTTTGCACATTTTGCACGAATGTAAATCTACGCTTGTTTTGCTCGTCGTGCAACAGCCATAGAGTAGCAGTGGTGCACAGGCAGTAACATTGCTGCTTGCAGAGACAGGGGGTAGTGCGCTACTTTTCTTCCATTGCTCCCATTTTTCCACTGCCCGGGGCTGTTTCTTTCTGCATGATCTCGCGGAAGCGCACAGCACCGCGAATAGGCTTGCCGGGGCGTCCGAACCGTCGCGAGTACACCTGTGTAAATTCCGCGCCAAAAAAGAGAATCTGCGAGGAATAGTACACCCAGAATAGGATAATGGCAATAGAGCCCGCAGCGCCATAGGACGAACCGATATCGCTGCTGCCGAGGTACAGGCCAATCAGAAATTTACCAATAGTAAAGAGCACAGCGGTAAAAAAGGCACCGAGCCATACATCCCGCCACTCTATTTCCACATCGGGCAGCAACTTGTACACGAGAGCAAACAGGCCGGTGCTGATAGCGAGCGACAGCAGATTGTTCAGTACTTGTATGAGCGATGTTGAAACGAGCTCGGGCTGGTATTGTAGCACGTAGGTGTTGAGGGCGGTAATTCCCGCGCTTACGATCAAGGAGACAAGCAGCAAAAAACCGATGCCGAGTATCATCATAAACGAGAAAAAACGAACGCGCAGAATACCTTTAATGCCCCGCCCTGTTTCCGGCTTTACATTCCATACGGTGTTGAGCGCATCCTGAAGCTCGGCAAAGACGCCGGTAGCGGCCACCAGCAGCGTAACAAGCCCTATGGCTGTGGCGATGATTCCCGTTTCCGGTTTATAGGCATGGCGTATCATCGCTTCGACGCCCTCGGCACCGTTGCGGCCTATCAGCCCTTGGATTTCTTCTACAATCCGCCCGCGCGCAGCATCTTCGCCAAAGATAAAGCCAGCCAGAGCTATGACAATCAGCAAGAGTGGGGGCAGCGAAAACACTGTGTAATACGAGAGTGCAGCGCCAAGCCGGAGAGCATTATCGTTGTTCCATTCTTCATATGTATCTCTGAGCAATTCCCAAAATACCTTCAGGCGTACCCACATGCTGTTGTTCCAGAAGATGATCGGATAGGAGGCGTCGAACTCGCAGTTTATAAGGGAGGTGTAATGGCATGAATATCGAGAAACCGCAGAAGTGTCTGTTCTTTCCGGCTTAGCCCCTCCTGCTGTTCATCTGCGACGTGCTTCTCGCATTCTTCTACTTCGCGCAGCAGATCGCCGTTTTCATAGGCAGAAAGAACCGAGGGGTGGATATAATTCTTTCTGCACACGGCGGCTGTCTCGCCGAGGTACCGGGCAGTTTCTTTGATGGCCAGCACGGTAGCGTTTTTCCGTTCGGCGGCGGTTTCGCCCACACCAGCAGCGCAGAGCGCGTGCATGATTTGGAGTGTACAACCCCAGGTGCGAAAGTCTTTTGCGGTTATATCGTTGCTCGTAGTTTCGTGTAGGAAGGTATTTACATCGCCAGAGTCGATGTCGAGGGGTTTGCCCTTCTCATCCGCGTATCCAAACAGCTCTTGTCCGGGTAGCTCCTGGCATTGCTGTACTACGGCAGCGAGCCTGCGGTCGTGGACATCAATTGTCTGATATTTATCGCTTTTGCCTCGGAAGCTGAATCGTATGGCCGAGCTGTTCGCTTGTGCGTTGCTATCGTGCAGTGCTGCCAAGCTGCTGAAGCAGTTCGGTTGCAAATTCTCTGCATTGCCAATGCGTATCAGCGTTTTTTCCAACAATGCAACTACCACGGCGAGCATTTTTTCCCGGGGCATGCCATGCTGGGCGAGCTGCTCTCCTGTGCATTGGCGTATGAGCGGGAGGAGCTTTCCAAACACAGCAATGCGGCTGAACTGTGTGTGGTTTCGCATATCCTCCCACTTTGGATGGTAGCGATACTGCTTGCGTCCTCGGGCATCGCGCCCGCTTGCTTGGATATGTCCGCTGGCGCGGGGGCATATCCATACATTTGTCCATGTCGGGGGTATGGCAAGCGTATGTATACGGTCGATATCACGCTGGTTGCTCAGTCGTACTCCGCGTGTGTCGAGGTACACAAAGCCGCTGCCTGTGCGCCTGCGAGCAAAGCCCGGGCCCTCGTCGTGTACATATCGCAAACCGATTTCGCGTGTTGGATGCTCCGGATTGGGAACAGCCAATTGGGAAGAATATTGAAAATTTAGGCTGTCCATAGGCATTTCTCCGTGGATATGTTGTGTCCGATACCACGCATTGCAGGTAAGAATATTGGAGTTGTAGACCAACAATGTACAATCAAAAGGCGCAAACCAAAAAACAGCGACCGTTTTGGTTGGTGTCGCCTACACATACTTTGAGATGTAAAACCTTGTGTACATTCCTCGTGGAATACCTGCTTTGCTCTGTGCAGAGAGGGGCAGAGCAGCATAAAGCGCGTCTACTGCAACAATACAAAGCTATAGCAGAAAAGCTGTAGCGGATGTTGCATCGCTCTCCTCCAATTCGTGTTCATAGATACATTTATAAGCCCTTTTGTAGAGGTAATACTGTTGCATTGTTAAAATGTTCCTTATATTCAGCGTCGCTAAAGCTGGCGGTAGATCTGCGAAATTCCCGGAAAACGGCGCAGGAAACAGTGTTGTCATACAGGGAAAATATTTCTAATTTGCCGCTTGCAAGCGCATTTTTCAGGGTGCTGTTATCGGTTCCTGAACAATTTATATAACGAGGCTTCTATGAAACTTCCAGACGACCCAATTATTCTCGAACTTCTCCCGGAATTTGTCGACGACTGGCTTCAGCAGATCGACGAGCGTTACACCGCGCTTATCGACAATCGAAGTACCAACGACCTGTACCGGCTAGGGCATACGCTCAAGGGGTCGTGTTTCCAGTTTGGGCTCGACGAGATTGCCCGGCAGGGTATAGCGCTTATGGATCACGCAAAAGAGGGGCGCTGGGAAGAAGCAGCCGCGTTGAAAATTCCTATTCAGAAAGAATTTATGCGCATTAAGGCATTTATTATGAGCCAGCAGGACGACGAGACTGAATAATCTGGCCGTAGGTGCTTCGTCCTGACGAGCACTGTTCGTTTCGTTCATGTGTTAGGGTATTACATTATGAAAAATCGCAATACTTTCTATCGTCTGCCGGTCGTGGCGGCGCTTTTTTTGATGCTGTTCTCCGGGGCATGGCATTCGCTGTCTGCACAAACGCGCATAGCTGTGCTACCTTTCCGCAATACACATGGCGGTATGGAATACAATGAGCGCAGCTATCAACTGGCCGACACAATCAACGCAGTACTTACAGAAATTTCCCGAACCGACGGATCGTTTACCATTGTGCCTTCCGACTCGGTGCAGGAAATAGTGTCGACGCTTAATCTCGATCCTACCAATCCGCAGTACGAATCGGATGTATGGCGTGCAGTGGAGGCGCTGAACGTGGAGCGTGTTGTCACCGGTACGTTCAACATCAAATACGGTAAAATAATTATCAACGCGAGCGTGTATGATGTCGTAACAAAGCTCGCAGACCCTTCGCACGAAGCCAAAAGTGTGTACAAGGCGTATGAAAAAACATTCGAAGCTATACCTGCCATTATAAAGGCAATTCTGCCTGCAGTTAATAAAAAATAATATCATGGCGCTGCGTTATATCGGTTCGGTTGTCCGGCCCTACGAGTCGCACGGTCGTCTGCTTGTTGGTGATGTGCAGTCGTATGTGGCAGAGCTGCCGGAAGGCACTGTGCTGCACATCGGCTATTCCCCAACTTTTACCCGTTCGTTTATATTGCGGTCGTCAGGCCGCAATGCACACGGGCTTATTTTTGGAGTAGACTCGCTTACAACGCCAGAAGCTGTGCAGGAGCTCAAGAGCATGGGGGTGTTTGTAGACGAGGGGCTGCTGCGCTCGCTTGGCCGCGTGAAGTATTTCGCCGATGAGATTATCGGCTGTAGTGTGGCTAATCACGCTACTGGAGAAGTCCTGGGCACTATTACCGATGTCTGGGAAATGCCCGCCAGCGATGTATGGGCAATGGAGTACCACGGTGCCGAAATTCCCATTCCCGTGGTGGATGAATATATAAAAAACGTGGACATAGCGAATAAGCGCGTAGAGATTTACGTGATGCCCGGTCTGCTCGAACTTGCAAAAGGCGATGACAACGACGAACGCGATGATGAATAGCACCCCGCTGATGCGCATCGATATTGTATGTGCCGTGCCTCAGGTGGTGGAGCAAGTGCTGTCTACCAGTATTATTGGCCGGGCGCGGGAAAAAGGTGTGGTAGAAATACTGCTGCACAATCTGCACGACTATGCTACCGACCGCTATCGGCATATCGACGATACGCCGTTTGGCGGTGGAGCCGGTATGATCCTGTCGTGCGAGCCCGTGTTTTCCTGCGTGGAACGCCTGCAATCTGAGCGCACCTACGACGATGTAATCTACATGACACCCGACGGCGAACAGCTCACCCAGCCGCTTGCGAACCGGCTTTCGATGAAGCATAACCTTATTCTCTTGGCAGGGCATTACAAGGGCATCGACCAGCGAATACGCGATGTACTGGTAACGCGCGAAGTTTCTATTGGCGACTATGTGCTTACCGGTGGCGAACTGCCCGCAGCCGTGCTTGCCGATGCTGTGGTGCGCTTACTGCCCGGCGCGATGGGCGATGCTGAGTCCGCGCTGAATGATTCTTTCCAAACGGGGCTGCTCGACTATCCCCACTACACTCGCCCGGCTGATTTTCGCGGGCATGTGGTGCCAGATGTGCTGCAAGGCGGCAATCACGCAGAAATCGAGCGCTGGCGCGAAGCCGAAGCATATCGCAAAACTCTTCAGCGGCGGCCTGATATGCTCGAAGGACGCCCCGTTGTAGACCCGCTGGCGGCTAAGAACAAAAGAAAACGCACAAAACCCGGCTCGGTACCGGGCGATACGGAGGTATCGCATGGGTGAGCAAACGCGCGGCATTGCGGTGGTGCTGATGAGCGGCGGCATGGATTCTACGGTATGCGCGGCAATTGCTCACGCCGAAGGCTACGAACTGGCGGGACTGCATCTGAACTACGGCCAGAGAACGCAGGAAGGAGAGCTGCGTGCTTTCCGCAATGTGTGCGATTACTACGGTATTGCGCGGCGTCTCGTCGTAGATGTTACCCATCTTGCGGCGATAGGCGGCAGCAGCCTTACCGATATGTCGATAGAAGTATCGTCGGCAGACCTCGCGAGTGCAGGTATTCCCACCAGCTATGTGCCATTTCGCAACGCCAATATTCTCGCTATTGCTACGAGTTGGGCCGAAGTGCTGGGTGCCCGCGCTCTGTTTATCGGTGCTGTAGAGGAAGACGGCAGCGGCTATCCCGATTGCAGGCAGGAGTTCTTTGAAGCTTTTCAGCGCGTGATCGACACAGGCACAAAGCCGGATACCTCCATGCGTATTCACACGCCTATCATCCGCTTCTCAAAGAAAGAAATTGTGCTGCGTGGCGTAGAGCTTCGCGCACCGCTCGACCGCACGTGGAGCTGCTATCAGGACAGCGATATTGCCTGTGGCGAGTGCGACTCGTGTGCCCTGCGCCTGCGCGGATTTCGCCAGGCTGGTGTCGGCGACCGGCTACCGTATCGCGTGAAGCCAGTGTATGAGTAGCATGTGCATTCTGTCTTCGCCCTGTGGTTCCCTCTGAGTTATCATCAGAATGATGCGCCGCCGACCGCCGCGTGATAGTTATTGTAAGCTCGTCCTCGCACCGTTCCTACGGTAACAAATGCGAAGACGTTGGGCGTCACCGCAGTAATAAATACCGATGGCTGATATTCTACCCATAGTTGCCCACCAGCTCTATCGGCCTGCTCTGCACACTGGCGGCTACCAGTCGAGCAACCGGAAGGCGGACGTGCGACCGGTGACAGCGGCAGAACGTATGCCGGAGCGACGCCCGTGCCACAAGCCATCTTCCTATCCGAAATGTGTATGATGTTGCTCCTGCTGCACCGAAGCAACGCTGCTAACGCCTTTTTTTTATTCCTTTTCGGCGGTGCTGCCAACACTTCGCCAGGCATTTTCCCGTCTCCTGCGAAATCTGTAATTTGTGTCGTTTCCTCATGATAGACCAGGTTCCTCGTGCGTCGATGGCTGCTGTATAGCGTATTGTTGCTGCTTGCAGGGATGGCTTTTGCTGTTTCTGCACTTGCACAGCCTGCGCCGGAGGAACGACCGATTATCGCCGGGATCACCGGGCGCACGCCTCTGTTCGACCCCGCGACAAACACTCTGCGATTTTCCTTCCCTTCGGCTCATTACTACCGTCCGCGTGTGGCTTTAGTGCTCAGCGGCGGCGGAGCGCGCGGAGTGGCACAGATCGGTGTGCTGAAAAAGTTGGAAGAAGCTGGGATTCCTATCGACTATGTGGTGGGCACCAGCATGGGGGCGATCATCGGCGGGCTGTACGCCAGTGGTTATACGGCTGCACAACTCGACTCTATCATGGCCGCTATTTCGTGGCCAGATATTCTCCGTGCAAACGAACGTGTGCGCGCCGACCAGATTCTCGACCAGAAGATTGAGGACGACCGCAGCCTAATTACCCTTCGGTTCAGCAACTACAACTTTGTTGTTCCCGAAGCGATTTCCGCAGGCTATGGCCTTACGGCTTTTCTCAACCAGCTTGTGTGGAGCAGCGTGTACCACTGCAATGGCGATTTCAACAGGTTGAAATATCCTTTTCGCGCAGTGGCTACCGATCTTGTGCGCGGCGAAGCTGTGGTGCTCAAAAGCGGGAATCTTGTTACGGCTATGCGCGCCAGCGCCACAGTGCCCCTGCTTTTTACTTCGGTAAAGCTCGACTCACTTGTGCTGGTAGACGGCGGTATTATGTCGAATATTCCTGTAGATGCAGCCCGCGAATTTAACCCCGATATTATCATTGCTGTTAATACCACCGCTCCGCTTCTTGCTGCCGAAGAGCTCGACAAGCCTTGGAATGTCGTCGACCAGATGGTGTCGGTGCTGATGAAGCGCCGTGCCGAAGGCGAATGCGAGCGAGCTGATATCCTTATTGAACCTGCTCTTGGACGGCATCCCTCCACGACCTTTGAGGGATTGGACTCGCTGGTGCAGCTCGCCGAAGCAGCTACCGAAAGCGCTATACCAGAGATTAGGCGCCTGCTGCGCCGCAAACAAGATTCGCTGTACAATGAGCAGTTTTTGCGTCCGATGGAGCAGACAGCAAGAGGCTGGAAATTCGACCGGTATGCACTTGCGGGATTTAATGCCCACGACTCTGTCGACCTCGTGCACTCTGGTGCTCTTGTGTCGGCTGGACAACTTTCGACCATGTTTCGCGACTGGGGGCGGTTTTCGCACTATCATCATATCAACGTAACGCTGCAAAAGATGGAGCGCACTACCAATGATTCCCTGTACCGCGTAAGCCTGGAAGCCCGGCCTTATCCTATTGTGCGGAAAATTATTGTAGAGGGAGGTGTGCCCGGCGGAGATTCCACGATGCAAGCTCTGTGGAAGCGATACTGTGGTATGGACTACACACCCGATCTTTTGCGGGAGATTCGCGAAGAGCTGATGATGCTATACCGCCGAAACGGAAGCTCGCTTGCTCTGCTTACTTCTGTGCACATGGAGCCCGAGACCGGCGAAGTACAGATTGCATGCGACGAAGGAACAATTCGTTCGATTTCCGTGCGCGGTAATAAGTCGGTTAGCTTCTCGCAGATACGGCGCGAATTTCGTATGTCCGAAGGAGAAACATTCAACGGAACAAAGGCGCTTGCAGCTTGGAAAAACCTGATGAATACCGATTTGTTCAGCGATGCTTCGGTGGAAGCGTACCGCCTGAACGACACCAGCGATGTCGATGTCACGATTAATGTGCGCGAACGCGGTTCACAGGTTGTGCGGCTGGGGATTCGCGTAGACGACGAACGCAATACGCAGTTTGGACTCGACCTCGCCGAAGAAAACTTGTTTGACAGGGAAGTGTGGGTTGGGCTGCGTTTAGTGGGCGGGCTTCGCAATCGCATGGCGGAATTGGGCGCGGCTATGCCGCGCATTTTTGATTCGTTCTGGAAGTTTGGCATTACCGGCTATGCCGCGCGCAAGACGTACTATACGTACATGTCCAAGACGGGGCTTCCTCTAGATGAATTCGAGCGCTTTCGCGACGGCTCATTCGCCATTGAGCGTTTTGGCGCGCGTGCTGCCGTAGAGCGGCAGATAGAAAAAAACGGTAGCTTGCTTGCAGAATTTCGATTTGAGCGGCAACGCATGTTCGAGCCTGACAGCACAGAGCGCCCCGACTTTTCCTCGCTGGCAACGCTAAAATTTGATGCAAAATTCGACACACAGGATCGCGCCTATTTTCCGACAACAGGCCGCGTGCTGCGTATCTCGTTAGAGTCGTCGGTGCTTAACCTGCGCAACGACGTGAAGTTCTCGAAAGCGCAGGCGTATTTTCAGTCGATTCAGAGCTATGGCCGCCATGCCTTGCAGCCAAGCCTCCATTTTGGTTTCAGCGATGTAACACTGCCAGTTACGGAATTCTGGGGGCTGGGCGGGCAGCACAGTTTTTATGGTATGCGCGAGGACGAAGAGCGCGGTACACAGCTTGCACTTGCATCGCTCGAATACCGATTCCACGCGCCGTTTCGCATATTTTTCGAGACGTACTTTTCTGCTCGTTACGACATAGGATCGACGTGGACACGCCCCACGGAAATTCGCATCAGCCAGTTGCGGCACGGCGTGGGCGCCTCGCTTGCCTTGGACTCGCCGCTGGGCCCGGCGGAGTTTGCCATAGGCCGTAGCTTCTATTTTGTAAAAAATCCCAATGGTGTTGCTTGGGGGCCGCTGATGGCGTATTTCAGCATTGGTATGTCGCTGTAATTAGTCTTGTTCCACTTGTTCTATTCATTGTGATTTATTTAGACAACAGCGCAACAACGCGCATAGACGATTCCGTAGTAGAAGCAATGCTGCCGTGGCTTCGCGATAATTATGGCAACGCTTCATCTATCTACACGCTTGGCCGAAAAGCTCGTGTGGCAGTAGAAGACGCCCGCGAGGAAATAGCGTCGCTTATTGGCGCTCATCCCGCCGAACTCATTTTTACAAGTGGTGGTACGGAGTCGAACAACAGTGTGCTCAAAAGTGTTGCGCTCGACTCTGCTCTTGTTGGTACATTTGTGCACAGTAGTATCGAGCACCACGCGGTGCTGCACCCAGCGGAATCGCTGGCGGCCAGTGGCGTTACTGTGCGCGAAGTAGGCGTAACATCGCAGGGATGTGTGGTGCCGGACAGCCTTGCCGAGTACAATGCACCGCGCACGATGGTAAGTGTGATGCACGCCAACAACGAGACAGGGGCGATACAGCCCATAGAGGAAATTCGCAGCGTACTCACCGACGCGCTACTGCACACCGATGCTGTGCAATCATTTGGCAAAATACCGTTTAATACCGGGCGCCTCGGCTTGGATTTTGCCTCGCTGTCGGCGCATAAGATTCACGGTCCGAAAGGTATAGGCGCAATGTTTATTCGCAGAGGTATCGACTTCAAGGCGCACCAGCAGGGCGGCGGACAAGAGCGCAACCGGCGCGGAGGTACCGAAGCTGTGGCGCTGATTGCGGGATTCCAGATGGCCGCGCGCAATGCTGTGGCCGAGATGGACGCACGGGCGGCTACGATGCAGGCGCGCACAGAGCTTTTGCGCTCGTTGCTCGCTCGGGAAATACCCAATATCCGCCTGAATACTCCGGAACGCGCTTTGCCGAACATCGTCAATATTTCGTTTCTCGATGCTGCCTCGCTCGACGGTGAAGCGATACTACAGGCAATGGATATGGCCGGTATCGCGGTCTCCAATGGTTCTGCCTGTGTGTCGGGTAGTTTGCAGGCTTCGCATGTGCTGCTCGCCATGGGGCTGCCTGCTGCTGAAGCTCGTGCTGCTATTCGATTCTCGGTGTCCAAGGATACTACTGAAGGCCATGTGCTTACGGCAGTAGGTACGCTTGCTGCTATTGTGAGCGATATGCGGGAATAATCGCTTCCGGCTTTTTTTCTTCGGCCAGCCGGTTATGTTGGTTTCCAATCCAGCGGTAGGAGGTCGGGTAGCCGACAAACGGTTTGTGCGACCGGTGACAGCGCCGCGCCGGGCGCCGCAGAGCTGCCCGTGCCACAAGGACACAAGTGGAAGAATACAAGCGGCTCATTGGTACAGATCGCTATATTTTTAATTGCAACAGATAGATTTTTTAATCGCAACAGATCGTATCATGGCTGTTTCCGCAGAAACAACATCACGCACCGACACACGGCAGATAGCCGCTCTGCACCGGTGTCTTTTAGACTGGTACGCGCAGAACGCCCGTTCGTTTGGCTGGCGCACACGGCAGAACGACGCGTATCTTGTGCTGGTGGCCGAAGTCATGCTACAACAGACACAGACGGCGCGTGTGGAAATAAAACTACCGCAGTTTCTGGAACGCTTTCCCACTGTGTATGAGCTTGCGGCTGCCGATAATGCGACGATTGTGCGCGCATGGCAGGGCATGGGCTACAACAACCGTGCAATTCGCCTGCGCGATTGTGCGCGTGCAATTATAGAGCGCCACAAGGGGCATGTACCCGAAACAATGGAAGAACTTCTTGCACTGCCCGGCATTGGTCGCTACACTGCTTCTGCTATTCTCGTGTTTGCCTACGGGCGCGACCTGCCAGTTGTCGATGTGAACATCCAGCGTGTGTATTCGCGCTTATTTGGCCGTATGGCTACAACAGCAGAAACACTGAGCGAAAAAGAGACGCATGACCTTGCGCTCCAGCTTTATCCGGTTGGAAAATCGTCGGTATGGCATCAGGCGCTGATGGACATGGGCGCGCTGTACTGCACAGCACGCGCGCCAAAGTGTGCGGTGTGCCCGCTGAACGACCTGTGCCGCTCGGCGTTTGCTATGGCCGAAGCACAGCGCCAGAAGCGGCCTGAACCATCGTGGCGCGGCGAGCCGAATCGCATTTGGCGCGGTCGTGTGGTAGAAATTTTGCGCGGTAGTGCATCCGGCCAGTGGACGAACTCGGCACAGATACTCGCACGATTATTTACCGGTGAAGTATTTACTGATGAAGAAGAAACTGAAATGCGGGCGTGGTTGCACGGACTTGCAGAAGGATTGCGGCGCGATAGATTAGTAGAAGTGCGTTCTGCCGCCGTTTCGCAGTGGGCAGAACTGCGTTTAGAACAGTAGTACGCGGGCGGCTGCGGCTTGGGCAACTATAACGACAGAGAAGAACGTAATATGGACCATAGAACATGGTTTGAAGAGCGCTTCGGCGACGATTGGAGGTCTGTTCGCGTATCGCAGGTGTGCGAACTGCACCGGGCTACGCCTGATATGATGGATGCTTTCTGGCGCGACGGATGGCGGCATTTTGGCGCGACGTTCTTTCGCGATATGTTCAGCGTTGTCGACAACCGATTTCGTCTTGTGGTGCCCTTGCGCATCGACGTAGAGCGCTACGAGCTTTCCGACAGCCAGCGCCGTGTGCTTCGCAAAAACGATGATGTGCAGGTGGTCATCGGCGATGCTTCTATCGACATGGAAAAGCGCCTTTTGTTCGACAAACACAAGCAGCGCTTTCGCGATAATGTACCGGAGTCGCTTACCGATTTTCTTTCGCCTGTTCCGTCGTTTGTACCCTGCCATACAGTGGAGTGCTGCGTGTACTACGAAGAGCGTCTCATCGCTGCCAGCTTTTTCGATGCGGGTGCACAAGCGTGCTCAAGCGTGTATGCATCTTTCGACCCTGATGTACCTCGGCGCAGCCTTGGAATCTTTACGTTGCTTCACGAAATACAGTACGCACAGGAAAGCGGTCGGCGCTGGCTGTACCTTGGCTACGGGCACCGCGAGAACTCCCATTACGACTACAAAAAGAACTTTCACTCTACTGAATTTTACAACTGGAAAGGCGAGTGGCTACCACTCGAACATCTCGATCAGCTCGCACAGGAATCGCATCCCATCGAGCACCTCGATGTCGATACTCTACTGTCGTCACTTCGCGCTCAGTAGCGACTCATCCTCAAGCCGGTACATTGCTTTTTCCACTTTATCTGCCGATTTACTAGCAGCAGCCTGAAGCAGGGTTTCGGCCATTGTTTCAGGGGCAATAAGCGGTCGGGCTTCAGTAAAATATTCCTGAAAGCAGCGATCTTGGCGCGACGGCTGCCACCGCCCAGTTTCCGTGTAGTCCAGAGTATCTATAGCGGGATTATACACAGTAAATTTATCGGGAGAGTAGCGGCCTGTGAAATGCCATGCTGTGGTCTCGTCGTGTGTTTCCGAGCGGAGCACATCGGAGTACAGGATGTGCCCGTCGTATGCGCTTGCTATTTCTATAGTCAGCTTCAGGGCTCCATTGTACCACAGCCGTTGTTTTATAAAGTTCAGCGGTTCAGCTTTGCGGACATAGCGTTTTTTGCCGCCTGTCGAATCATGGATTTCGTAGTAACCGCCAGTGATCACCCATGCCTGTTCTACGTCGGGTTCGAGCAGCTCCGCCGCAGGCGTGCTGAAGTCGATATCTGCCGTACCCGAAACAATGTATTTGATATTGGCATTGCGTGCGATTTCGGGCGTGATGTGCGAATAGCGGGCGAGATTGTCGGCGTTGACAATGTCGATGAATATATCATCGCCGAGTTGCCTGCTGATACGTTCGCGGATAATACCTGCGCGGTCGCCTGCAAAGCCAAACACAGCAACTGTAATTCTACCGCGTTTCAGGCTTTCAGCTTTCATTTGCACGGCATCGCGGAAGCTGCCGAGCTTGCCGAATAATTCGTAGGATTTTCTGTAGTAGCCATTATTGAACAGCGCCACCGCTTCGTCGTAGTCCACTTCCATTTGCGAATCGCGTATATAACGGTCGGCGTCTTTCAGCCCCCGCATTTTTTTGAAATGCGCAAGAGCGGCGTGATACTCTGCGCGGTTGAAAAGCTCCACACCGCGCTGGTAGTACGATTCGAGTGCGGTCATCACGCCGCCGCGCATTGTCTCCGGTACTGTTCTCTTCGCAAGCTGCACGCCTCGAACTTCTGCTGTGCGTATTACACTCACCGCAGAATTTACCGGATGGTCGTAGAGCAGAGACATCGCATCTGCAAAATTTTCGCGGGAGAAAGCGGTCTCTGCCGACTGGATAAGATAGCTGAGGTAAGCATTGCCCACGCGCTCTAATGCGATGTTGGGCTTTACCTCGGGGTCGTCGTGATTATCGTCGTAGTATTCCACAGCGAGCTGGAATGCTTCGGCGAGCCGTCCTTCTGTCTCGGCTTCTTGCAGGCGTGTTTCCAGACTTTTACACCCGCCGAGCACTGCTGCCAGCAGTACTGCCGCCAAGAGAAAAAGGCGTTGTGTCCATTGGGTAACTGTTCGGTTCATAGCCGCTCCTGCATAGAAGATAAAAAATCGCATTCGGGTTCAAGGACGCAGCTCTACGCAGAAGGGTTACTGTCATGGTGAATTATGGGGCAAAGAATATTTTGTGGCACGGGCGTCGTTGCAGCGGAGCCGCCCTAGCGGGACGGCTCTACCGTATGGTCGCTGTCACCGGTCGCACATCCGCTTGTCGGTTGCCCGGCTGCTTCCCGCAGCGATGATGTCTATCATCATTGAATTGCGCTCAAAATTTTGACAGCGTGCACCTGCTCCCTTCATAATTCCGGTTGCATAATCGCCATTGGTTTTTAATTTGGGGGCTGGCAGAATACAATGGGATAGATGTTCTGCCATCGAAGAGACACAATCGCCAGTTGGGAAAAGCCGTATGAGTGCACAGGCACAACCTGAATTTCAGTCCGGTTCAGTTGCCGTTATTGCGGCGCCAGAAAGCGCAGAAGCTGATCGCGTAGTGCAGATGATGACCGAAGGCGGTGTACAGACGCGGTTGATACGGATGCCTTCGCCTCGTGAAGTGAGTCTCTCTCTAAAAATAGGAGAACAAGACATTATTGCAGCTCCACTTGTAGCTGTGTTACTCCTAGACAAAAATACTGGGGAGTTCTCTGATCATTGGTCTGCCATGAGTCGGAATTTTGTACGGGAGAGTAACATCATTGTTTTTGGTCTCAACTTAATTACCGATAAAGCTGGTAGCGTCATGCCCAATATTTTGGGTGATGTTATATCCGTAGTGGATACAGGCTCCATAGAGCGGGCTATCGACGAACTCTGTTTTCGCATCAATGAAGCGGTAGCCGCAAAAAAACAGGCGTTATCTACTGTTCCCGAGCAACAAGAAGAGTCTGCTCAGAGTAGTTCTTCCACACAATCGGCTTCCAACGACTACACCTGCACATTCACCGATAATAGCGGCACTCCTGTTGCCACGTATTCCGTTACTGCCGATCTCGCTTCTCTGCTGTTCCGAGCGCGAGCACTGCACGTGGACTATCAGAGCAATAGAATTGCTGAGCCCGACATAGCATTTACTTCGCTGCTGTTTGCGGGCCTTACTTTGAATGTGCCTTTTGCACAGTGGTTTCAGGCTTTTGTACAAAGAAGTAGTATTAATATTGCTGCGGGACTCCGCCGTATTCAAAGAACTCCTGATTTCCTGCAAAGCCTCGCTGCCGAAGTGCCCGTGTATCGAAATATATCGCTGTCGCCGAGCATATCTGTTCGCGCGCTTTTTTCCGATGCTCAGTTGTTTACTGCAAACGCCGCACTCGATGTTCGCCATATCATTGCCGCGTTCATTTATAAATCAGACGGGCACCGAGCAGAACTCGCCGAGTGGAACTTCAACCGCGAGCAATGGTCGAATTCTTTCCTCGGCTTTATCGCACAGTATTACCCCGACGATACTGAGCTTTACCGGCAGCAGCACATTGCAGCTTTTTCCGCACAGCCCGAGCCTACCCGTGTGGACGTGCCAAAGCAGGCTCCTCCGCGCGGCCCGTCTACGCATATCGACAGCGACCGCTGGACGGTAGATGATACGCTTGGCTACGATGCCTACGCTCATGCGATTTACCGATTTCTTGTGCACGAGAAGACAAAATCGCCGCTTACTATTAGCATTCAAGCGCCTTGGGGCGGTGGGAAAACATCGCTGATGCGCATGATTCAGAAGAGGTTGGATCCAGAGGCTGTCCCCGACGCCGATACTTCTTCTATGCCAGGAGAAGAACAGGGGAAAGACCGGCTCAGTGTACGCGGAGTGATAGAAGAAATTAATAAATGGACGGCGGGCGTGCGGAAGCAAGAGGTTGCACCGCTAAAAGACCGACCTCACAGGAAGATGACTGTGTGGTTCAATGCTTGGAAATACGAGAGTGTGAACCAAGTGTGGGCTGGTCTGGCCGATGCTATTATGCAGCAGGTGACTGCTCGTATGCCGGTAGCCGAGCGCGAGCGATTCTGGCTTCACCTTCACTTCAGGCGCGTGGACGCTGATGCCATACGGCAAAAAGTGTACGACCGTATCTTTCAGCGCACATTGCGATTTGCCGTAAAAGCACTACCTATTGTGGTTTGTGCAATAGCGATGGGCGTTATTGCGATAGCGGGTGGCTTTGGCGTGCTCGGATGGATACTCACTGGTGGTTCGCTGCCAGCGGGCATGGTAGCTGTTTTTATCAAATACTTTTCTGCAAAGAAAAAGGTGGAAGAGGAGCCTGCCGACATCAGCCTGAGCGAATATGTAAGAGCGCCAGACTACAGCACCGAACTCGGATTTATTCACCATGCTGAGCGCGATCTTCAGCGTGTGTTTGAGTGCATTCCCGCCGAGTACAAGCCGCTTGTTGTGTTTATCGACGACCTCGACCGATGTTCGCCCGGCAATGTAGCAAAAGTGATGGAAGCCGTGAACCTATTCCTTGCAGGGGAGTTTCCCAATTGTATTTTTGTGCTTGGCATGGACAGCGAACTCGTAGCAGCGGCGCTGCAAGCGGCGCACAGGGAGATGATAGCAGCGCTCGACAACCATGCAAAAACGCCAGTAGGCTGGCGCTTCATGGACAAATTTATACAACTGCCATTTATCATTCCGCCATGTGAGTCCAACGGTATCGACCGATATACAACAGCGCTGTTTTCGTCGCGCAGCAGGCCCGAGCAGCAGCACAGCGCACCGCCGCCAGCACATAGCACTGCGAGTACCATCAGGGCAACTGAAGCTGCAGTAGTGCCGGAAGAGCAGCGCAGGGCGCCTCGGCCAACAGCCGAAGAAATAAGAAACATTGTTCGCCAAAAGATTGATGAGGGCATAAGAGAGTTCAGCGACGACAACCCGGAGATCGAACAGTATATTGCACAAGGGAAAGCGTATTTTCGGGGTAATCCGCGCGAAATGAAGCGATTTGCCAACACCTTCCGGTTCCATTACTTCTTGCGCTGGGCACGCGAGGCGCAGCCCGGAGCCGAAAGCCCCACGCCCGAACAGGTAGTGCGCTGGACTGTGCTTGCTATGAAGTGGCCAGAGGTAGCGCGCTGGCTGCACAGCGGATTTGGAGCTGGGGTGACAGCCGTAGGCGGAGCAGGCGACGACCGCAGCGGTGTGCGTACACGGCTACAGCGTATAGAAAAATGTTCTCTTGCCGATACTCCCGAGCAGTGGAAAAACGCTGTGGCGGAGGAATTCCTTTCTACTGGAGACCAGCCGTACCACTGGATAGGGGACGGCGATTTGTTTTGCTTCTTTCAGAAAGAAGCAAACTTACCTGAAGGTGAGCGGCTCTCCGCTGGTGCAGGAAGAGGGCTGTGGTAGTATGATGCACGCACCGTCTCTGTAGGAAAACTGCTTGTATGGAAGTACCTGGATTGTGCACGCAGAAGAGCAAAAGCGAAAAGCGGTATGAAAACAGGAAGCGGGTGATGCGACCGGTGACAGCGGTGCCCGCTACTACAGAGGCAGAAGTGCCCATAACAGTTCAGAAAGTAATCAGTGTATACAGAGCCTCGAAGATGTAAAGCCGGAGTGAAAATGCGAATCTTTTCCCGTGCAAGACCCTGCTAAAATGGTTATATTCGCCCGACAGGGCAAAACGACAGGGAAAGATTTTCCGGTTGAAGTAAAAGAGTCGGTGTTGTTTTGTTGGTTACGCCATCTTGGGAAGGATTGCGTGTATGCGGCACGAATATCGTGATGAAGTGCGTAGTCGGCTGTCAGGTCTCGATGATATCCACGACAGAATTCACACGTTACATACATATATTCAAGATAATCTTCAACAGGATCCGCGCGGCTGCGCTGAACTTGCTGGTGAAGCGCTCGCCCTTGCAAGAACGGAAGGGGATTTGCCCAGCATTGCTCAGAGCCTTACCGATCTTGCCCGCTGCCGCCAGTTGCTGAGCGAGTACACTGCTGCTCGCGAGCTTTACAGCGAAGCTCTTGCACTTTTCGAAGAACTCCACGACTATACATCGCAGGTATTTGTGCTTCGGAGTTTGGGCTGGATAAGCAAGCTGTTGGGCGATTACAGACGATCATTAGAAGAATACACACGGGGATTAGTGCACGCTGAGGCACATGGCTATACCATGGCGACAGCACAATGCCTGAATGGGTTGGGCACATTGTATGGTGCAATGGGCGACTACAGCAAAGCGATAGACTGCTATCAGCGTTCGTTGCTGTTGCGCAGTGAGCTCGGCGACAAAGAGCTCGGAGCTGTGTACACTAATATTGGCAACATGCACCACCGGCTTGGCAATTATCAGCAGGCATTGGACTACTACCGCAAGCGCCTGGACTTGTGCGAGACGAGCGAAGCGGATGCTACCAAGGCGCTCACGCTTCAAAATGTAGGAGCAACGCTGCATCATATTGGCGAGCACGAGCAGGCAGAGAGCCACACACGAGAAGCGCTGGGTATTTACGAAAAGCTGGGCGACAGGACAGGGATGGCTCGGTGTCTTGCCAACGTAGGCTGTATTTTGCAGATGCGTAATCAAATAGAAGAAGCCAGCGAGTTGTACGTTAAAGCTCTGGCACTTGCCGAAGACATAGGCGACTACGACACCGTGACAGGCACGCTTACCAACCTTGGCACGCTGCACACAGCAGCAGAAGCATACCCACAGGCCGTAGAATACCTCTTGCGGGCACTCGCACTGGCCGAGGAGGCGGGGAGCCGCAAAGTGCAGAGTGAGATATGTATACACCTTTCCGAGGTTCTGGAAAAAACTGGTAATACCTCCGAAGCCCTGTCGTACTACAAGATGTACACATCGCTGAACAACGAACTGCTCGGGCGCGAGAAGCACATGGCAATGCACGAACTGCAATACAGGTTCGACGTCGAAAAATTAGAGCAGGAAAAAGAGATATACCGTCTGAAAAATGTAGAGCTTGCCGAAGCGCTTGCAGAAGTTGAAAAGCTAAACAGCCATTTGCGCCAAATGGATGCAGAGAAAAACGAATTGCTTGGGATTGTTGTCCACGATCTGAAAAGCCCTCTCAGCAATATTCTTATGCTCGCCCAGATACTCTCGCGCAACCACAATACAATCAGCCCAGCCGATATCAATGAATTTGCAGGTGATATCGAGACTGTAGCCCACCGCATGATGGAGCTCATTGTCAATATGCTCGATGCAGATTCTATGGAGTCGGGGCGGACACACATTGCTCTAACGGATGTCGATGTGGTAGAAGTCGTTGCTGGTGTGCTATCGCAGTACCGCGAGCGCGCCGCTGCCAAGAGCATTACTCTGCATGTGTATACGCCGCAAAAAGCATATGCCGTTGCCGACTGCAATGCACTGGTACGAGTTGTTGATAATTTAGTGTCCAATGCTATCAAATACTCGCCGCCCGACAGCAATGTGTATGTAACGGTGCAGGAACTCTCTACAATGGTAAGCTGTACAGTGCGCGACGAAGGGCCGGGTGTGACGCCGGAAGATAAGGCAAAGCTGTTTGGCAGATTTGCGCGTCTGAGCGCCCGTCCTACTGGTGGGGAACATTCTACGGGGCTTGGGCTCTCTATTGTAAAAAAGCTGATGGAAGCTATGAAAGGAAGTGTGCGCTGCGAAAGCGAAGAGGGACAGGGCGCTGCCTTTATTCTGGAACTCCCGCGCCTACGATAGCTGTATTTTGCCACATTTTCCCCAGATTATCCAATCGTAAACTTTGCGTAACATTCAGGTAAGGTTAGCAGGCCAACTTGCGGCAATAAAGTAATGTTGTCGTACTTATTCCGGCTAGGCTATGGGTTTACTTACACGCTGTTCCCGCGTTTTCTCTCGCCTCATTGCTCTCCCTCTTGTTTCTTTAGTATGTGCTCTTCCAGTATCCGCAGGCCAGTCCGAAGGTGGGATACGGCTGGAAGTAATGGGCAGTTATTCTACAGGCTCTTTTGGCAGTGGGGCTGCTGAAATATCGGCCTACGATGCTACAACGCGTCGTCTGTTCATGATTAATGCTCTCTCGGCCAAGGTAGATGTTATCAACATCGCCGATCCTACTGTTCCTACGCTTCTGTTCCAGATTGATGTGAGCGCTTATGGCGCTGGTATCAACAGTGTGGCCGTACACAATGGTGTGGTTGCTGTTGCCGTGGAGAATGCTGTAAAGCAAAACAATGGTAAAGTAGTGTTCTACTCGGTTAATGGGGATTTTCTGAGCCAAGTAGAAGTAGGTGCTCTTCCCGACATGCTTACGTTTACACCCGATGGCACAAAAGTGTTGGTGGCCAATGAAGGTGAACCGAATGATGCTTATACGGTCGATCCCGAAGGCTCAGTCAGTGTTATTGATGTCTCCCGTGGTGCAGCCAATGTGGTTCAGTCGGATGTTCGTACCGCTGGATTTACCGCATTCAACAATGCAACACTGGAACCGAGTATCAGAATCTTTGGCCCGAATGCGAGTGTAGCGCAAGACCTCGAACCGGAATACATTACGATTTCTCCTGATTCCAAAACCGCATGGGTGACGCTTCAGGAAGGCAATGCGATTGGTGTGATTGATATAGAAACAGCGACAGTGACATCACTGAAAGGTCTTGGATTTAAGAATCACAACCTGCCGGGTAATGGCTTGGACGCCAGCGACCGGGACAATGGTACCAACATACGGAACTGGCCAGTGAAGGGTATCTACATGCCCGATGCTATCGCTTCCTACACCGTAGGTGGCCAAACCTACCTTGTAACAGCCAACGAAGGTGATTCTCGCGACTACTCTGGCTTTGCGGAAGAGTCGCGCGTGAGTGCACTGACGCTCGATCCGACGGCGTTTCCGTCTTCGAGTAATTTTAAGAATAATGCAAACCTCGGACGCCTGACAGTGACAAAAACACTGGGCGATACCGATCGCGATGGCGATTACGACGAGTTGTACGCTTTAGGTGCTCGTTCGTTCTCAGTGTGGTCAACCAGTGCCTCGCTGATCTGGGACAGTGGCGACCAGTTTGAAAAGCGCGTGGCTCAAGAGCTGCCGTCGTACTTCAACTCCGACAATGCGGGGAACAACAGCTTTGATACACGGAGCGACAACAAGGGTCCAGAACCCGAGGGTGTTACCATCGGCCAGATTGGCGATAGTGTGTACGCGTTTGTTGGTCTTGAGCGCGTCGGTGGAGTGATGGTGTACAATATCACAAACCCTGCTGCCCCGACGTTTGTGCAGTATATCAACCCGCGCGACTTTACCGCAAGCGATCCGACAAAGGCGGGGGATTTAGGCCCGGAAGGAATCTTCTTTATACCACGCTCACAAAGCCCGACCAAGCGCGATCTGGTGGTGGTGTCGAATGAAGTGAGTGGAACCGTGACAATTTATCAGGTGATGCCTCAACTTACCGCAGCAAGTGCTACCAAAGTGAAAACCTACGAGCTTCGCACAACCCCTTCGATTGGCACATATAGTGGCATGGCTTTCTACGAAGGTGGTGCTTCCGGTCTTGAGCGCGTGTACGGCAAAGCTGATGAGTTCATGATAGTCACCGACCGCGGTCCGAACGTGGATGCGACGAGCAATCCATTGGCCAATGGCAAGACTACGATTTTCTTCCCGTTCCCGAACTACGCACCGAAAATGCTGCACGTGAAAGCCGAAGGCGATTCGCTGCGAGTTCTGTCGATGACAACGCTGAAGCGCCCGGACGGCAGCAATGCAAGCGGCCTTCCGAACCCGTCGAATGCTGGTGGTACAGGCGAAGTAGCATGGAGCAGCACCACCGGTACGGTTGTAGCTGCTGATGCTTGGGGTATCGACTCCGAGGGCCTTGTAGAAGGAAACAACAATGACTACTGGCTGTGTGAAGAATATGGTGCAACGGTATGGAACATAGAAAAGAGCACAGGTCGTGTAATCAACCGCTACACGCCGTTTGGCGCATCGCCGAACAACATTGCGATTCCGCCGGTGTTCTCCAAACGCCGTCCGAACCGAGGCTTTGAGGGTGTAGCGATGACACCATCGGGCAAAGTGTATGCAATTGTTCAAGGTCCGTTGTACAACCCGACCAGTGGTGTTGGCAATACATCGCGTCTGCACAGAATTTTAGAGATTGATCCGGTGAGCAACACGACGCGGATGTTCGCCTACGAACACGATGCAGCAATTGGGCAGATTCGCGGTCAGGACTGGAAGATCGGCGACTTGGTTGCCGTGAACAACAACGAGTTTCTGGTGATCGAGCACGCCGAGCGCAACGGCTGGAACTTCAAGAATGTGTACAAGATTAACATCAGCAACGCAACTCCGATCACATCCGAGAGCTTTGGTGGTTTAACCTACGAACAGTTGAACGACGCAGCAGGTGCGATGAACAATGGTATCGTACCTGTGACAAAGACACTGCTGTTGGACCTTATCGAGAGCAACTGGAATCCCCAGCACGACAAACCGGAAGGTATCGTGATCCTCGACAACAGAACCATTGGCGTGATCAACGACAACGACTACGGTATTACTTCTCCCAACCTCGACGGGCAGATCGAGCCTACGGGCAAGACCTCCTCGCTGTATGTGTACTCATTACCCGCAGACAAACAACTGAACTATGTTGCACCGAAACGCCTCATGGCAACTAATGTAGATTTCGGACGCACTGGCCAGGTAAAACGCATAACAACGACAGTACGGAATACTTCCAATACTGAGTCGATAAGCGCAACATCAGCCGGAATCACAGGCAATGGTGCGTACAGCTATCGTGTCTACCAGCCTACGACAACAACTGTACCGCCGATCACAACAACAGTAGCCACGGGCGCAACCGTTTCCTTTGATGTTGTATTTGGGCAGCAGGGAATCAGCGCTGCAGGTCGCCAGAATGCTATCTGGACGCTGTCGCACACCGCGAAAAACCCAGCTCTGAAAGTTGAGTTTACAGGCTACTTCGCGAGCCTTACGGCACAGCAAGATGCTGCAAACCTTCTTGCTCCCGGTGCTGCACTGAAAATAGGCGATGTGTATGTAAATGGCGTAGGGCCGTCGATACAGGCGTTCAAGAACTTCTCGCTTGCTCCTGACTCCACGCTTCCTGCTGATGCTCCGATCATTGTACAGTCGTACTCGATCACAGGTCCCGACGCTTCGAGCTTTAGTGTTGGTTCCGGACTTTCCGCCGGTATGCCGCTGTCGGCAGCGCAAAATGTGGTAGTGCAGTACAGTGGTATTGCAGCAACGCCGGGAGTAAAGCATGCTACATTGGTAATTAACCACACGGCTGCAAACGGACCGAGTATCTCGATTCCGTTAGAAGCGCGCGTAGGTCGTTCTGTCCTTGCAGCTCCTACGCTTGTTCAGCTTCCTTCGGCACAGGTAGGACAGGGTTATACATCGGCTTATGACAATGTGAAGCTCGTCCCGCTCGCCGAAGGCGCATTTTCCAATGTAACAATGACAGGCGTACCATCTCTTGCGGGTGTGGATGCTTCCAGAATGGAAATTGCAACGAATAGCGGCAGATATTATATCGCAGGTAGATTCGACGGCATGGGCAATGTGGTGGTTGCGGGTGATGGCACTCTTACCAATGCTGCAAACTGGCTGGCTACACCGCTCACAATTACTCCGCAGCAGCCCGTACTTGTAGCAGTGCGCATGAAGCAAGCGGATGCAGGTACGCAGGTTGGAACCTACAACGCAGAGCTGACACTGGCTTCTTCCGTTATCTCGGATGCTGAGAATGCTCTTATTGCTACTCTTGTTGGCGAAGTGGTTACCGATCCGAATGCAGCTCCTAATGCCATTGCCTTTGGCGATGTTCCGGTAGGTACGTGGGCATTACGCACTCTTACACTGCACAGTGACAACGCTGGCTGGGCAACGCTTACAGTTCCTGCCAACAACAACTTTACATTTGCCGATGGCTCGAAGATCCAGACTGTGTATGTGCAGGAGGGATCTGTTCCGACCAATCTCGAAGTGAAGTTTGCTCCGGCTACAGGTGGGGCGCAGTTTGCGTCGATGGCCATTGCAGGTGTACTCAATACAACTATTAACATCTCCGGTAATGGCCAGATGCCGCTGCTCTCGCTGGTGGAATTTACGGAGAATAGCACGCTGGTTTCCACGCTGAACTTTGGCTCTCTTGGCGTGGGGCAGACGATGACCAAAACCGTTACTATCCGCAATAGCAATGCTGGTCCGGTAACGATCAGCACAGTATTCCGCAGTGGCTCTGAAGCTACGCAATACTCGGCTGGCATGCCGTCGTCGATGACTATCGAGGGCAATGGTGGTACGGCAACACTTCCCGTGTCGTTTGTCCCGACCTCGGTAACACCTTCGCTGAAGAGTGCAGTGGTCAATGTTACTTTCGGCAATGGGATAGGTACGAAATCGTTTGGCGTAAGCGGCAATGCTGCTACGGCATCGCAGCCCGGTACCATCGTGCTTTCGCCTGCTACATGGAACTTTGGCACAGCGACCTCGACAAAGACATTTACCATTACGAATAACCGCACAACATCCGTTTCTCTTGCAGGTGTGTTTATCAGTTATGGTTCGGCTAATTTCAGTGTGGTCGATGCTTCGTCCACATTCCCCCGCACTTTGGCAGCCAATGGTGGAAGCACAACAGTAACGCTGCACTACACGAACACCGGTTCTCCGGCAATGGGCTCGGCTATCTTCTACATACCCGGTGTGTCGGTGTATCCTACGGCTACATTGCAGGGTGGCAACTTTAGCCGTTCCTCGGCTGAACAGCCTGTAGCTGGATTTTCCAATTTGGAACTGCAAGGCAACATGCCGAACCCGGTCGAGACCTCAACTGATGTGCGCTTCCGTCTGCACCAGCCTGCGAGCACAGTAGCTCTGCGTGTGTACGACCGCACAGGTGCCCTTGTAAGCGCGCTGAATGCCGGTACACGTGCAGCAGGTGAGCACACGATTACAGTAGACGCAGCAGATATTGCAGCAGGAACCTACTACTACACAGTAGAGGCCGATGGCGAGCAGCAAAGCGGAATGATGGTGATTGTAAAATAATCTCGCGCTCCATACTCCATACAGGTGGCACTGCTGAAAGGCGGTGCCACTTTTTTTGTGGGAAAAGGATGGGGCGATTGGGGATGGAGGATCACGCGGTGAGACTATCGTAAGAACATGCTATATAAATATGAAGGCCAGAGATGCAGAGTACACTGTGCAAGTAAATAGTCTATATGTCAGCGATTCCAAATGATAGCTGTCCATTAGATTCTTCTGTTTCTCTATCCTTGCGCCGCCGAGCGAAACGAAGATATTCTGATTCGAGTCCTAAATCAATGCTTAAAGCATGTAGATTAAGGCGTTTGAGTACTTCAATCGTGATAGGCCGTTTGTCAGACCAAAAAATCATCGATTCCAAGAACTGCTGGGCAGGTTCCGAATTCAACAGATGTTCCAGAAAATGCGCTTCCGATTCCGACCAGCATGGTATAAAATATACAGTATCATCCAATACCACTGGTTTCTCCTGATATGGTGCTATTATTTTGAATGAAAGTTTTTTATAAAAACCTGAAATGGCAATCTTCCATCTAGCGAACGAATAAGAACCCACGCCGAAGATTGAATACTTGGGTCTATTCCGATAAATGGCACTTGCCCTCTTTGCAAATATATGGGCGTGTTCTTCGAGGTACGGAAGCACCGAAATGCTTTTGTGCGTCAATCATAAATATTTTCGTACTGGAAACTGCCAGTTTGTTTTTCCATAGATGGAGCAGAACTTTTCGTGCAACGGCTGTTTTACACAGGACTGCAATGAGCCCGCAACGCCCCTTGAGCCAGTTGATATACTGTAGTAGCATCCATTCCGATATGTCAAAATTGCTTTTACCCGTAATAGCTTCATAGCCACGGCGTTGCTCGAAATTCGATTTGTGAGGTAGATTGCTGCTTGATAGTAAACCCAATTCGGAGCTTGTGACCCAAGGAGGGTTCCCAGTTATGAGAATTGGTTGTGGTAGATTGTCGAGCAGTTTGCTCCAGTCCGTAAAAAAGAAATCAGAGTGTATGAGCTGGATATTACATCTGGGAGTCAAAAGAGCAATTTGCTGTTTGAGTTCGGAGAGATATTGCTCTTTGATTTCTACTCCTACAAACTGTCGAGCCTGTGGATAGGCGTAGGAGGCAGCTACTAAAAAAGCGCCTTTCCCGCAGGTGGGTTCGAGAACTGTTTGTGGATGGAAATCTAGGGAGCAGACTGTTTGTAAGGAGGCTGTGGCCAGCGACACAGGTGTCTGAAAATCGCCATATTCCCACTTTTCTTTTGTTTTGCGTGCCATAGTGTCACCTTATCCGATAAATACCGTCTACATTGCCTGCTTCTCGAATTACATGACCATATTGAAGTCTCCATTGCAGCGCATTAGAGATCGTTAGATATCCCTGCTGAGGGGGTGTTTGCATTATAGCTTCTGCGATTGCGTTTGCTTCAATATCATCAATAGGTAAGTTTCTGTCCTGCATAAATGCCATAATATCGTCCAGATTTCCATTCTCGTTCAGAATCCTGATAATTCCTCTGGTTGTCTGGAAGTCAGCCGTTTTTTTCTGCTCAACAAATATCGTATGCTGTATAGCAAGACGGCTTGTACGATTTTGTTGGTCGTCTATTTTATCATAAACAAACACCAGTAGATGGTAACCTAAGGAATATCTTCTGCCGAGCAGACCTATAAGGGCATGATGACTGTGGCTGCCGACTGATAGTTACCTTCATATCTACGTTGATACTGGGAAAATCAATCCCAAAAGCAGAATTTCCCTGCTGATATGTATAGCTTGATGCTATAGGCTGCATAAATTTGTGCTCGACGTAGGTGCCAACTGCCTTACCATCGGTAACACCATAGAGACGTGGTTCGTCATGAGTGCTTTCTATATCAGCAAAATGCGCCGCTTCTGTAAGTAATGTTGCTATAGTAAGCTCGTTCATATTTCTTATGTTACCGTGAATTGGGAAGGTCTTGTTGTTGTACTCACTATTCAGTGAATCTTTCCAAAATACTATTCTTGTTAAAGATATCAGGGCAAACATATCTAAATTTTTCAGTGCCGTTCTTTGAAGAATTTAGCCAATACACTGAATTGCATTGAAAACTTGCGATAGTTTCACCCTTGAAATTTTCTCAATTTCGAGGAGTCAAATCCAACTGTATTTGCCCTGCTAAAAATAGCACTATCGTCGACACCAATGCTCAGGCGGCAGACGGGCTGAATAACCTGCGGCGGCTGTGCTGCGCGGTGCGGAGACCAAGCGTAGAGACGCCAATCAGGCGTCTCCATCGAAGGCCGAAGCGCCCATATACGACAAGGCGCCCCGGAGAGCGCCTTTGCTATTGTCGATATTTTGTTAGACCAGCACCATCAATACCGCTTCATAAACTCGTGGATGCGCTCTTCAAACTCTGGTGTATTCCATACTTCTTCGAGATGCGGGTAGTCCATAAGCTCGGCCATGAAGATATCCTGCTTTTTGCCTTCGCTCCATGCCTCGAAGTACGACTTGTCGGAGAATGTCACCATCGAATACAAAGGCAGATAGCGCTCGGGGTACAGCGAGTGGATTTTCTTTTCAATTTTTTTGCGGAGGATAAAGTGCGGGTCGGCCACGAGGTCGCGCATTTCAATGAAGTTGTTTACTGCGAGCTCGGCAATGGCATCGGTGTTCGGCTTGCGCTGCTGCTGGTAGACAGGCAGTGTCTGCGCCCAGTCGTCGTTGTTGTCGGCGAGCAGTTCGGCAAATATGCGCGCGTCTTCAAATCCCGCATTCATACCTTGCCCGAAAAACGGCACTATGGCGTGGGCTGCATCGCCGATGAGAGCCACCTTGTCGCCGTGAATCCACGGATAGCACCGCACGGTGACAAGCGAAGACGTTGGGTTGCCGAAGAAATCTTCTATTAGCGTGGGCATGAGCGGAACGGCGTCGGGGAACACGGCATTAAAAAACTCGATAACGTCGTCGGCGGTGCGCAGCGTGTCGAACGAAGGTATTCCTTCAAACGGAAAAAAGAGTGTGCAGGTAAAGCTACCGTCTATATTGGGCAGGGCAATAAGCATGTAGTTGCCGCGCGGCCATATATGCAGGGCATTTTTCTCCATGCGCCAGCCGCCAGTCTCGTCGGGCGGAATGTGCAATTCCTTATAGCCGTAGTTGAGGTAGTCCTGCGAGTAGTCGAATCGGTCGGTTTTCAGCATTTTCCAGCGCACTGCCGAGAAAGCACCGTCGGCGCCAATAATATGCCCGGCTTGTACTGTGTGCTCTTCGCCAGTATCCTCGCTATAAAATTCAAGCGTAGCGCTATCGAGATCGACATCGGTGCAGCGCTGGTTGAAATGGTAAGCCACATTGGGCTGCGACTCGGCGAGGTTCATAAGCTCCATGTTCAGCCCGCCGCGCGATACTGAGTAGATAGCTTGATGGCTTTCGGTGCCATAGGGCTGGAAATCCAATGTGCCGTTGAGGTTGTGTACCATTCGGCCTTTCATTGGAATAGCTACAGGGCGCAAAGCGTCGGCAATGCCCGCCGCTTCGAGGGCTTTCCAGCCTCGGTCGGAGAGTGCCAGATTGATCGAACGGCCAGCGCTGATCGTCTCGCGCCGCATGTCCGGGCGGCGTTCAAAGACATCTACTTTGTAGCCGCGCTTTGCCAGAAGAATAGAGAGCAGCGAGCCCACAAGACCAGCGCCTGCAATAGCGACGTGAGGGGAACCGCCAGGCAGAGGTGCCGCCGCAGTCTGTGGTTGTGGCACAGCTTCGCCCTGCTGCTGTTGCTCAATTGTGTCGGGGTTAGATACTGTCGTTGTCGGCATACGCAAATCCTCGCTATGATAATGTCGGAAACGCTTCGGCTCTATCGAGGCCGGTAGTACAAAAATACCTGTTTTTGCGTGATTAATCAGAGCTCTAAAAGAAAAAAGAAGCAGTAAGTGCCACCGAACTGATACTTTTGTCATTTGGCGCGGATTCTGTGTATTCTGTGCCGTCGTACACAGAGCGATAGCGTACTTCACGCATGGCAGGTTGTGCTGCCCGCCAGTAGCAACAATCGAAGCCTACTCGGCTGCCTGCTATGGCAAAGCTGGTGCCTACTCCAAGCACGGTCCCCCATTCCACAGATGTTCCTCCCGGTTCGATGGGAAAACTATGGTCGAGCGGGGTGTATGCCGAAGCACCTACAACTACTGCTCCGTAGAGTCCTATGGTAAGCGCCATAGTAAACGATTCGCTCTGCACTGCCAAAAATCGCGCGCTTACCGGCAGGCTTATATAGTGCAGCACTATGTCTGTTTGTAAAAATTCCGGACCTTCATCCCATCCCGGGTCGTCGTACCGAGTAAAATACGTTGTGTAGAGCATGCCCCTATGCGTGTAGAGCAGTTCTGTACGGATGTCGAGCTTCGGGTCGGCAGCAATGTCGCAAGCCAGACCACCAGTGATGCTTGCAACTGACGGATCCGAGCCTGTTCGGGCAGAAGAGAACGCTGCTCCTACAGTAATGCCGGGCCGGATCTGTGCCGAAAGATGAGCTGCACACAGAAGTAGTACGAATGTATAAATGATGAGTCTCATAGTGTTGGTCTACTGCTACTGTTGGTGTAGTTCGATGCTGTTGTTGGCTATAGACAGTCGAGTAGTGGTTTGGTTACAGGCACGGCTCGAGCGTGTAGCCGGGAATCGACGGTATGGGAAATGTCTTGTGGCACGGGCGTTTTTGCTCGGAGGTCGCGTCGCTGTCGCCGGTCGCACGAGCCGGTGTCCATTGGCCGAGAGCTTGCCGCCAGAAAAACACATGCGGTTGGGGTCGTAAAGCCATGCGGCGGGAAGTTATCGTAGGAACGATGCGCGGACGTGTGCAGCGCGGTGCGGAGGCGGTACGGGAGGCCGGAGATCGAAGCGCACATACGACAATCGCATCAGGCGGAGATGTACAAAAACAACAAAGGCCGCTGTGAGCGGCCTTTGCAACAAACAGATACAATGATTATCGCGAGAGATTGAACGAGTAGCTCAGCATAACAGAAATGACATTGTGCTTGACTGTACCAGCGGCATCGTTGTTGCCGGAGTCTTTGTAAATATTGGTAAGGCCCAGCGTATAGCGGGCATCAATACCTACCATACCCTTGCCCATACCAAAATCAAGACCTGCGCCAAAGGTCAGGCCCATATCAAAGCTATTGATATCGTCGTCGTTTGCGTCGTCGGACACGTCTTCGCCATCATACGTTACTTTTACATCGCCCATTTTTACACTGAACACCGGGCCGAGAAAAATATTCGGGATAAGCGAGTGCTCGCGATTGGGGAAGCGCAGCACGCCTGTCACGGGAATGTCGATGTAGTTGATGGTCGTTTCCAGATCAACAGACCCGATGAAGGGCAGTTCTTGAGTAAGTTTGCTGCCTTTTTGCGAATACAGCATCTCGGCGCGAATACCGAACATATCTGATATCCCTGCTGTAAAGCCCAAGCCGCCGATGGCACCAATTTTCATCGTTGGTCCGGGGTCTGGTGCGGGGTCCATGCTCATATTGGCCATGTTCATACCTGCTTTGATGCTCATCAGCATATCGCTCTGGGCAAATCCGGCTACTGGGGCGAGAAGCACTGTAGCAAGTGATGATAGAAACCACTTTTTCATATACACTCCTGAAAATAGTGAGAAATAAAAGAGAAACGTATTTGCGAGAGTTTCGCCAATACTATGGCGAAGCCCATCCGGTTGTACTTCTAATTTTTTCCCTGTCTGCCCTGCCAACTCGTGTAGAGATGGAGTAAATTCGGGCTTATCAGAAGCCATACACTGTAACTGGGTGGTGGTAGTACGTTTTTATTTCGACAATGTTCCTCCTGCTTTTTTTATTTTCCCTGCAATGCCTGGCCGAGATACCACGCATCTTCGAAAGAATTATACAGGGGAGCCGGAGCAACGCGAATGACGTTTGGCTCTCGCCAATCCACGATAATGCCCCTTTTTGTGAGTGTATTGAACAGCTCTCGGCCATTGCTGCCGGTGAGCAGAGAAAGCTGGCAGCCGCGCTCTGCGGTATTGCGTGGAGTAATAATACGAAATCCATCCGAGCCATTATAAGCCGATGCTTCGTCGATAGCAGCTTCCAAAAAGCCAGTGAGCACATCGCGTTTTCTCGCTATTGCTGGCATGCCCGCTTCTTCGAATATTTCGATGGAAGCTTTGTGTGCGGCCATCGACAGCACAGGAGCATTGCTTATCTGCCAGCCCTCGGCGCCGCGTGCCGGTCGAAACCCCTTTCGCATCAGGAATCGCTCGCTTTCGTCGTTGCCCCACCATCCTGCAAAGCGCGGAAGCTCTGGCTTATCGCCGTGGCGTTCGTGCACAAACACGCCGGATACACCGCCCGGACCCGAATTCAGGTACTTGTAAGAACACCACGCAGCAAAGTCCACGTCCCAGTTGTGCAACTGCATTTCGATGTTGCCTGCTGCGTGCGCGAGGTCGAACCCTACATAGGCTCCTGCTGCATGAGCCTCTGCGGCAATCGCTTCCATGTCGAACACTTGGCCGGTGTAGTATTGCACGCCCGGCATCATTACCAATGCAAGCGAGTCGGCGTGCTCGGCGATAGTTTGCAAAATGTCTTCGGTGCGTAATGTGTATTCGCCTTCGCGTGGCACAAGCTCCACGATGCTGTCCTCTGGTCGCAGTCCGTGGCTTCGCACCTGGCTTTCCAGCGCGTACTGGTCGGAGGGGAAGGCACCGGCTTCGCAGATAATTTTCCAGCGCTGTGCCGTAGGGCGGTAGAACGACACCATAAGCAGGTGCAGGTTTACCGTAAGCGAGTTCATCGCTACGACTTCGTGGGGAAGGCCGCCTACCACATGTGCCAGAGGCTCTGCAAACATCTTATGGTAGGAAAACCAGGGATTGGCTCCCTGGAAATGTGCTTCCACGCCAAATTGAGCCCAGTCGTCGAGCTCCTGCTGTAGATGTGCCTGTACCGAGGCTGGCTGAAGTCCCAGCGAATTTCCGCAGAAATAGCGCACGTCGGTGCCATTGTGCTTGGGAAACAAAAAGCGCGAGCGAAAATGGCGAAGCGGGTCTTCGGCGTCCATCCGACGCGCAAATTCGAGTGTGTTTTCGTAAACCATGTATAATCGACGAAGGTTTGACTGTTAATCAGCGGGCAATCGGCAGCGGGCTTTTTGCTCTGTGCCTGTACCGCCAACTGGCTTTTCGGCGGCGCAATCTAAGGAAAACCGAGGATTTAGACTATTAAGACTTGAAAAAAAGTCGTTGTGTTCTGTTTCTGATGGCATCCTATTTTCGCTTCATGAATATGATACTTCTTTCTTTTTTTCATTTTCAGGGAGTGCTATGAAACGGTTTCTTTTAGGTGTGTTTGTTTTTGCGTCGTTGATGGCCACATCCTGTAGTAAGGATGATGATAATCCTACAGGCAATAATAACAACAACAATAACAACGGCGGAAGCGGTAAGATGGCTGCTTCTATCAACGGCACCAGTTGGAACGCTATGGTGGCCGAGGCGTATATCGACCGCGATGAGGAAGATATTGTTCTGTATGGTATTAATGTGACAGACCTGAACGCAAAGAACGCCAAGACGATTCAGATTCTGTTAGAAAATTATCACGGTACGGGCACCTATACGCTTACGGATATCGACGACGACGCGTACATGCTGGAGGTAGTTAATGGCAATGTAACATCGTTTGGACTCGACACTGGCGATAATGGTGTTGGCGGCGAAGTCGTGATTACAGAGGCGACGAACTCCAAGGTAAAAGGTACATTCCGGTTCAATACTGCTGCTATTATGGGCGACCAGAAACGGGTGATTACCAATGGTTCCTTCGAGCTTCCCCTTCTCGACGATTAGACAATCTCTATAACCTGAACGGAAAAGGACGGAGTTCAAAGCCCCGTCCTTTTTCTTTTTTGTTCGCTGGCTGTGCTGTATTTGAGGCGGCGGAGCAGGAGGAGGGGAGGAGACGCCCCTGCGGAGGAGACGCCCCGACGGGGCGTCTTTACGGGGGGCGCGTTCTTTGTTTTACTTTGCCGGCACTTCTGTGCGGGTATCAGAGCGCTCGAAAGCGGAGCGCTCCAGCCCGAGGAACTCCAATGCCGAGCGGGAAAATATAGTTTCTTTTGTTTCCTTGTCGAGGTCTTCCATGTCTTCGATCATTTTGCCGTGTTCCAAATCGCCGAGCGGGAACGGATAATCGGTGCCGTGGGCAATGCGATGAGCGCCGAACAGCTTTATCACATAGCGCAGTGCATCCGGGTCGTGAGTAATCGCGTCGATCCAGAACCGACCGATATAGGAGCGCGGCGACTGCACATGGTTGATATTCACGAGATCGGGGCGGCAGTTGTAGCCGTGCACAATGCGCCCGAGCGTATGCGGGAACGAGCCACCAGCGTGCACGAACATTACTTTGAGATCGGGGAAGCGGTCGAATATTCCGCCGAAGAGCATCGAGCAGATAGCCCGTGTTGTTTCTGCGGGCATGCCCACAAGCCACGGCATCCAATATTTTTTGATCTCGGCAGAGCCGTACATTTCCCAGGGATGCACAAGCAGCGCTGCGCCGAGCTTTTGTGCTGCATCGTAGAACGGATAAAACGCCGGGTCGTCGAGGTCCATTGTGCCCACATGCGAAGCGATTTGCACGCCCGGCATACCGAGTTCTTTTACACAGCGGGTTAGCTCCTGGATAGCGAGCACCGGGTGCTGGAGCGGCACAGTACCGAGCCCGATAAACCTACGCGGATAGGTGTTCTGTACCTCGGCGAGATGGTTGTTGATAAACTGTGCCCAGTCGTGCGTGTGCTCTGGCTGCGCCCAGTAGTTGAACAGTACAGGCACAGTAGAAAGCGTCATGGCATCTACATTGTGCTTGTCCATGTCTTCGAGAATACGCTCGGGGTTCCAGCAGTTTTCTTCTACCTCGCGGAAGAAACGCCCGTCGTCGTACACCATTCTGGCGCGGCCATGCGTGTGATGATCCATGCGGATGAACCCGCCATAGCCATAGCGCTCCTTGAGGTCGGGCCATTGTTCCGGGAGAATATGAGCGTGTATATCTATCTTCATAGGCTTAAAGTCTTGGTATAAGCATTGTAGTTACAGGAAGACGGGGACAGGAAGAGACCACTCCGCTGCACGCATTTTTTTCTCTTGTGCCGCACACACGATACATGTGGAGTTCTTTTTGCCTTCTGCCGCCGTCCTTTTGCTTTTTGGGTTTACGCGTTGTCGGCGGCCACTGGTTTAGCCGGGCGTTCCATTTTTGTACCGCACGCCTTGCATGTGCAGTTCTCAGGGTTTTCATAGAACCGCTCGAACACTGGTGGGAGCTGCTTTACGATATCAGTCACGTACAGAAATTCTTCGTACAGTTTGTTGCCGCAGTTTTCGCAGAACCACATAAAGCCGTCGAGCTCTTCGGTATCGCGTTTGCGCTCGATCACAAGGCCAACGGTATGAGCTCCGCGCTGGGGCGAGTGCGGCACACCGCCGGGAAGCAGGAATATTTCACCTTGGCGAATGGGAATGTACTTCACTTCGCCGTCGTCTACCACGCCGAGCCGGATGTCGCCCTCGATCTGGTAGAAGAACTCTTCGCCCCTGTTGTAGTGAAAATCTTTGCGCGCATTAGGGCCACCGACAACCATGATAATAAATTCTGTGTCCTCGTACACAACCTGATTGCCCACCGGGGGCTTCAGCAGATGGCGGTGTTCGTCGATCCACTGTTGAAAATTAATTGGGGGAAGAATAGCCATAGCACACCTCGTTACATGTATCAGTCTGTAGAAATTGATTGCTTGCCGGGCAAGGATGCGGCTGTGCAGCGCTGTGCGGAAAGTTCTGCCGTTTTTACTGCTGCCGCGTGCTGTTTCCCGAAAAGATAGTAAATTGCAGAGAAATTTTTCGGAACAATTTGACGGTAGACATGAGGATATATCTTACAGGCAGGCGCGCAATCGTGTGTGGAAGCACACAGGGAATAGGGCGTGCTATCGCCGAACAGCTCGCGCTTGCGGGTGCGGCGATTACACTAGTGGCGCGCAATAGCGCAAAACTCGAAGAGGTGGGCGAGAGCTTGCCGGGTGAGGGGCACGATATTCTCACAGCGGATTTCAGCAAGCCGGAATTGCTGCGCGATGTTCTGCAGGACTATATACAGCGCGAGCCCAAAAATCACATTCTCGTGAATAATACAGGTGGTCCGGCTCCCGGACTCGTAGCCGATGCTCAAACCGAACAGTTTATGTCGGCGTTTAGCCAGCATTTAGTGTGTAATCACATTCTCGCCCAAGCAGTGCTGCCCGGTATGAAAGCTGCCGGTTACGGGCGGATTATCAACATTATTTCTACGTCGGTGCGCCAGCCGCTGCCCAATCTCGGTGTGTCCAACACTGTGCGCGGTGCTGTGGCGAGCTGGGCCAAAACGCTCTCGCGCGAAGTGGCGCCGTTCGGTATTACTGTGAATAATGTGCTGCCCGGTGCTACGCGCACAGCGCGCCTTGAAGCCATTGTGGAGCGCAATGCTGCAAAGCACGCGCGCCCGTTCGAAGAAGTAGAGCGCGAGATGCAGCAGGAAATTCCCGCCGGTCGCTTTGCCGAAGCCGATGAAGTGGCCTATGCCGCTGTGTTTCTGGCCTCGCAGCAGGCGGCGTATATCACAGGCGTTAGCATCCCGGTCGATGGTGGTAGGCTGCTGTGCTTGTAAATGCTTCCTTTCGCTTCGGTCTTTGCTCGTGCTTTGAGTCTCTGCACCGCGCTGCACAACCGCCGCGTGGCTTTTCCAGCGCAATCGCTTTTAGGTGGCCGAAGCATGTATCCGCGCAAGGGTGTTCCTGCACGCTGGATGCCGCAATCCTCGTGCGATTGTGCAGCCAAAGGTTTAGAATTTATATCGTGAAATGCTAATAAGAGAGCCGCAATGACAACTATACAGAACTTTATCGGTGGTGCGCTTGTGCCGCCGGTGTCGGGTGAATACTTCGACAACTATAACCCCGCAACGGGCAACGTGTATTCGCTTATTCCCGACTCCGATGCGCGCGATGTGCAGCGCGCTGTGGACGCTGCAAAAGCTGCGTTCCCCGCGTGGTCGGTGACGCCCGCCGAAGAGCGTTCGCGCATTATGATGCGGCTGGCACACCTGATAGAACAGAATTTTGAGAAGTTTGTACTGGCCGAAACCATCGACAATGGCAAACCGCTGTGGCTGTCGCGCTCGGTGGATATACCGCGTGCAGTAAAGAACTTTAGCTTCTACGCTACGGCCATACTACACACAGCTACCGAAACTCATGCGATGGAAGAGAGTGCGCTGAACTATACGCTGCGCTCGCCGATTGGTGTGGCGGGCTGTATCTCGCCGTGGAACTTGCCGCTGTACCTCTTTAGCTGGAAAGTCGCTCCGGCGCTGGCTGCTGGCAACTGCGTAGTAGCCAAGCCGTCGGAAATAACGCCAATGACTGCGTACATGCTTTCGGAGCTCTGCAACGAAGCTGGCTTTCCGCCGGGTGTGTTCAACATCGTGCACGGTTACGGGCCAAAAGTCGGCGCGGCGATTACCGAACACCCCGATATTCCCGCGATTTCGTTTACAGGCGGTACAAAAACCGGCGAGACTATTGCACGTGTAGCAGCGCCGATGTTTAAAAAGCTCTCGCTCGAACTCGGTGGCAAAAACCCCAATATTATCTTTGCCGACTGCGATTACCAGCGCGCGCTGAACACCAGCATTCAGTCGTCGTTTGCAAATCAGGGGCAGATATGCCTGTGCGGTTCGCGTATTCTGGTGGAGCGTTCGATATACGAGCGCTTCCGCGATGATTTTGTAAAACGCGCTTCGCAGCTTGTGGTGGGCAATCCATTAGACGAGACCTCGCGCCAGGGAGCTGTTGTCTCCAAGGATCATTTCGACAAAGTGCTTTCGTACATCGAGCTTGCCAAAGAAGAAGGCGGCACAGTGTTGTGCGGTGGCCATGCAGTGCAGCTCGAAGGCGACAACGCTGGTGGTTGGTTTATCCAGCCTACGGTCATTGAGGGGCTTGGGGTGAATTGCCGCACTATACAGGAAGAAATTTTCGGCCCGGTGGTAACGCTTCAGCCATTCGACTCGGAAGAAGAGGCTCTGCAATTAGCTAACTGCACGAAGTACGGCTTGGCTTCTAGCGTATGGACAGAAAACCTGACGCGGGCGCACCGCGTGGCGGCGCGTATTCACGCTGGTATTGTGTGGATCAACTGCTGGCTCTTGCGCGACCTTCGCACGCCGTTTGGCGGAGTAAAGCAGTCGGGTGTAGGACGCGAAGGCGGCTTTGAAGCGCTGCGGTTTTTTACCGAACCAAAGAATGTGTGCATTCGGTTGTAAGCGGCTGGGTCGAGAAGCGTAAAAGCACAATCGGATCACGTTGGCGGCGCGAGCTATAAGACGTACCGTGTGCAGGAAGAGAAGATGTTGTGCTATGCACTGCAATGCGGAATAGCACCAGAATGAGAAACGCCAGTGGATTGTATGCAGCGCCTGTTGTTTCCGTAGCAGCGTACCCGGCTGGCCGAGCCGCAGCGGAAGTGCGACCGGTGACAGCGACTGAACCCAACAACAGCGACGCCCGTGCCCAGCAATTTTTTCATGAAAAATAACTGTACTTTCTGGAGATCGCAATGAGCCATAGCGCCGAAACAACTGTGCAGACATTAGAAGAATATTTTGTGCCGTTCCGGCGCAATGTGGTAGGCAACAGCCATGAATTTGAGACGCCGTATGGTGCAAAACACCTGTTGTACGCCGATTGGACTGCGAGCGGGCGGTTGTATCGCGCAATAGAAGATACATTAGTGGGCGAGTTCGGTCCGTTTGTAGGCAATACGCATTCGGAATCGAGCATGACTGGCATTATGATGACACATGCGTACCACGAAGCCCGAGAGATTATCAAGAAGCATGTACATGCAGGCCCGGATGATGTGCTGATTTGTTGTGGCTCGGGTATGACCTCGGCGGTGAACAAACTACAGCGGCTGATGGGGCTGCGTGTACCGGAAAAACTGCGCGACCGTGTAGCGATTCCCGAGAGCGAGCGCCCCGTGATTTTTGTAACGCACATGGAGCATTCTTCCAACTACATGTCGTGGAAGGAGTCGATTGGCGATGTTGTTTGTGTGCCCCCCGACGACTGTGCACTTGTGGAGCCAGAGCGCCTGCGCGCATTGCTGGAACAGTACCGCGACCGCCCGCTGAAAATCGGGTCGTTTACGGCCTGCTCGAATGTGACTGGCGTGTGTACGCCATACCACGAGCTGGCGCGCATCATGCACGAGCACGGCGGTTTGTGTTTTATCGACTTTGCAGCTTCGGCGCCCTATGTGGATATCGACATGCACCCTGGCGACGAAGCGGAGAGGCTAGATGCTGTATTTTTTTCTCCGCACAAATTTCTCGGTGGGCCTGGCACGCCGGGCATTCTCGTGTTCAACAAGGCGCTGTATAGCAATACGATTCCCGACAGGCCGGGAGGCGGCACTGTGGCAATGGCAGGGCCGTGGGGCTATCGCTATGTAGACGACATCGAAGCACGCGAAGACGGCGGCACACCGGCGTTTTTACAGACAGTGCGCGCAGCGATGAGCATGAAGCTGAAGGAAGCAATGGGCACAAAAAACATCAAAGAGCGCGACAACGAACTGATGGCTATTTTGTTCGGCGAGATGCATGCAATTCCGGGCATTCACATCCTGGCCGACGGCATACCGGGGCGGCTTGGCATTGCGTCGTTTTACCACGACACCATACACTACAACCTGTTTGTAAAGCTGCTCAACGACCGATTTGGCATACAGGCGCGCGGTGGCAGTTCCTGTGCCGATACGTATGCGTATTACCTGCTTCACATGAACCCCGAAGGCGAGCCCACCGAAAAACCGGGCTGGTTGCGTATTTCTGTGCACCCAACCATGACCGACAACGAAGTGCGCTATATCGGGCAGGCTCTACGCGAAATTGTAGAAAACATCGAGCAATGGGCTCAAGACTACACCTATTCCTACGAGACCAACGAGTACACGCACAACAGCACTCCGAGAGATGTACAAGCGCAGGTAAAAGAGTGGTTTGCGTTGCAATCGTTTCCAGTTGTACAACAATAGGAAGCCTGAATTACTACGGTTATTCCTCGGGCGCTGAAGTGCTATCATGCCTTTGTGTACTACTGCGACTGTTATGCTGCTGTGCACGATTTTTCTTTAGAGGATTGGCAATAATATACTGCCGGATGTTTTGCAGAGCGCGGCTGGTAGATATTCGGCAGTCGTAATAACGCGACTGCCAGGCAAAATCGGAGAAACCTTCGCTGCGAATGCGTTTAGTGCAGATTGATTTGAACTGGCATACAATCGCGCCCAGCGATCCGGATGTCCATGCGGGTGGGACAGCATCCTGATAGCTTCCAATCCCATCTTGCCTGTGCAGCCCGATAATAGCGTGAAAATGATCTGGCATAATTACCCACGCATCTATCTGTGTTGTTGGCCTGATAACAGGCGTCCGAAGCCATTCCTCTTGTACAATTTCACCTGCACGCGACAGGTGTACCACGCCATTGTCGATAGCACCAAAGTGCGGTTTACGGCGATGGGTACAGATCGTAATAAAATACCAGCCCCGGGTATAATCCCAGCCCTTCAGGCGCGCTGATTCAATGCGGTAAGTATTGCGAAATTTGGTCATGGTGTTGTGAATAATGGTGTTGTGAATAATGGTGATTGGCAATGGCAACATGTCGCATGGACGGTAATATACGTAACCCGTAGAGACGCCCCGTCGGGGCGTCTCTACGGGTTACGGGCGGTAATATTGTGTGTGTGCGTGTTGACGGGATACGTAATCAACCGCATTACGGTATGAATTTCGGTTGCGATATTGCCCCGGGTGGCGGGGTCAATATCGCGTCTGCAATGATGTCAAACCAAACGGCGGTCACGCCACAATTTCTATCGTTACATCTTCGACGGGTCGAACCACACGTAGCGGTAATACCGGCGATCCATTGCGTTGTTGATATAGCCCATCACATACGGCTGTAGGAAGCGGTAATCTTCATCATAGAAAATGAGCATCATCGGAGCGTCGTTCATAGCGATTTGTTCGGCTTGGCTGTACAATTCCATGCGGCGTGCGCGGTCCTGCGTGCTCATTGCTTCTTCAAATAAGCGGTCGAACTCAGCGTTCTGATAGCGCGTAGAATTGGTGGGGCTAATACCCGAAGCCGGTACAATTTTGCCGTACAACAGGTTGAGAAATGTTTCGGGATCGGGGTAGTCGGCTACCCAGCCTAATCGGTAGAACGGTGCGTGGCCGGCGTCGATTTCGTCGATGTGGCGCGCCCATTCCATTTGCTGAAGATTGAGCGTGATGTTCAGGTTTTCTTTGAGCATAGCTTGGATTGCTTCTGCTACCTGAGTATTGCGCCCGCCGCCGGGGTTGAATTGCAATGTAATAGGCGGAAAGTTTTTGCCGTCGGGGAAGCCTGCTTCAGCCAGCAATGCTCGCCCTTTGTCGCGGTCGAAACTATAACCCTGTATTTTGTCGGTAGGATAGCCGGGCATCGACGGCGGTACTAATCCATGTACCGACGGGCCAGCAGCCTGCCCTTTCAGCACGTAGCGGATAATGCGCTCGCGGTCGATTGCATAGCAAATTGCCTGGCGCACGCGCTTGTCGGAAAACGGTTTCGCCTGCACCAACATGCCGTAGAACTGGCTGCTCATGGCCGGTACGTGCAGAAGCTGAAATTTTGCGTATTCGCCTTTTGGCTGCTTTTTGTCGTCTACAATATCGCCAAAAGATTCGTTCGGTACGCGGTACGATTCTTCGAGATTGCCCTGCTTCAGTTCGAGCAGTTGTGTCTTGTCGTCTTTGATAAAAGTAAACCGCACTTCGTCGAGGAAGGGGAGCTGATTGCCTTGCTCGTCCTTGCCCCAATATCCCATGTTGCGTTTTGTGACTAGTTCGCGGTCGGGTGTCCACGATACAAAAATAAATGGTCCTGTGCCCACAGGGTTCTTGAAGAAGTCTTCTTTGTAGTACTCTACCGCTTCGCGCGGATGGACGAAGCATGTGGAGAGCGTTACGTAGTATTGAAACGGCGAAAAAGGATGGAGGAGCTTTATGCGGAATGTGTAGGGATCGACCACTTCGAAGCCCTGCACACCGGCTACCGCAGGCGCTGTATTTTTGCCGATAACAGCTTCGGTTGCTTTAAAATATTCTATTGCTCCTTGCACCTTGCCCTGAAAATACGAATACCCCTTTGTTTGCGTGCGTGCGTCGCATACCCGCGTGAATGAGTATTTCACGTCTTCAGCAGTCATTTCACGTCCTTTTCCGCTGGGGAAGCACGCGTTGTCGTGGAACATCACGCCTTGGCGCAAATAGTAGGTGTACACAAGCCCGTCCGGGGATATCTCAAATCGCTCCGCAAGATCGGGCTTAAGCTCCAGATTTGCGTCGAACGACAGCAGGTGGTCGTAAATTTGCTCGGCGATGTGCGAGGACGTTGCGTCGTTGATACGCACGGGGTCTAATGAGTTAAGCTCACCATTTTCATTATTGCGGAAGACACCGCCGTAGAATTTCCCACCCTTGGCAGGCTGGAACTTGCCAGTTTGCTCATGGCCACCGCCGCATGCCGTTATTCCCACGACAAGCAGAACCAGAAAAACGTATTTCATAGGTTTGTACATGAATGGAAGAGTAATTGTTGAAAGGCTCCAATTTAAGAAAATTAGCGAGAAGGCCGCCAGCCAGCCGTGTTGCCTCTGTTGCTGTGGCGCTTCTGTCTCCGCTCATACTCTCGGCCTCTGCACCGCGCAGCGCTGCTGCTGCGTGGCTTTTCGGCCTGCTATCGCTTGTTGCTGCTGTCTGTTTCCAGTTTATCATCCGGCGGCCAGCCTATGGGCAATCACGAATCGGCTTGTGCGACCGGTGACAGCGACTGAACCCAACAACAACGACGCCCGTGCCCAGCAATAGAGCAGAGGTAGAGGCTATTGTACGGCAGCGGTGGAGACATCAAGAGCGAAGCACCGCGCTACATCATCGAATGTGCGGATAGCGGCGTCGACAGTTGCCTGCTCCTGGTCGGTGGTCTGCACGCGCTCCGTAAGTACCGAACGGAATGCGTTCCACATCGGGCCTGTGCGGTCGCCGTAGCAGCCGTAAAAGTGGAAAGGCAGCGTTGCGAAATCGGGGAGCGGCACGAGTCTGCGCCGGATCACAGCACCGCCAAGCGTAGAGCCTTCCATCACATACATACAGCCGAGAATATCCTCCACGGTTTCTATCTGAGCCATTGGTACAAAGTTGTTATCGGGTATGGGAATCCCCATCTCGTGAAGATCGCGTTCGAGGAACGAAAGTTTTTGCCGCTGCGAGTAGTCGAGTTCGCTTAGGTTGTGCCGAGCAATTGCTTTGTCGAGTACCGGCTCGTAGGCAGCGTGCAGGATATAATTGTGCACTATAAGCTGCGCGTATTCATTGGGCGTCAGAGAGCCATTCATAATTCGATCTGATGCCGCAAGTGCTTCTACGCGATCATGAGCATCGCTCGTTTCAGTTTTAAGCCGTTCAAGTATCATAATTGTATAGCTTCAATATTGTAAAGAATGGTATTCCATGCGAGAAAGAGCGGTAAATTTGTGCGAGCATTCCAGTAGGCGTTGCATCGTGCGTTCCACATCGCCAGCGTCGAGCTTTTGCGAGTGTATATCGCCGAGGAACGACGCAATAGATTGCGACATATACAGACTGATATTGGCGAGGTGGTTGCGTAACAGATGCACCATGCCATTGCTGATAAGCTGTTCGTAGCGCAACTGTTGCTGCTGTTGTTGCGACAGTTCGAGCTGTTTCTGCAAGTCCATCTGTCTATGCTTGAGCTCAATTGTCCGTTCAAGCACTTGAATTTCGATGCTCTGCTGCTGGCTCCTATTAGTGCCTGCTTCGCGTCCTATTTGCCTGTATTCGCGCAGCATGACTTCCTGAATGTGCATGTGCAGCAGGAGCGCGTTGTTGATCTCTGCGTTTTTCCAAGGGGCAGATACGCCATAGACAATTTGCTTCCAGACTTCAAAGGACTGGCGCGGCGAAAGCTGCATTGTAGCCGGATCGAAAGCCGCTGCTTTGTCGGGATTGCCTGCCCAGTGTATTGTTTTTACAAGTTCGGGTCGGAACCAGACAACGTATTCCTCCGACGAGCGGGAGATAGGAGTAACCAATACGCCACTGGCTGTTCCGGCGAACTCCACCGCGCTGGGGAAGTGCTGTTGCAGCGAGTTGGTATAATAGATATCGTTGAATGGCTGCTGGCTCAGCCAGTGGTACAGCCTGTCGATTTGTTCGGGTGCAGGTGTTGTACCAAGCGTATAGATTCTGCCTTGGTAGTTAATTGCTACGCCCTCCGCACCTGTGCTGTGCAGCCAGCGCTGGTCGCCGTTGCGGATGCCGTTTACGATACTCATCTCGCGATACATCTGCTGGTACAGCTCTTCTGTATTGTTTTGTATGCGCTTTGCATAGGTAGCTCCTTCGAGTTCTTCTTTCAGCAAAAGGTGGCTCGAAAACATTCTGCCAATAAGTTCGCACACTTTGCGCTTGTTGTAGTCCACAAAGATGGGCGTGCGATGATGGCAGGCAATCATACCCCACAGGCGATTGTCCACGATGACAGAGATCGTAAGCGATGCTGCAACGCCCATATTCTTGAGATACTGAATGTGTATGGGGGAAACATTACGCAGCACCGAATAGGTCATGTCGATATCTGAAGCAGTTTTTTCGGGAATAAGCGCGGCGGGCGTGTACTCTACATTCGGAATAATGCGTATTGGATTGCGGAAAAACAGCTCGCGCGCCTGGCGCGGAATATCGGAGGCGGGGTAATGGTGTCCTACAAACGAATGAACTTCTTGTGAGCGTGCTTCGGCTACTACCTCACCATTCCAGTCTGCATCGAAGCGATACAGCATTACACGGTCGTACTGTGTATAGGAGCGCACTTCATCGCATACGGTCTGGCCGAGATCGCGCACATTGTCCGTCTTGCGAAGGCGCGTATTGATGGTAGGCAGCAGGTGGAACGCCTGATCGACAAGCTCGATACTGCTGCTTGCTGCGGGCTCGAACTCCATCAGCCATACGCCTGGAGCTTGGTTCGTGATGCAGTTGTATGCTACTTCTTTGCCATTGTGAACAATGTTCACTTGAAGAGGGTTCAGCGTATCGCTATCTCCTTTGTCCATCAGTTCTAATACGAACTGTATCGAGTGTTCAGGGACAAGCTCGTGAATGGCAAGGCCAATAGCGTCGTGTGCTGTTAAGTCGGTAAAATCGGAAAGATTGGCACTTGCTTGCAGTATTCGGAGGCTGTGCCTGTGAATAACGAGCAAAAAACCGTGAGCCTGAATTTTACCGGGGATATGAATAGGTTCTTTTTCACAATTACTGATGTCGACTGGCTGTTGCATAGCTTCCATGCGAATATGAATAAACGGCCTGCGTCCTCGCGGATCCGATGTGAATTGTAATTAATGCTGGACGGGCAGACAGATAACGAACTCGGCGCCTTCCCCAGGAGCACTGCGGGCGGTAATCACACCCCGGTGATGCTCCACAATCTTTTTACAGATAGCCAAGCCAATTCCCGTGCCATCGTATTCAGTGCGGTTGTGCAGGCGCTGGAAAATAATAAAGATTTTGTTCAGATATTTTTCATCAAAGCCAATACCGTTGTCCTTTACTGTAATCCGGCAGAATTTATCGAAGAAGTATGCACGCCCCATGCCTTCTACATCTTTACCGTAGATGATCTCCGAAGCAATTTCTATAACGGGTCGTTCCTTGTCGTTGAACTTCAGAGCATTGCTTATCAGGTTTTGAAATAGCTGGCGAATTTGGCCGGACGCTGCTTCGATCACAGATAGAGAGCCGATATTCACGACAGCTTTGCGCTGCTCAATGCTTATTTCCAGATCGTTGACAATATCGTGTACAACTGCCGAAAGGTCTGTCTGCTCGAATGCTTCTTGGCTACTTGTTGTGCGCGAGAAGGCGAGCAGATCGTCGATAAGCGCTTGCATGCGTATAGCGGCGTTTTGCATACTGTCTAAATACCATTGCCCGCGTTCGGAGAGTGCCTCGTAGTAGTTCACTGCCAACCTCTCGCCAAAGGTCGTGATCTTCCGTAAAGGTTCTTGTAGATCGTGCGAAGCGACATAAGCAAATCGTTCGAGTTCGGCGTTGGATCGGTTGAGCTGTTCGTTAGATCGCATGAGCTGCTCGGTGCGTTCCTGTACGCGTATTTCCAGCTCTTCGGCAAATTGCTTTTGGTCGTCGATATCGGCATTGGTACCTATCCAGAGTAGGATATTGCCGAGGTCGTCGCGCATTGCATGGCCACGGCCCAGATGCCAGCGGAAAACGCCGTCGCTGCGGCGGATGCGATGTTCTATTTCAAATGATCCACCTGTTTCCACAGCCAGGCGCCAGGTGCGCAGATTCTCTTCGACATCGTCGGGATGGATTGCTGCGGCCCAGTTCCAGTCTGCACTTGCTTCGGGCGTAAGGCCGGTGTAGCTGTACCAGTGATGATTAAAAAATTCAATAGAGCCATCGGCTTGTGCCTGCCACACTACTTGGGGAATATTATCGGCCAGAAAGCGGAAACGCTCGGCGCTTTCGCGAATAATTTCTTGGTTTGCTTTGTGGGCGGTGATGTCTACACATGCGCCCGTCATGTACGACGGCCTACCATTGCTGCCGAATATGATTTTGCCTCTCTCGTACAGCCAGTGCACCGACCCATCGGGCCACACGACGCGAAATTCCGTGTCGAAGTCTGTGCCAATTTCTGCACTTGCTGCGAATTTGTGCTTTACCGTGCCCCGGTCGTCTGGGTGAACCCGGTCAACAAAGTGCGATAGTGTCTGTCTGCGGGCGGTGCCCGGCAGGCCAAAAAGGCGGTCGAGGTTGTCGTCCCAGTCTATGTCGTCGGTTGCGATATTCCAGCGGAAGGTGCCTGTTTCCGAGGCAGTAAGAGCGGCGTGCAGCCGTTCCCCTTTCTCGCGGATGGCTGCCTGTGCTTTTTTCTCTTCAGTAATATCGTGTACTTCTAATACAGTGGCCAGCGGCACACCATTTTCGACAATAGGGCTTGCCGAGCACATCGCGGGGTAGGCGGAGCCGTCTTTTCGCACGAATGTATCTTCGTGGCCGCGCAGCTCCGTATTGAGCGGCAGTACCTGTCTGATTGGGCAGGTGACGGCGGGGGAAGATGTGTCGTTGGGACGGTGGAGAATGTCGTGCAGCAATTTGTTCTGGACTTCTCCAAAGGCGTAGCCTGTCATTACTTCTGCTGCCGGATTCATGAAGGTGCAACGCCCTTCTGCATCAATCATGAACAGAGCGGCTGTAGCATTGCTCGTAATTGTACTGTTAATCTTGTGCTGGTATTCTAATGCCTGCTGTGCTCGCTTTTCGTCGGTAATATCCTCTTGCACACATACCCAGTATGTCTTGTTCGATATTTCAAGCGATGTAATTCGCGCATTGGTGATAAAGCGGGTTCCGTCTTTTTTGATATTCTGAAACTCGCCCGACCACACACCATGCGTCTGCAACTGGCCGATAACTTCTTGCACAATTGCCAGGTTCTCGTGCTCGGGATAGGCATTTTGCACGCTTACGTGTTTGCCAATTAATTCGCCTGGCTCATAGCCAAAGATCGCGTCTTCGGCTGGATTTGTATAAAGGATAATGCCATTGGTATCCGAAAGGCTCACCCCTTCGCTCATGCTTTCGAGTACACGCGCCTGAATGCGTAGTCTTTCCTGAGCTTCTACTTCTTTTGAAATATCAACAACTAATGCTATAAGCCCTCGCGCTCTGCCGTCTTCGGCAATATCGGGTATGTATTGTGCCCGCACATGGCGCCGTCCATTGCTGAATGGAAGTTCCTGCTCATAGGCGACAGGTTCGCCGGAAAGAGCTTTTTCGACATAATGCTGTACCGATGCGTACACATCCGAGCCAACAAAATCCTCCAATCGAGTTCCTATAAGCTCTTCTGCATCTGGAATGCCAAACCAGTTCATATATTCTTTGTTGACAAACTGGTACCGCGTATCGCTGTCGATATACGTGATGAGTGCGGGCAGAGCATCAGTGATGAGCTGAAGCTGTTGCTTGCTCTGATGGAGCCGCTCTTCGGCCTCTTTACGCTCGGTCATATCCATGATTGTGCCGTATATACGCACACACTGTCCGGCATTATCAAAATGGGGCTGGCCGATAATCTGCACGTATGTACTCGCGCTATTCGGTAGTATCAGCCGTGTATCGAACTGGTACGGAGTGCCGTGTAGTTTGGCTTCATTGATGTGCCGGGTCCACTCTTCCGGTTCTGCAAAGAATGCCAGCAGTGTTTCCTGATCGGGCTCTTTGCCCATTGGGTCAAGGCCGTGAATACGAAATGTTTCTTCCGACCAAGTAATGGCGCCGGTTCGCATGTCGCACTCCCAGTTGCCGAGGTGCGAAATGTACTGCGCTTCGCGCAAATGTGCTGCACTTTGGTGGAGAGCTTCCACGGCCATTTTTTGTTCGTGTATATCTGTACACGTGCCTATCCACTTTCGCACAGTGTTGCCAGGGCCGGGGATGGGGACTCCGCGCGAGAGGAAGTATCGATAACTGCCGTTGCGTTGGCGGATGCGGTATTCAATTTCGTACATGTTGAGCGTGCGTGTGCTGGCCTGCCAAATATCGTTTGTTCTCTGCCGGTCGTCGGGATGAATAGCATCCAACCAGCCGGAGCCTCGCACCTCTTCCTGTGTCTGTCCGGTTATTTTCCGCCACGCGGGCATGTCTTCTACCTGGCCAGCTTCGTCAGTGGACCACACAATCTGCGCTGTTGCCGTTGTAAGGGTGCGGTATTCTTCCTCGCTCTGGCGCAGAGCTTCCTGTACATCGCGTATCTCGGTAATGTCGAGCATAGAGCCGATCATCCGCACTGGTTCGCCTGTGTCGCTGTGCAGCACATACCCCCGGTCGAGGATCAGGGCATAGGAGCCATCAGCGCGACGGAACAGGTACTCATCGCTCCATTGGCTTTCGCCGCTGTCGATTGCGCTGTAGATGCTGTGCGTAATGCGCTCTCGGTCATCGGGGTGAATACGGCTGTGCCAGAAGTGCGCGCTTGGTTCGATATCTTCGTCGCGATAGCCAAACAGAGCCTGAAAGTTGCTGTTCCACCATACAGTATTATTCGCGAGATTCCAGTCCCAGATTACGTCGTTGGTAGCGTGCGAAAGCAGGCGGAACCGCTCTTCGGTTGTTGTCAGTTTTGCCGTGCGCTGCTGCACTGTTTCTTCGAGCCGGGAATTTAATTGCTGTAGTTCTTCGGTAGCTTGGCGCAGTTGCTCTTCGGCTTTGTGCCTCTCGGTGATGTCGATGGAAACATTGATAATGCGCTCTACTGTGCCGTCGGTTGCCCGCTCGAAAATAGTTCCGCAGGTTTGTAGCCAGCGCCACTGTCCACTGGCATGGCGCACGCGATACTCAAAAGTAATAACTATATTATCGTCGTAGCCCGGTGTGGTGTTGGCAAGCTCAATCGCTATGCGGTTTTGCTCCAGAACGCGGGGCAAGTCGTCGGGATGCAGAAAGCGGCTAAAATACTGCATGCCGTGTTCCAGTAGCGGCTCGCGGGGGTAGCCAAGTATCGACTCGGTCGCTCGGCTTACGTACAGATAAGCGCCTGTTTTGCAATTGAATACTGTAATCAGCCCCGGCGTAACATCGGCAACGCGCTCCAGAAAATATCTTGTTGCCCGAGTTTCTTCTTCGGCGTGCTTTTTTTCTGTAATATCCTGCGATGTTCCCATAAGTAGTAATGGATGGCCCTCGCTATCGCGCTTAAAAATAGTTTCTCGCGATACAATCCAGCGCCAGTCGCCATTGGCGTGCCGTATGCGATACTCCATTTCAAAAGGGCCATCGGTGGTCTGCTCTGCGAGCTCCGCCAGATGTTCAGTCGCTTTCTGTAAGTCGTCGGGGTGGAGCAATATTTGCAATGCGCTCGATCCCATGAGTTCTACTTCCTGTGGTTCGTAGCCCAGCAGATCGGCAATCCTGCGGTTGATATAGACGGTGCGTTTTTCTACAACATCGAATACATAGAGCATGTTGGGGCTGGCATCTGCTATCTGCGCTATAAACTGTTGGCTTTCTTCAAGCTTCTTTTCGGCTGTCTTTTGGTCGGTAGCGTCTACTGCGGTTTTCTGTGCTGTGCTGTCGATGAATGTAGCTACTACGCCGCCGTCTATCCGGGTAAATGTTGCTGCTACTGATTTTTGCGTGCAGTGCTGTGGCAGCGGCAGAACAGCTACCGATGATTCGCCGGTTTCCGCCACCCTTTGCATCGTCCGAAATAGTTCGGTGTGGTCGTGTGGAGTGTTGATGCTTAGCAGCTTGCTGCCTGCCAGTTCTTCTGGTCGTAGGCCGATTATCTGTCCTGCCCTCGTATTGGCATCGGCGTATTCAAAGTTTTCGATCACCCCTTCTGTATTGTGCACGGCGCGCAGAATAACGACCCCACAGGCAATGCTGTTGAATACGGCTTTGAACATTCTGGCATCGTTTTGAAAAGTTGATTCCATTAGCACATCTTGGGGCCTGGTTCGGAGAGCGGGCTCTATGCCGTGCAGAACACAGGGAAACATAAAAAATAAACTTACGAAACTGCGGTCAAAAAGCGCGAGGCTGTTTTCGAACAACCACTTCGTTTATTACTCTGGCGTAAACTCCACAATAAAGCGGTCTTTTTCCGACAGAAGTTCGGGCGGAACAGCATTGCTGATTTCTCGGGCAAATGCTTCGATAATTGAGCGCTTCAGATAGGCGCGATTGTACACAATGCTGATTTCTCGGGTAGGCACCTTGCCCGTAAATTCATGGACAAGACCCCTGTGTTCGTCGGTCACTGTTCGCACTGCCAGCCAGGGCAGGAGTGTCATTCCATCGTTTTGCTCTACTAAGCGTTTCAGTGTTTCGAGGTTCCCACTCTCAAACAAAAGCGAGGCTGATGCTGCTGTTTCCTTGCGGTTGCCGCATAGCCGTAGCGCCTGCTCTCTAAAGCAATGTCCTTCATTCAGCAGCCAAATATTCAGGTCTTTTAGGTCGTGTAGGTGTAGCTCGCTGTGGCCGAATAGCGGGTGGCTTTGGGCGATATAGCCCACAAATGGCTCGTAGTACAGCGGTTCTTCGTCGATGCCAGTAGCGTGCAGCGGTGTTGCGAGTATGCCTGCGTCGAGGGTGTCGTTCCGCAGCCGTGTGATAATCTGCTGTGTCTGCAATTCTTCGATAATAAGCCGCACATCGGGATAGGTGTCGGTAAAGCGTCGCACAAAGAGCGGTAGTAGATAGGGTGCTACGGTGGGGATGACGCCTACGCGGAAATCGCCGGTAAGTCTGTCGCTCTCTTCTTTTAGAATGTCCCGCAGGCGCTCGGATTCTCGTAGCACTACCCGCGCTTGGTCCACCACCTTGCGGCCTATCGAAGTGGGCACCACCGGCTGCCTGCTCCTGTCGAAAATAATCACGCCCAGCTCCTCCTCTAACTTCTGTATCTGCATGCTGAGTGTTGGCTGGGTGACATGGCTGCGCTCGGCTGCCGTGGCAAAGTGGCGATGTGTGTCCACCGCTACGATGTAGGCTAATTGTGTAAGAGTCATTAAGACCTCGTAAATGTAACAGTTCTCTTTGTTCTTATAGTCATTATCTATAAAAATATAAAAACAATCAATTAGATTTATAATAAATCTCGCAGTAGTTTTGTCCTGTTCTTTTTTCTGGCAATAAATCATGTATTGATATCAATAACACGAGAGGAACGTAATGCAAAGTCGCATGTTGTCTTTGGGAGCACAATTCCCGGCGTTTAATAAGCTTGCCGTTGTTTCTACAGAGAAGGGCAAAGAGTTTGGTATGGTGAACGGAGAAGATCACAAAAGGGATGGCAAGTGGATGGTGATGTTCTGGTGGCCCAAGGATTTTACATTTGTATGTCCCACAGAAATTGCGGAATTCAATAAAGCATATGAAGAATTTGTCGACAGAGATACCGTTTTGTTCGGTGCTTCGACGGATTCTGAATATGTGCACCTGGCATGGCGCAAAGACCACGAGGACCTGCGCGACCTGCGCTTCCCGATGATCGCCGATACATCAAAATCGCTGGCCGAAGAGCTTGGCATTCTCGAACAGGCCGAGAAAATTGCTTATCGTGTTACTCATATCGTCGACCCCCAAGGCGCAATTCGCTGGGCGTCGGCCTATGACCTCAGCGTGGGCCGCAGCGTGGCAGAAGTGCTGCGTGTGCTCGATGCTCTGCAAACCGATGAGCTCTGCCCCTGCAACTGGCAGAAAGGCGAAGCAACGCTGTAATAGCACACTTACGGACTCTATACGGATACGGTAAAGGGCAAAGTACGAGCAATCTGCTTTGCCCCTTCTTTTTTAGAATGTACAATGCGCTTACTCTGATAATTACAGGAAGGATTACTATGGCTCTGCAACAAGAACTTCACGAAGCAAAAGCGGATTTGCTGCGCTATCTCGGTATCGATGATACACTGCATTTTGAAGCGCTGTACTCGCTGGCCGAAGGCGAAAGTAAGTTCATTCGCGATGTAAAAGTCAACCTCAAAAATACTCTTGTCTCCGAACATCTGAGCGCAAAGGAAACCGCTCTTATTGCTCTGGCTATTGCTATCAATGAGCGCAATGAACCGCTCAAACGCGCATTTGCCAACCTCGCGCGCAGCAATGGAGCCAATGATAAAGAAATCGCAGAAGTACACGCCTGTACATCGCTTCTTGCGTCCAATAATGTGCTGTATCGGTTTCGGCACTTTGCTTCTAATGAAAAGTACGAGACACTGCCCGCACGTGTGAAAATGACAATTATGGTAAATCCTGTGCTCGGCAAGGAACTGTTTGAGCTTATTAGCCTCGTGGTGTCGGCTGTGAATGGCTGCGAAGCATGTGTGAACTCGCACGAAGGGTCGGTGCGCGCGCTCGGGTCAACGGAACAACGGATTTTCGACGCTATTCGCCTCGGTGCAGTTGTTCGCGGTACGTCGCTGCTTATTCATTAAGAGTAACAGTGCAGGCGATAATTTCTCTGTGGGAATAGATAGGCACGGGCGTCTTTGAATGGGGCGGCGTAGGGGCGCCTCAAGCGACGCCCCTACGCCGCGTCGCTGTCGCCGGTCGCACAATCCGGCTCGTAGTTGCCCGGTGGCTGCTCGCTTGTGGCTTTTAGCTATGTGGAGTGAGTACAGTGAGGGCTGCTTCCTGCAAATGCCGGATATATGTGTGTGATTCTTGAAATAAGAGCGGGGAAACACATTGTGCTTCCCCGCATGGTCCACACACATCTTGGAGGTACTTACAGTCCAGGAACGACGGAAGCATTAGTTTTGGGATAGCCCACCAGAAACAGAGGGAGGTCCTGTGGATTTACCGACCTGTTGCCGTTGAGATCGCCACCCTTCAGTACATAATACACTTGCCCGCCAATGGACACTGCTATTGTGCTGTTCACATACGCCTTCGATGCTGCATCGGAGAAGTCGTAGCTCGTTGTGCTACCGCGTGTTACGGCTACTGCTGCTGCCGACGCTGCTGGCAGATAACCGCCATGCCGCACGACAATCCAGTAGTTGCCGCTCTGGATGTCGCTGAATTCTACTGTAATTGTGCCGTTGGATTGCAGAATGCCCGCTTGGATGGAGGCAATCGTGGATGTTAAAGGCGTTTGTCCCACACGCAGCTCGACGGAGACCGGCGTGCGTACATGGGTTGTGCCGTCCCAGTAGCCCTGCATCAGTGCTTTTACCACGAGCGTCGTTTTTGTCGTGTCTACAGCTTGGACGATGAGCAGCATCTGGTCGGATGTATCTGCTTCGCCGCAGGTGCCGGTTACGATGGCGCGGTACAGTCCAATATCGCCTGCCTGTGCATTGGCAATTGCAAGCGTGGCTGTGCTCACACCCAGTATATCTATAGTATTCTTCTGCCAGCGGTAGCCCAGCCCTGCGCCCGTAGCCGTAACGCCGAGCGAGGTATTATCGCCCACTGTTGCTGTTACTATTGTCGATTGTGTTGTAATAGCCGGAGCAGTAAGCACCGTGAGAGTAGCCGGTGTACTTGTCGTAGAGCCACAGGCATTTGCAATGAGCGCCCGGTACTGGTTGCCGTTCATCAATGCTTCGGCTGTCGGTATCGTAAACGTTGCGCCGGTTGCATTGGGAATGTTCGCCCAGCCAGTTCCGCTGTTTATTTGCCAAGCTACTTCTGGAACTGGAGAGCCGCTGAACGCCGTGGCAAAGACTACAGGAGAACCTTCGCAGGCAGTGGCAGCCGCAGGTTGCGATACGATAGCAGGTGCGGACATCAGGGTGAGAACCACCGTTAGCGATGTGGCAACAGGAGGAGCATTGCCAGTAAGAACAACGCGGTAGCTTCCCTCATTGTCTGCGGAAGCTCCAGCAAAGGCAAGTGTTGAAGTTGTCGCTCCTGCGATAGGCTGCCATACTGCATTGTTCAGGAGTTCCCACTGGTACGTAAGCGCTGCAAGTGCGGACACCGACAATGTTGCGGGCGAGCCCACACATACGCCTACCGACTCTGGCTGCTGCGTAATCACTGGCGGGTTGCCTGTTTGTGCAGGTGTTGGATTCACCGCACCATAGCAGGCATCATTGCCGCAGTTGTAGTCCATTGTATTCCAACCATCGCCTACAATCGAAGCGCCATTGCCCGCTGTTTCAAAGCGCAGGCTGTCCTGTAGAAACCCATTGAGAATCGCCCAGCGAAGCGTGCCGATGCGAAACGAGCCGCTTTTAGTCGCAAAGTTTCCGCTCAGGTTGATAATATTCACCGAGAGAATGCCATCGTAGAGCGATTGGTACATCGGCATATAGCCACCGCTGTTTATCGCAGCATCGGGGTCGAGCAGTCCTGCATTGTTGAATTGTCCCACAGAAAGCGCACTTTGATTGAAATTGATAGTAATAATGCAGTTTCCCGGTTGCCATGTTGCGCTAGAGCTGACAGTAGCCCAGAGCTCCGCAGAGTAGACACCTGTGTCCGTCTGGCGGTTCTGCAAGGAAAACGTCACTTTGTTCTGTGCCGACAGATCGGCAGTGTACAGAAAACAGAAAAGGAGAACAGCGGGCAGTGCCAGCAGTCTCGAAGAGTGTTGTAAAAGCGCCATGTGATCCCTGAAGATTGAGAGAGAGTAGAGCGTCTTGCAAATATTCAGACTATTCTGTTTGGTTGAGATCGGAAATTCTCTGTCTATACTGCGCGCAATCTATGGCTTTTAGCGCATCGCAGGAGAGAGGAATTTGTTATTGCCGACCACAGCATCACAGGAATTTCTTATTCGTAACAGGTTATCGTCGATAGGAAGCCGGTCGTGAGGTGTTTTTTCTCTTGGCGGTAAACTTCTGGCGGAAGCGTTGCGGTTTCGTAATGGCAGCATAGAAAAACGCCCTCTCTCCAAGCCGGAAAGAGGGCGTTATCACATAGACAGGATTCGCTTAGTTCACCGATGGGTGCTGTACGTGGCTGAGCAGGACTTCGGCAATGTCTTTTACTTGCACATCGTCGGTTCTCTCTTTTTCCTTAACGCCATCGGTAATCATTGTCATACAGAACGGGCAGTTGACAGCGATGGTAGAAGCGCCGGTAGCAAGCAGCTCTTCGGTGCGCTCTACATTCACGCGTTTGCCCACTGTTTCTTCCATGAACATACGCCCGCCGCCAGCTCCGCAGCAGAATCCACGATCTTTGCTGCGGTTTACTTCTACAATATTCAGGCCGGGGATATCGGTAAGCGTAGCGCGTGGGGCTTCGTACTCATCGTTATAGCGGCCTAGATAGCAGGAGTCGTGGTATGTCACCACTTCGGGCGAGAGAGCTGTTTTGTCTACCTTCAGTCTTCCAGAATCTGTAAGCTCGCGGATAAACTGGGTATGATGAAGCACGTCGTAGTTGCCGCCGAACGCAGGGTATTCATTGCGGAGCGTATTAAAGCAGTGTGGGCAGGTTGTCACAATTTTCTTTACGCTGTAAGAATTCAGCGTTTCCACGTTCATTTTCACCATCGTATCGGCCAGATACTCGTTGCCCATACGGCGAGCGGGGTCGCCGGAGCATCGCTCTTCGGTGCCGAGTATGCGGAAGTTGACACCGGCGATTTGCATCAGCTCGGCGAATGCGCGGGTAATTTTTTTCGCGCGGTCGTCGTAGCTGCCTGCGCATCCCACCCAGAACAGCACATCAAAGTCGGGGTCTTCGGCTGCTGTTTTTACGCCAGTCCCCTCGGCCCAGTCGGCGCGTTCAGAAGCCGAGAACGCCCAGGGCGTGAAGTTATTCTCGATATTCGTAAACGCAGGTTGCGCTTCGGGAGGAAAATTTGCTTCCATCATTACCAACGAGCGGCGCATATCTACGATAGCAGGCACGTGCTCGATCATCACCGGGCATTCCTGCATACAAGCGCCACAGGTAGTGCACTGCCACAGAGCTTCTACCGAGACATAATCACCGATAAGTTTTTTCTCAAGAATGGCCTGTGCTTCAGGAGTATTGCGCTCTTCTTCGGTGCCCACCAGCAGGGGCGCGCGATCCATCGTGCGGTGCAGTACGCCTACAATAACACCACGCGGATCGAGCTCTTTGCCAGTGCCGTTGGCCGGGCACACGCTTGTACAGCGTCCGCAGTGGGTGCAGGTATAGCCGTCCAGAATAGTTTTCCACGTAAAGTCTTCGATATCGACAACACCAAACTTCTCCACGCCTTCTTCTTCAAAATTGATAGGCTTGAGGTCGTTCGGGAAATGCGTTGTTGCAAAAAACGTGTTGGGCACCGATGTAAGCACGTGCAAGTGCTTGGAGAAAGGCAGGTAATTCATAAAGCCGAGGATGAGCACAATGTGCATCCACCAGGCAGTTTCGTGCAGAACCATCAGGCTATCGGGCGAGAATCCAGTGAGCACTGTGGCTATCATCGCACCCACAGGGCGCACTGCCCACGAAAAATCCGTACCCATTGCCACGCGTGTGGAATTCTGGATAAGCAGAGCGGAGACAATCGTAAAGATAGTAAGCAGGATAAGAGCTGCTTCTACCTTTTCGCCTTCTACCTGCAAGCGGCGTACCTTCGTGATATAGCGACGCCATAACGCTGCCATCGTAGCAACGACAATAAGCGTGCAGAAAATATCGGTAAGAATAGTAATAACGCTGTAGATAGGCCCCAGAAAATTCAGCGACCAGCCCGCGTGCAGCCCTTCTAAAATCGCTTCTACTGCGGATGCCAGCAGGATGAGAAACCCCCAGAAAATACCGGCGTGAATAGGGCCAGCCACCTTGTCGCGCAAGATTTTTTTCTGTGCAAATGCTACCATAAACATCTGCGAGATGCGCTTGCCGATGTCGGTAAATCTGTTGGTCGGTTTTGCTAGCCTGAGGTAAGAAATCAGGCGGTTGGCACTAATGGCAAAAAAGCCGAAAGCCCCCAGAAGAATACAAATAAAGATCAGCGTTTTGACCATGAACAACCTCGTAATATAATAAGTCGCTACTACTCCATACAGGCCGACATCGTATTGCCGCCGGTCCTTTCATTGCACGCACTGCCGGTGCTACCACCGCACCTGAAGCCCAATCCTGCCCGACGCCGGTAAAAGCAGGAGCTCGCCCGAGAGGTCGTCGCCGACATCGAAATCATACAGGTGGGCACCTACATAGGCGTCGACAATGCCAATAATATACACACCAACCAGATAAAACGCGGCTTCGTCGCGTCGGTCGCGGTAGAATTCGCGTTCTACTTTCAGCGTTGTGACAGGCTTGCCAGCATCAGTTGCAGCCCGCACTTCGTCGCTCTTATTGCTGAATTTACTTTGGTTGTTGATAATCGAATACACAAGGTATCCCGTTGTACCAACAAACAAAGGCACTTTCCAGTAGTCTTCGTTGTAGTATTGTCCAAAACCGGGGAGCACCATCGAACGCCACATGGCCTGCCAGGGCGATTTCGACATGGTATAGCCAGCGGACGGCTTGGAGGACTCCATAATGGAACCAATCGGAACAGGTGTTACGACCGAGTCGATAGTGGTAGAGTCGCTTATGGTGTGCGGAGTTCTTACGGTATCTACCTGGGCGTAAGCCTTCGGCAGCAGATACAGCAGAATCGCAATAATGAATGCGATGATTTTTCGTATGAGTTCCAGTAGTGTCGGGATCATGAGCGTACCGCAATGACCTCAATTTCCACACGGGCGTCTTTGGGCAGCCGGGACACTTCTACGGTGGAACGCGCTGGCTTGGTTGTGCCAAAAAATTCCCCGTAAACGGCATTCATAGCTGCGAAATCGTTCATGTCTATGAGGAAAACAGTCGTTTTCACCACATTGTGCAGCCCGCACTGTGCTGCTTCTAATACCGATCCGATATTGAGAATCACCTGGCGGGTCTGCTCGGCGACCTCGCCGGTGATGGTTCCGTCGGAGCCCAACGCAATTTGCCCGGAGAGATAGACGACGGTGTCGTGCACCAACATTCCCTGCGAATACGGGCCTATCGGAGCAGGAGCTTTGTCGGTAAACACCGGTTGTACGGCAGCTTTCATAGATGCTGATGGTTAACTGTCTTGTAAAAATCGTCCTGCGGTTTGCTGTAAAGCAGGCTGCAGAGTTCAAAACTACAAAAGAATTGTAAAAGCGCCTACATTGGGCTTTCATCTGGGTAATATTATTCCTGTTCTGGAATAGTGCCAAAGGCAGTAGATGCTGTCATGTACAGAGATGCAGGGGCGGAGGAAGAGGGCGATGGACAACTACACGATGAGCCGAAGATGGAGAATGCCAGCAAATTTCATAGATTTGTGGTTTCCCTGTGTGCTGTGGGGATGAACCGCCACGCCCACACGTTGAACGCCACAACTACGAGTATTCCCCGCGCCCGTGGGGATGAACCGCAGCGCCGATGAGTCAAGTTCAATACCTCGATGTATTCCCTGCGCCCGTGGGGAAGAAGCTGGTGCCCACCGTGTCTCGCTTGCTCTCTGTTGATTGCACACACCGCTCCGCTATCCCGCTGCGCGCTTGGCGAGCATGGCCGCACCGATAATTCCCGCGTCGTTGCCAAAGTGCGCTCGCACAATGTGCGCTTCTTGCAATGGCGGCAGTACACGCTCGCGCAATACCATCTGCGCTGTGCTGAGCAGCAGTGGATGGGCCTGCGAAATTCCGCCTCCTACCACGACGTGGCGCATGTCTATTATTTCGAGTACCGAGGCAATGCCTACGCCAAGGTAGTAGCCCGTGCGCCTGAAACACTCCTCGGCTGCTGCGTCGCCGTGCTCGGCTGCTTCGGAAATATGGCTTACGTCGAGTTCGCCATAGCTGTGCAATAGGGAATCGGGTGCCTCTTGTGCACATACCCGGGCTATGCGCAGAATACCTTGCCTGCCAATACGCTCTTCGAGTGTGCCGGTTCTGAACAGCGGTCGCCCCTGCTCGTGTGCTGCTTCTGCATCTACAATAATATGCCCCACTTCGCCTGCACCGCCGCGCTCGCCCCGGAACAGTTCGCGTCCGGCTATAATCCCGCCGCCTACGCCTGTGCCAAGGGTGATATACAGAAAGTACTCGTAGTCGCGCCCTGCGCCGAGCTCTGCTTCTGCAAGTGCGGCTGCGTTTGCGTCGTTGTCTACTGCTGTTGGCAGTCCGCTGTATTCTCTTATAAGATCGGTGAGCGGCACAATCTCCCAGCCGGGAAGATTGGGCGGGTAGTACACACAGCCGTCGGCGGGATGCACAATGCCGGGTACGCCCACTCCCACGGCTCGAATGCCGGGCTCGCTTTGGACTGTTGTTGCAATAAGCGTCCGAATGTCGGCGAGCATGGCATCTTTGCCCCGCGCTGCTTCGGTGGGCTGCGACAAATGCCGCAAAATACTGCCGTCCGTGCCGACGATTGCCGCTTTGATATTCGTGCCGCCGATGTCGAGAGCCAGATACATACGCATGGAATAGCTAATGGATAGTCCTGTTTCCGAAGGAACTAATGTAGGGAATTTCGATGAAAAACGCAGATATTGATATTTCAACGAGAAAAACGCGACGCTTTTCCACGTTTTTCGGCAGAACCGGGCAGAAATCTGTCTCAATTGTTATATTAAAGTCTGGAATTCATCGTTTCTCTTTGCTGATGATTATGGCACGGGCGTCGTTGAATCGAGCCGCCCGTGCCGGTCGGCTCTGCCGTATGGTCGCTGTCACCGGTCGCACAATCCGCTTCGTGCTTTGCCCGGTGGCTGGCCGCCGGATGCGAGGCCGAAGCGCGTCCATGCTCCTGCGCGAAGCATTCTGCAAAGCGCTATTGTGAACACAGTGCTTTCTTCCAATTCTCGGATTGTGTATGCTCCATTTGCCTCGCCTTATTGCCGATCTCGGGCTGATTCTCGCCGCTGCCGGGGTGACAACGCTGATATTCAAAAAAATACGCCAGCCTTTGGTGCTTGGGTATATTCTCGCGGGTGTCCTTGTCGGGCCTCACATATCGCTTGTGCCTACTGTGGGCAGCAGCGACGACATAAAAATATGGGCTGAAATAGGCGTGATTTTTTTGCTGTTCAGCCTGGGGCTCGAATTCAGTTTTAAAAAGCTGATTAGGGTAGGGGGGGCCGCATCAATTACAGCCGTCGTAGAAGTCGTGTGTATGCTGGGGATAGGCTATGCCGCCGGACAAGTGTTGGGCTGGTCGGCAATGGATAGTATTTTTCTGGGGGGGATTTTGTCGATTTCCTCTACCACGATTATTATCCGAGCATTTGAGGAACTCGGCGTAAAAACGCAAAAATTCGCCAGTTTAGTGTTTGGCGTGCTTGTCATAGAGGATCTAGTAGCTATTGTGCTTCTGGTGTTGCTTTCCACGCTTGGCGTAAGCCAGCAGTTCGCCGGGCAGGAGATGCTTGTTTCGGTGCTCAAGCTGTGCTTTTTTCTGGTTCTGTGGTTTTTGGCCGGTATATTTCTCCTACCTACTTTTCTCAAGCGCACGCGCGGGCTGATGAACGACGAAACGCTGCTCGTTGTCTCGCTGGGACTGTGCTTGCTCATGGTAATTCTCGCCACAGAAGCAGGGTTTTCTCCGGCATTAGGGGCGTTCATCATGGGGTCGATTCTGGCCGAGACCACGCAAGCCGAGCGCATCGAGCATCTTGTAAAATCGGTGAAAGATTTGTTCGGAGCTGTGTTTTTTGTGTCCGTTGGCATGCTCATCGACCCAGAAATGCTGTGGCGATACGGCGGTGCGGTAGTAGCTATTTCATTAGTGACAATTGTGGGCAAGCTGGTAAGCACTTCTATCGGCGCTCTGCTTTCCGGCCAGCCACTGAAGCAATCGGTGCAGGCTGGTATGAGCTTAGCGCAGATCGGAGAATTTTCGTTTATTATTGCCACGCTTGGCCTTACACTGAAGGTGACAAGCGACTTTTTGTATCCGATTGCTGTGGCGGTGTCGGCGCTTACAACATTTACCACGCCGTACCTTATCCGGCTGTCGGAACCGCTGTACGCGCAGGTAGAAAAGCGGCTGCCCGCGCGGTGGGTTGCCGGGCTCAACCGTTATCAATCCGATACACAGGTGGTAGCTGCTCTGAGCGACTGGAAAACGGTATTGCACTCTTATGTCCTCACAATGATTACTCACTCAGTCATTCTTTTTTCAATCATTCTTCTTTCTACTTCTGTTCTGGCTCCTTTTATAGCTGCAAACATCAGCAGCGGCATGCAGGGCCAGCTCCTTGCAGGCGGTCTTACTTTTCTGGCGATGGCTCCTTTTCTGTGGGCACTTGCGGTGCGGCGCATACAGAGCCGTGCGTACTCGAACTTGTGGACGGAAAGAAAGTACAGCCGGGGTCCACTTATTATTCTGGAACTGTCGAGGGTGAGCCTCGCGATTCTTTTTCTGGTGCTATCGGTGTATCAGCTTATCGCTACATGGGCAGCTTTTGTCGTTGCTCTGCTGGTAGCTGTTGTGGCACTTCTTCTCTTCTCGAAAAAGCTGCAAGCGGTGTATGGCCGGATAGAGCGTCGCTTTATCGACAACTTCAACGAGCGCGAGGCTGTGGTCGAGGCCGAGCCGATTGTGCCGTGGGACGCACACATAGCGCATTTTTCTGTAGCACCGGAATCGCCGGTGGTGGGCAAAACACTTGCTGAATTGGCCATACGCGAGAAATTCGGAGTCAGTATTGCACTCATAGAGCGCGGCAGGATGACCATTGCAGCACCCGGCGGCGATGAACGATTATATCCGGGCGACAGGGTAGCGCTCATCGGCACCGACGAGCAGTTTCAGCAAATAAGGCCAGTAGTGGAGCACACAGGGGAGCAGAGTGCTGAAGAAAAGCAAGTGATTGGACTCCACAGAGTGCAAGTAGATGCAAGCTCTGTCTTGCTGGGCAAAAGCATTCGCGCATCGGGTATTCGCGAAAAAGCGGCAGCACTGGTTGTTGGCCTCGAAAGGGAAGGGCATCGTATTCTCAATCCAGACTCATCAACGGTGTTTTGCTTGGGCGATGCTGTATGGATTGCGGGGAAATCCCACGGTGTGCAGGCACTTTTGCAGGACGGCGAGCAGCAGGGAATGTCGAGCAGCGGGGAAGAGTAGAAGCTGGAGGGTTATTCCTGTTTTACGGAGTACACTGTTTCGCCCGGCTTGATCATGCCATATTTTTCTCTGGCCAATCTTTCGATAAGAAGAGTATCTGCTTGGAGCTGTTGAATAGTAGCGCGCAGGGAGTCTTGCTGTGCATGAGCCTGCCGAATTTCGTCGAGCACTTCTTTCTTCTCGATTTCTAAACCAGCGCGAGCGATAATACCGCGCCGCGAAAACAGCACAAAGCCGAGCACAGGCACAAGTACAATAATCGAGAGCACGAGGCGCCGCCGTGTAAGTCGTTTGCGCTGCTTATAAGGGCTTAGTTGATTCATATACTGCAAAATATCGGCTTTGTACCTTGTGGTTCTGGCGGCGCTGTTGCGCTCTGCCAGAATGACGGCTGTTGGCTGCGGGCACAAAATACAAAAAAGCAGGCACGCCTCCATACGATGGGCGGGTGCCTGCTGCAAGATCATCCTCGGGAAGGCCGGTATTGTTCTGCTATGCTATCTGCACAATGTACCCGCGATCAGGAGAGTACTTCTGCATTGGAGACAGCGTAGTACGGCTCTACAATGACTTCTTTGCCATCGGTCGAGCACATAATCGACTGCATAGTCTGGCTGGTTTCGTATCGGCTGCCTTCAATTTCGATGAACACTCCATTGCTACAGCGCGAGCGGATGATCACCGTACCGGGAGCTTTTTTAATAGTCATTGTCGACTGCATGAGCTGGTCGCGTTCGGCTTTGTGTGCGGCAATATCTTTTTCGATATCCACGCGCTGCTGTTTGATAGATTCAAACTGCGGGATATGCACGCCAATCAGCCGTTTTTCCACGATTTTGCGCGCAAAGATATCGATACAGTCTTTTACCTGTACCAGGTCGTTTTCCAAGTACCGCACTCTGGCCTCAAGAGCTGCAATTTTCGCTTTTATAATTTTTCTGTCGCCGAGCACAATCGACAGCCGCGTTGTATCGCCGGGGCTGAGCGCGTGTTCGAGCGTAATATTGCCATTGCAGGCGAGCCTTCCACCGCGCACCGTAGCAGCCGTACCCATAATCGAGCCTGCGGCCATATAGCTGCTGGCTACTGATTCGGTATCGATGTGGATATCGCCATAGGACCAGAAATTAGAATTCAGCGCGTGATGCAGCGAGATATTATTGTGCGAGAAGATATTGCAATCTTTGATTTCGCCATCTATTCTGACGGAGCCATAAGCAAGCAGATTCGCATTAGTTAGGCTGCCTTTGCAATGTACATTCCCATACACACGCAAGGTATGCCCACCCATATCTACAGGTCTGTAAAATATAACATTACTCATCAGCTCAAGCGATTCACCAGCGCTTACAGCTTCCTTAAACTCTATAACTTTCGATGTATCTGCAGAGATAGATTTTTCGAGGAATGACTCGGCGAGCTGCAGAAGAAGATCGGTTTCCATAACAACACTCTACTACAGAATGTACTAAAAAAGTATGTGCCGGGGGGCTCTGCTGCCTCTGCAGTAGTTCCCGGACATTATACAATTGGGTAATGACAGCAATACATGAACAAGAACGCTTTGTTCACTGACGGATTGCATCGTGACTATTATCGAACAATCGTTACAATTCTATATAGGTAATTTTATCATCGTCGTCCTGATGCTCGTATCGCACTGGGCCTACGTTGATTTCGTTGCCTTGCGCGCTAAACTCTACAGACGACATTGGTTCGGTCGTCATATACCGGCGACCGCCTATATCAATAGCGATATTATCACCGGCATAAGCCAGTATGGAAACTGTACTTTGCTTGGTTTGCCGTGTGGTAGCTTGTGTGCGCAGAGCTTCAAGCAATTCTTTTTTCTTTTTCAGTTCATCCTCAAGCCGCATCTGGCGATCCTGGAGCTGCTGAAGCGCCGTAATCAGGCCATTGCTCGGTCGCGACATTACCATGCGGGTTGCATCTTTCAGCATATCCTTGGTTTCCGTGCGTTCTTCGTTCAGCTTCAGAATATAGTTGTTGAGAATTCGCAGCGTAGACATATACAGATTTCTGCTGCCCACGCTCAGCGTCGTAGGTGGCTTTCCAGTAATTGTGTAGGCACTTTGCACCACAATATCGCTGCCCGCCGTCATTGTGCCGCCCAGCACTGAAGCCCGTTCGCCAATAATGGAGCCCATCGTGCTCGACGTACAGTCGGCTGTTTCCGATTCGATAAGGAGGTCGCCGTAGCAAACAAACAACGAGGTTTCCGACTTCTCTACCTGGATAGAATCGAGCGAAAATATTGTGCAGTTCTTGCTTGTTCCTTCAATTACAATCTTGCCAAGCGCTAGGATGATAGCGTTGTCGATACTCTCGCGAAATGTTGTATCGCCACAGACGCGCAGGACATAGCCCGACATGTTGATGTCGTGCAAAAACACCGTACTCGAAGGCAGTGCCAGCGATTCTCCTGCTCTGAACGCTTTGTCTAATGTAATAGGGTCGCGCCGCTGAGCAGGTGTATAGTTGGAAACAAAGTGCTCTATCAGTTGCAGAAAGCGGGGGGTAGTCATAGCTGCTTGCCCGTACTGCGCTGGATAATAGCATCTGCCCCTATGCTATATAGGGCGGATGAACTGGTCTTGGGCTACAATTTATACAAGGCAAAAATTGCGAGCTAATGTTTTCTTAACACACCCGAGAAATTTCTGGGATGGGTGTGGGATGTGTAGCTTTAGGATTCTACAAGCGCAACGCCGAGCTGCGAAGTCTATTGGTGTCAAGGACAAGCGCTTCAGCACTGGCGGAGCAATCCGTGATAGGCCAGCGAATCGAGCGAAAAATCTGGCAGTTTCGGCTTTTTTCTTTGATTTCTGCACAGCCAAGGGCGAGTACTGCAGTGTGGGGCGGGCGTCGTTTGGCGTCCGTGAGTCGCCGGGGTCGATATCGTCCGCGCATGTAGTACATAGGAACGGTGCGAAGACGAGCTGTGATAACACCGGTTTGCCGCTGCCCAGCCGCCGAGCAGGAGTGGAGGCCGAAAAAAAAGCGGAGAAGGCAGAACAGCCACGCGGCGGGTATGCTGCGCGGTGCAACGACGGAACGACAGTGCGGAGACCGAAGCGCTCCATCGGGTTCGAGCAACCTACCGGCACAAGAGAGTAGTGTTTTGTGTAGGAGCGGCGATACAAAAAAGCCCTTCCTGTGCGGGAAGGGCCGATCTGTTGTTTGGCTGAAGGGCTGAGCTTACGCGGTGGCTTCTGCTTCCGCCTGCAATTCACTGCCTTCGATGTACTCTTCGGGCGACGGGCAGGAGCAAATAAGCGTTCTGTCGCCATAGGTATTATTTACACGGCCTACGCTGGGCCAGAACTTTGCATGGCGCAGCCAGGGTGCCGGGTAAGCAGCTTTTTCGCGCGGGTACGGATGGCTCCACACATCGGCTGTCACCGTCATGGCTGTATGCGGGGCATTTTTCAGCACATTGTCCTGGCGGTCGGCTGTACCGTTCTCGATTTCGGCAATTTCAGCACCGATAGAGATCAGCGCATCGCAGAAGCGGTCGAGCTCCTCCAGATTTTCGCTTTCAGTTGGCTCGATCATCAGCGTACCGGGCACGGGGAAGGACACGGTAGGAGCGTGGAAACCGTAGTCCATGAGGCGTTTTGCGATGTCTTCTACTTCAACACCAGCGGTTTGCTTATAGCGGCGCATATCTACAATCATTTCGTGGGCAGCGCGGCCATGAGTGCCTTTGTAGAGAATAGGGAAATGCTGCTCTAAGCGGCTTTTGATATAATTAGCGTTGAGAATCGCCAGCTTTGTTGCTTCTGTAAGACCCTCGCCGCCCATCATGCGGATATACGCCCACGAGATAAGCAGGATACTGGCGCTGCCCCAGGGGGCTGCCGATACTGCTGCGTGGTCGCGGTTATCGACCGGCACAACTACATGGCCGGGCAGGAACGGAGCGAGATCGGCTACAACACCAATGGGGCCCATGCCGGGACCGCCGCCGCCATGAGGTATGCAGAATGTCTTGTGCAGATTGATGTGGCACACATCAGCGCCGATAGCGCGCGGGCTTGTAAGCCCTACCTGAGCATTCATATTAGCGCCGTCCATGTACACGCGTCCGCCGTGCTCGTGGATGAGCTTGCATATATCGGCAATATGCTCTTCGAAAACGCCGTGCGTAGAGGGGTAAGTCACCATTAGTGCCGAGAGATTAGCGCTGTTTTGCTCTACTTTTGCCTTCAGATCGGCAAAGTCGATATTGCCCTGTTCATCGGTTTTGACCACGACTACTTTCATGCCTGCCATCACAGCGCTGGCTGGGTTGGTACCGTGTGCCGACGCGGGAATCACTACTACATTTCTGTGGCCATCGCCCCGGCTGATATGATAATCGCGTATTACCATCAGGCCCGCGTATTCGCCCTGAGCGCCGGAGTTCGGCTGGAGCGAGAACGCGTCGAAGCCTGTAATTTCGCACAGCGCATTTCGCAATTCTTCAAAAATCACCTGGTAGCCACGTGTCTGGTCGACCGGCGCAAACGGGTGAATAGCGCCAAATTCAGGCCAGGTAACGGGGATCATTTCCGATGTCGCATTCAGCTTCATGGTACAGGAGCCGAGGGGAATCATCGAATGCACGAGCGAAAGATCCTTGTTCTCAAGGCTTTTCATATAGCGAAGCATTTCCGACTCAGAGTGGTGCTTATTGAACACCGCATGAGCGAGATAGTCGGAAGTACGGCGCAGAGCGGAAGGAGCATTGAGCTCGATATCATGTTGCAGGGCAAAAACATCTACGTGCCGGTCGCCGCTGCCCATTGCGCGGATAAACACTTCTATCATAGCACGCACATCGTCGAGTGTCGCTACTTCGTCCAGCGAAACACCGATATCTCCATTGTCGAAATAGCGGAAATTGATTCCTGCCGCAAGTGCTTCAGTACGCACGGCATCGGCATTGGAGCAGGCTACGCGCAGTGTATCGAAGTATTGAGAGTAGAGCACATCTACGCCTATCTGCGAAAGGCCGCGATGCAGCACTTGAGCGAGCCCATTGATACGGCTGGCGATAGCGCGCAGGCCTTTGGGGCCGTGATACACTGCGTACATACTCGCCATGACTGCCAGCAGCACCTGAGCCGTGCAGATATTACTGGTCGCCTTGTCGCGGCGGATGTGCTGCTCGCGTGTTTGCAGAGCCATGCGGTACGCCGTATTGCCATGAGCATCGACCGACACACCGATAATACGACCGGGCATCAGGCGTTTGTATTCATCTTTTGTAGCAAAGAATGCTGCGTGGGGGCCTCCATAGCCGAGAGGAACGCCGAAGCGTTGAGCCGAGCCGAGCACGATATCAGCGCCAAATTCACCCGGAGGGGTGAGCAGCAGCAGGCTCATCAGATCGGCGGCAACGGCTACCAAAGCGCCGTTTGCATGCACTTTTTCGCACAAGAGGCTGTAGTCGTAGATCGCGCCATCGCCAGCGGGATACTGTACGAGCACGCCAAATATTTTGCTGTTCCACTCGCTTGTTTCTATTTCGCGGTGGTTGCCCACTACCAGATTAATGCCCAGCGGAGCCGAACGGGTCTTCAGAATGTCGACAGTCTGCGGCAAGCAGGTATCGGAGACAAAAAAGACATTGGCTTCGTTGCGCTCAAGCTCCTTGCTGCGCGCGGCAAACATGAGATTCATGGCTTCAGCAGCGGCTGTACCCTCGTCGAGCAGCGACGCATTAGCGATTTCCATGCCCGTGAGGTCGATGACCAGCGTTTGGAAATTCAGCAGCGCTTCCAAGCGGCCCTGAGCGATTTCCGCTTGGTAGGGTGTGTACTGAGTGTACCAACCCGGATTCTCCATCACATTGCGCAGGATCACCGGAGGAGTGATCGTGTCGTAGTACCCCATGCCGATATAAGACCGATTGAGAGTATTCTGGGCAGCAATTGTCCGAGCGTAGTTAAGCAGCGCGAATTCGCTTTTTGCCGCAGGAATGTTCAGCGGTTGTTTCAGGCGGATATTCGCAGGAATCGTTTCGCTGATAAGCTGATCGAGAGAATCGACACCGAGAGCCCTGAGCATGGCTTCCTGCTCGGCGACATCCGGCCCGATGTGCCTGTTTACGAATTTGTCGGCGCGTTCGAGGAGACTGTTCATGTAGACCACACGAAAAGGAGTTTTAAAAACAGGAGATCGTAAAATCCTACAAAAGTACGGGAGAAATGCTTCTTAACCAACTATGTGTACAGTGCCTGAAGCTGTATCTGCCCGGCTGCTATGACGAACAATCGGTGCGTTTCGTATGGAGTTCTGTCTGGCATCGGTAGCTGGGCAATCGGTGGCACCTGCCGATTGGCGTGTTTCTTCGGAGAGGTTGAACAAGCCCTTATACGCCGGTATCTGCTGCATGGCAGGCTATCAGATGCCCGGTTGTTATCACTAATCGCAACGCTATTGGCTGCAAGCCCTTTTCGCGTATATTCGCGGCAAGTTCTGTTTTCCGATTTGTACGCTTGTGCTCATGCTCTTCCCCATCGACATTCACAGTGGTTCGCTCCGTGTGCCTGCGCATCTTCTGTTCGAGACACTGGCCTATACCATCGGCTTTCGTTATTTTTTGCGTTTACGCAAGCGTGCGCACGATGCCATTAGCACGAATGACAGGCTTTGGATTTTGCTCGGTGCGGCGCTTGGTGCGCTGGTAGGAGCGCGGGTGCTGGCTCTGTTAGAGAATCCGATAGCGCTGCTGCACGACGGCCTTACGCTCGAAGTGTTGCTCGCTTCCAAGACAATTGTCGGCGGGTTGCTGGGCGGGCTTGTCGGGACAGAACTCACGAAAAAGGCAATAGGCGTTCGCTCTTCTTCCGGCGATCTGATGACGTTTCCACTTATGTTGGCTATGATGATTGGTCGCGTGGGGTGCTTTAGTGCTGGGGTGGAGGATGGTACGCACGGGGTGGCAACAGCTCTGCCGTGGGGCATCGACCAAGGTGATGGCATAGCTCGACACCCAACAAATCTGTACGAAATTTTGTTCCTCGGATTGCTGTGGTTCTGTATTGTGCAGATAGAAAAACGCATGCCGCTGGCCGATGGTGCGCGCTTCCGGCTGTTTTTGGCGTCGTATCTGCTGTTTCGCTTTTGTGTCGAGTTCATCAAACCCGTGTATCGGTTCGATGTTGGCCTGAGCACAATTCAGATTGCCTGCCTGCTCGGGTTGGTGTATTATCGCGATGTGTTTTTTCGTCCCGGTTCGTTAGTGCAGCCCACAGCCAGCGATCTTGCTGGTAAAAGATAGTAGCGAAAGAGCGCCTTCAGTCTCTGTTCGTGTGCTTGGCCTCTGCACCGCGCTGCACGAGCCGCCGCGTAGCTATTCTACCCCAATCGCTTTTTCTGGTACATGTGTCGGTTTCCGGCTTGGCGGCTGGCGGTTGGCCAATCGAAAAGCGGGTGCTGCGACCGGTGACAGCGGCAGAACGGTTGCCCCAGCGACGCCCGTGCCACAGAAATCCTCTGTATTCATCCTCGCTACGGCCCTCACTGCCACTGCTTCTTTTGCAAAGTGAAACACGGTAGTTGTGTGATGTGTCACTGTCTTATTGCCAATCGACAACGAAAGTATATCCGCATTGTTCCACTTTGTACACCGGCACTTTATGCACGACATTTATCCAATACTTCTTTTGCCATACGGCACTTTATTGGCGATGGATGGCCGGGAAATGTGCTGATGTTTTTTGTAGACGCACTGTGGCGCACTTCCCAATGTGCAAGCCGAAGATTGCGATTCATCATTTTTTTGCGAGAGTATATGAGAATTTTTCCAGTTGTAGTTACGGTCATGAGTATTCTTTTGTCGGCCTGTACAGTGCCAACGTCGTCTTTCTACAGAAGCGAGCAGTTGCAGGCTACGACTGGGAAACCGATCTATGGAGTAGTGCTGAAAAACGGCGACAATATTCGATTCAATCACAGGGGGGGATGGTATCAGATGGCTGCGTCGGACAGCAGCGCCGTTGTTGTTGGTACTACGATGCAGGGCGATTCTGTTGCAATTGCGGGGCACCGCATTTTGGAACTAGAGGTGCGGAGTCGAGAATCAGATGCAGCAGGCTACGCCGTAGCAAGCGCTTGGGCAGCAGTAGGCATTGAACTGGTTATCGCCCTTACTATTATTTCTATGTGGGCTCACTGATGTGTTGTTCATTGCGGCATCGCCGTTGTTGTGGCATTGTGCTTTGCATACTGCTGATGCTACTGTGCAGCAGATCGGCATATGCACGAGACGGCAGAGTGATAAATGCACTTGTTTTTCCGCGTACAGGCGACGGAATAGCGGGAGAAATCTTTGGCGTTGATGATGATTCGCTCACAGTGGTGGGCGATACAGTGTACCGGCTGGCTCGCACCGACATTGCGCGTATAGTTGTGCGCACAGAAGTGCCTCGCGGACGGGGATTTGTATATGGCGCTTGTACCGGCTTGGTCGGTTGGAATTTTATGTTGTCTGCCATTGATGGCCAGGCGCCTCTTCTGTCGGCTGAGATGTACGGTTCCTACAAAAATCACAGATACAAAGCGAATTCCTTTTTATTAGCTCACCACACGCTGGCAGTTATTGCCATTTTTGGCGGCGCTGGATATTTTGTAGACGCACAGCATTCTTATGGAGAGCATGCATTTACAATACCTACCGGTGCGGAAGAGGAGCAGCACAGCGTATGGAAAGAGCTTCAGGACGTGCTTGCAGATAATGTAGAAACACCTATACGGTTTTCTGTGGCATCGGCGGTTGTAGTACCAAGCATGAACCACTGGTTCCAGAGCGAGTTGTCGGCAAGTGGTTTTGATATAGACAGAGAGCGACCTTTTGGATATGGAGAGTACCTAATTGGCGAGGAAGAATACTACAATGCGGCTGCATTAGAGATCAATATCCTACGCCGCATTCAGGCGATGTACCAGATCACTCCGCATGTGGAAGTGGGACTCTGTGTAGCATGGACGAGCGAGCCGAGGCTATACGCCATGCGGATTATAGACAGCCTCCGGCCCGGCGACGTTAAGCGCTACTATCGTGCGCGGCAAAAACTGTCGGGAAGCGGGTACTACGCATGTGCAATGTACGACTTTGGGCGCTATGTAGACCCGCGCTGCAATCTGCGGTTTGGCGGCGGAGCCGGGCTGGCAACAAACAGTTATATGCTGGATGGCGTGTTGTGGTCGCACCACGCAAACACAGCACCAGAGCGCGAACAGTATTCTCATTTTGAATATTCTGGCACAGCATTCAGTACCATTTTTCTTGCTGAATGCTCCTGGCGTGTGTACGATAATTTGTCGCTTGGATTGGCGGCGGACTATGTGTTTACTCCTTCCTCACGCGTGATACCTGTTGTTCCATTTCTCGGGCTTCAGGAGAAGCAATTTGCTCCCGGCAATGGCAGTATTGGCGTTACATTTGGCCTGCATTTCTAACCATTGCGATAAAGGCTGCACAGCACGCGGCAAGGCCGAAGACAGAAGCACCACTTGGATCACTGCAAAGAAAGAGCGCGTGCAACAGGAATCTGTTGGAAAATGACCGCTGCTGCGCTATTATAGCTGGTCTTTTTTTCTACAGGAATACCGTGCATGCCTACTCGCAACTATCTCTATTACGATTTTACAATCAGCCTGTGCCCCTCGTGTTTGCGTCGTGTTGATGCAAAAGTAATTATCGAAGACGGGCGTGTGTATATGCTGAAGTTCTGTCCGGAACACGGTAGGCAGACAGTGCTCGTGGCAAGCGATGCTGAATACTACAAGCGCATGCGCGACTACGGCAAGCCGGGCGATATTCCGCTGAAGTTCAACACCGCCACACATTATGGCTGTCCGTATGACTGTGGATTGTGCCCCGACCACGAGCAGCACTCGTGCCTTACGCTTGTGGAAGTAACCGACCGTTGCAATTTGTCGTGCCCAACATGTTATGCAGAGTCTGGTCCGGGCGTGGGCAGGCACCGCACAATGGAAGAAATAGAGCGTATGCTCGATGCCGTTGTAGCCAACGAAGGCGAGCCCGACATTGTCCAGTTGAGCGGTGGCGAACCGACGATTCACCCGCAGTTTTTCGATATACTCGACATAGCGAAGTCTAAACCAATCAGGCATCTCATGCTGAATACCAATGGTATTCGCATTGCAAAAGACAGAGAATTTACAAAGAGGCTGGCTGGCTATATGCCGGGCTTTGAAGTGTATCTGCAATTCGACTCCTTCGAAGAAAACGTCCTTCGCTCGCTGCGCGGTGCCGACCTGCGCGAAACGCGGATGAAAGCGCTTGAACACCTGAACGAATTCAACCTTTCGACGACATTGGTTGTAACACTGCAAAAGGGATTAAATACACACGAGATAGGGGCGATTATCGACTTTGCGCTGAAGCAACCGTGTGTGCGCGGGGTCACGTTTCAGCCCACGCAAATTGCCGGACGATTGGAGCATTTCAACCCGGCGACGGACAGACTGACACTTACCGATGTGCGCACGGCAATACTTGAGCAAAGCCCGGTGTTTACGCCGGAAGACCTCATTCCCGTGCCGTGTAATACCGATTCGCTGTGCATGGCGTATGCTCTAAAGCTCGGCAGTGAGGTGTTGCCGCTTACGCGCTTTATCAATCCCGACGACTTGCTCGCTTCGGGTAATACTATTGTGTATGAACAGGATGCAGGCATGCGCGAGCGGATGATACGGCTGTTCAGCACGTCGCAATCACCTTCGTCAGCAGCCGCAGAATTGCAATCGCTGATGTGCTGCCTGCCGATGATTGCTGCGCCTTCGCTTTCCTACGACAATGTGTTTCGCATTATCATTATGCAGTTTCTCGACGCCTGGAATTTTGATGTGCGCGCCGTGAAAAAATCATGTGTACACATCGTAGACGACGACGGGAAAATTATTCCTTTCGACACAATGAACCTGTTCTATCGTGGTGATAAAAAACACGTGCTTGAGCAATTGCGAAACGGGAACACTTCGCATACTATTCAGCTCCCGGTGCTGCCCCAGCAATAGTACATTAATAGAAATAACACATGCTAATTTTTCTCATGATCGCGTGGGTAGTATATGGACAACAACATGAGCAACGACAGCGTTGGCAATAGCAGTAACGACAACATCAGCAATAGCGGCAGCGACAACAACGCCGAAAACTTTCTGCACACATTTGGCAAAGTTGCTGGTATTAATCTCGGCATAATGCTGCTCTATACAATCCTATCGCTCATGCTTAATTCTGGCTCTAGTAGCTATGATGGTGAGATGGGCACTGCATTGGCAATGGCACTCTTTATATTCCTGCACTTTGTGGTGCTGATCATTGTTTCTATTGCCCTGATCATTGCAGGGAAAACTGCACTGGCAAAAGCGGGCTTTATCAGCCTTGCTGTGGTGTTGTTAGTTGGCTTTGGCACATGCTTGGGAGTTGTGACAGCGATATGAACTACGGATATTTCTCGGCGCAAAAAAAATGCCGGTCGATACAGAAATTATATTTTTTCTGCTCTCTATGAATTGCTCCCATGAATAATACTCTTCTTGTTATTGCTGCAAATACTGCTGTAACTGCGTGCTATGTATCAGTGATATCGGCTGTTAGCACCGTGCTCGATTCCATTGTGTATATCGCTCTTGCAGGCGGCCTCCACATAGCTCTGTGCTGTATTGCGGGGGTAGTTTTTTACAGCCGGGGCGATAGAGCATTCGCCAGAGGATTTTTTATCAGTGCGGCGTTGTTATTGGCCGCACCAATTGTTCTCATGCAGTTTTGAACCGCGTATAGCGCTTATGTTGCTTGGTGGCCGTTGCGCCCGGCATTGTTTTGTTCCTGTATATCTATTCCGGCTTTCCTGCGAATAACTTCTACTAATGGTTTTCCCTCAATCTTGCTATCCAACCACGACACCACATCAATACATTCAAATGCTTTTCGCTCGTAGGGGTCATCGGCAAGCGGGAGCAGTTCCTCGCGCAGTTCCCGGAAGATCGGTAGCAGATCGCGCCCGGCGCGGCGTGTCGTGAGCTTGCGAATAAGGCGGAGTGCAATGGACTCGAATTTGAATATTTTATTTCTCGTGTACAAATAGCGGTATGTGGATTTCAGCAGATACTCCAGCAGATCGTCGTTGCCCAGCTCGTAGTGAAGAATAATATTGAACACGCGCAAAAAGCCGTAGATATCCTCGCGTATATCAAACTGGCCGGAGTTGAGCAGGGCGTTGGTACGCGTGAGAGCATCTTCGTACCTGCCTGCGATAAAATACAGGCTGGCGAGATTGAACCGGAAAGAAAGCAAAAGCGAGGCTTCGATAAACTCACCATACCGCTCTAATCCCGCTTCAATAGCCGGAGCCAGCTCCAATCCCTTTTCTGTATCGCCGAGCTCAATACAGGCATAAAGTTCGAGCATTGTACTGATTTTGAAGAGCTCTACTTCCAGCCTGTCGCCCTGTGCATCGGGGTAGAGCGATCGGAAATTTCTTATCTTTTCCATGCCCGCGAAGAACTCATCATAGCGCTGTATTTTGAAGCTATCGAATATGTAAATACTCAGCCTGCCGAGGTAGCGTGTTGGGCTGTGCACGACGTAGTCGGGTTGTTGTTCTAATAGCTCGATATGCCTGCGGGAGAACTGGTGGGCGTTGATATAATCGCCCTGAAGAAAATGATACGTGCCATTGATATGGCAGAAATACTCCTTTGCGTCGAATGTCTGGGCCGCGTCTTCGCTTGTGAGCAGCGGGCTGTCCATCAGTGCTTTGAGCTCGCGGATATCGGCTTCGGTCCGCGCCGACCCATGTTGCAGATAAATAATAAACATACGCGCCGAGAGGTCCCAGTACTGCGCCAGATTGTTGATGCGTTCGATTGCCAGCCTCCACTCTGCGGAAAACTCATCCATACTTGCGGCTGTTTTGCCAGCGTATTCTTCGGTAGTCATCAGGCGGCGCTCCAACCGCATAAGTTCTGGCAGGTAGGTAAATGCTTCGTACTGATACACTAGTTTTTTAGCGCGCTCTATCACTCGTGCTGCCTGCGAGCGGAACATACGATCCATAAAAAACTCGGCGTCCTGTATCAGACTGCGTATCTGCGCCTCGGGTGTTTTATCGGCGTGATACATCCGCATGCTCTCCATGATGAGCTTGTACAGATAGTTCTTAGTCACGGCGAGCTGGCGGGCAAACTTCTCGCGCCGAAATTGCTTGCGAAGAGCGTCTTCGTCGTATTCCTTCTGCTGCTCAATTGCACTGAATAGCTTCAGGTAGTTGTTCTCCCGGCCTATCACGTGGCGCGAGGCGTATATCTTAAAGTAGCGTTTTTCCGACTTGGTCAGCGAGTGAATAAGCCGGAAAAGATCGGGCTGTTTTTTCTCCATCTGCGTGCGCTCATCTGTTGTATCACTTCTGCCGCTGTTGTACTACAGGAGCTTTTGGCCTTGTAGCAAGGCAATTTACAGAAAAACAGATAGATACAACGACTCGGCGTATGAATTGAGCACATGTAACGAAGCGGCGGTAAGTTCCATCCCTTGTGTGAATGAGTGATTACGGACGTATGAGCTATGGAGCTATGATTATATTCCCCGCTGCCAAGACGAACCAATCCATGCTATTACCAAAGCGCTTGCCGCAAGAGGGAGAGAAAGGTGGTGCAGGAAGACGAACTTGGCAGGATGTCACGAAATTTCTTGTAAATTGGCGGTTCACCTCTCATATTGCCGCATCTGTGGTATCCTTTAGCCGCGCTCTATCGTCCGATCTCTTGTGTCCTATTATGAGAATACTGCTGTTTGTAGTGTTCATGCTGTCGTGCTCAGGGCTCTACGCCCGGTATCCTGTATTTAAAGCCACTCGTCTTACATTGCAGGATGGCCTGTCGGACGACATGGTATTATGCGCTTTGCAGGATAAGCGGGGGTTTATGTGGTTTGGCACGCGCAACGGACTCAATCGCTACGACGGATACCGCATTACGACCTTTACACGCGACCAGAACGACCCGTATTCACTTTCGGATGCGTCTGTTCACAGCTTATGCGAAGATCGTCATGGGCGAATGTGGGTGGGCACTGCTGATGGCCTGAATTTATTCGATCCGGTATCGGAGCGATTTACGCATTACCGCTATGCTGCACACAACCCAAGTGGTATACTGCCCGGCGTGCTTATCTCTATATGCGAAGATAGATTCGGCTGCCTGTGGTTAGTGACAAACAACACCCGGCGCGGTATTCAGAAGTTGGATCCAGAGCACGGTGTATTTACTACCTACAGGCATAACCCCGAGGATCCCTATTCGATAAGCGACGATGGCATGACGGGGATATGTGTGGATAAAAGTGGCGAACTTTGGATAGCTACACGCTCTGGAGGGCTGAACCGCTACGACCACGCGCATGATAGGTTTATCAATCTGAATACCGCACCAGAATACCGCTTTGTAGCTGATAAGAGGTTGATCCGAGTGTTTGCCGCAAGCGATGGCGGCCTGTGGCTGGCCGAGCGCACGACAAATGTCTGGAAGGTACATATCAATGGCAAGCATCTTAAAGCCGAGCTGTTGCAGTTAGATCGCCGCCCTAATTTTTACGATAATACAGTGATTTCTATTACCGAAGGCATTGGCGGCACGTTGTGGGTTGGCACCGAAGGAGGTGGATTTTATACAGTGGATATACAGTCGCGCAGATTTAACCAAGTCACCAACACGGCGGATATCTACGGGCTTGCAAGCAACCAGGTATTTATGCTGTATGGCGATAATTACGGCGATATGTGGATATGTACAGATATGGGCGTGGAGCGTTTCCACCGCCGCACAAATTATATACGGCATTTCAGCCGTAGCGCTCTGGAATCTATCGCCCCTTCCTACCAAAAAATTCGCTCGCTGCTGCTGGTCGACAATCGCTTATTGGTGGGTACTGGGGGCTATGGACTCAACGTGAGCAAAGGAGACGAATTCCATCATTATCTCAACCCCGACCACAGCACCTCTCTTTTTTCAGTAGATATCCTGTCCAATACGCTGAATGTGTTGTATCGTCTGCGCGATGGAACGCTGCTGACTGGCACGAACAATGGTCTGTATAAAGTCGATCCTGCAACCGGGAAATTCTCGCGCTTCCCGTACCAGATATTTGGTCCGAGAGTATGGGCAATATGCGAGGGCAAGGACGGGGTGCTCTGGATTGGCACCTTGTTCAACGGGCTGACGCGCATCGACCGGCGCACGGGCAAGGTGGAATACTACTTTGCCGGGCAGAGCGCACAGCAGAGCGGCACACCTATAAGCGTGCACGAGGTGCACGAGGACCAGCATGGCAATCTCTGGATAGGCACGAACAATGGTTTGTACCGCATGGATCGTGTTGCAAACCGGCCTGTGCAAAGCGCGTGGAATTCTTCAGACTCCTTTTCGCTGAGCCATAATCATATCTGGTACATACACGAGCGCGATGGAAAACTCTGGCTTGGCACAAGCGGGGGCGGGATGAATCTGTTCGACCCGGCTACCGGCAGGTGCAAGCGTTATGGTAAGAAGGAAGGATTGCCAAGCGATATTATTTGTGGAATGCTCGAAGACCGTCGTGGCAATATATGGGCGAGCACTAATACAGGTCTTTTCAGGTTCTCACCCTCTACTGGCAAAGTTGTTACGTTTGGTGTCGACGATGGGGTGTATATCAGCGATTTTCACTTTAAGGCGTGTTTTCGCGATACGAATGGCGTGATGTATTTCGGAGGAACAGGTGGATATCTGTGCTTCCATCCAGATAGTATGTCGATCAAGACTCGACCGCGCAGGCTGATTTTTACTTCCTTCAAAGTGTTCGACCGCAAGCTGGCACTCGACACCGCACTGCTGTTCAAAAAACAGATGATACTTCCCTATAGCAGCAATTATTTTTCAGTAGAATTTGCCTCATTAGACTTCGCTGGTGTGCACCATCATCAATATCGCTATAAGTTGGATAGGTATGATAGGCAATGGCGGCATACCGACGGCACACATCCGCTTGCAGGGTACACTGATGTTCCGCCCGGCAACTATAAGCTCTTTGTAGAAGTAGCTGATGCCGAGGGAAATTGGGGTGGTGCCAGAGCTACTCTGGGCATTAGTATCACTCCTGCGTGGTGGCAAGTGTGGTGGTTCCAAATGGCTGTGCTGTTGTGTCTGGTAGCTATAGGTGTGAGCTTGCTGCGGTGGTATCTGGGTAGCATGCGTCGCAAAGGTGCAATGGAGCGCAGGCTTGTGGAGCTACAGCTTCACGCGCTGCGGGCACAGATGAACCCGCACTTTATTTTTAATTCGTTGAACTCTATCTACTACTATATTCTGAACAGCGAGAACGAAAAGGCGCAAACATATCTCGGGCTGTTCTCTGTACTGCTGCGCCAGATATTAGAATACTCGCGAAGGACATTTATTTCTATTAGTAGGGAAATAGAAATATTGGATCTGTACTTGCAATTAGAAGCTATGCGGTTTTCGCAGCGCTTTGGCTATAAGATGTCGATAGCGCCCGATATCGACATAGAGCGCCAGTTTATCCCCACGATGCTGCTCCAGCCCTATGTGGAAAATGCTGTGAAGCACGGATTGCTGCCGAAAGAAAAGGACTGCCTGCTTACTATCGAGTTTCAGCGCCGTGGCGACCGGATTGTGTGCAGTATTACCGACAATGGCATTGGGCGAAAGATGGCCGGGCAGATCCGGGAGCAATCGCAGTTGCCGTACACGTCGCAGGGGCTTGCTTTGTCGAAAGAGCGTATGACTAATCTGAGCGAACTCCACGGAAAATTGTACGGCGTAGAAGTACAGGACTTGACAACCGACACGGGTGAAGCATTAGGAACCCGCATTGTGCTCACGTTTCCGGCGGATGTCGATGAGGAATCGGTGGGCGTTCTCCCGCACGTAGTATGATATTGTAACAAGAACTTTGTGCCATGTACCAAGAGTGTAATATGCAAATACGCGCAGTACTTATCGACGACGAACCCGCCGGACGCGATGCGCTGGAACTCATGCTCCGCCGCCACTGTCCGTCCGTAGAGGTTGTGGGCTCTACCACTTCGTTTGAGACTGGCTTGGAGTTAGTGGAGCGTATCTCTCCTGACTTGCTTTTTCTGGATATAGAAATGCCATACGGCAGTGGCTTCGACCTACTAGATCAATTTCCCGATCCAGCATTCGAGACGATTTTTACTACTGCCTATGCACAGTATGCCTACCAGGCATTCCGCGTGCAGGCATTAGACTATCTACTGAAGCCGGTACTGCCGAGAGCACTGATAGAGTCGGTACAGCGCGCCGAAAAACGACTATTAGAGCGCCGTGCACTCGATGCAGAAAACAACGATTCGCTTGAGAATCTGCTGTCGGTACTTGTCGATAAAAGTATGCACTCCAACCGCGTAGCGCTTCGCACTGCCGATAGCATAGAATTTATACAGGTAAAAGATATTATCAGGTGTGAAGCTGAAAAGAGCTATACGGTGTTCTTCTTGGTGGCTGGACAGAAGCTCGTTATAAGCAAAAACCTCAGCGAATTTGAAGAGACGTTATCGGCCTTCCACTTTCTACGCGTGCACCACTCGCATCTTATTAATGTGGCGCATATTCGGCGCTATGTAAAGAGCGATGGTGGATATCTGATTATGAGTGATGGCTCGGAAATTGTGCTGCCACGCCGCCGCAAGGACGAGCTCATCCGCGCTATTACTGATGCTCTTGCGGGCAAAATATAGTTGCTCATGCGTTCCTTTCTGTCTGCTTTTTACCGTGTGGTATCACGGTGTCTTGTACAATGATATGCGGAGAACGGAGCGAACAGCACGAGGCGGACGTCCTCGCATCGTTCTTACGATAATTGCAGCGCGGTGCAGAGGCAAAGCGCGAGGGCAAAGGCCGAATGCCAAAGCTCTTGGCCTGAACTGCGGTAGGCAATGTGCGAAAAGCCACAGGCCACGTGGAAGATACCACGCGGCCTGTATTGGGGAGCAGTCTGTACTATCGGCCTGTTACTTCACGACTGTGAGCGGAACGGTGATAATATCACCACCGGCACTCACTTGCACAAAGTAGACACCAGAGGGAAGTTCTGCGGTCGAGATGGTTGTCGTTTGTTCGCCAACAGCTTTTGGCACAGCCTGAACTTCCACTACCATATCGCCAATGCTGTTAAAGAGCGTAACGCGTACATCGGAATCCGCGAGCAGCGTATAGCGGATGGATGTTTCGCCCACAGCGGGGTTGGGAACAGCCGAAACCTTGGGCGCAAGCATACCAGTAGCTGTATTTGCTCCGAGCTTGTGGGTAATACCCGGACAGTCTAAATGCAGCCATCGTGTACAGACGACAGTACCACCGTACCAGAACTGAATACGGACGAGTCCGGATGCTGGCAGCGTGATACACACCGGAATATTGAAGTTGCCGCCGGGGGTGGGAATGCCGGTGGCAGTGGGAATCGAAACCCACGAACCCGGGCTACCTGCTACAAATTGATCCGCAGTGAAGTGGTCGATTTGTTCGCAGCCCGGTCCGGGGCCATTGATATTTCCGTGCACAAGATAGCAACAGGGATCCACGGATGTACGATATGCTTGCAGATCTTGAACTCTGGAGCAGCAGTCCTCTTCGCATTTCAGAGAGAACTCCCGGATACACACGACCAGACCGTTGGCTCTGAACAGCAGACGGATTTCCTTGCTCGTGCCAACAGGAATACACTGCAATATGGAAAAGGGCGTATTGGGTACAGGCATCATACTTTCGCTGATCCACGTGCTGCCATAGCGCCGCTGTACTTCCATGATCTCTATCGGACACTTAGCTTTGTTGACTGTGATGTCAATGGCAAAGCAGCAGTTCTCGAGATTGGCAGAGGTAACTGATATCAGGGCAGCATTTATAGCATAGCAGCATCTGTCGGCGCACGATACTACCGAAGTCATTGTCTTGCCACAGAAGGTTGTGTCCGGTGGGGTAAGGCTTGTCATGACACTAAAGGATGTCGTGTAGTCGACTGTACCCTGGGGCAGACACAATGTGCCAATTACCGTTGATGTACCAGTTTGATACAAGTCGCCGCCGTTGGTGTTGTTCTTTGTCAGGTATTTTACGTCTGGCGTTGAACCCGGATAGTCTATTAATGTTTGCAGAGAATATCCACCAGCAGGTGTAAAGATTCCGCCGGGCTGCGGCGTGAAAACAATACCGCGTGCATGGACATCGCAGCCGTTTTCGTTGGGGTACTTAACGTCGTTGTTGTTCACCACTACATTCCAGCAGCACTGGCTTGAACTGCTTCCTGCCGGTTCGAGCGTTATGCTAAAGCCGGGTTGCCCCTCAAAGGTGCATTCACAATCGCACTTGAGATCTTTGGCGTACTGGCAGAGGATTTTACCTTCGTCGTCGAGCAATTTAAAGATCACTGTTCCGCTGGTAAATCTGTCGGTACAGAACTCAAATGGCTGGTCGAGATAAAACGGCCCATTGATAATTTGTGTGCCACCTGGCGTCACGGCAGCGATGCTGGCCACGATACCACAGTAATTAGTAAGAGATTCACTGCCGAGCAGTGTAATATCGTAGCAGCATTTCTCGGGGTCGGACGATATTTTTTTCACGACATTGATACCAAGCGGGCATGTTTCGCAGATCATGACATTGTCGATGACATAATACGCATGGCCCTCGTTCGGGAGAATCACTCCGCCCGTCCACTCGGCGTCGGGAATATCTGCTTGGAAGTTGCCGATAGTCAGGTAGTTTTTCGCAGAGCCGGTAATATACACCTGCATGGACACATAGTACCAGTCGTCGGAAGGCCAGCCCATGGAATTATAATCTTCGGCATAATCTCCAGTTGCCGGATTGATAGCGACGGTGATACCGCTGGAGGGTGAGCCAGTTGTAGCAAGGCACCCTATCCGCATTATTTGGTTCCGGTCTGTGTTGGTGGAAGAGCGCATCATAAAGGAAACTGTATAGCTACGACTTGGTTGCAGAGGAGTGCTGAGCTGCTGAGTGATATACTCGCGATAGCAGAGGGAAGCAGTTGGCTTGTCGATAATTTCAATACCTGCGTATGCGCGCTGGTTGGGGCTGGCGCTTCCCGATGGGTCGTTGGCGTCGTTGCAGCCTGCGGAAAAATATTGGTTCTGGGGAACGCCATAGTCTGGAATACTGGGAACCGCATCACATCCAAAGAAAAAATCAGGTGTGCCATTGGTAGGCGTAAACCACGCGGCGCACATGCTTTGAAGAGTGTTGATGGCTGTTGCGGCATTCACATCTGTCGAGCTGTTGCACGTGTTTAGCGGCGACATCGGATTGAGAATATGGAAATACGGATTACTGATAGTCTGCCCTCGTGCTGAAGACAGAAAAAGGCCAAAGACAGCGCACAGTACAAGCAGTTTGCACAGTGTTCTCATATAATTCTCCTGATATAAAGATGAGATAAAGCAAGAGTTTTCCGGGCGGTACACATATGTGTATCGCATAGAGATCAGTTGCTGTTATGATTAAGAGAAGAAAGCGTAGCGAATCGCCACTGAAGGAGCCGTGGAGCCCCGGATGCAGAGCCTGCGCAGGCTGGAAAGCAATAAAACCGACTCCTATTCAGAGGCGGAGGAAACTTATTGTTGTAGGGTGTGCTTTCCAATCGGTGTTGTGCCGGTGGTTATCGCTCATTGACCCGTGGTCGTATTTTTCTTACTGGTGGTTATCTGTGCAATATGTGGATGCGCGCTTCGCTCTCTGCCCACAGGTTCGGTCTTTGCACCGCGCAGCACCACCGCCGCGTGGCTGTTCGGCCTCCATCGCTGATCTTGTGGGCTACCCGAAGGGTTCTCTACGGCTAGTGTGTTTGGGTGGGCAGAAGACACGAAGGCCGCGTGGGAAATACCACGCGGCCTGTATTGGGGAGCGGTCGGTCTGTCGGCCTGTTATTTTACCACTGTGAGGGGGACGGTGATAATATCACCACCTGCACTCACTTGCACAAAGTAGACACCAGAGGGAAGTTCTGCGGTCGAGATGGTTGTTGTTTGTTCGCCAACAGCTTTTGGCACAGCCTGAACTTCTACCACCATATCGCCAATGCTGTTAAAGAGCGTAACGCGTACATCGGAATCCGCGAGCAGCGTATAGCGGATGGATGTTTCGCCCACAGCGGGGTTGGGAACAGCCGAAACCTTGGGCGCAAGCATACCAGTAGCTGTATTTGCTCCGAGCTTGTGTGTAACACCCGGACAGTCGAAATTCAGCCATCGAGTACAGACGACATTATCACCGGCGTCCCGGAACTGAATGCGGACGAGCCCGGATGCTGGTAGCGTGATACACACCGGAATATTGAAGTTGCCGCCGGGGGTGGGAATGCCGCTGGCGCTGGGAATCGAAACCCACGAACCCGGGCTTCCTGCTATTCCTGCTACAAATTTATCCGCAGTAAAGTGGGTAATGAGTGCGCAGCCCGATCCGGGGCCATTGATGTTTCCGTGCACAAGATAACAACAGGGATCCACGGATGTACGATATGCTTGCAAATCTTGAACTCTGGAGCAGCAGTCGTCTTCGCATTTCAGCAAGAGCTCTCTTACACATACTGCGGTGCCGAAGCTGTCTTTAAATACCAAGCGAATCTGCTTGCTTGTACCGACAGGAATACAGTCCAGCGGTATGCTAAACATCGAACCTGGTACGGGCACTATATTTTCAGTTATCCATCCACTGCTGGTGCATGTCTGTACTGCTACTGTCGTTACCGAACACTTCTTGACGCTGTTTATAGCTATATCTACAACAAAGCAGCATTTCTCGGGATCGGCAGAGGACACCGAGCGTAGGTCTGCCTTTTGTATCGTATAGCAGCATCTGTCGGCGCACGATACTGTCGAAGTCATTGTCTTGCCACAGAATGTTGTATCTGGTGGGGTAAGACTTGTCATGACACTAAAGGAGGTCGTGTAGTCGAGCGTACCTTGGGACAGACACAGCGTGCCGATCACTGTCGAAGTGCTAGTTTGGTACAAGTCGCCGCCGTTGGTGTTGTTCTTGGTCAGGTATTTTACGTCTGGCGTTGAACCCGGGTTGTCTATTAATGTTTGCAGCGAGTATCCACCAGCAGGTGTAAAGGTTCCGCCTGGTTGAGGAGTGAACACAATACCGCGTGCACGGACATCGCAGCCGTTTTCGTCTGGGTACTGCACATCGTTGTTGTTCACCACTACATTCCAGCAGCACTGGCTTGAAGTGAATCCTGCCGTCGGTTCGAGCGTTATGCTAAAGCCGGGTTGCCCCTCAAGGGTGCATTCACAATCGCACTTGAGATTTTTAGCGTATTGGCAGAGGATTTGACCTTCGCCACCGAGCAGCTTGATAATAGCCGTACCGCTGGTAAATCTATTTACACAGACCTCAACAGGAGTATCGAAGTAGAACGGTCCGTTAATAATCGTTGTACCGCCCGGTGTTTGGATGGAGATGCTCGATTCGACGCCGCAGTAGATGTACGGATCGCCGAGGAATGTAAGGTCGTAGCAGCACTTTTCGGGGTCGGACGATATTTTCTTTTTAAGGTCGATACCAAGCGGGCACATGTCGCAGATTTGGACATTGTCGATCAGATAATATCCTATTCCGCCATCTTCGGGTACGGGCACTGGTTCGGGTTGCATGGTGGCTTGGGCAGTCCACTCGGCGTCGGGAATATCTTCTTGGAAGTTGCCGATGGTCAGGTAGTTTTTCGTTGTGCCTGTAATAAAGACCTGCATGGACACATAGTACCAATTATTTGCATCCCAGCCGCCTGGCTGGTTTACTTCTGCATAGTCGCCAATGGCCGTGTTGATAGCGCCATTGTTGTTGTCATACGTGTTTGTAACGTTCGGAGCATTCGTTGTGAGCAGGCAGCCGAGGCGCGAAGCCAGGTAATAGCTGTTGATGCTGGAAGAGCGCACCATAAAGGAAACTGTGTAGTATCTGCCCGGCTGTAGCGGAGAGTTCAGAGGCTGGCTGATGTACTCGCGATCCCGCAAGGCTGCACTCGGGTTGTCTTTTATTTCGATCCCCGTGTAAGCGCGGTAGTTCACCAGGTTAAGGCCAGTGGGATCATCTGCGTCGTGGCAGTCGATTGCAGGATAATGAACGTTGCGGGGGACGCCGTAGTCTGGACTTCCGCTGGGAAGGTTGTCGCACCCGAAGAAAAAATCGGGCGTGCCATTAGTGGGGGTAAACCACGAATCGCACATCACCTGTAGTTGGTTGACAGAGGTAGCGATTGTTACATTTGCCGTCGAACACGTGTTCAGCGGCGATGGGGGACGGAGAATATGAAAGTAAGGGTTGTTGACTATTTGCCCTCGCGCCGAAGGCAAAAACAGACTAAAGACAGCGCACAGTACAAGCAGTTTGCACAGTGTTCTCATATAATTCTCCTAGTATAAAGATGAGGTAAAGCATGAGTTTCCCGGGCGGTACACATATGTGTATCGCATAGAGATCAGTTGCTGTTATGAGTAAGAGAAGAAAGTATAGCGAGGCCTCGCATAACCACTGACGTGTCGTAGATCCCCGGATGTAGATCCCGTGGAGGTTCGGAAGTAATAATGCAATAGCCTTTATCTACCAGACAGTATGGATAGAATGCATATTGATCTTACAACAATTCTATCGCAGAGATCGCCTATTCTTTAACGGTTTTTTTTCTTTTTTTTTCTAACGGTAGAAAAAGTTCAGAACCGTTCTGCCAACGTTACGATGTGCGATATTTTCATGTCTGTCCGATCAAACTCAGGCTGTTGCAAATGAAATCCATCTACCATTCAGAGGCGGAGGAAACTTATTGTTGCAGGGTACGCTTTCCAAGCGGTGTTGTGCCGGTGGTTATCGCTCATTGACTCGTGGTCGTATTTTTCTTACTGGTGGTTATCTGTGCAATATGTGGATGTGCGCTTCGCTCTCTGCCCACAGGTTCGGTCTTTGCACCGCGCAGCACTACCGCCGCGTGGCTGTTCGGCCTGCACCGCAGTAGGCGGACAAGGCCAACTGTGCGTTTCACAAGAATGTTGTTTGATGTCGAGCTGGTAAATGAAAGCGGCGCGAGAAAAATTCCTTGCAAATTGGCTGCTCTCCCTCCATATTGTTGTGTCTGTTGTATCTACCAGCCGTACTCTGTCTTCACATCTCTCACTTTCCATTATGAGAATGCTGCTGCTCGTGGTATTCGTGTTATCGTATTCGGCACTTTATGCCCAGCATCCTGTGTTCAAAGCCACGCGGCTGACGCTACAGGATGGTTTGTCCGACAATATGGTGCTTTGTGCTCTTCAGGATAAACAAGGATTTATGTGGTTTGGTACACGCAATGGACTGAACCGCTACGATGGCTATCATATCACTGTCTTTCGCCACAACAGAAACGACCCATATTCTCTTTCAAATGAGTCCATTCAGAGTCTGTTTGAAGACAGCCGTGGGCGGATGTGGATAGGCACGGCTGAGGGGCTGAACATGTTCGATCCCGTGCTGGAAAGGTTTACGTACTACCAGTCCGACAGCCGCAACCCAAACGGTATTCTGCAAGGAGCGATTACTTCCATCGCAGAGGATCGTTGGGGCTGCTTGTGGCTCGCTACCGACAATACTCGCCGGGGTATCCAAAAGCTGGATACAGAGCGCGGCGTGTTTACTACCTACAGGCACAACCCCGAGGATCCCTACTCGCTGACCGATGACGGTGTTACAGGAATATGCCGGGACAAAAACGACGACATGTGGGTGGCCACACGATATGGAATAAACCGCTATGACCACGCGCATGATAGATTTATTAACCATAATACTGCACCGGAATACCGCTTTGCGGCAGATAACAACCTGACCCGTATTCTGGCTGCCAGCGACGGTAGTTTGTGGCTGGTCAATCGCACGACAAATATTTGGAAAGCGCACATAAGCGGCGATCACCTCATCGCAGAACCGCTGTATATAGATCGCCATAGAAATTTCTACGCCAGCACAGTAATTTCTATGGTAGGAGGCGTTGGTGATGTGCTGTGGATTGGCACCGAAGGCGGCCTTTACACCGTGAACATACACTCGGGTGCGTATAGAAAGATAGTTTATACAACAGATAGCTACGGGCTTGCGAGCAATCAAGTGTTTAAGGTGTACAGCGACCACTACGGCGATATGTGGATATGTACAGATATAGGAGTCCACCGCTTTCACAGCCGCACAAACTATATACGGCATTTTAGCCACAGTCCGCTGGACACTTCTACAGTGTCTCACCAGAAGATTCGCTCGCTGTTGCAGTACGGTGGGCAGTTGCTTGTGGGCACAGGTGGTGGCGGGCTCGATATTAGCAGAGGCGATAGGTTCCGCCACCATATCAATCCCTACTACAGTAGTTCTCCCGTGTTATTAGATATCCTCTCGAATACACTGAATGTTCTATATCGCTTGCGCGATGGGACGGTGTTGGCTGGTACGAACAGCGGTTTGTACAGAATTGATCCAGAAACTGGCAAGTTCTATAAACTGCCGTATTCGGTGTTTGGCTCCAGGGTGTGGTCAATTTGCGAAGATCGTGAGGGAATACTCTGGATTGGTACGCTATTCAAAGGGCTGACGCGCATCGACCGGCGCACTGGCGATGTGCGGTACTACTTTGCCGAGGTGAGAGCATCGCGCCTTGCTGTGCCGGTGAGTGTGCATACTATCTACGAGGCTCGCGATGGCACTCTTTGGATAGGTACAAACAACGGACTGTATCGCATGGATCGCAACACGAACCAGCCAGTATGGACTGTGTGGAATTCGCCAGACTCTTCTTCGGCAAGCCATAACCACGTGTGGCCTATCCACGAAACTAACAATGGAAAGCTGTGGATAGGCACTACCGGAGGTGGGCTGAATCTGTTTGATCCCTCTACCGGAAAATATGTGCATTACGGTAGGGAGCAGGGATTGCCAAGCGATATTATCTGTGGTATCCTCGAAGATGGCCACGGTAACTTGTGGGTGAGTACCAATACAGGCTTGTGCCGGTTTACACCCTCCAATGGCAGAGTAACGACCTTTGGTATCGACGATGGGGTGTATATCAGCGATTTTCATGTCAAGACCTGTTTCCGCGATGCGAGTGGCGTGATGTATTTCGGAGGAACAGGTGGATATCTGTGCTTCCATCCAGATAGTATGTCGATCAAGACTCGACCGCGCAGGCTGATTTTTACTTCCTTCAAAGTGTTCGACCGCAAGCTGGCACTCGACACCGCACTGCTGTTCAAAAAACAGATGATACTTCCCTATAACAGTAACTATTTTTCGGTGGAATTTGTATCGGTGGATTTTGCTGGAGCACACCATCATCAATATCGCTATAAGTTGGATAGTTATGATAGGCAATGGCGGTACACCGACGGCACGCATCCTCTTGCAGGCTACACTGATGTCGCTCCCGGCAATTATAATCTCGTTGTAGAAGTGGCTGATGACGAGGGAAATTGGGGCAGTAATAGAGCTGCTATAGGTATTCGTATTACTCCGGCGTGGTGGCAGACGTGGTGGTTCCAAATGGCTGTGCTGTTGTGTCTGGTAGCTATAGGTGTGGGCTTGCTGCGGTGGTATCTGGGTAGCATGCGTCGCAAAGGTGCAATGGAGCGCAGGCTTGTGGAGCTACAACTTCACGCGCTGCGGGCACAGATGAACCCGCACTTTATTTTTAATTCGTTGAACTCTATTTACTACTACATCTTGTGTCGCGATCAGAAAAAGGCGCAAACCTATCTCGGGCTGTTCTCGGTGTTGCTGCGGCGGATATTAGAATACTCGCGGAAGACATTTATTCCCATTAACAGGGAAATAGAAATATTAGATATGTACTTGCAATTAGAAGCTATGCGGTTCTCGCAGCGCTTTGGCTATAAGATGTCGATAGCGCCCGATATCGACTTAGAGCGCCAACTTGTTCCCACAATGCTTTTGCAGCCCTATGTGGAAAATGCTGTGAAGCACGGATTGCTGCCAAAAGAAAAAGACTGCATGCTCACTATCGAATTTCAGCGCCGAGGCGACCGGATTGAATGTAGCATTACCGACAATGGCATTGGTCGAAAGATGGCCGGCCAGATACGGGAGCAATCGCAGTTGCCGTACACATCACAGGGCTTGGCGTTGTCGAAAGAGCGTATGGATAACCTGAGCGAACTCCACGGAAAATTGTACGGTGTAGAAGTGCAGGACTTGACAACCGAAACAGGTGAAGCATTGGGAACTCGTATTGTACTTACTTTTCCGGCGGATGTAGATGCTACTACGATGGGAGTTTTTCCGCGAGAATCAATATGAGAGAGTAACAGAACTTTATACCATATATCAAGAATGTGATATGCAAATACGCACAGTACTTATCGACGACGAACCGGATGGATGCGACGCGCTGGAACTTATGCTTCGCAGCTATTGTCCGTCGGTAGAGGTTGTAGGTTCTACCACTTCGTTTGAGTCCGGCTTGGAACTGGTTGAGCGTATCTCGCCTGACTTACTTTTTCTGGATATAGAAATGCCCTATGGCAGTGGGTTCGATCTGCTGGCTCGGTTTTCCGATCCGTCGTTCGAGACGATTTTTACCACTGCCTATGCACAGTATGCCTACCAGGCATTCCGCGTGCAAGCATTAGACTATCTGCTAAAGCCGGTGCTGCCAGAGCCGCTTATAGAGTCGGTACAGCGCGCCGAAAAGCGGCTGTTGGAGCGCCGTACAATCGATGCAGAAAGCATTGATTCGCTTGAGAATCTGCTGTCGGTGCTTGTTGATAAAAGTGTGCACTCTAACCGCATAGCGCTTCGCACTGCCGAGAGCATAGAGTTCATACAGGTAAAAGATATTATCAGATGTGAAGCAGAAAAGAGCTACACAGTGTTTTTCCTGGTAGATGGACAGAAGCTCATGATCAGTAAAAACCTTGTTGAATTCGAGGAGACGTTAGCGGCGTTCCACTTCCTGCGCGTGCACCACTCTCATCTTATTAATGTAGCGCACATCCGGCGCTATGTAAAAGGCAATGGGGGACGTTTGATTATGAGCGATGGTTCGGAAATTGTGCTGCCACGCCGCCGCAAGGACGAACTTATTCGCGCTATTACTAATGCACTTGCGGGCAAAGTGTAGGTGCCCGGAGAATTTGTTCACTACGCACTGTCATGGGTTCTTATAGGGGGTGGTGTGCGAATGGCGTGCGAACACCACGCGGCGGTATTATCACAGGCTCGTCCGCGCACCATGCTTACGGTAATATATGCGAGGACGTGTGCAGCGCGGTGCAGAGGCAAAGCGCGATGGCAAAGTCGAATGCCAAAAAAGCTCCTTGCTTGCAGAGTGACAGGTGATGTGCAAAAAGCCACAGGCCACGTGGCATACCACGCGGCCTGTATTGGGGAGCGGTCGGTCTGTCGGCCTGTTATTTTACCACTGTGAGCGGCACAGTGATAATATCGCCACCGGCACTGATCTGTACAAAGTACATACCGGATGGCAACTCCGTAGTAGATATGGTTGTGCTTTGTGCGCCGATAGACAGTTGCGGGGCTTGGATGTTGGCAACAATATCGCCAAGGTTGTTAAAGACAAGGATGCGAACATCGGCATCTTGGCGCAGTGTATAATGGATTGTTGTTTCGTCGATTGCAGGATTGGGTACGACATAGGCTTTGGAATCTATGCTCTCAAACGGCCTGTTCGCGCCCATTTTACCACCAGTGATACCGCACTCTACATTCACCCAGCGCGTACACACTACTGTGCTGCCATTGCGGAAGGTAATGCGGAGAGTTGTCGAGCCAGTGGTGAGGCATACTAGGACATTAAATGTGCCATCTGGATTGGGTGCTATGCTGGGTGTCAACGAAACCCACCCACCGAGGTATGGATTGTATTCATCAACTGTGAAGTTGTCGATTCCCGGGCATCCGGAGTTGGATCCGTCGATAGTACCGAGAATGCGGTAGCAGCACGTGCCGGTTAGCTCTTTGTATGCGTGCAAGCTCTTTACCTTCGAGCAGCAGTCCTCTTCGCATTTCAGCGTGAATTCTTTGATACACACAACTTTGCTGCCGTTTTTGAACAGCAGGCGAACTTTTTTGCTCGTATTGGGTGTCGTACACAGAGCAGGCGACTGAATGATAAGGCCTGACCCAGCGCCAACCGCGAACACTCCAGCCGTTGTCCATCCGCTGCCGAGAGACTGCAGCTCAACCGATGTAATACAGGGATGCGGCATAGCGAGCATCACGTTGATTCTAAAGCAGCACTGCATCGGAATCGAATTTGGTGCAGATATCTGCGACAGCACAGCGTTGAGCACCTGATCGCAACATTCATCTGCACACGATACAACCGAGGTCATGTTGGCGCCGCAGGCTGTTACTTCGGTTCCATTGATGCTTCCTATTACTTGGAAGGACACAGTAAAGTCGACAGTACCTTGGGGCAAGCAGATCGTGCCGATAGAAGTTGTCGTACCTGTCTCGTACACATCACCGCCATTGGTGTCGCCTTTCGTGATGTATGTTAGGCTTCCTACTGTACGGGTTGAATAACCGGCAGCGGGAGTAAACGAACTTCCCGGCGGCATCGGCGGCAGTTGGATTTTGATACCGCGTGCGCGCACATCACAACTGTAGTCGTTGGGGTATGGGCCATCATCGTTGTGTACGACAATATCCCAGCAGCATGATCCGGGACCTGCCGCTGCCGGATCCAGTGATATTTTGAAGTTGGACGGGGTTGCGAAGTCGCATTCGCAGTCGCACTGGAGTCTTTGGGCAGAGTGGCAGATCAACGCACCGTTGCCATCGTACAACTGGAAGAGCACCAGCCCGCTGGTAAACCTATCGGTACAGAATTCAAACGGTACGCCGGGATCAAACGGCCCTGAAATAGTTTGGACACCCGCCGGTGTGGTCACTTTTATACTGGTAGCTAAGTTGCAGTAGCCCACGTTTCCGTCCAGAAGTGTGATATCGTAGCAGCACTTAGTGGGGTCGGACGATACTTTTTTCTCTACCTTGATACCGGGCGGGCACACTTCGCAGATGTACACATTATCGATCATGTAGTAGCCTTCTTCGCTGCCAACAGCAGCGGGCGAGCCCTGGCTGATCCACTCGGCATCGGGAATGTCTTCCTGAAAATTGCCGATAGTCAGGTAGTTTATAGTTGCGCTTGTTACAAAGACATTCACAGATACATAATGCCAGTCGCTTGCATCCCAGCCGCTGGCGTCGTACACCTCGCCGTAGCTGCCGATAGCGGTGTCGATAGCTCCATCGCCGTTACCGCTGCCGTTATAGGTATCAAGGAAAGTAGGGGAATTCGTCGTGAGCAGGCAGCCGATCCTTTGCATACGGCTCTGGCTGGCAAGGCTGGATGAGCGCATCATAAAGGAAACCGTATAGCTGCGCCCCGGCGATAATGCGATAGCGAGGTTCTGCGAGATATAATCGCGACGGCACAGAGCTGTACTCGGATTGTCGATAACCCTAATGCCTGCATAGGCGCGCATCGGATTGGTAGTTGTACCTGTAGGATCGCTGGCGTCGTTGCAGTCGGTAAGGGGATAATGCGTGTTGCGCGGAACGCCGCGGTCTATGGCGCCGTTTGGCCAAGTGTCGCATCCGTAGTAGAAATCGGGGGTTCCCTTCGTGGGGGTAAACCACGAGTCGCACATGTCTTCTATACGAAGGAATGACGACGCAGGAGAAACATCTGTCACGCTGTTGCAAACATTCAGCGGCGACGAGGGATTCAGGATGTGGAAGTTGGAATTACTGATCGCCTGCCCACGTGCAGCGGGCAAAAACATTCCAAAAATCGCACACAATACAAGCACTTTACAGAGTGTTCTCATAGAAACTCTCATAGAATTAAGGATAAGAGAAAGCAATAGAGCACCTACAGGCGTTCGTTGGTTGTTGCCGTAGAAGCCATCTGCCGTGAGTAAGAGAAGAATAGAGCGAAGCGCTTCGCATTTGCCTGATTGTCGCCGGTTGTATCTTGTGCTCTGTACCAGAGCTGCCTGTCACCTTGTTGATACCAGCTATTTATCAGTGGCAGGAGAAACTTATTGAGGATGGACTTTCCTTCCAAACGACCTTCTACCTGCGGCTTTGGTTGTTGTACCGACGGTTGTATTTTTCTTGCCAGTGGCACCAGTGTTGTGCACACGTTGCTCTTTGCCGACTTGCTATCGACTGGCGCCAAGCCTTTGGCCGAAGCCGCAGCGGTGTTGCGACCGGTGACAGCGACCGGGCGGGCGCCGCAGCGATGCCCGTGCCACAGAAAAGGGAAAGCGGAGAGGCGCGCTTGCCATGCCTGCGGTACCCGCCCGGTGTGTGGTGTTGCTCTGGGAGCTTCTTCTGCAAGCTTTTCGCTTTCGGCCTCCGATGGAGAGTAATATCGGGCTGTATTTTGCCGTCTACGGGTATTTCACGAGTTTTGCAGTCTGTACTGTGTCTGCAATAGGCACCGCAGCTTTGTTTTACAGCAGGATATTTATGGAAACGCAACTACACGATCTCCTTCGGCGCCGCATTCTGGTATTAGATGGCGCTATGGGGACCATGCTCCAGCGCTATACACTGAGCGAACAGGATTTCCGCGCAGATCGATTTGCCGACCATGCACACGAGCTCAAAGGCAACAACGATCTGCTGAGCATTACGCGACCGGATATTATACGCGATATACACCGGGCGTATTTAGAAGCGGGCTCGGATATTGTGGAAACCAACACCTTTACGGCTACTTCTATTGCACAGGCCGACTACGGTATGGAAGCTGTGGTCTACGAAATGAACCTGCGATCAGCGCAACTTGCACGCGAAGCGGCGGCGGAATACACGCAGAAAACACCGCACAAGCCGCGCTTTGTCGCCGGAGCAATGGGGCCTACCACTAAACTGCTGTCGCTGTCGCCAGATGTGAACGATCCCGGCTACAGGTCCATGACTTGGGACGAGCTTGTGGCTGCATTTACCGAGCAGGTGCGCGGGCTTGTGGACGGCGGATGCGATCTGCTGCTGATCGAAACAATTACCGACACGCTCAATGCCAAGGCTGCACTCTATGCTATCCAGGAATACTTTGATGCCACAGGAGTGTCGCTGCCGGTGATGATCTCTGGAACAGTGGTGGATATGAGCGGTCGTATTCTGTCGGGCCAGACGATTGAGGCATTCTGGACATCGGTTTCGCACATGAAACATCTGCTGTCGGTGGGGCTTAACTGTGCGCTTGGCTCGGCGCAAATGCGCCCGTTTATCGAAGAGCTGTCCACTGTTGCTACGAGTTTTGTAAGCCTGTACCCCAATGCCGGGCTGCCCAACGAAATGGGCGGCTACGACGAGACTCCGAACTTTATGGCCAACGCCACGCGTGAGTATGCCGAAAGCGGATTTGTGAATATTGTAGGTGGATGTTGTGGTACAACCCCCGACCACATACGCGCCATTGCAAGCGCTGTAGAAGGCATGACGCCGCGCGCGCTGCCACACCGCGAGCCGTATCTGCGCCTGTCGGGGTTAGAGCCGATGGAAGTGCGCCCCGAGACAAATTTTGTGAATATCGGCGAGCGCACCAATGTGACTGGCTCTGCCCGCTTTGCAAAGCTGATTAAAGAAGGGAATTACGAGGAAGCGCTTTCAGTGGCGCGCCAGCAAGTAGAAAGCGGTGCTCAGGTAATCGACATCAACATGGACGAGGGAATGCTCGACTCTGAAGCGGCGATGGTGAAGTTTCTCAATCTGATCGCTGCCGAGCCCGATATTGCACGCGTGCCTATTATGATCGACTCATCGAAGTGGAGTATTATCGAAGCTGGGCTGAAGTGTATTCAGGGCAAGGGCATTGTGAATTCGATTTCGATGAAGGAAGGCGAAGATGTGTTTCGCGAGCAGGCTCGCAAAGTGTTGCGCTACGGTGCCGCCGCTGTGGTGATGGCCTTCGACGAACAGGGGCAAGCCGACAGCTTTGAGCGCAGAATACAAATATGCCAGCGTGCCTATGATATTCTCACAAAAGAAGTGGGGTTTCCGCCGCAGGACATCATTTTCGACCCGAATATTTTTGCAATTGCTACGGGAATTGACGAGCACAGCAACTACGCTATCGACTTTATCGAGGCGACGCGCTGGATAAAAGAACACCTGCCTTTGGCCAAAATCTCCGGCGGGGTGAGCAATGTGTCGTTCTCGTTCCGGGGCAATGAGCCAGTGCGCCGAGCCATGCACACCGCTTTTCTGTATCATGCTATTAAAGCAGGTATGGACATGGGCATTGTTAATGCCGGGCAGATCGACATCTACGATGAGATTCCCAAGGACCTGCTCGAACGCATCGAAGATGTGCTGTTCAACCGCCGCCCAGATGCTACTGAACGCCTTGTAGAACTGGCCGATACGGTAAAGGGCGGTGGAAAAATAGAAGCGAAAAGTGAGGAATGGCGCAGTGCTCCTGTGGAAGAACGTTTGAAACACGCTCTTGTGAAGGGAATTGTAGAATATGTGGAGCAGGATGTGGAAGAAGTGCGCCACAAATTTCCCCGGCCTATTATGGTAATCGAAGGGCCGCTGATGGACGGCATGAACGTTGTTGGCGATCTGTTCGGCGCAGGGAAAATGTTTCTACCGCAGGTGGTGAAATCTGCCCGCGTAATGAAAAAAGCTGTGGCCTATCTCATCCCGTTTATCGAAGAAGAAAAACTTCGCTCCGGCGAGGTGGACAAGCCCAATGGCACTGTGCTTCTAGCCACGGTAAAGGGCGATGTGCACGACATCGGCAAGAATATTGTGGGCGTGGTGCTCGCCTGTAACAACTACGATATTATCGACCTCGGTGTGATGGTGCACGCCGACAAGATTCTACAAACAGCTATCGAGCGCAATGTGGATGTGATCGGCCTTTCGGGGCTTATTACCCCGTCGCTCGATGAAATGGTGCACATCGCACGCGAAATGAAGCGCTTGAAGTTCGACAAGCCGTTGCTGATAGGTGGTGCTACAACGTCGCGTGTACACACAGCCGTAAAGATCGACCCGCAGTACGATGGCCCGGTTGTGCACGTGCTCGATGCGTCGCGTGCTGTGCCCGTTGTGGGCAATCTTATCAATGCCGAAACACGCGATGCGATGATAACAGGCTTTAAGCAGGAATACGCCCGTCTTCGCGAGGACTACAGCAAGCGCAAGGTAGATAAAACGCTGCTTTCGTATCCGCAGGCGTGCGCTAATAAATTCCGCACCGATTGGGATAAGCTCAATATTACAACTCCCGCCAAGCTGGGCGTTACGGTGTTCGACGATGTACCGATAGATGAACTCCGCAAGTATATCGACTGGACGCCATTTTTCCTTTCGTGGGAACTGCGTGGCCGCTACCCGGCTATTTTCGATGATGAAGTAGTGGGCGTCGAAGCAAAAAAACTTTATACCGAAGCCAATGTGTTGTTGGACGAAATTATCGCTCGCAAGTGGCTTACTGCCAAAGCAGTTATTGGCTTGTTTCCTGCTAATGCAGTAGGAGCAGATGAAGTAGCTATCTATACCGACGAGTCCCGAAGCGAGACAGCGGCAGAGCTCTATTTCCTGCGTCAGCAGTCGGAGAAAGCAGGCGGCGTACCTAATCTTTCGCTTGCCGACTACATTGCTCCGAAAGAATCAGGTCGCGGGGATTACCTCGGTGCTTTTGCTGTGACAGCGGGCATTGGTATTGAAAAAATTACCGAGCATTTCCGCGCTTTGCACGACGACTACAGCGCGATTATGGCTCAGGCAATTGCCGATAGGCTGGCCGAAGCTCTGGCGGAGATGATGCACGAGAAAGTACGCCGCGAGTTCTGGGGCTATGCTGCCGACGAACAATTAAAAAACGAAGAGCTTATCAGCGAATCGTACCAGGGTATTCGCCCGGCGCCCGGCTATCCCGCTTGCCCCGATCACACGGAAAAACGCACGCTGTTTGCTTTGCTCAATGCCGAACAAAACGCAGGCATTACGCTTACTGAAAGTTGTGCCATGTACCCGGCGGCGGCAGTTAGCGGTTGGTATTTTGCCCATCCCCAGTCGAAGTATTTTCCGGTGGGGAAAATCAGCAAAGACCAGGTAGACGACTACGCGCGCAGAAAAAATATGAGCATAGAAGAGACAGAGCGGTGGCTCAGCCCCGTGCTTGCGTATGAAGTGCAGGAGCCAGTGGCATAAAGAAACTGCGCTGTGGCTTTTGTGGATTCTTTCCCATTATCTATTTCTAATCACGGAACAGAATGATAGCTACATCAGTACTGATCACAGGTGCTAATCGCGGTATTGGCCTAGGGCTTGTCCGGGAGTTTCTCGCGCGTGGTTATGCTGTGTTTGCGTCGTGCCGCCAACCGCACCTGGCAGATGAACTCCAATCGCTCGCGTCCAAGTACGGCGAAAAACTGCATGTCTACGCGTGCGATGTAACGAGCGACGACAGTGTGCAGGCGTTTTGCCAGGCTGTTTCGCAGGATGTTGGCGCTATTGATATCCTTGTGAACAATGCCGGTGTGCTCCCGCGCGGCGATGAGAAAATCGGCGAGGTCGGTGTCGACACATTGCGCCACACAATAGAGACAAATACGCTCGGGCCGTTCAGGATTGTGCAGGCTTTTCTTCCGCTTGTACGCCGGGGTCGAGAAAAAAAACTACTGCACATTTCTACAAAGATGGGATCGGTGTCGCTCAATACAAGTGGCGGCGCTTACAGCTATCGAATGTCGAAAGCGGCGCTGAATATGCTGAGCCAAAATCTCTCCATTGAGCTCTACAGCGAAGGTGTTATTTCTTTGGTAGTGCATCCCGGATGGGCGCAAACTGATATGGGCGGTGCCCGAGCTGCCGTACCCTTGAGCGATTCGGTGCGCGGGATTATGTCGATTATCGAACAGGCGACGCTCCGCGAGAGCGGCGGTTTTTTCAACTACACAGGCGAGGCACTTGCATTCTAATTCTACAGTTTCCCGAAGTGGTCTGTAGTCCGGTGCAAGCCAGCAGGCAAGAAGTTGTTGCGCTTCGGTCGCTGCTCCCGCTTCGGTCTCTGCACCGCGCAGCACCACCGTTGCGTGTAGTGCCGGGGCTTACCGCAGCGGTTTGTGCGACCGGCGACAGCGACGCGGCGGGCGTCCAAGCCACGCCCGTGCTCATGATATTCTTTACCAGATTTCTTACTCCGGATATTCTTTTGACTGAATTTTACACACGGACACATTATGAACATCCTTCTGATTGGCAATGGCGGGCGCGAGCATGCGCTTGCAGCAGCGCTCAACAATTCTCCGCTCACGGAAATGCTGTTCTGCGCACCGGGCAATCCGGGCATTCTCACCATTGCTAACCACGCCGCATGCGACGTGTCGAGTTTTGATTCTATCGTACAATTCTGCCAGGAGAGAGAGATAAGTTTTGTTGTGATCGGCCCGGAAGTGCCTCTTGGCGCTGGGCTTGCCAATGTACTGCGCGCAATCAATCTTCCGGTGTTTGGGCCTACGCGCGAAGCTGCACAATTAGAATGCTCCAAGGGCTTTGCCAAGGACTTCATGCAGCGCTATAACATTCCCACGGCAGCATTCCGCTGCTTTTCCGCCACCGAAGCAATTGCCGCACTCGAATACGTGCGCGAGCAGTCTTTGCCGCTGGTCATCAAAGCCGACGGGCTGGCGGCGGGCAAAGGCGTGATTATCGCTTCCACAGCCGAAGAAGCAGTGAGCTCGCTCAATGAGATTTTTCACGGTAGGTTTGGCAATGCTGGCAACAGTGTGGTCGTGGAAGACTTCCTACGAGGCGAAGAAGCGTCGGTCTTTGCTATTTGCGACGGCGAGAATTTTGTGACGCTGGCGTCCTCGCAGGACCACAAGCGCGCGCTCGACAACGACCAGGGCGAAAACACTGGCGGTATGGGAGCCTATGCACCTGCGCCGATTGTCACCGATGAAGTGATGGAGAAAGTTCGCACTCGGATCATTCGTCCTGTGCTCGATGGTATGAAGGCGGAGGGAACGCCTTTTATTGGCTGCCTGTACGTGGGGCTGATGATCGACAATGGCGAGCCACGGGTAGTAGAGTTCAATACGCGCTTTGGCGATCCCGAAACGCAGGCCGTGCTTACTGTCTTCCGAGGCGATCTGATGAAGCTGTTGTACTCTGCTGCCATCGGGCGGCTCGATACTGCTTGCATTGATACAGTAGCTGAAGGCTATGCGTGCAATGTTGTGCTGGCGTCCGAGGGCTATCCCGGTCCGTATGAAAAGGGGCGCGAGATTGTGGGTGTTCACGAAGCTGAGCAACTCGGCGCTGTAGTGTATCATGCGGGAACAGCGGAGCAGGATGGAAAGCTGGTCACTGCCGGTGGGCGTGTGCTTGGCGTTTGTGCGCCCGGCGCTACCCTGATTGAAGCTATTGAACTCGCGTATGCCGCTGCTGAGCGCATTCACTTCGAGGGTAAAATGTGCCGCGCCGATATTGGACAAAAGGGGCTGAGAGGGTAACTGTTATATACGCGTCTATCCGCCCTGTACAAGGCGGATAGACGCGGGATTATTTATTTTACAATACTCATTGTGCGCGTTGTGCGATAGCCGGGCGACACAAATTCGTAGAAGTACAGTCCGCTTTCCAGCGAGGAGAGCTCGACGGTAGCATCGTACAAACCAGCCTTAAACTCGTCGTCGACGAGCACCGTTGCCCGATTGCCGAGCGCATTGTACAGCACCACCCGCACAGGGCCGTCGTTGCTGATACCAAAGCGGAATGTTGTCATTTCTGATGCAGGATTGGGGAAATTCTGCACAACAAACGACTCGGATGGTTTGTCCTGCGACGAGAGCTTGATTTCCACACCGCAGCCAGTTTCTGTCGAGAATGTGAATTGCCCAGCATTGCCGCTTACTCCAACTTTAGCTTCAAGGCAATTGCCTCTAATGCGAATAGTATCAACGGCAGTATTTTTATCCACCGGCTCGAAACACACCACGACATAGCCAGTGTCGCGAGGTGCTATTACAATGGGAAATTGCGAGAGCGGAGCTGAGAACCGAGTGTTTCCTTCGAGATCAAGAGTTTCGAGCACATACGGTAGTTCGCTGGAATTGTACACGGGAATACTGTCGCAGCGCGCCTGCCCCACCGCACCGAACGGATACGTTCCCGCCAAGAGCGATTGAAAGCTAATAGTAAAGCCCTGAATGATCATTGTTGTGTCGCGTATGTTACCTGCCGAGTCGGTGACAACAAGGCGATAGCGGGCATCGAGCATTCTGTCCACGGGCTGTATTTCTACTGCCAGTACACCCGGCAGCAGCGATATATCGACAACAGTGATACAGTTTACTTCATCGGTAATAACATACGACTCAATACCCCAGTCGAATTTCAGGCTGTCGGCTACTACTGTACGTGCAAATGTGCGACAGGAATCGCTTACCACAGATATTGCCGGAACAACGGTATCTTTGCGAGCCAAAACCTGAACAAACGCAATGGCGCGCTCCACGCACTCGTTGCCGATAATCAGCGAGTCGGCAAACTCACCGGGGTCTTCGCTGTGGAAGCACACTTGTATTGTCGCCTTGCCTCCCGGTGGAATCGTAACTGACGGCGGTTGAATCGTAAACTCAGGCGAATCGTTTTTCATCCGCATGGACGAAACTGTTCTGTTGAATTTTCCATAATTCGACAGCTCGACAGGGATGCAGTAGATTTTGCCCGCCCGGGTTTCGTCGCTGATAAGCACTGGTTTCTTTGCAATCGGGTCGGCGTGGACAGTAAATCCGGGAATGGTAAAATCTACCCAACCTTGGATGCCATTGGCATTGCGCGCTACAACGCTGCCCTTGCCGTCCTCGAACGGATTGACAAGGAGAGCGCTGAACGACATGGAATCGGCACCGGGATTGAAGGGGGCGATTTGCACAGAGGTATTGACTGCCGAATCGCTAATAACTTCTATTTTTTCGACCGAGAGCTTGACTGCTGCGGTATCGTAGAACACACCGCGCATTTCCGCGCACAGAAAATCCGTGGCTGTTTGCAGCGGAGCTTCTACCTTTACATTGAATGCCATCACGGGGCGTCGCACGCAGGAATTGCCAATAATCATGGTATCTGTAAATACACCTGCGCCTGACATCGAAAAGCATACTTCAATAGTCCGAACAGCTCCCGGGGGAATCACCACCGGGAGGCCGGTGACGACGGTAAAACCATTAGAGTTGAAATCAGTCTGGGATACTGTTTGCGGAAATTTTCCATCGTTTGTAAGTGTAATAGTAGCGCAGGTTGTAGCGCCTATGCGGGCGTTTGCGGCTGTTACTGGCAGAGTAATTCCTGCTGCTGCTGTAGCGCGTATAGTATAGCCTGGTATATCAAATTGCGCTGATCGTCCACTGCCCGCCGAGTCGCGCGTGGCAATCACAAACGAACCATCTTTGTAGAGGTCGACAAGGTGCGCTTGGAATCTCGCTCGTTGTGCCGGCGACACTATCGAATCGATCATCACAGTGGTATTCACCTGTTGCGAAGCGCTTACGCTGCGGATACCACGGTCGAATGCCAGAGTGTCGAAGGCTCCACCCACAAGCGAATCGCAGTTGGGCGTGCCGAGCAGAATGGGAGGAATAATATCCGGCGGATCAAATGTGGAAATGCTGTCGTACTTCATGCCGCCGATGTAGCCATACGAATTTGCAAATCCATAGCCATACACATACACCCCAACGCCGACATTTGCCTCGACGATGTTGATACCTGTCTGCACTTTCAGGCTTTCGGTGTACGAGTAGCTGGTAATGCTCAGCGGGCGGAACCTCGAAGCGGCAATGGGAACACCGTTGAGCTTTACTGTACCTACCGAATCGGTCGGAGCAATAATCGTAATGTATTGCTCTGATCCGTAGATATCCGGCTCGTCCTCCCAAGCCATGATACTGAAGCACTGATAGCGTTTAAGGTATTGCTCTACTGGCGAATTGACAATCATAAAGGGGTCGCCGGTGTAGTCGCTACCGCCGCCGCCTATGCGCTGCGATGTTTTCTTGTACTGGGTTACTAATATTGGTCCGGTAGCTGTTATCCACTCTGCTTTAGAAAGCACAGCGTCGTAATACTCTCCGGCGGCCATCGTGCGGAAAAATACCCCGTCCACATAAATATTCGTGTTGTCGAAAGCTGCAAGTACGCGGTACTTGTCGAAATTGCTGGGCTCTGCGTTGAAAGCAAGCGGATACGGCGTTACAAAAGCACTGCCGCCCCAAGTTGGGATGGGGGGGAGCTGTTCCACGAGGTGATCGCGCGACTGGCTTTGGGGCGATTGCGAGACGCGTGCGCGCTGGTGCCCGGCAAACACTGCTATGGGTTTGGTCGATGAAATTTTTGATCCTGTAAGGTCTATTGTTGCATTCATCTGTGTCTGTACAAGGTATGCCTGACCTTTGTTGAGTCGTATCTGCTGGGTTGAAGCCGGTCCGGTGGATGTTGCCACCGATGGCTCGATAGTAATATCGGTAGCGTCTTCGGTAGCGACCACCGCGAACTCCGACGGCGCATAGCCGCCCACTGCATCGGAAGGATAGGAAACCGCGTAGTATTCTGTACCAAGTACATCGGTAGGCAGGGCAATAAAGGCGTCGCTGGTGGTACGCGCTTGGTTAAGCCCGTACACTGTTACTTCCGAACTCGACGTAATATGGAATACCTGCGGGGCGGCAGTTTCGTTTTGCGGATCGTTGTTGACGCCATTAGGCGACGTTATGCCTTCGAGTTCAAAACCTGTAAACACTGTAGAGAAGATAAAGAACTCGCCCGAGCTGATAGTAAATGTGCGCTCGTACCGCCGATTGTCCCGGTCGTAGTACACAATACTGCCCGAGGCTGGCTGCTCTGCTGTAATAAACACATAGAGCGAGTCTTCCTGCTGGTTCGGATTATTGTGGAGATTTGGCAGGAAAGTAATCCAGAAATCGGTACCCTTGCTGTCGCGAATAGCTGCTACTGTGGCTGCCGACGAGAAGAACGATACACCTACTACCAGAATTGCGGCAAGGCAGAGCAGCAGAGAGAAAGAGCGAGAATCGTATCTCAATTGTTGCATGGCTGTTCCCTGTACAGTGAACAATATGCAGGCCTTCCTGCGGAATTGATTAAAACACATGAGCCTGTTGAAAAGATACAGCAACAGCGCGGTAAGTATAGAAAAAATTCGCTTTACATTGAAGGTAAAAATCGGAGGGGTGGCAAGAGTGGCGGATTCGGCGTAAAAAGCCGTGTTTGGCTCGTTGTATACACTTCCAATGGCAGAGCAGGTTGCTGTACTTTTATGGCACGGGCGTCGTTGGTCGCCCGAGTAGTCGTTGTCGCCGGTCGCACACCCGCCTCTTCTCTGTTCACAGGTTTTGCGCCAGTGGGTGCTGCGCCTATGAGGTGAATTGGTATGCCATGCCTTTACCTACTGTGGCGGCGGCTGCACAGCACGCGGCGGCGGTATCCTGGGAATGATGCGAGGACGAAGCAGCGCGTTGCGGAGAGAAAGCGCGAGGGCGGAGGACTGGGGCGGCAGAACTTGCCTTGCGCTCGGGATTCCCAACTGATAAAAATGCAAAAGGCGACGCCGCGTTATCCGGACATCGCCTGGCATTGTGTGGCCTACCAGCTTTACGCTGATTTATTGAGTCTGCGGGGCAGGGCGCCTGCGAGAAGGAGATGTTGTTTCTGCTCGTCGGAGCCACTTCCTTGTTTGCGGCGCTTCAGGCGTATCACAATAAGTTGCGACATCAGATAGCTCAGCGTAGACTCTGCACCCTGGTTGATATTGATTCTATCCGCTTCGATACCATCGTGGCATCCACCTGTTGCAGAGTTGTAGACTACTTGGTTCAAATGGTTATTGCCGAGGAACCAGCTAAAGGCTGTGTCGATGAGCTGGATATGCCGTTTGTCGCCGAATGCTTCATACATTTGTTCGAGAACCTGGATTGTAGCGACTGCTTCGATAGGCTGCTCGCCATATCCGGCGAGAGGTTTACCCCGGTGCATCCACCCTTGGTTTGCAATTGGCCGGAAGCGATTGTTCACGAAGGTATGTGCTATCAAAAAATCCATCGTCGAAGTAGCGATTGCGCCATATTCTGCCTTTCCGGTTTCGCGATGAGCGAGCACCATTGCTTCGGGCAGGATGGCGTTCTTATAGGTAAGATAGTTTTCAAACCACTGCCAGTCTTTGTCGGCAACCACATTGTACAGGCTGGCAAGGTGCGAGGCCAGAGTATCGACCATAGCTGTAATATCGGCGGAGCGGCGCACGGAATTGTAGTAGTACAGTCCGCGAATAGCTAATGCCACAGCCCGGGGCGACTGTACCGGAGGAATCTGGCGGAGCGCTTTGAGCAGGCATTGTTCGGCGCGGACGCGATAGGAACCCGGAATACTTTCTATTGAATACAAAAAACCGAGCGCTGCGATAGCGCGACCATTGGCATCGTCGAGATTGACCGTGTGGTTTTTACTGTCGAAATCGCCGTTTTGATCTACGTAGTTGAAGAAACGCCCGCTTGGTTGCTGGCAGCATTCTATAAAGCGCAGATACGTACCTACGAGATGGAGGTCGGTGGCACCACCAGTAAGCTCGTAGTGCAATGCGGCTACGGCCAGTGCTCGCGCGTTATCGTCGAGTGTATAGCCACTTGCGATATCGGGCATACAGATGGAGCTGAACTGTATAAGGCCATTGCCATCGGTCATCGTGCGTAGATGTCCGAGATGCACTTCCGGGATTGTATAGCTCAACTCTGTACCCGTAATACTTTGGAACAGGCGGGCGTAGCTAATAGCAGCATTTTCCCACAGGAGTGCTCGGGACTGCTCGTAGGCACGGCAGCTCATGCGGGCGCGCAACACATCGTTGCTCAGCAAGCGGATAGCTGCATCAGCGAGCTGGTCGGGCGCTTGAAAATCAATGATAATGCCCGCATCGCCGAGCAGTTCGGTAGCATGTGGAATTCGCGTTGCAATAATAGGGCAGGCACAGCTCATAGCATAGGAAAACGTACCGCTCACGGCCTGGTGGGGGTCGTGCGAGGTAAACAAATAGACATCTGTAGCGCGGAGATAGCCGAGCAACTCGTCGAGCGAGAGATAAGTATTTACAAATCGCACATGGTGTTCCAGCTTAAGATCGCGCACTTTTGCTTCGAGCATATCGCGGTATTGCTCGCCCTGGTGCCGCACCACGCCTGGGTGCGTAGCACCGAGCACGAGATAGAGTACATCGGGAAACCGTGCCACGATATGCGGCAGCGCATCCAAAGCTGTTTCAATAGATTTATTGCTGCTTATCAGCCCAAACGTAGAGAGCACCTTTCTTCCTTGTAGCCCGAGTTGTATTCGGACTGCATCGGCATCAGTGAGATCGACGTTGTGGATACCATGCGGGATGACGCAAATTTTGTCGGCGGGTATAGCGTATTCTTCTTCGAGCAATCTTGCCGAGTGGCTTGTCATTACAACAATGCGCTCCGAGAGCTCGCCAATTGTTTCCACAAGGCTTTTGCGCTTTGCGTCGGGCGAGGGGAGCACGGTATGGAACACCACAACGACGGGCTTAGAGAGGTTCATCAGAAGGTAGAGAATGTTTTCGCCATACGCCCCACCGAACAGCCCAAACTCGTGCTGGATGCACACTACGGCAATATCCTGGCGTGCATTAACTTGCTCTGCTATGCGCGTACATTCTTCTGGCTTTAGAGCATTAAGTGTGTATTCTGTTTCTTCGGGGTACAGATGCCGTCCTTCCGGTTCTTCTAATGCACACACCTTAAGATTGAAGCTAGCGCTAAAGGTTTTTCCGAGGGCATGGATCAAGTCCTGGCTGAACGCAGCTATGCCGCAAGCGCGCGGCGGGTATGATGTTACGAGCAGCACTGTGTGTTTTCTATGAGTTGTCATAAGTGTACATCCTTGTTTAGTAGGAACGCGAGAGCTATGGGTCTACGCAGTTCCCTTGTTTGTAGCAGAAATTGCACTTACAGTACGGCGCTGCTTGCTCAGTTCCAGAAGCAGGTCGTCTATTCGTAGCGATGCCACTGCGATGCGGCTATCAGCGGCGCCATAGTACATATAAAGTTGGTTGCCGAACAGCGCTGTTCCGGTTGGGAATACCACATTGCCGATATAGCCGTTTTTCTCCCACAGGTATTCCGGAGAGAACAACGGATCGGCCAGCCGGGACAGCTCAATAGTAGGATCGTTGATATCGTGCAGCGATGCCGCCGCATGATACACCTTCCCGCGAGGGGTCATTTCTACTGCATGGCTGATAAGCAGCCAGCCGTCGTCTGTTTCGATAGGGGGGGCACCTGCTCCCACATGGCTGGTCTCGTAGTACAACTGCGGCGCCAGCACGATATGCTGCTTGATGTTGTGGAGGTAGTCGCGCCAGAAATCATCGGTGAGCTCTTCCGGCGACGAAAAGTACACGATCTGAATGTCGGGGAAAATGCGGTGCAGCAGGGCAAACTTCCCATTGATACGGCGGGGAAAAAACGCGAGGTCTTTATCCCAGAGCATTATTTCATTGCCATTATCTAACAGGCCATGCTCTTTAAACAAATAGTAATGAAATAGATATTTTTCGCTGATACCAGTACGGTGTTCTATGATGTGTTTGAACTCCCTATAGCTGATGCGCGGCGTAATAACACTGTGTTTCTTAAAGTTCTTTTTATCGGTAGAAGTCGCCAGCACCCCGAGTGCGTTTACACCGTCGTAGCCTGTGTAGGTAAGATAGCATACCCCGTCGATTTCCACGATGCGCGGGTCCTCAAGCCCTTGCGACTCAAAAGGATACTCATGGGAAATCAGTGGTGTAGCAAGGCGTTCTACAATGTCTAAAGGGCCGTCGAGCCTACAATAGCCAATCGTAGAAATATTGCCTTTTTTAAAAGCGCGGTAGTATATATGGACTGACGAACCACTTTGCAGACAGCCCGGATTAAGAACACCTTCGCTTTCGAAATCGAGGTGTGTCTTTTCTAATAAAATCCCTTCTCGCTGAACATGCACCATAGAATAGTAGTCGATAGAGTAGTCGTGAAGCTCGCGCGGAATGGCAAGCTGAAAGCTGTACAACATTGCAGCGATGCTCCGCAGGATACACACGGGCTCTCGGGTAGGAAGGGGGGGCGAGAGCCACAGCAAGAATACCTACGTGCACTGCATCCGTTTTGCGCCCGCAGCCACAGGCGGGATACGGGGTTGGGATAGAGTGTAGGACGCGCTTCTTTTTACCACAATTCTGCGAACAATTACTTATATTCGCACGTCGAGACAATTCTTTCCCGAGACTGCCCGGCAGTTGTATGTTGTCAGCGGGTATTTTGTTCCTTTCGGACACCTTTCGTCTCGATACCCAGGGGCAGGGCGGTCGTATGGTACAACAGTGGTTCTTTTTTACACAAGTACAATAGTGAAGCTATGAAAATTGCAGTAACCGGAGGTGCCGGCTTTATTGGGTCCCATATTGTCGACGCCTATATTGCCGAAGGCCACGATGTTGTGGTATTGGATAACTTTTCCACGGGTAAGAAGGAAAATGTCAGCAAGCAGGCTAGTGTGGAGAAGGTGGATATTACCGATGCTGCCAAAATTCGCAAGATATTCGAAAAAGAAAAATTTGACATCGTCAATCATCATGCCGCGCAGGTAAATGTACGTGCATCGGTGGACAATCCCACTGATGACGCTACTATTAATATCCTCGGCGGTATCAATGTGTACGAGGCTGCTCGTGCCACAGGTGTGAAAAAAGTGATCTTTGCTTCCAGCGGCGGTGCCGTGTATGGCGAGCAACGCTATTTCCCCGCTGATGAAAAGCACCCCAAGCGCCCGTTCTCTCCGTATGGCGTTTCCAAGCATGCCAACGAAAAGTACCTTGTGTATTACAAGATGGTGTACGGGATTGAAGATGTTATTCTGCGCTATACCAATGTGTATGGCCCCCGCCAGAATCCACAGGGCGAAGCCGGTGTTATCGCTATCTTCACAGAGAAGATGATGAAAAATGAGCAGCCGATTATCAATGGCGACGGCACGCAGACACGCGACTATGTGTATGTGAACGATATTGTGCGCGCCAATGTACTCGCTCTTACCGATAAAGCGCGCGGTATCTACAACTGCTCGACGGGTGTGGAGTTCAGCGTTAATACGGTGTTTCAAATCCTGAAACTCCGCACAGGCAGTAACTGCAAAGTTGTGCATGGACCTGCAAAAGCAGGTGAGCAGCAGCGCAGTGTATGCTCTTTCAGAAAGATCGAAAAGAGTTTGGGCTGGAAGCCAGAGTTCAATATGGAGCTGGGTATCGCTCATACTGTAGAGTGGTTCCGCCAGAATACCACGCCCGCAAAAAAATAAAAGCTGTCGCCGATGATCGTAGTCAACTCACTGCCGGCTGGATTCCAGCCGGCAGCTCTCCCTGTAGCTGTTTCAAAGAAATTACCCTTCTCTTTTCCACCACAGATATCGTCCCGAGAATACTAGGAACAGGCTCGTACAAAATCGTAACAACCTGCAAAGGCTCCGGGAAAATCGCTTGTAATTGTAGCCGCCGTTGTTGAAATTAGAGGCTATTTTTTATAAACGCCATTCTGCGTGCTCTTCTCCAGAGCTGAAGCCGAATGTGCATACGTACATACTCCCATGACCAAAAAGCGACAGTCATCGGCAGTCGCAATCCGGCCCCTGCCCAAACCTTGGCCGTGGATACTGCTGGCTCTTAATCCCTTGTTGATTACTGGCAGTGTTTTCCATCCTGATCCGTATGTCAAAATTATCTTTATCGCCGGTGTTCTGGGGCTGACGCTTCTTGCTTGGCCTTGGCGGACGGAGGACAACAACAGGCTGCGGTTCAGCATTCCCGAGCTCTGCTGGATAGGCTATCTGGCTTGGGGAGCGCTGGCTATTCTGTGGTCGGCCAACCCCGTAATTGCTTACGAACGATGGGCTTATCTGCTTGTTCCAACTGCTGGCTATGTAGTTGCCCGGCAGACGTCGTTCTGGCGTTCGGAGCTATTCTGGAATGTGTTTGCTGGAGTAGCAATTGCCGTTGGTGGTATAGGCATTTGTATGTATTTATTTGCCGGGACACCGCTTGGATTCGACTGGATAGAGTCGGCGGGGCGCCCGTCGTCTACGCTGTCGTATCGCGCCTATGCGGGCACTTATCTCGCGCTTTCTCTGCCGTTTCTTGTGTGGCTCATTGTTTCGCGTTTTGCACGGTCGGGCGCGCACATTACTCTTTATTCCCTAGCTCTTGGCGCTACGTCTCTTTTTCTTGTGTACACCCGTGCGCGCTCTGCGTGGATGGGTGCTCTCGGCGCGGTGGTGGTCATGGTTGCCATTGGTGTGCAGCAGCACCGCCGCGCCGAGCTGAAGCGAAAACTTGTGTTGGTGGGAAGCACAGTGGCTATCATTGTACTCGCACTTTCTCTGCTGAATCCAAATACAAGAGTGCTCGAAAGCAATTTGCAGTTACAGCGTTTGGAAGGGACAGGCAAAGAAACCTTTACAGGAACAATTGCCAATACCTTTCAGCTCGTGGTTTCTGGTGGCAGCGACCGCTTTGGGCTGTGGGGGATGGCTTCCGATATCGCTTTTAAACCCACACAGCAAGGTACATACACGGGGCTATTTGGTACGCCGCACTGGGTGTTTGGCACGGGGCTGGGGCAATATCCAATCCTGACAGCAGAGCACGGGTATATCTCGTACATCCTCGGTGCCGAAGTGCACAACGACTGGTTTCAAGCTTTTCTCGAACTCGGCCCTATTGGTTTTCTACTGCTCGTTGTGCTCGCAGGGAGCTCGCTGTGGTATGCGTGGAAAGCTCGATCTAAGGGGGTCATGGTGGCTGCACTTGGCGGCGTTGTAGCGTGGGTTCTGTCCACGCAGACAGATTTTATGACTATGCGTATCTACGGTGCCTTGTGGACAGCCGCAGTGCTGGCGCTGATTCGCAGCGAAGCATCAGTGCCGACGCCGGTAGTGCTGCGCATTGGGATGGACTGGCGTGCCGTGGGGCGCCGTGTGTATGGAGTGGCGCTGTTGTGGATTGCTGTGGCGTATGCCATAAGCCTGAATGTCGATAGTTCGCTGTACACTGCACTCAAAGAGCGCACCAAGCCACTCGATGAAGTGGTGCACGAAAGCATTTCTTCCTATGATATGGGAATGGGAAAATACTTGCTGTACACCGGTTTTACAGAGCTGTCTCGCGTGCTTGCCAGTATGCCTGCCACCGATCCGCTTCTGTACCGTTTGCAGGACTCCGTATCGCATGTTCTACTGGCCATGCACCCGAATGACCTCGTGGCTCTTGCGCGCCTGCGCGAAGCGTATGCACGGCTGAACGACACGAAAAAATTCATGGAAGTAAATGACCGATACCTGCTTTTGCTTCCCGCCGATGCGGATTCATGGCGCTTGCGTGGTGAAGCTCTTCTTATCAGTGGCGATACTGCTGCTGGCGTAGGTGCCCTCTCAAAAGCACTGTCGATTGCTCCCTCCGACGCGCTTTCTCTGCGGAAAATGATTGAAGTAGAAGAAAAACAAGGGCGGCGTAAGGAAGCCCTTGTACTGATGGGCAAGTATCTTGCTGTGAAGCCTGAGGACATGACTGTGCGCCTGTTCAAAAGCCAGACTGAACTCTTGGTAGGCGATAGCGCTGCTGCTGCCCACACAGCCTACGAGGCGGTGAAGTTCGATACCGCGTCCTCCGAAGCGCGGTTGTTCTGGACACAGCGTATTGCAGAGCGCCAGAAAAAAAATGTATTGTCCGGACAGTAACCGGCGGTATTAATGCACGTAAAAGAAGCACTTTTTAACTGATCTGGAAGAATTATGCGTACCTTTTCCATTGAGAGCAACGGAAGAATAGAGCGGACAGCTTTGTATCTGAATGGTGAGCAGCTCTCCGGAATCAACGAATTGTTTATTCATGTAGATGAGGATGGGATATTCGATGCCGTGATCGAATATGTGGGCAGCGATGGGCAGACACGGGTTAAACAGCTTTTTGGCGATTATTTAGATAAACTGAAGGTTGCGTCCCCGTCTTTTACCGAAGAAGACGCCCGGTATCTGCAATTGCTCACAGTGGAAAGCAGTGGCGATATGAGCGATACGGTGCTGTACTACAACGATGTGCCGTTAGAAGGGGTTGTGGATATCCTCGTACATATTCGCAAAGGCGAAAGTAATAGCTCGGGTTTGTTCACGTCATTGATCAAAGGCAAAAAAAACATTCCTGACGATGAAACGTTCCGCGCTGAAATCATGTTCAGGAATGAAGATGATTCACTTGAACTGGAGACATTATTCCTATGATACGACATTGCCGTTGGTTCGCTATGCTGGGGCTCGTTCTGATGGCCCTATTCTTTGCTCACGATGTTGCCGAAGCGCGAAGAGGCGGAGGCCGCAGTTTCGGTGGGTCGCGCCGCAGCTATTCAACGCCGCGTTCTGCTCCGCGCAGCTACTCGACGCCGCGTTCTACCCCGCGCACTTCCACTCCGCGCACAGCTACAAAGCCGCGCAATAGCTTTGGTGGTACGCGGCTTTCTTCGAGCGATCAGTACCGCAAGTCCTATGGTGTTCCCCGCAAGAGCGAGCAAATGCGCTTGCCCAATCAGGCTGCTGGTTCACCCGGCTACACGGTGCACCGCTATGGCGGTATGGGCGATGGCTTTATGATGGGGTACATGATGGGCTCGGCGCCCTTTATGTGGTCTATGCCATTCCATCCTGCATTCTATTACTCACGACCGTATGTGGTGGAAAATCCCGACGGCACAAAAGAAGTCTATCCTCCTACGTTCTCGTTGGGCAAGCTCCTGCTCGTGCTGATGGTCGTGGGTGGTGTGGTGTTTATTGTGTATGTCGTGGTTCGCAATCGCAGGCGCCGCGTGGACACAAGCGCGTCGTCGTTCTCATAGCGCTGCTACAGCATGCAAGTACTTATGCCTATGGCGGTATGATTCATATCGCCTTTTTTATTGGTGGAATGTTCTGATGCTCGGAAAGTACAGGCGTGCTGTGAATACATGCCGCACAAGTGCTTCTGATAGCGGTAGCCCGGCGGTTTATCGCAGAAATAATACGCGGACAACGGGAGAACAGCACGCGGCAGAGGTGCCACGCGGTGCGACGTCCGCGCATCGTTCCGACGATAACCGCAGCGTAGGGCCAGAGGCCGAAGCGCACATAGTAATACAGAGCCAGTAGTTGCGGCAGGTTGTTTGGTTGTTTGCTGAAAGAAGGTATAAAATGGAAATACATGTTCACATTCCACGGGCTCCAATAGATGAAGCCATCAGCTTTTTCTGGCTGTGCCGCGCCGACTCGTTCGACTCGACCTCGATTACCCTACCGCTTGCTTGCTGCGAATTTGTGTTTACCCGAAGCGAGACTTTCGAGGTCGGCAACTACAGCGGGGCGTACAACACACAGCCGTACACGTCGTGGTTCAGCGGTATGCACACCGAGCCAGTAGCAACGCGCACGCACGGGCGCCACATTTCGATTGGAATGATGTTCAAGCCGTGGGGACTGTATCAGCTCTTTGGCACAGCTTCCAGAGAACTTATCAACACTGTCGTAAAAAGCGAGCTTCTGGCCGGAGAAGACCTCGAAGGCTTTTTGGCAGAGCACGGCAGTGCGCCGGGTGCAGAGCTGTTGGTAGCACTGGAAGCATTTATGTACAGGCGCTACAGGCTGCGCCCCGTGCGCGACACTGTGATGAACGCTGTACATGCGGTGGAGGCTTCGCTACCCGGGCGCGGAGTTGTGCAGCGCTTGGCAGAAGAGCTTGCGGTGAGTTCCAAAACGTTTATTGCTGCATTTGCCGATGCTGTGGGGCTCACGCCTGTGCAGTATTTGCATCTGTCGAATATCAACCGTGCATTGTCTGCAATATCTCGCCATGCTGATGTGCCGCTCACAGAAATCGCTCTGCAACACGGCTTCTACGACCAGGCGCATTTTATCCGCGTGTTTAAGTCGTTGTGCAAGCTTTCGCCGCGCCGGTATAAGCAGAGGCTCGCCGGGCGCCGTATTCTCGGCTCTGCACCCAACACTCTTCTGCTCTCGGATGCACCAGAGGACATTGCAATGCTCCAGCCTTTTTTACTGCGGTAACCAGTATCATCGTACATTTTGTACAATTTTACCATTACGCGCTCTGCGTAACTTGCGCCGAATATTTTTTTGCGGAAGTCCAATGGCTGCCGGTACTCTATCTCTTTATCATTGTATGAGAAAACTTGTTCTCTTTATCGCGTCGAGTCTCGACGGCTACATTGCAGGGGGCGACGAACAGATCGACTGGCTGTTTACCGATCAGGATTACGGCTACAGCAATTTTTACGATTCCATCGATACCACGATTTCGGGCTACAAAACCTACAGGCTGAGCTTGTCGTTCGACAGCTTTCCATATCCAGACAAAAAGAACTATGTGTTCACGCGCGACAGCAGCAGGAGCGATACGGAACTTGTGCAGTTTATTTCCGGCGACATTGTGCAGTTCACCCGCGAACTGAAGCAGCAGCCGGGCCGGGATATCTGGCTTGTGGGAGGTGGCGAGATCAATACCGTGATGCTCGACGCCGGACTTATCGACGAGATTGTGCTTTCGATTCATCCCGTTATTGTAGGGCAGGGCATCCCGCTGTTTGGTGGCGCGCCTGCGCTCCGCCATTTTACTACTCTCGATACCACGACGTTCAGCACTGGCTTGGTGCAATTGAAGCTCGGAGCAACACCGTAAGCCGTTAAAAAACGATTCTTATACGCCAGAGAAATAGCCGTTGTTGGAGTCCCAGCAGCGGCTTTTTGCGTTGTACAGTTGTTCTGTGTGCTGCCGATGGTAGCCAGGTGAAGCTCTTGGAAATGTAAGGTTCTCTCTGCCAGTATTGTCTTGCTGGCAACTGCATAGAAGAAGAGTTATTCGGAGTATAATTCTCACAGAGTGCAACAGGAGTATCGCGGTATTTTTAACTAAAAGCGAAAGCGAGTGTGCGTATGAAACGGAAAGATTTTTTAAAAAGCGTAGGAGCCATAGGGCTTGGCTCTCTGATTCCTTGGCAGCAGAGCGCTGCGGGCACGGCGAGCAAAGAGACACTTCTTCAGGACGGCTGTGTGCTGATTCCACAGGAGACAGAAGGACCCTACGACTTGGACCTGAGCGGCGATACAACGATGTTTCGGCAGGATATTACAGAAGGCAATGGCGGCATACCGCTGTACCTTACCATGACTATTCTCAACGTGAACGACAATTGTGCTCCTATACCCAACGCAAGAGTGGACATTTGGCACTGCAACAAAGACGGCTACTACTCGGGGTTCAATAATCAGCCCGGCTATCTCGGTACACAAAGCCATAGCGGTGCTACGTTCTTTCGGGGCATTCAGCTTACCGACAGCAATGGAGAGGTGAAATTTACAACTATTTACCCCGGTTGGTATCCGGGCAGAGTAGGGCATATCCATTTTCAGGTGTTTATCAGTTCGCTGCTGAAAGCAACGTCGCAACTGGCGTTTCCCGAAAGCCTGAATACGGAGATCAACAACACAGAGCTCTACAGCGCTCATGGACAGAACTCGACTAAGAACACCAACGACGGCGTTTTTTTCGACACTGACAACACGCAATACCAGATTGTCAATATTGCAGAGGACGGAAATGGCGGGTACAATGCTTCGCTCACAGTTGGCATTAATGCTCCGGCTACTGGTGTTATCGATTTGCAGCCGGAAACGGGTGGGCAGTTTAAGCTCGCCGGAAATTATCCCAACCCGTTTACAACCGAAACTGTAATATCTTTTCTGCTCAACACCGCATCGACCGTCGCCATCGACTTGTTCGACTTGCAGGGTCGAAAGGTAATGAATGTTCTCCATAGAGCACTCGCAGCCGGCGAACACGGCGTTACGCTGAAAAAAGATACAGGCGAATATTCCTTGCCGCGTGGCAGCTATTTGTATCAGATCAGCGTAGAAAATGCCAATGGTTCTTTCCGGCAGAGCAGGTTGCTTACTATCCAAGAGTAAGGTGCACATCACGGGATACATGAGAGCGCTGAAGCAATGACCGTGCTATCCTTCTTTGTCGCCGAAAGGCTATCAACGGTATCAGTTTCGTACACGCAGACTGGAATACGCCAATGGGGAAAAGAAACAGAAACAGACGATTCCTGTCTTTCTTGTACCATAGTAGGTGTACTGACTGGTAGACTTCTTATTTACCCTGAAAATTAGAATCGCCCATGTGCAAAAAAAACTGCGAGTTCGCAGTAACTTATCAGATGCCTGTAAGGTTGTTCCTGCTGCGATTGTCATGCAATAAGTTGTTTGCAGCGGCGAACACCTGTACCCGTACACAGAATTTGAGCGATTTCCCGGAGGACACATGAACGCATTTCTGAAGCCAGATGGCCGGTCAGCTATTCGCCTGCTATGGGTATGTGCTATGCTCTTTGTTTTGCTGTGGTCGGAGCCGCAGCAAGCGCAGGCAGCGCGAAGGCTTATCGACAGCCACGGACAGGACTTCTGGATTACGTTCCTGCCGAACTTCCACAACTACAAAGCTGAGCACTCTAACCGTTCGGACTCTCTGTATATCTTTGTTGCGGCTCTTCAGCCAACAAATGGTGTGATCACGTATTACAACCGGAGTGGCCAGGAGTTTCAGCAGAAATTTACTATTACCAATCCTGCGCAGATTTACAGCTTCCGTGTTCGCGATGCCGGTTTCGAACTGGAAGGCTTCAACGACAGCGGCACCTTTCTCGCCAATGGCGGGCAGGGCGAGCGCGTTGCCCCACAGTCGTTCCACGTCACTTCGGAAGAGGATGTCACAGTTTATGCCCTCAGCCAGGCTCAGTTGACAAGTGATGCTTTTATGGTGCTGCCTACCGATGCCGTTGGCAAGGACTATCTGATCATGTCGTATATGAGCAATGTTCAGTTGGGACCCCAAGGAAGCTCCACACCTTCACAGTTCGCCATCGTAGCAACTGAAGATGGAACAACCGTGACAATTACACCCACAGGGCCTACATTTCTCAACAGAAGCGCGCCGCAGCAGGTAACGCTGGATCAGGGCGACTGCTATCTCGTGCAGGCGTACATGGGGCCGAACGCTGACCAACCAACAGACCTGACAGGTACACGGGTGGAGTCGGATAAACCCATTGCTGTATTTGCCGGACACCAGCGCACCAGCCTACCCGAATGGAGCGATAAGCAATCGCGTGATGTCCTTATCGAGCAAATGCCGCCGGTAGATACATGGGGGCTGAGCGCTTTTATTACGCCGTATGAACAACCTAAAGGAACGAATATTCAAACAGTAAATGATCTGTTTCGCGTGCTGGCTGCGTTCGATAATACGGAAGTGTTTATCGACGGAGTGCTTACTGCAACGCTGTCGGCAGGTGGCTATTATGAATCGGTGATTCGGCGTGCTTCTCACATTACTGCAAATGCTCCCGTGCTTGTAGCGCAGTTCAAGGAGTCGGCTTCCAGTGGCTTTGGCGGTGGAAGCACGAAGACTGGCGATCCGTTTCTCATGCTCATTCCTCCCAGCGAACAGTTTCTCGGCTCGTACAGGTTTATCAATGTTCAGGCGATGGAAGACAATGGGTCTGGCCAGTCTGATATTACCTATGAGGAGCAATATGTGACAATTATTGCTCCCGAAAGTAAGCTCGCCACAGTGCAGTTAGATGGTATTCCTGTCAATACGAGTACGTTTAATCCCATAGGTACATCCGGATATTCCTATGCTTCTGTTGGTGTAAGCGACGGTGTGCATACAGTGCGAGCCGACACGGGAATAGGCGTGTATGTGTACGGTTATGGAAAAGCCAACTCATATGGATATATCGGCGGCACAAACTTCAGCCCGGTAGATTTTCTTCCGCCTCGCATGGAACTGAAGGCGGGTTGTTTTGAAGTAACGGGCTTACTATTGGACGATTTGCCGAGCGATTACCATATCGAGCTCGCCGATATTCCCGTAAGCGCTATGCAGAATGTCACTGTCACCGTTGACGAATTCAGAGAACTGCGCGATTCCATGCGGCTAACTGCGCGCCTTATTGATCCCTATACGGACGGCAGCTTTCGCATAGAGCTGTTAGATTCGAGCGCGTTGCGTATCGACACGGTAGTCGCAATCCCCGGCTTTACCGTGCGCTCTGCACTTGCTTCCTCCAATACCGATATTCCGTATGAACGGCACAATGTAGAAGTTGGCAGTGTTGTCTGTGCCGATTATGTACTTACCAATACCGGGGGATTTCCGCAAACAATTACATCGCTTTCATTTGCGCAATCCACGCCGGGCTTTACTGTGCAAACGCCGCTTCCCATTACTATTCCGCCAGGCGGCAACGCGACAGTGCGATTGTGTTTTTCTCCGCAGAAGCGCGGTTCGTTTAATGATACATTAGTAATCGGCAACACTTGCGCTAAGCGCACGACCTTTGCGTTTTCGGTGGTGACAGGCAGCGCAAAAATTACATTGCAGGTGCTGAATGCAAGCGCTAATCCCGGTAGATTGGTCGATATAAAAATTAAAATGCTGCATGCCGATGGGCTCGATTGGTCGGGTGTTGACCAGCTTCAGGCAGTGCTACAGTACAATGCTTCTATTCTCGCATTTCGGGGAAAGCCTGCAGATGGCATCGCTTCTGTAGATGGGGCAGTAGGTACAGTGAGTTTCCAGATACCTGTTTCTCCGACCCGCGACTCAATTGTCGCTTCTCTGCGGTTCTATGCTGGTCTTGCCAGCGATTTGATCAGCAGTCTTGTGCTCGACACGGCGTTTGCCGAGGGCGGTGGAGCTGATGTAGAGCTGCTCCCTGGCGAATTTTTGCTCACGGGCATTTGTTATGATGGCGGTGTTCGTTTGCTCAATCCCTCAGGGCGCATTGCACTTGCTCTGCCCCGGCCTAATCCTGCTTCGAACGCAACGGAAATTGATGTGGAAACTATCGAAGCAGGCCGTACTCAACTCGAAGTCGTGGACCTGCTCGGGCGCACTGTTGCAGTAGCGTTCGATGGCGAACTCGAAACAGGGCTGCATGTGATTTCTTTTGACGTAGGGCAGTTGGGAGCCGGAACGTATCATCTTGTACTAAAAACGCCGACAGAAATGATCGTGCAGCGTATGGAGGTCGTGCGATGAAAAAGCTCTCCCTTGTTCTTCTTGGTTGCATTGTCGCCTGTGTCGCTGCTTCTGGGCAGCAGCCAATACGCTTTGGCGTGTACGGCGGTTATGGATTCAATATGCACTCTGCTTCGTTCAGCGAGCTGCCGGGAGTGCCTTCGTGTTGTCCGCGCTTTGAAAGTGGCAATGGCACAGGCATGGCCTTTGGCGGATTGCTCAATGTTCCATTCACATCGCGGTTGTCGTTCGACTTACGCGCGGGCATGAACCAGCAAAGCGGAGTGCTCTCGGCGGAGGAAACAACTGGTGTCATTATCGCTGGAGTTCCCAAAAGTGGTGCATTTGAGCACACAATCGACGCCGATCTTACAGTTGTAGCCGCAGAGCCATCGGTTGCTGTTCGCGTGGTAGGAGGTTTATCATTTCGGGCAGGAGTGAGCGCCGGTGTACTTATTGGTAAAAAATATACACAGAAAGAGCAGATTATCAAGCCTGAACGCACGGCTACATTTGTGGATGGAAATGGTAACGACACACACAGCCGTACACGGAATGAATCATCAGGCGATCTTCCCGGCGCTTCGCAATTTCAGGCTGCTGTGCTTGCAGGAGTGAGCTATGATATTCCGCTGACCGCCAGCCGTTCGCTGCTCGCCGCTCCAGAAATTACCTATACAGTTCCTCTTACATCGGTGCTGGCCAACGAAAGCTGGAAGGTGCAGACACTTCGCTTTGGTGTTGCTCTTAAATACGCTTCTGTCGATGCGCCGCCGGAGCCTGAAGCTCCTCGCATACAGCGCGTAGATACTACCCGTGTGCCGGTGCTGAGCATGGACAGTGTGCGATTTGCATTTGGAAAAGCTATCGAATACATGGACACTGTGCGCCAGGGCAAGCGCCTTCAAGTTCGGCGGATGGTCGCCCGGCGCGATACAATGTTTGTGCTGGCCGATCCGGCAGGACCGACGGCATCGCTTCTGGCAACGGCTGTGTACCCCGATGGCAGGCGCGAGGAGGCCGCGGGCATAAGCGTGGCTACGCGGTTTGTCAGCGAAGCGCTTCCCCTGCTTCCGTGTGTGTTCTTTGAACAGAGCTCGGCAAAGATACCCGAACGCTACACCCGGCGTACATCGGGCGGTAAACTGCTTGTGCACGAAGAGCAGCGCGATCCGGTATTGCTACACCGCGATGTACTCAATGTAGTGGGCGAGAGAATGCGAAAGCTACAGGGAAGCACTCTTACTCTTATCGGCACTGCCGACCCTACAACTGAGCCGGGGCGCTGCGATCTGGCGCAGGAGCGTGCTGCTGCTGTGCGGGAGTATCTCGCCGATGTGTGGATGATTGATCCCTCGCGCATTGCTATTGCCGAAGGTGTACCGTGCGTGCCGCAAGCCGTTACCGAGTCGCCTAAAGAAGAAGGGTACATGGAAAACCGCCGCGTGGAATTCTTTGCTTCCGATGCACGTATTTTGGAAGCTGTGTGGTGTAAGCGCACTACCGAAGCCACTGATATATCCCCGCCTGAGATTGAGTACGACCCGTCGGGCAGCACGCGCACGGGCATTCGCTCTTGGGCATTGGAAGTGTACCAAGGGCAGCGACGTATCTTTGCCGATTCGGGAGACGGTGCGCCGGACTTGGTACGCCAGACGCTTACTACACAGGATGCCAATGCGCTTGTGGATGGCATTGGATTAGATGTGCGCTATCGCCTTGCTGATTCGCTCGGCAGGCTGAGCCAGGTTATTCATTCGATGCCTGTAGTGCGCGACACTGCCGATGTTGAGGTAGAGCGAATGTCGCTTATTTTGTTCGATATTTCGCAGGACCGTATCAGGGAAGACGCCCGTATAGAAATTATGAGCTTTCTGGCGGGAGTAGGGGCAGGCGATGAAGTAACAATCACGGGATACACCGATATTCTCGGCAGCGATATCTATAACCGCGAGCTCTCCGAACGCCGAGCCCGCACCGTGTGCGACTTTATCCGGCAGGTGGTGCCAGAGGCCAACCTCGTAGAGTGTTTTGGCGTAGCTAATACCAAATTCCCCGCGCACATCTCGTCGTACAACAGTCCCGAAGAGCGATTCCTTTCGCGCACAGTGCAGCTAGAAATTCACAGAAAGCTCAGCGGATTATACTGATTATTGGGGGTTGGTACGCCGGTTCCCAATTGCCGGAGAAGAGTACATGCCGAGGCACATGGCTCTTTTCCGGCTTTTGTTTATACGTGCGGGATGGGGCGAACAGCCACGCGGCGGGTGTGCAGCGCGGTGCGGAGACTATCGCGAGGCCGGAGATGCAGGCGTACTTGCGTACTTATAGTTTATCCGACCCACCGGCGCACACATTGCCGCAGTATCTGGGACATGGAGCATAAGGCTTGGATTCACCTGATGAGCCTATCATATCCAGCCTGCTTTCACCGAGCACAAGACTTTCTGCTACGAGTTCTTCTTATAAAAAATCGTAACCTGTCTTTCCCTCTTGGCAAGCGGGCGGGATTTCACTATTTTCGGCGCTCCGAATTCGTTGATGTAGCCGTAGAATACGATTTTTTTCGGCTACAGACAAAGGCAGAGATATGGAGCACTTGGCAGACAAAAGACTGATTGTGGGCTGGCGCGAATGGGTAGCATTGCCCGGGCTCGGCATCCCCGCACTCAAAGCAAAGATAGATACTGGCGCCCGCACATCGGCTTTGCATGCTTACACGGTGGAGCCATTTACCGAAGCAGGCAGCGCGCGCGTGCGCTTTAGTATTCGCCCAATGAGAAAGCGGAAAGATCTTGAACTGCTATGCGAAGCGGATGTGTACGACCGCCGTGTCGTAAGTGATTCGGGTGGACATCGGGAGGAACGGTATATCATTCGCACGCCGCTGTCTATCGGCGGTAGGCAATGGGATATCGAGCTTTCCCTTACGAACCGCGATACCATGCTGTTCCGTATGCTTCTGGGGCGAACTGCGATGAGCAACCGCCTCGTTGTGGATCCGGAGCGGTCGTACTGTACTGGAAAGTCCCTGAGGCACGCCTATCCGAAGAAACAACGCGCCGAGGTGAAACGGTACACAAATCCTGGCGCCGAGTAAAAGCCTGTATGCCCATATGCCGTCCCCGACAACCTCTTTCGACATATCATAGAAGAACCTTTCAGGTCCCTGCCTGTGCGATGGGGACACAACATCTAACGTCAATCTTTCTGCTGATTTATCCCATGAAGATCGGTATCCTTTCCCGAAAACCCGAGCTGTACTCTACGCGTCGTCTTGTAGAAGCTGCACAGCAACGGGGGCATGAAGTGCGCGTGATCGACCCGCTGCGCTGCTACATGAATATTACATCGCACAATCCAAGCATTCATTATCGCGGTGAGCAGCTTGCCGGATTTGATGCTATTATCCCGCGTATCGGGGCGTCGGTAACGTTCTACGGAACGGCTGTTGTCCGGCAGTTCGAGATGATGAATGTGTATTGCGTGAACGAGTCGGTGGCGATTAGCCGTTCGCGTGATAAACTGCGCTGTTTGCAGTTGCTGGCTCGCAAAGGTGTGGGCCTTCCCGTTACTGGGTTTGCAAACTCTACGATGTACACGCAGGACCTTATCAATATCGTAGGAGGTGCTCCGCTTGTGATCAAGCTCCTGGAAGGTACGCAGGGCATCGGCGTTGTGCTGGCCGAAACACATCAGGCAGCCGAAAGCGTTATCGAGGCGTTTCGCGGTCTGAATGCAAATATTCTTGTGCAGGAGTTTATCAAAGAAGCAAAGGGTAGCGATATCCGCTGCCTTGTTGTTGGTGGCAAAGTTGTTGCGTCGATGATGCGTAAAAGCAAAGAAGGGGAGTTTCGCTCCAACCTTCACCGAGGTGGCACGGCTGCTCCAGTACGCATTTCCCCGGAAGAACGCGAGACTGTTGTGCGGGCTGCAAAAATCATGGGGCTGAATGTTGCTGGGGTGGACATCCTGCGCTCTAATCACGGCGCTGTGGTAATGGAAGTCAATTCTTCCCCCGGCTTGGAAGGTATAGAAAAAGCAACTCGCAAGGATATATCGATGAAAATTATCGAATTTGTTGAGAAGCATGCCCAGCCGGGTAAGACCAGCACCCGGGGGAATGGATAGGCATGGGGGCAGGAGCTTTTACTTTTACCGTAATAAGCTGCTGTTGTCAAGCTTTTGTGTTGGGTGCTATGAGCTGGCGTTTTCCACCGAGAAATTCAGCGGTTCGCCTGCATATCCACCGCGCATCACAACATCGAAGTTGCGGTATGATGATAGGTTGATCTGCGTTAGCTCATCGGTAAATTCGACAGTTGTAGCAGTGGCACCTTTCTGCACGTCTATTGCTCTGCCAATATAGATCATGGGCCGGAAGGACAAGACGCCTTGTGCGTTTGGATACAGAGAAGGAATCTGAGCGCACACGTGTTGATCTCTGTAGATATCTATATTGATAGAGCCATTCGGCAGCATGTTCCTTACAGTAACCGTGTTTGACTGCCCCGATTCGGAACTGCGCAACAGTTGGTTGCCCGAGGGAGTGCGGGTCATCACAAACAGCGCGCCCAGTTCTGCAAGCTGCATAGGGGTGTAATTGCCGTCGCTGTCGCCCACAACAATGTTCAGCGCTTGCGAATAGGTAAAAGGAAAAATGCTGCCCGAGCCGATGTTCTGGATAAGCCTCCATGCCACCACCCGTTCGCCGGGTACAGGAGCCGTACACGAAACTGCAATAATTGGGTTGTCCGTTGCCTGCGATTGGTTGACAAGCCGTATTCTAATGGTCGCCATGAGACATCCTTTGTAGAAACAGTAGAACTGTAATTATTCCGGTCGATTGATATTTTCCACCGAAAATAGGAGCGGTGATTCCCCGCCGCCTTTCATCACGATATCGGCATTAGTAACACCGTTCAGGCTAATTCGCACTGGCTCGACGGCAAATACAGCCGATGTCGATATGTCTCCTTCCGTCACGCTCGCCGCCCTGCCGATGTACAGCAATGGTGCAAAGCTAAAGTTTACCCGCGTATTGGGTCGCAGGGGGCCGGACTTTGCACACACATTTTGATCCCTGTACAAGAACGCTGTTATTCTCCCCGACGGAAGAAGATTTTTCACCGAGATTGCATCTGGGTGAAGCGTTGTACCATCGTACACGAGCTGATTGCCCGATGCAGTGCTGCGCACCGAAAAGGCAGTGCCGAGCTGTGCTGAGAGCTGTGCCGTATAATTGCCATTGTCGTCGCTTGCTACCACTCCGAGCTCCGACGAATAGGTAAAGGGATAGTTGCTGCCTGGGCCGATATTGCGGATAATGTGCCATGCAACAACCGGCACGCCAGCGCTCGCCTCGGCGCAAGTAATTGCAATTATCGGATTGTCGGTTGCCTGCGACTGATTAATAAACCTTAAACTAATCACCATGAAAACTCCTGTAACTGTGTAGAAGTACGGGTATTTCTGCCCGGCTCCAGGAGCAGACACGGGCAACCTTGTAAGCGCCCGCCCTGCTTCCATCTGCACGATGAGCAGGGCTTGTGTCTGTGTCCCGGCTTTTATTTGTGAGTGACAATATTCTCAACTCAAAGCATTTTCAACTCAAAGCATTTTCAACTCAAAGCATTTTCAACTCAAAGCGCTGTTTGCCTACAGCACTATGACCACCGCACTGTGCTTGGCTGCGCTCAGTATGCTACTGTTTACGCGGGTTCTGGCAGCACATCGTGCTCGCGCACCCAGCGAATCATATGCGGGAACGGCGGCACACCGAGCTCTTGGGCGAGTGCTCCTGTTGCAGTCATTTCTGCCCATTGAAGCCCCGGCACGCCGATGTTATGTCCACCCGTGAAATTCTGAATGAGCTGGACAGATCCTCCGTGATAGCCCTGCGGATGGAACACAATTGCCGGATCGATACCGAGATGGACAGCGGCTGCATACGACCAGGGCATGGCCATGAGTTCGCCTGCGTATTTAAGATCTTCTTCTGGATCGATATGGCCGTTTAGTGTTTTGCGATAAGAAGGCGGAGCTACTGCCACATGGCCAGCTTCGTGAAGCAGATCGCCGGGGTACAGAAGCTTTTCCTTATCTACGGCAAGGCCTTCATTTTCGATAGTAATTCCCGGCAGAACCGTCTCCCCTTCGAGTGTACGAAAAACGACTGGAACACCGATGCTATTCAGAAAATCGACAATAGTCGTCGTGATATCGTTCTGATTTGTCGTCTCCATAGTGCGACCTTTGCTGATAGAATGAGTGAATAATGCCGCTCTATTTCAGCGGCTTTTCAATTGTAATTTGTACCGTTCGCGAGTAGAACCGCCCGAACGGTGTATTGTTATCAAGCAGATTGCTTTCGCCTACTGCTTCCACGATAATATTTATCCCCGGCACATTGCGCCGCAGTTCGTCGGCTACTGCCGATGCCCGTTGTTCTGCGAGCTGTGCATTATAGGCTTCTTCGCCAATAGCGTCTGTATAGCCGCTTACAATAACGCGGGCGTCCTTTGTAATTCCGGGGGCGATGCGCCGCAGCAACCGCTTGTGTTCTTCGTTCAGCCGCGAGAGGTTATAGTCGAACAGCAGTAGGCTGTAGCGCTCTATGCTTTTATCCTGTAGCCGAAGCTGGCGTTTTTGCTCAATGGGAATTCGCTGTACCGAAAGAGCCCGTTCGTACATGCCGGCACGCCCCAGCGAGTCGAGCCCTGTAAGGCGTAGGACGACATTGCTCATGCTGTGCAGTGGCGCCAGCAGCGACGATGGAATAACAAGATTTTTCGGCAGAGTTGTGCCTGAATCCGCAAAGACGAGGCTACCGCTCTCGCCAGCCATGATCAGCCGCCAGGAACGCACCATACTGCGGGGGCGGGCCTCCAGCGCAGCTTCGAGCTGCTGAGGAGTAATGACTGTGGATACATCTCCGAGGCGCAACGGTGCCAGCAGGCGGGAGTCGCCCTGAAGCTCTACTCGCCGGTTTTCTGCCGCCCCTTCTTCAATAGTGGGATTGGACTGCACAGTGGGAAGGCCGCGTCCTACAATGGGCAGCCTGCTTTTTTCGATACTCCACACGCGGGAAAGATAATCCTGAACCGCTTCTGCACGCCTGCGCCCAATTGCCGCTGTTTCGTTGGGCGTGCGCTCGTCGGCTGTGCCAGTAAGTGTGAGTGTTGTGCCGGGCATCGAACGCATTCGAGCCCCGATAATATTGAGCAAGTGGCTGTACACAGCATTTGCTTCGGGCTCGATGGACTGCTCGGTAAACGCGGCAGCTTCTTCGGCTGTCAGCGCTTTGAGATTGGAAGGCAGGGAGGAGGAATTTTGTGCAAAGAATACGTAGGGAAGCAGAGGAAACTCTTCGGTAGAAGAAAACTCTTCGATACGGATATCCTGTACCTGTGTGCCGATAGAATACTCCACCACTGGCGGCGGGGCTATCGGGTTGGGCGCTGGAAAAATAGCGTACAAGTCCAGCCCGCCTTTTCCTCCCGGTCGGTCGGAAGCAAAAAGCGCTGTGTTGTGGCTGATCAGGATATAGTCGGATTCATTGTACTCGGTGTTGACATCGACGAGCGGGAACGGAGCTTGCCACACACCTGCTACGCGCACGGTAAGGAACACTTCGTAGCCGCCTTTGCCGCCGAAGCCATTAGAAGAAAAATACAATGTATCTTCAGCCGCAAAAAAGGGTGTTATTTCGTTGCCGATAGAGTTGAGCAGCTCACCCATATTCACGGGCTTTTCCCACAGGCCATTGCCTTGTTTGCTGGCAAACCAGAGATCCGTGCCGCCGAAGCTACCCGGGCGGTCGGAGGTAAACACCAGCGTTGTGCCCGATGGCGAAAAGGCGGGATGGCCGGAAAATCCATCTTCGTTCAGCCCTTCTACAGGAGCTTGCTCGCTCCAGGAATCGTTGTCTTGACGGAAAATTTGGAACAAGTTCATATACGGGCGTCGGGGCGTCATGCGGTAGCTGGATAGATAAACCTGCCCACTACCCGAAAAAGCGATGTACGACTGATTATTGCGGGGCTTGTTGAGCGCACTGTGCACACGAGTTCCGGCGTCAAAGCGCGTGATGTCTTCGCGCTTCGACGTGTAAAAGAAGGAGTACCCGTCTGCCGTGGAGTTGTAGTACAGCGCTGTATCGGTGAGCGACCACGCCGGGGCAAATTCGTCGGAGGATGTATTGATATCGCGAAGGTTCACTGGTTCGCCAAGAGGGCGTGGCTGAGCACCAGCCACGCACAGCAGCACGAGCATAAACAGGGCTGCTGGAATGCAGGCGCGAACAGCGCCACGGGCAAGCGAGGAACAATATACTTCGATTGACGAATTATTGGTCATAAAGTCGCTTAATGTCTTTTTCTCTGCCGAACAGGACGAGGATATCGTGCTCTTCGATCACTGTTTCGGGGGTTGGAACACCGATAATACGCACAACTTCTTGTTCGCCCAGAGTGAGAAGTCCGCGTTTTCGCTCGATGCGTTTTATTGTCACCAGATTTAGCGAGTACCGGTTGCGCAGGTTCAGGTCGAACAGGGTTTTCCCGATAAACATTTCCGGAGCTGCCAGCTCGATAATACTGTATTCCCGCGAGAGCTCAAAGGCACCGACAACGCCTTTCAGGAGCAGGCGTTTTACAAGCTGGCTAGCAGCTTCGGCTTCGGGCACAACGAGCTCAGTAATATTCATCAGCTTAAGTAGGCGTTCGTGCGTAGGCGATGTCACCCGGTTGATAATGCGCTTCACGCCAATTTCTTGGAGCAGTGCTGTTGTGAGCAGCGAGCCTTCAAAATTCTCGCCTATGGCTACGATCACAGCATCCATATCCCGCAAGCCGAGCCTCTGTAGCGCCCGCATATCTGTTGTATCCATGCACACGACGTAAGACACCTTATCCCGAAGGTGGTCGATGCGCTGCTCGTCGCGGTCTACTGCAATTACTTCTGCGCCTTCTTCTACCAAGCGCAATGCCAAGTTCAGGCCAAAGTACCCTAATCCGATAACTGCGAATTTGCTGTTTTTCATGATGTTGTCGTTCTGTACCCTGCCGCACTTTTCTGGCTCTTGCGGATATTCTGATCGCTCAATTTACCAAAGTACGGAATGTTATGAAAACACGGCTTATCCCACGAGAATATTTTCTTCGGGGAATTTGTAGCGCGCCTCGCCTACTGGTTTGATAAAAGCATAGAGCACAGTGAGAAGGCCCACGCGCCCTGCGAACATAGTAATGGTCAGCAGAACCTTTCCTCCATCGCCGAGGAAGCCGGTAATATTGCGAGAGAGTCCCACGGTGCCCATGGCCGATACCACCTCGAACAGTAAGTCGGCGGGCTGTTTGTCGGGCTCGCAGTACACCAGGATCATGCTGGCTATGCCTATGAAAGACATCGACAGCAGGATGATTGCAAACGCTTTGGTCACATCTGCTGTAGCAATGCGGCGATAGAAAATTTCTATGTACTTCTGTTCTCGTATCGTGTTGCGTATGTTGAGTATGGCAAGAGCTATTGTCGTGGTTTTGACGCCGCCGCCGGTGGAGCCGGGCGAAGCGCCAATCCACATGAGTACAATCATAATAAGCGCCGTTGGGATGCTCAGGATTTCCATCGGACTAATATTGAACCCTGCAGTACGGCAGGTGACAGAGAGGAACAGCGATTGGAATAATTGATCGCCGGTAGACATGCCTTGAAAAGAATACTGCGATTCGACGACGAAAAACAGGAGCGTGCCGCCCACCAGTAGAACTGCTGCGGTGATGAGTGCCAGCCGCGAGAAGATCGACAAGCGATACTGGAGGCGGTAAGAGCGCGGTTTCCAGAGCTTGAGTGTGCGAAGCACTTCCGAAATCACTGTGAAACCGAGGCCTCCCAGAGTAATGAGCATCATAATAATTGTATGATGGCCGTAGTTCGACCGTACAGCTTCGTCGTATAGCCCGGCTGAATACAGCGAAAAGCCCGCATTGCAGAATGCCGAAACAGAGTGGAAGATGCTGTAATAAAATCCGTAGGGGTCGAAGTTGATGAACGAACCGCCCTGCGATATATATAAAGCAAGTGCTCCGATACCCTCGATAGAGAACGTGAGCAAAGCAATGCGCAGCAAGATCGACGACACCTCGCCGATGTTGGTCTCGCTGAGCACAGCCGACATCAGCAGCCGCTCGCGTATGGAGATACCGCCGGAGAAAAACAGAGCAAAAAAAGTTGTAAGCGTCATAATGCCCAAGCCTCCTACCTGAATCAGCATCAGAATGATTGCTTGGCCAAGTGGAGTAAAGGCTGTGGCGGTGTCGACGACAATTAAGCCCGTAACGCACACGGCGCTCGTGGCTGTAAATAATGCATCGGTAAACGACAGAGGGATTGTAGAGGCGCGCGGAAGCAGCAAGAGCAGTGTGCCGCCGAGCACCAAAAGCACGAAGCTGATAATAAACAGTGCTCCGGGAGGCAGCCTGATCGTGCCTAATAGCTCGTTGTACCGAAGTGCGCGAATAAACAGCGATAGGACCAAGGTGGCCTGCGTCGCTGCCAGAGAAAGAAGCGCGAGCTGTTCGATGCGGAGATCGGGCGCAAATATCAAGCCGACGTAATGGATGGCATGGGGAAAGAGCAGTTGCAGGAAAATGACGAGAATGATGATAGCTTCAGGCCGCCTCTCGCGGAAATAGGAGCGAGCACGAGGCATAAGCAGCAGCCGCACAATTTCCTGAATAACAAAAAATGTTACGAACACAGAAACGATTGTATCGACAAGCTCGATCTGATCCCATGTAAGGAAAAATCCGAGTTCTGCTATTATGGCTGCAATCGAACCAATGCCGATAATTGTCACCACGCCATCGAGCGCGCGCCGTATAATCCTGCGTTGTTCCCGTGAGAACCAGTGAGCTGTCAGCATGCGTTTGTTGTAAAGTGTGTCGTCGCCAGCAGAAATGCCATAGGTTGTACGGTCTTACTGTTTGAAAAAACTTCGGTCTATACATCTATTGTACCAATACCGCACCAAAAAATACTGAATAAAACTATGTTCATTTCAATTAAAATTGAAAAACTGGTGGAGTAGGGCGTGCCTTTTTGGGGAAATTAGGTGTAATCCGACTGGTGGATAGAGGAAAAAAAGCGGTAAGTGGTTGCACAGCCACGCGGCGGTGAGTGCTGCGCGGTGCAGCGGCTGAACACGAGGGCGGAGGCCGAAGCGATGCTGCGATGCGTTTTGTTGTGGCCTTCTTGATGCTGTAAGCACATCCTTGCCCGGCAACCAGTAGCAGGCGTGTAAGCTGGAGCCAACACATCTGGCAACTTTCTTCTCTGCATGGTAGTATGCAAAGGGGAGTAGACCAGATAGAATAAGGCAAAACGCCAAAATCCTGTAGAATTCAGGATTTTAGGACTTTCTTCGAGCTCGCGTGTGCGGCGGTATGAAGAAAAATCTGTAAATTATGCCGCATTGCCAGTCAGAATGGCGGCTTTATCATAGTGTGAACATATGAATTTTATTAAAAGCAATATTGTTCCTATTGTGCTCGGTGCATGCGCCGTGTTAGTTGCTGCATGCTCTACCGAGCCGCGACAAAAGCCCATCGAAGGTGGGTCCGACTATGTACGGCACGAAAATCAGCCTTCCTTTACAGTGCCGGAGCAGTACGCCTCGATGAAAAGCGACGTTGTGCGTGTGGACATCAACCGCGATGGATACGACGATGCGGTTGTTACGGTGCTCTCGGCTCCTCTTCCCGATACGAAGGCGGAGTTCGACTCGGTGTTTGTGTACGAGTACAACCAGAGCAGCGACGCTTTCGACCGCAAGTACGGTACAGCGGTGTTCTATGGCTCGGCGGTAGAAATGCTGAACATGGACGACGATGAGCATCCAGAAGCGCTCGTGTACACCGATGCTGGTGGCAACGATCCCATCGTTGGCCGGGGGCTGATAGCGATTCGCTTTCGCGACGGCGCTTATAGCAGCGCTTTAGGGCTCGACGGCGGCAATCCCGAAGTGGTAACGCTCAACGCTGGCAGCGTGTCGGTTCCGGCCATAAAAGTGTACAGCGATTTCTGGCCCGACCTGCTTTCGCATGCTGAAAGCGTGCATTTCCTCGACTCGCTTATTGTGATGAAAACTGTGCCCGATAGCGTGCGCAGTGGCATGGAGCACCAGGTGTTTAGCCAGGCATTGGAGGAAGCACAGCGCGACTATGCACGCGCTAAAAACGCCTATGCCGACCGCCAGGACGACGAAGCTGCATACGAGGTGTACGATGCGGCTGTGCGTACAGTAAAATACTACCAGCGGCTTGGCCTGCCAGACAAAATCAACGCGTTCCGCTCGCAAGAGTGGAAGTTTTGGCGCGGCGTGATGCCCGCAGAAAATGTAAATGTTCTCAACCAGCTTACTTCGCCCGGTTCGTCGAGCTGATGTGGCTGTACCACTTTTCATCGACCTCAATTATGAAGCACTTTTTGGTGTGTTGTGCAGCCCTTCTGCTGTGTGTGTCGTGCGATAATAAACCCGATTCGCCGATTTCTGATTACACGACAATCGACTATTTTGCATCGCCATACGACAGCGAAGGCACAAAAAATTTGCTGATACGCGAAGGTTCGCAGGCCGAGCTGTACGGTATTGCCGATACTGTAAAAGCTGAGCTCACTGATGCAGAAATGCAAGCTATTGCCAAAGCGATGAAGGCTGTTGCAAAGTGGGATACGCTGTACGAAGCTACGCCGTCGGATCGCTATGAAATCATTCGCAGAATCGACCCGCAAGGCATTGCTTCTATTCGCCGCTCGCATGGCTCGGAAGCTCCTGCCGCAGTTGATGAACTCCTGAAAACTCTGAATTCCGTTGCGACGCGCTTGCGCGCTGGTGCGGAAAAAAATAATAAAGCACAGTAGCAAGCCGCGCGACAACAAGAGCTGTCTCTTTCGCTGGCGAACTGTTGCAGACAGGCTTTGTGTACAACTGCGATCATCGGGGCAAAATAGCCTTTTGTCTTCGGTCTCCGCCCTCGTGCTTGGTCGCTGCACCGCGCTGCACATCCGCCGCGTGTTGTGCAGCCCCAATCGCAATAGCTCTCAATGAATTGCCAGCCGGTAGATTCTAAAATCGATATACAGTATCAGAGCGAGAAGCAGGACAACTATGGCTATCAAAGCAGTGACAATAGACTTCTGGAATACGATATTTGATTCCAGCAATGGCGAGATACGCCGCGAAGCACGCCGCCAGGCCCTACGCCGCGAAGTAGAGCGCCTTGGGCATACGCCCGACGACGAACTGCTGGGGCGCTGCTACCACCAAACCACTGAGTATTTCAATGCTGTGTGGCGCAACGAACAGAAAACTCCGCTCACCAGCACATTGGTAGAATATGTGTGGGAGCGCACCGGGATTCAGCCCGATACCGAAGCCATCGAGACGCTTACAAAAGAATTTTGCGAAGGTGTGCTGGTAAGCCCTCCGGCGCTTTTGCCCGGTGCAAAAGAAGCATTGGAACAGCTTGCATCGAAGTATCGCCTTGCGCTGATTTCCGACACTGCATTTTCGCCCGGCTCGGTGCTGATGGAGCTGATGGAGCGCAAAGGTGTGCTGCACTACTTCAGCGCTTTTAGCTTTAGCGATGAAACTGGCGTGGCCAAACCGCATCCTGTAGCTTTCGAGCACGCAATACAAGGCGTAGATGCACAGCCCAGCGAATGTGTGCATATTGGCGATATCGAAGCTACTGATGTGTTTGGGGCAAAGCGCTTTGGTATGAAAGCCATCCGCTTTATGGGCGATAGCAACCCGCATGTAAGCAATGGACACGACCAGCCAACGGCTGCGGATGCTGAAGTGGCAGCGTGGCAGAATATGCTGGCGAAGGTAGAAGAACTGGCGCGAAGCTGATAAATGCAAATAGTCCTCTTGCCATAGAACAGAGGAGTGAGTATGATCCGGCATGCGTTTCCCGATCTCTCATGGCTGAAAAACGAAGTCGTACAGTGGAATGCCGACGGTCGCGGTTGGCCCACACTTATTCTCAATGCCAGCGCAGAGAACATCTTGCGCCCGGACGTGAAAGGCCCGCTGTCCGTCTTTCTCAATATTTCCGGTACAAGCCACGCATCTGTGCACGGGCGCCGTGCACAGGTCGACGAATCAGTGTATTTTCTCACCAATCCAGAGCAGCACTACACATTAGAGATCAATAGCCCGCAGCCCGTAGAGACATTCAACATTCATCTCGGCCATTCCTTTGCCGACAAGGTGCTGCACAGCGCTATTTCTTCCACGAGCTATTTGCTGGAACATGCAGACGATGCGAGCAGCTCTATAGCTTTTTTCAATAAACTGTACCCGCGCGACAACCGTTTTAATGCACTTGTTGCCACACTGCACGCGGCAGGGAAGGCGGGAGTAACCTCCGGGCTGTGGTACGAAGAGCGGCTCGCACTCATAGTACATTATCTGCTTGAACGCCACTGCGATATTCTGCGCACGATTTCCTCATTGCCACCAGTAAAGGCCACTACCCGCACCGAAGTGTATCGCCGTTTGTCGCTCGCTGTTGATTACATTTACGAGCATTACCGCAGTGCGCTCACGCTGGACGAACTCGCCTCGGCTGCTTGCCTTTCCAAATTTCACTTTTTGCGGTTATTTCGGGAAGCATTTCGCACAACGCCATACCAGTTCATCAGTCAGGTACGCGTACAACGGGCCTGTGATTTGCTTCGCAGCCGCCTTGTAGCAGTACACGACATTGCAGAGTATCTCGGCTTTGAGAATCCGGCATCTTTCAGCCGCGTGTTCCGCAACCACACGGGTATGTATCCCAGCCGCTTTCGCGCCCAGTAACCCCAGTAGCTAAAAATAGCAATTTCTGGTATGAGCCTGCTGTGCCACAATGCGTATGTTCGCATTGGTAATGTTTAATATTTTATGGAGATGATGATGTACACGCTTGTCTTTTCCGGTTTTCTCCTGCTCTCACTGTTGTGCCTTGGGCTGATTGTTCTCGGCGTGCGTTCGGCTCTTGCCGCAGTTACTCTTACTTCCGAAAAGAGAAGACGAATTGTAAACACAACATCACTTGTTTTTGCGAGTTGGGTGGGATTCGTATCGGTGTTGGCACTGGTAGGCTTTCTTGATTTTTCTACTATGCCACCCCGTATGGCCATTGTGCTCGTGGTTCCTCTGGCCGCTCTGGTGGTGGTCATGTTACGACCATCGACGAAGGTACTGCTGGCTGCTGTGCCTCCTGCGTGGCTTATCGGCATCCAGAGTTTTCGCATTGTGGTGGAACTGCTTCTGTGGGTGCTCCACGTGCTGAACCTGCTGCCGGTGCAGATGACATTCGAGGGGCGCAATTGGGATATTCTCGTGGGGCTGACAGCACCTATAGTAGCGTATTTCTGCTTTGTGAAAAAATCGTGGTCGCCGCGTGTGGCGGTAGTGTGGAATATAGCCGGTCTCGGCCTGCTTCTCAATATCGTCGTTGTATCGATACTGTCGATGCCCACACCATTGCGTGTATTTATGAACGAGCCAGCGAATACCATCGTCGCTCAGTTTCCCTTTGTGCTGCTGCCCGCCGTACTGGTGCCAATAGCGTATAGCATGCATGTCCTTTCTCTGCGTCAGCTCCTTGCGCGCCGGAAAGAGAGAAGTATTATGCAAACTTCAGGTGCTTAAGCGCGTGCCCGTACAGCCGTTCCATTCCTGCGTCGAAGCAGGCGCAAATAATTTCGCTGATGCCGTTTCCTTGGCGGAGGTGCGCTGTCATTTCCGACAGAGCAATCACCGTTGCTCGCTCGTGTGGGAAGCCATAAGCGCCCGTGCTGATAGCTGGGAAAGCAATGGTCCTGAGTCCGTATTGCTCAGCGAGCGCCAAGCTATTGCGGTAGCACAGCGCGAGCAGTTCATCTTCGTTGCTGGTGCCGCCGCGCCACACAGGGCCAACGGTGTGAATCACATACTGTGCGCGGAGGTTGTAGCCTTTTGTAATTTTGGCTTGCCCGGTTGGGCAGCCGTTGAGTGTTGTGCACTCTTCGAGCAATTCTGGCCCGGCTGCGCGGTGAATAGCACCGTCTACACCGCCCCCGCCGAGCAGTGTGGAATTAGCCGCGTTTACAATAGCATCGACGCCAAGGGTAGTGATGTCGGTGTGGAGAATGGTGATCATGGTATAGCCCATAGGGTGTACTTCTTTTCGCATAGTAAATAAAAAGGCGGTTGTACTATTATACAACCACCTGAAGATAGTGTGAAGTCTGCACGTTGACAGCCGAGTGCGATAGCTGGCGGAGCGATCCTCCGGCGCTTGTTATTTTACAGGAATGGCGGCTTAACAACTTCAGCGGCAAACTCTTTTCCGCGCGCTGAAATATTGACGATAGTGCCCGGCGTTGCCAAGTCGGTACGCACATAGCCCATCGCGATGCCAGTATTCAGGATAGGGGAGATGTTGCCGCTTGTCACTGTTCCCACTTCTTCGCCATTGGCTGTAACGGGGTAGCCGTGGCGGGCAATAAACTTATCGGCTTGCACTTTGAGCCCCACGAGCTTGCGCTTCGGGCCTTCTTCTTTGGTGCGAACAATTGCTTCTTTGCCGTTGAACTCGCCCTTGTTGATTTTGGTAATCCAGCCTAGGCCCGCTTCTAACGGGTTAGTTGTCTGGTCGATGTCATTACCATACAGGCAATATCCTTTTTCTAATCGCAGCGTATCGCGCGCACCCAAGCCTACTGGCTCTATGCCGCTGCTGGCACCTGCGTCCATGATCGCATTCCACACTGCTTCGGCTGTGGCTTGGTCGCCTCGGAAGTATAGCTCAAAGCCGAGTTCACCGGTGTAGCCTGTGCGCGAGATAATCATCGGAACGGTCGCGAGCTCTCCGGTTGTAAAGCTGTAGTACGAAATATTGTTGAGGTTCGCTTCGGTAAGCGGCTGCAGGATTTCAATAGCCCGGGGACCTTGAATTGCCAGCAGGCTAATATCATCGCTGATGTCGTCGAGCTGGATATCAAACCCTTCGGCGTTTTCGCGCATCCACGCCACGTCTTTTTCCACATTCGAGCCATTGATTACAAGCATATAGTAGTCGCCGCAGTGATACACGAGCATATCGTCCACAACGCCGCCATCGGGATAACACATCGCGGAGTACTGTGCTTTACCCGGTTCGAGCTTCGATGCGTCGTTGATGCTGATTTTCTGGATAAATGCCAGAGCATCGGCGCCGCGCACTTCTACTTCGCCCATGTGCGACACATCAAAAATGCCTGCGCGCTCGCGTACCGCCATGTGTTCCTGAAGAATACCTTTGGGATACTGAATCGGCATCTCAAATCCGGCAAAGGATACGATTTTGGCTCCGAGCCGCTTGTGAATATCGAAAAAGTTCGTGTGTTTCATACTGGTTCGCACCTCGATAAGGAATTTATGACGTTGGGGTTTTCTGGATTGTCCGTACTTTGTGCCCTGTTCTTGTAACGAAACACCGCCCTCTGTTGTCTACAGCAGGTTGCTTGCTATGCCTTTTTCACACCAGAGCAGGTTGCGGGAATCTTTGCCGTATTCTGTGCGTCTCATTGTTTGCTTCGAATACACAGGGCGCGGTATCCGGCAAAAATATCAAATCCTGCGATTCTATCCGTGCTTTATTTTCATGAATGCTAGGTATGCGTACATGATCCCGACGAAAATATTAGTAATGATAATCACGTAGTCGGCAGTGATCAGCCCGTACAGAGTCCAGAGGATTGCACCGCTTCCGGCTATGGAAATCATGCCGAACGATAGGTCTTTGGTATGGCGCGAGCGGTGTGTTTTTACAACCTGTGGCACAAGCCCGAATGCGCTACAGCAGCCGGCAATCACTCCGATGATAGTTGGATTCATAGTAGAAGTACAAACGATAGGAAGAAGTAAACAGGAATATTTTGACAATGTTACGCAAAAAAAGCGTCCAGTAATAATCCGGGAGTATTCATGCTCAGTATAATATATCGCACTCTGTGTCTGCTCGTTGGGGCTTTTACTCTTTGTTCTGCTCCCGCTTTGCGTGCGCAGTTGCCTGCGGAGTTTGAAGAACGCACGGAGGATGAACCGCGCAGATTTCTTGGGCTCATAGGTGGCCAGATGACAAGGGTAACGGGGGAATCACCCGGCACAAATGGCGCTTTAGTGTTCAGCGGTTACACAACATTGATGGGCATGGCTCATACAGGTGCAGGTGTAGCCATGCTTGCGGGCTCGCTTGGGCGCCGCGACATGATTCACGGTGGTATTAGCATTGTGCGCTATTTTGGCTCCGAGCTCGGCAGTGGCGCTTTTATACAGGCCAATGCGGGGATCACGCAGTTCTACGAAAATTTCATCGCTTTCAATTCTTCTCCCGAAGTTACGTTTGGCGCGTATCTCTCCGCTGGATACAGCCTGAAATTCGCGCGCTCGATCCCCGGTATTCAGCTTGGTATCGTCTATGGATTTTACCCTGCCAGCGCTCGCACCTACAACCCTATCGGACTACAGGCCTGTGTTGTGTTCTGATCCTATTACTGGGCGAGTGCCTACCGCCAGAAAAACATCTGCGATTGGGGTCGTACAGCCACGCGGCGGCTGTGCAGCGCGGTGCAGAGACCAAGCGCGAGGGCAGAGACTGAAGCGATAGCATTCTCTTAGCTGTTGGCTACAACTTCTGTACACGGAAATCGCGGGTCGGTTACTGACTATTTGTGTTGTGCAGAGCGGAGATAATGCGCGCTGGAAAATTTGTGACAATTGCTTTAGCTTTGCGGTCGAGCGCCTGGCATGTATCGTCGGACGAGTTCACCGTGTACACGCCCACGTAGATATTGTGCTGGCGAGCATCGCGCGAGCGCTTGTGGGTAAAGTCGCGCAGAGCGCATACATAGGCTTCACATCCGGTTTCGGCGGCTGCTTCCGAGGGAAGCCGGGGATCGCCGGGGATATGTATTGCAGCGGTGTGGAATCGCTCTGAAAGCGACTTCAGATAGGCGAGCGAGGCATAGTGGAACGACGAGAACAGCGTGTGCGCCTGCATGCCCATATGCTCGATAATTGCAGCAATGCGCCTTATTCGCAATGTATAGTCTTCGTCGGGCTGGGGCGGTTTGATTTCGATATTGACATAGGCGCGCCCGCGCAGCAGGCCAAGGGCATCAGTAAGCAGAGGAATGCGTTCGCCCTCGAAGCGTGGATCGAACCACGAGCCTGCGTCCAGATGAGAGATTTCGCTCGAATGCAGCCTGCGTATTTTGCCTGTGCCATCGGTTGTGCGACCGAGTATGGCATCGTGGAAGACAATGGCTTCGTCGTCGGCAGTAAACTGCACGTCGATTTCCACCATATGTGCACCTGCGTGGAGTGCTTCGTTGATAGCTGCAAAAGTATTTTCCGGTGCTGTGCCCGAGGAACCGCGATGTGCTACCACCATTATTTCCTGTGCAACGACAAAGTCCTGAAGTGTTCTCATACTACTATTCCCTGATCAGGTCCGCGGTATCCGCGCATAAAATCGTCGATAGAAAGTGCCTTTTTGCCTTCGGGCTGGAGCTGGCGCACGGCGATTTCGCCACTGCCACAGCCCACGCGAAACACGCCATTGCCGATAGCAAATTCTCCTATGTGCAGAGCCGAGTGCTCGTGCAGTTCGGCGCGGAGAATCTTGAGTGTTTTGCCGTGCATTTCGGTCCACGCACCCGGGTAGGGCGCCATACCGTGAATAAAGTTGCGGACATCGCGCGCGCTTTTGTGCCAGGGAATGCGGCAATCGGCGCGAAAAATCTTGGGGGCGAGTGTAGCCTGTTCGTCGTTTTGCGGACGGCCTACCGCCGTACCTTCGGCCAGTGCGCGGCACGTATCGGCTGCAAGCTGTGCGGCGATGGGCATAAGAGTATCGTGCAGTTCGCCTGCAGTCATACCATCGGGTATGCCGAGCGAGCGCATATCGAGCACAGCGCCAGTATCGACACTGTCGGCCAGCAGAAACGACGTTGCGCCTGTTTCGCTATCGCCATTGATAATTGCCCAGTTGATAGGCGCCGCACCGCGATAGCGCGGCAGCAGGCTGGCGTGGATATTGAACGAACCGAGGCGCGCGAGCGTATAGATCGACCGGGGCAGAATGCGGAAAGCCACCACAGCGATGATATCGGGAGCCAGCTCTTCTATTGCCTGCCGGAACTCCGGTGCTTTCAGCGATGCAGGCTGGAGAATCGTATCGACACCAAGCTGCTGCGCCGCTGCTTTTACAGGCGAGGGCAGGACTTTTAAGCCCCGACCTTGTGGTTTATCGGGCGTGGTGACAACTGCCGCAACGGAGTACACCTTGTGGATTGCCTCCAGAGATGCCACTGCGAATTCCGGCGTTCCCATAAAAATTATGCGCGGTTGTGTGCTCATATATTCTTCATACCGCTGTTTGTAGTTCTTTGTTGCCAAAACTGGCAAAGCAATGGACGAAAAGACTTGTGGAATGTTATCGGTTGCTGCTGCGATTTATGCACAGATGAGGAGTCTGATTCTGCCTATATGAGTACTGCTAACCGTGCATTGTGGGCTCATTAGGAAGACTGCTCACGATATCGGCCTCGATAGCTGCAAGCTCGTTGAGCCGTTCTTTTACTTCCTCTGCCGGAAAATACATACGGGCGATATCGGTAAAAGTGCGGTAATGTCCGGCTTCGGAAGCCAAAAGCGAATGATACAGTTTCCGCAGTTCGGGGGCGATTTCTTCGCATTTAGAGAGCAGGGAGAATCGTTCGCAGGATCGCGCTTCTATCAGTGCATCTACCAGCAGGAGGTCTAGTAGCCGGGCGGGTTCATTCTTGCGGATGTGCTGCGTAAGCTGTTGAGCATAGGAATCGCCACGGTCGCGTGTAAGCGAAATACCGCGCTGTTGCAGTTCTTCAAAGACAAATTTCAGGTGCTCTGTTTCTTCCAGAATCAGGGCGATCATTTCCCGTACCAATGGGTCTTTATCGGGATAGCGATTAATCATCGACATGGCATTGGCGGCGGCTTTTTTTTCGCAGTGTGCGTGGTCGATCAGAATCTCTTCCACATGACGGCTTGCTACTTCAACCCATTCGGCATTAGTCGGAGTTTGCAGACAAAGCATAGGACTCACGATTGATAACAGGATACATACAGCACTGCGAAGATACGAAATTTCGGGGGAAGATAAAGGGGGCTTCTCGGTTGCGATTGGGCAAATGCAGCTAATTCTTTGTTCCTAAAGCTGGCAGAACCTTACGCAAAGAAGATGAAAACGAGGCTTTACTGCATTGCGGTGATAAAGTTTTTCAGGAAAATGCCAGTGAGAAATAAAGGCAGGCACGGTTGTTCCGCGATGGAACTCCTACTGAGCGCTTATGATGGCGCTTTGACTTCATTAACGAAAATAATCGAGCACTTAACTCATCTTTTTTGTCTGAAATCGAGTTTTTTTGTCTAAATTTGTAACCCTTGTGTAAGGTTGTCTAATGTGGTTATCAATGTATTGCCAATACTATCAATGAACAAATACCTGACATTATCAGAAGCATCCGAATTAGTGGGTAAAAGTAAAGAGACACTTAGGAGATGGGATAGAGAGGGCAAACTGATAGCTGCTCGCGAGCCGGTAAGTAACTATCGGATGTACAGAAAAGAACAAGTTGAGAATTTGTTCTCTGATTTCCTTGAAGAGGAAGAAGATTCCCGTAATGATGTTCTACCCAACCTTGACTATACTGTGATAGAGCTGTTTGCTGGTGCAGGAGGGCTCGCCGTTGGTTTAGAAAAGGCTGGATTAAAATGTGTAGCTCTTAACGAAGTGGATAAGTGGGCGTGTGAAACTCTGCGTAAGAATCGCCCGAATTGGAATGTTATAGAAGGGGATATTAGGAATCTCGATTTCTCCGAATACCATAATAATGTCGATATTGTTACAGGTGGTTTTCCTTGTCAGGCATTTAGTTATGCGGGGAAAAAATTAGGTCTGGCAGATGCAAGAGGAACCCTTTTTTATGAGTTTGCACGAGTGGTTCAGCAGGTAAATCCTCTTATCTGCATTGGCGAAAATGTGCGGGGTTTGTTGAACCATGATGGTGGCAAGACCCTGCGAGGCATGATTTCTATTCTCAATGAAATAGGCTATAGGGTGGAGCCGATAAGAGTTCTGAGAGCTATTGATTATAAAGTACCGCAAAAAAGGGAACGCCTTATATTAGTTGGGATTAGAGAGGATATTGACCTACAGTATGAATATCCAAAACCATATAAGAGAGTCTATAATCTTCAGGATGCTCTGAAAAAGGGCGATCTTTATGATTGTGATGTTCCCGCTTCGAATGGGGCACAATACCCCAAAAGAAAAAAAGAAGTTTTGGATCTCGTTCCGCCTAAAGGGTACTGGCGCAATTTACCTGTGGAGATTCAGAAAGAATTTATGGGGGGCAGTTTTTATCTTGGCGGCGGTAAAACAGGAATAGCAAGAAGAATTGGATGGGATGAACCTTCGCTTACCCTAACTTGTAGCCCTGCCCAAAAGCAAACTGAGCGATGCCATCCGGATGAAACACGTCCGTTTACCGTTCGAGAATACGCTCGCATTCAGACATTTCCCGACAACTGGGACTTTGCGGGTTCGTTAGCACAGCAGTACAAACAAATAGGCAATGCCGTCCCTGTCAATCTGGCGCGCGAAATGGGCTATTCTATTATTGCATTCCTTAACAGTTATTATAACTCGTTAAATCCCCAATAATAGCTGTAATTTTCAAATGTGATTTGATCTAATATATTGCGCCTGGAGGTTGTCGCCGCTGCTCTAATTTCGTCTATTGCTGAGCCGCCAGCAGTGTTGCTGTCTTCTCCAATTGAAGCGAGATAATCCCGTATGGCAGTAGGCAAAGCTCTGTAGAGCTGATACAAAGCATCCTTTTGTCCGGACAGCAAAGCGTAGAACTGATCCCCTGAAATCCTGTAGACACGGCTATGGCTGTACTCTTTACCATTAATCTCGCCCGACCACAATTCAGTAAAGCTCTGTTTAGCTAAAATCTGCACCCAATAGCATTTAGCTTTACTACCGAATATTACTTACATGATCTGCCGTAAGAGGAAGTACAGAGCAAAAGCAATGGTAAATGTGCCAAAGGCGCGTTCGAGTATCTTGTTGCGCATGGCAATTGCCATCCGTGCACCGAGATACGACAGCGGAACTGCCGAAATCATGAGCACGAGCATGTGCCGGATATCTATGTGGCCGAGCTGAAAATGGCCTAAGCTGGATGGAATGGCGAGAATCGCCACGCAAAACAAGGATGTCGCCAGTGCTTTCTTCATTTTCATGTGGTTGAAGCGTATGAACGCCGGAACCATGACAATCCCGCCGCCGATAGCCAACAGACCCGAGAGGAATCCGGCAAAAGCACCAGTAATCAGAAGCAGCGTTGTTCTTTGCTGTTCCTGCTGATCAGGTCTGGGAGGTTCTTCGCGTTGTAGCCAGCCGCGAATAAAGAACGTGATACCGACATAAGCCAGAAATATGCCAGTGAGCATCATCAGGCCAGAGCCTCCTATCAACTTGGTCGCATAGACTCCGGCGATATTTGCAGGCAGGGCGCCAATCAGAATATACTTTGCCGATTTGAAGTCGATGAGGCCGTAGCGATAGTAAGTAATTGTGCCTGTCAGTGCCGAGGGAATAGCTACTGGAAGTGGCGTGGCAAGCGCCAGCAAGGGCGGCAGGCCGAGGATTGTATTGAGCAGGGGAGTTGCAATAAGAGCTCCTCCGATGCCAAACATGCCGGAGCTCAAGCCGACGATACAACCTATAAGGAGCGTAATTAGAAGATCTGGTTCCACGAGTACAGCGCAAAAAAAGACAAGGCGGCTGCGAGCCGCCTTGTGTCATATATCAAGAAACGATGAAATTCATCAGTTTATTCAGTACAAAAATTTTCTTCCGAAGAGTTTTTCCTTCCATGTGCTTTTGCACCTGTGGGTCGTCCATTGCGATGCGTTCTACTGTTGATTCGTCGGCGTCGATAGGAACTACTGCACGCGAACGCACTTTGCTGTTCACTTGGAGCACGATCTCGACATCATTTTGCACGAGCTTTTCCGGGTCGAATGCCGGGAACGGCTGGAGGAAAATAGAGCCTGAATGCCCGAGTATCGACCACAGTTCTTCGGCGATATGAGGAGCGAACGGAGCAAGGCACAGCAGGAATTGCTCTATCGCTTTGCGCGGTCGTGTTTCTTCTTTTGTGAATTCGTTCACAAAGATCATCATCTGAGCTACGGCTGTGTTGAAGCTCATCGACTCGATATCCTCGCGCACTTTTTTGATAGTTGAGTGCAGGACGAAATACTGCTCGGGCGTTGGCTCTACGTCGGCGAGCTGCTGCGACAGGGCGCCGTCTTCCTCGGCCACTAACCGCCACACGCGGTTCAGGAACCTGTGCACACCCTCGATACCTGTTGTTGCCCAGGGTTTTGTCATCTCTAACGGCCCCATGAACATCTCGAACACTCGCAGCGAGTCTGCTCCCAGTTCGGTGACAATGTCGTCGGGATTGACGACGTTGCCGAGCGATTTAGACATTTTGCGCGAGTCTTCGCCGAGGATCATGCCCTGGTGGAAGAGTTTGTGAAATGGCTCTTTCGTGGATACATAGCCATAGTCGTACAGCAATTTGTGCCAGAAGCGAGCGTAGAGCAAATGCAGTACGGTGTGCTCCGAACCACCTACATAGAGGTCGATGCCACCGCCGTCCATCCAGTAGCGCTCTTTGTCGGGATCGCAGAAGGCAGTATCGTTGTGCGGGTCGATATAGCGCAGGTAATACCAGCACGAGCCCGCCCACTGCGGCATGGTATTCGTTTCAAATCCAGCTTCGCGCCCCGTTTTGGGGTCGATAAAATTTGTCCACGATTCTACTTTTGCCAAAGGCGATTCGCCGGTGCCCGCAGGCATAAAGTCGCTTACGTGGGGCAGTTCCAATGGCAGCTCGTCGATTGTGAGCGAGCGCTTGCCGCCGTCTTTATAGAACATAATTGGAATAGGTTCGCCCCAGTAGCGCTGGCGCGAGAACAGCCAATCGCGCTGTTTGTAGCGAATGCGTTTTGTGCCAATGCCTTTTTCTACAAGCCAATGTGCAATGCGGTCTTTGGCTTCTGGCGTCGGCAGGCCGTTGAGCGATACTTCAGTGTTTTCCGAGTTCACGCCTACGCCGTCGGTAGTAAATGCTTCGCCAATGATGTCCCATGCAGAATTGTCTGCCGGTGCTACCACTTGGCGGATGGGCAGGCCGTATTGCACAGCAAACGCGTGATCGCGCTCGTCGTGGCCGGGTACTGCCATGATCGAACCTGTTCCATAATGAGCCAGCACATAATCGGCAATCCACACAGGGATGCGCTCGCCTGTAGCAGGATTGATGGCGTAGCCGCCAGTGAACACACCTGTCTTTTCTTTGCCGTCGGTCCGCTCAATATCGGTCTTTGCTTCTGTCTGGCGGCGGTACTTTTGCACTGCTTCCCGTTGTTCGTCGGTTGTCAGTGTATCGACAAGTGCGTGTTCCGGCGCAAGTACCATGTAGGTAGCGCCAAACACCGTATCCGGTCGCGTTGTAAATACCGGAATGGGCTCGCCTGTGCCGTCTGCTCGAAATGTAATTTCGGCTCCTTCGCTCCTGCCAATCCAGTTCTTTTGCATTTCCTTTGTGGAGGTAGGCCAGTCCAAGAGCTCTAAGTCGTCGAGCAGGCGCTGCGAATAGGTCGTGATACGCAGCATCCACTGGCGCATAAGGCGGCGTTCTACGGTGTAGCCTTTCTCCCGCCATTCGTCCACTTCTTCGTTGGCCAGCACAGTGCCGAGCGCTTCACACCAGTTTACTGGCATGTTCGCTACATAGGCGAGGCGCTTGGAGTCGCGGTATTCTTCTTTTTCCTCTTCGGTTGCCAGATGGTCGGGGATTGGTAGCTCTTCTATCGGACGTGCCTTTTGCACATCGTCGTCGAACCACGAATTGAAGAACAGCGTAAAAATCCACTGTGTCCATTTGTAGTAGCGGGGCTCGGAGGTAATAATCTCGCGCGACCAGTCGTAGCCAAGGCCGATGATACTGATCTGGCGCTTGAAGTTGGCAATGCTCTGCTGGGTAATCACGGCGGGATGAATGCCAGTTTTCATAGCATTGCGTTCGGTGGGTAGGCCGAAAGCGTCAAAGCCCATCGGATATAGCACGTTGAAACCGCTCATGCGCTTGTATCGCGCAATAATGTCGGTGGCGATGTAGCCTTCTGGATGCCCTACGTGTAGCCCGGCTCCGCTCGGGTAGGGAAACATATCCATGATAAAAAATTTGGGCAGGGAAGTATCGTCGCTCGTGCGGTTAGTGCCGTGCTCTTCCCAGTATTGTTGCCACTTCGGTTCGAGTTCTTGAAAGGGATACGCCATACAGCTTCAAAGAAAGTTCGGAATGCGGTGCCGCCATTCTACGCAGCGGACACGAGCTATTAAAATACGAAATGACTGGGAATTATCGCAGAAGAGATGTGCTCCCGCGAAAATGAGGTCTGTGGATGTCTTCTGTCTTTGACCCCGCGCTTGGCCTCCGCACCGCGCGGCAATACCGCCTCGTGATGTTCAACCTCTACCGCAATGCAGAGGCGGAAGACCGGAGAAAATACAGATGATAGAGTATTTTTGTGCGTTGGACTGAGCTTCTCATCTCCCTCTGTTTCTTAAATCTATCGAACAGGAACATTATGATTCACTGTGCTATTGAAAAACCTGTGCTGTTCAGCTACGAGGAATGCCTGTGGTTTCTCGATAGAAATCTCGATGAATGCTTGTACCGCGTGGAGAATGGCGAGGTGGTGCGGGCTCTGTGCATCGGTGGAGAAACCGTGCTGTTTCGCATCAGTGATGGCGGTGATGTTCTGCGCTTGGCCATAAGCGATGGCGGCGATAAGCACATGCCTGCCGTGGAAGCATTTGTGCGTGCGTGGATCGACTTCGACACGCCTCTTGAGCGGTTCTACGAGCAATTGCGCGAGGTGCCCGCGCTTAGCTATATGCCCGAGCAGTATGGTGGCCTGAGGCTTATTGGCATTCCCGATTTGTTTGAATGCCTGTGCTGGTGCGTGATCGGCCAGCAGATTAATCTCTCGTTTGCCTATACATTGAAGCGCCGATTCGTGGAGAATTTTGGCGGCGTTGTTGAAAAAGGTGGGCATGTGCTCCGCACGTTTCCCACGTGCAGTACTGTAGCAGAGCTCCATGTAGAACAACTACGCGCACTGCAATTTTCCGGCGGCAAGGCGCGCTATCTCACGCAGATTGCGCGGGCGTTTTGCAATGGCGATATCTCGCGCAAGCACGTCGAGCCGCTACCGCGTGATGAGCGGTTGCGAATGCTCATGCGCTTGCCCGGTGTGGGGCCGTGGACAGCAAATTATGTGTTGATGAAATCTTTTCGCGACCCCGACGCGGTGGCTGTGGGCGATGCTGGCCTGCTCAACGCACTGCTGCGGCACGGGCTTATTACACACAAGGGCGAAAGCAGCCGCATAGATGAGTTGTTTGCACAGTTCGCGGGCTATCGCGCTTATCTCGTGCTGTACTTGTGGCGGTCGCTGAGCGCGCGCGCTTGAATAAAAATGAACTCGCCATGCAACAAGATTTGCTGAAATAAACAAGCCGTAGTAAGTTCTGCCTGCACTCTATCTATCGCCATTTATCATCGAGGAGAAGCAATGAAATGCCTACAGTCTTTGTTGCTGATACTGGCTGTCGGTGCCGTGTCAGGCTTTGTCATACGCCCGCACATCTGGAACATTGTCGACGAAATTGCTGAAGAAGGTGAGCTGCACAGCTCCTGTGTAGGGCGCGGCTGCATGGTCAGCGATCAGTGGAAGCGATATGAGCAATTGAGAACAGAAGCCACAGCAGAAGAACTTGTAGACCTCAGCGATTACACAAATGGGGTTGTCCGCTGCTATGCTTTTATGGCTCTGGCAGAGCGCAGGCATCCAGAAGTGTATTCGATTCTTCTACAGCACCTTGCAGACTGCGACACCATCTACACACAATCGGGATGTATTGGTTCGGCAATTGCTGTCCGGGATTTTTTTATTGAGACAGTAACTCGCGGCGGATTTATCGCTTATAATAAGCGCGCTTACAGACTTTCTTCGGCGCAGAAAAAAGAAGTCGACAGTTTGCTGGTGTTGCCTATTGTGCCGAGCCGGTAGCGTATAATAGAAGTGCGATAAAGGTTGAAAGGCCACGCGGCGGCTGTGCAGCGCGGTGCAAAGGCCGAAGGTACGAGCAGAGACCGAAGCGCACACAGCCATTGCTTGATACAGGCGGTGAGGTATGGCTGTACTGTTATGGGTACAGATGCAGTGAAGATACCGACCGATACTGGATACAAAAGCCAATCGGGATTTGTCTGATACGTACTGTGTAGCTATTGAAGCTACAACTCCTGATCCCTGAATGCCTGGCTGTCGCTATCGGGCTGTTCAAGCATCGAAATTGTTTCCTGTAGCTCGCGGTCGATATCGATCATCTCAATATCACCTACGTATGAAATAGTGCGATCTTTCAGCGACTTCACGCGCTGCAATGCTGCAACAACGCGCACAATTTTACGCGTTTGTTGTTCTACAACCGAGAGGAAGTACGGCCAGTTCTCTTCTTCATCGGGGTCGGGGAGCTTATTGGCTTCGCACATCAGCAGGATAGATGTCGCAGCATTATTGATATGGTGTGCAACGGTTGTTGTAAGGTTATCTAGCACTTGTTGCTGCGAGAGAATCCGCTCGCGCTCCAGCAGTTGTTTTTGCAATGTACGCAGCCTTAGCAGTGTGTGCAGGCGAATTGTAAGTTCGGTAGGGTCAATGGGTTTTGTTAGGTATTCAATTGCACCTGCGTGGATAGCATCGATAAGCGATACTTTATCATGCCGTCCGGAGATCACAATAATTGGAGTGTCGTCGTCGGGATACGTATTGCGAAGCTGTTTTAGTGTGTCGATACCTCCCATGTCGGCCATCATGAGGTCGAGCAACAGAACGTCGAATTTACCCGATTCAAAGAGCGCAAGAGCATCAGCCCCGCTACCAGCTTCGGTTGTTTCAAAACCTTCTAATTGTAAATAGGAAATAACCGCTTTGCGATAAAAAGCGTCGTCATCGACGACCATGATACACGGCTTTGTGCTTGTTGCGTTTTCCATAGATACCCGAATAAACAATCGACCAAAATGGAGAAAAAGTGCGACGCGTGCAACAGCGAAATACGGGGTATTGTATTGCGTCCGGAAACGCCACCCATTAGCTACTATTCTGTAACTTTCCACCCCGCTTTTCTGTCCGTGTTGCGTAGCCGGTTTGTTCAGAACTTTATTGCTGTGCCCTTTGTTTCCTGATTTGGGCCCATGTATTAGAAGGATAAAATCATGCCAGAATTATGCGCCCGTATGTACCTGTGTATTTGTGTCGTATTTGCCGCAGTGCTCTGTGTTCCTCATGCTATAGCCAGTCTTTCGCTGGCTGGTGAGCAGGCCGTGCCGGAGGTCGATATTCATGGTTATCCTTCGTTCTCTGTCCGGATCAAGGCGGAGAGCAACGGGGCTCCATTCCTTCTAACACCCGAGAACACTGTGATCGTAGAAGACAACCGCGCTACAGTTCCTCTATCGGTAGGAGCGCCTGATGGCGCTGGCCTGCAAACGATTGTGTGGCGTACTGTGCGTGTATTTCCACAGCCCCGTGTGCTTGTCTACGATGGGGCGGTCAAAGCTGAAATCCGCTGCGCCCTCAACCATACATCGGTGCCCTATCGGGGTATTATTGGTTTATACGACGAATACTCGTCGCGTATCAGCGAGGTAAATTTTGGCGAAGTAGCTGTGGGGCAGGTGGGCATCCGGCGCGTGCTCCTGCGGGCAATCAAGGGCAATGCCGGGCCTGACAACACGGAATTACCTGTTCGCATCGACTCAATTACTATGTCGTCGCCTGCGTTCAGCTTTGTATGGCAGGGCGGTCTGCTTCCCTCGACCACGCCACCTACTCTGATTCATCCTGCGTTGTCCTATGCTCTTGATCTCGTTTTTCAGCCAACTGCTCCCGGCTATGATCGCTGTGTAATGACCGTTCATTTCGAAGGTGATTTTCGCGTGCAGTTTGTGCTCACTGGGAATATGTTCCCTGTGGAGACGCGCAGCATGCTGCAACTACTTGCGCCAAATGGCGGCGAAGTGTTTTCGCCGTGCCAAGAAGTCGATGTGCGCTGGCGGGGTGCTAATCCCCTCGTGGAAACATTTATCGACTATAGTGTGGACGATGGCAATACGTGGAAACCGGCTGGTTCTGTTTTCGATACAGTGTTCCACTGGCGTGTGCCGGAAGCACTATCCAACACTGTGCGCGTGCGTGTGCGCCAGGAACTCGACCGCTCCGATGAACTACTGCCTGTGGGTGAGGATTGCGGTATATATTCTACGGCATTCTCTGCGGATGGAAAAACAATCGCCGGTACTCACGACAACTCTGTGGTAATTGGCTGGGATACACAATCGCTTGGCCAAGTGTTTCGCAGCAGGCTGCGCCTTGTAAGCGAACGTTATGATACCGTTATCCTCATAGGGAAGAGTGGTCCTTTTAGCTATCCGTACCGCAAAGATATGATTGTATCTACTGGCATGGGATTCGGAGCCTCTGGCATGGTGGCAGTGTGTTTTCGCAATATCCGGCCCGTTATTTCCAGTACAAGTGTGGAGTACGTATCAGAAGGCGAAGATACTCTGGCGCTTTTTCGGCCAGGTACTGAACAGCCGCTCTTTACCGTACCTTTGCAGGATACCGACACGCTGAAGCAATTTGTAGTGGTGCCGGGCGGCAGCTATGGCGTGGCTGTGCCGGAAATGGGACGGCGCTTGGGGCTGTATTCCACCGATGATGGACACCTGATACAGACTGTCGACTTCGAGCGCCCTGTTGTTGCTTTGTCGATAAGCGGCGATGGCAACCGCGCTGTTGTTGCTTTTGCCACAGGCGAGGTACGAACATATGCACTACCTGCTTTTACGCCCGAAACGGAAATAGATTGTTCGATGATTCCCATGATTGGTGCTATAGACATATCGGCTGATGGGATGCTGATTGCTGTGGCGTGTAGGATTGGTACAGCAGGGTTGTACGATGAGGTTCGCGGGGAAATCCACGTAATCGATATTGCTTCCCACCGGATTATCCGCACACACCGCAATGTAGCGAGCGATCCTGTAGGGCTGTTGCTGGGAGCTACAAATACATTTCTCATAGGTGGCTTCAAGGGAACGCCGCAAGTAGGGATGTGGAATATTCCCAAGGCATCATTTGAGGGCAGTTTGAACGGTCATTCAACAATCCTGACAGATATGAAAGAATCGCCCGATGGCAGGTATATTGCAACGAGCTCACCTTCTCGGCTCGACAACCTGAAAATACGGGCGTTTTCTTATCCCGAGTCCGATATGAGCGACACCTCATTCCGCATCGTGCCGCTGATAGTGTCTACTCTTCGGGTCGATGTTCCCGTGGCGATTATTGGCAGTGAAAGCGATACGGTAATTACCGCAGCGCTCTGTAATACCGGCGAAACTCCTGTGATATTCGACCGGGCCGAACTCGCGTATGGTACTGCCTTTTCCATTGAGGATTTTCCCGCAGGCGTCACGCTTTTGCCCGGTTCATGCCTGCGCATTGTTCTGCGCCTGCACGCCTCCGATACAGGTGCTGTTGCCGATACATTGCGGGCGTTTGCCTGTTCTTCGGTGTTCAGTGTTCCGCTCACTGCCGTTGTGCGCGACTACGCTCTTGCCATGCTACAACCTATGGTAGATATGGGAGTGATCTGCACGGGGGAAATTGTTGAGCGGGATATATGCCTTTTGCGGAACGACGATACGGTGGATGTCGTTATCGACAGGGCAATTGTCATACAGTCCGATGGGGCGTTGAGTATTACACCAGCGACTGAAGATGTGGTCTTGAAGCCGGGCGATTCCCTGTGCGTGCACGTGCGGTTTGCTCCGAAAAAGCCGGGAGCTCAGACTGCGGCAATCCGGGTTTCTTACGCAGGGCAGAACAAGATTCGCCACGAGATACGGCTGATAGGTTTAGGGGGAGGAGCCGAGATCGCCTCTACGATGTCGCATCTGTGTTTTCTTCCCGAGCAGCCATTGCGCTCGCTGTTCATTGTCAACCATTCGGCTAATATTGTCACCCTCACTACCGCCGAGATGTCGCAGCCAGGCTACGAAATATTGACAGCTCTGCCCATAGAACTCGCTCCCGGCGATACTGCGATTCTCGCTATCCGGTGGGACGCCGTAGCACAAGGGGACGTAGCGCTGGCCATAGGCGCCGAGCCATGCGGATCGGGAACTTCGGTAACGCTGGCGCCGTATCGCGGCGAAAGTACATTGTCGATACCAGTAGTAGAAGCCGACCCACGTGGCGACGCTGCGATTCCCTTGATTTTTGCTAATCGAGCAGAGTATCCTTACCTTGGCAAGCGCACACTGACCGCAGAAATAGCTGTGCGTGCTGATATGTTTCTACCTCGCACCGTAAGCAGTAGCTATGGCGAGGCAACTATTATTCGCAATGAAATTGTCAATGGTATTCGGCTGATAGCTGTGCGCGCAGAAGGAGATTTTGCCGATACTGGTACAGCTTTTACGCTTGTGGGGTCAGCCGGGCTCGCTGATGTCAGCCAAACACCGCTGAAGCTCACCGACGGGGCACCGGGATGGAGCGCCGCTGTGCCTGTGGAGCGCGTAGACGGTGTATTGCAATTAATCCGTACATGTAGTGGCAGAGGGCTTGTGGCTGCCGATCCGGTTGTCATAGCTGTGTATCCCAATCCCGCTGTTGACTATGTGCAGCTCGAACTCGGTGCATTGCAGGACGGCGAGGTCATTGTTGATGTACAGGATATGTCGGGTCGCACTATAAAGCGTTGTGGATATCATGCACAACGTGGTCGATCTTTGCACGAAATGTCGTTGTATGGTATTGCGCCGGGGTGTTACCGATTCGTAGTATCGGAGTCGGGGCGGGTTGAAGTGGTATCTCTTGTAGTTGTTCGGTAGCGATAAAAAAAGCGCCGTACTTTGCAGTACGGCGCTATCGGCTTACCTGTTCTTTTTCTTATGGCGATTCTTACGCAGGCGTTTTTTGCGCTTGTGCGTCGCCATTTTATGGCGTTTGCGTTTTTTTCCGCAAGGCATGAGCGTATCTCCGAAAGTGGAACGGGAATGTTAATTAGAAGCTGACAAATTATGAATCTGCTGAACGACCTGTAGAGCCTGCTGCCCAAGAGTAGTTGTTGAATCGGCCTGTACGCATCGATTGAACCACTCTACGGCTCCTTGGCGGTCCTGCATCTGCACGGACATGACACCGAGGTTAAACAATGCGGCCTGATGTTTCGGCGCAAAGTCAAGAGCTCGTTTAGTCATTTGGACTGCTTCCTCGTGCTTTTCTATTCGGAACAGCGTATGCCCGTAGTCGACATAGGCGTCCGGGTTTGTCGAGTCGAAGCGGACAATATAGCGATTGTAAAAATCTGCCGCGCTTTCGTACTCGCCCATATCATACAACAAATTGGCAAAGCGCAATGTAAGGTCTGGGTTGTTGGGATTGGCCAGAATCGAGTCCTTCATTGCTTTTCTCGTCGCTTCCTGCTCGGGCGTTATCACTGGCTGTTGCGGCGCAGCTTGCTGCTGCTGTTGTGCCTGCGGGGGAGCTGGATCGGGAAGTACCATCCGCGTAATGCCAAATGATGTACCACCGATAACAAGGGCGGCAATTGCACCTACACCAAACAAAGTGGGCATCGAGAGCTGCTTCTTTCGGCTGTGAGCTTTATGCTCATCGGCCTGTTGCTTTGCACCGCAGTGCGGGCAGAACTGCGCCGCTTCGGGGAGCTCTGCACTGCATGCAACACAGGTTGTACGGGGAAGCCCGGCGGGCTGTTGCGTCATTCAATCCTCGTTCCGGTTGCTTTAACATGCGAGTCGACAAGCTCTCGCAGTTCGCGCGAAACCTTGAAAATTGGCACGTAGTGCTCGTCTAGCGGCACGGATTCTCCTGTTCGCGGGTTGCGGGCAAGGCGCGGTTTGCGTTTCTTTACCCTGAATGTTCCGAAGCCGCGAATTTCAATATGCCTACCTTCGATAAGAGCCTCGCTTACTGTTTTGAGGAACCCATCGACAACTACTTCCGTCTCCACTTTCGTCAAACCTGTTGCTGACGCAATCTTATCGACAATATCGGCTTTGGTCACGAGATCGTTCCTGGCTAAAACTTACGCATAAAGGTTTTTTCACAAACACCAAAAGTACGAAGAAAACGGGAAAATTGAGAAAACTTTTTTCGCAGGCCGGTTTTTCGCGTAATTTACGGACTGTTCTGCCTATGGAGTGGAATGCTGTGCGAAGCTGTACTGCCAGCAGTGCATTTACGGGTGATAGAGTGCGTTGGTTCGCGGCCTGTATCTTTGCACCGCGTGCTACCTCTGTGCGCCATGAGCATACAATGTAAAGAAAGTAGGAATAGCATGCAATGCGGACAAACGCGGGGCAATTATGCGAAGCTGTCAGCTTCAAGTGCAGGGGCTCTCGACAGCAGTGTGGCGGATATGTAATAGATCGATAGGCATGCTGCGATAATTGGCGGATAGCGGTTGGGCAACCCGCAGCCGGACGTGCGATTTCTATGATAAAGTCAA
>DLHF01000027.1:0-37859 GCA_002483085.1 Ignavibacteria bacterium UBA7675
ATTCGAGCCCGTGCTGAACACAGGCGCGTCGTTTACAGGCGATACACTTATAGTAAATGTTGTTGTACCTGTGTACACACCATCAAATCCTGTAATTGTCACTATCGCAGTTCCGCTGCTATTAGCGGCAGGAGTTGCTGATAACTGCGTGGTTGCTCCCGTTGTACCAACCATTGTAAGATTGCCATCAGGCAGCACACTTTGGTTCGACGAGGTCGCCGTGATTTGCACGCCCGACAGAGGTGTATCGGGGTCTGTCACACTAATTGTAAGTGTCGTTGAATTGTCTTCGAGAAGATAAATCGTCGTTGCTGACGAAGTAAGCGTTGGAGCGCCGGATACAACGATAGTGATTTGTGTCGACCGTGTGAATTCTCCATCGGTAACGCTCACAGTAATTACAGCCATACCGGACTGCCCCGTCTCCGGTGTAGCCTGTATAGAAGTTGTTGCACCTGTTGCGCCCTGCTGCACTAAGTTTCCATTTGTTATCAGCGCCACATTGCTCGATGTTGCAGTTACAACGAGCGTACTCGCCACATTATCAATATCATTGAGCAGCACTGCCATTGTCACCGGCGTGTTCAATGCCGTGCTCAACGATGCGTTTGCGGCTGTGATTGTTGGCGGATCGTTTACTGGCGTTACACTCACAGTAAATGTCGTGCTGTAGGTATCTACACCGCTGTTAGCTGTACCACCATTATCAGCCACTGTTACTGTGATTGTCACCGAACCTGTTGCATTTGCTACTGGCGCGAACATCAGATTGCCCGATACATTCGCGCTTGTGTAGTTCACTGTTGGGTCGGGAATAATACTCACGTTCGACGAGGTCGCAGTCAATACTAATGTTTGCCCTGCTTCATCAGCTCCACCGCCGGAACCAATGCCCGTCAGAGTCACCGTTGTTGTTGCGGCGTCTTCCAGCATTCCGAAGCTCGCTATGGTAGCAATCACCGGAGCGTCGTTTACTGCATTTACCGTAATGGTAAATGTCTGTGTGGCAGATGTATTTACACCACCATTGGCCGTGCCTCCATCGTCGGAGAGATAGATACTTACTACTGCCGTACCTACCGCATTCGCTGCCGGTGTAAAGCTCAGATTGCCCGTTGCAGTTGTTGCGCTTGGCTGCACGCTGAACAGCGCGTTATTGTTGTTGCTCACTACAAAAGTGAGGTTCTGTGTAAGCTCTATATCGCCATCGTTGAGGCCCGTTGCAAATGCCGCGTCGTATGCTCCGCTGTCTTCATTCACAGCAACATTCGCACCAGTGCTGAACGACGGCGCGTCGTTGACGCCATTGACAGTCACAGTAAATGTTGTGCTGTAGGTATCTACACCGCTATTAGCCGTACCACCGTCGTCGGACACTGTCACAGTAATGGTCACTGTACCAGTGCTATTTGCTACAGGTGCGAACATCAGATTGCCCGAAACATTCGCGCTTGTATAGTTCACCGTCGGATCGGGAATGATGCTCACGTTCGACGATGTAGCCGTCATTACCAGAGTCTGCCCTGCTTCATCAGCTCCACCGCCGGAGCTAATGCCCGTAAGCGTCACCGTCGTTGTCGAGGCATCTTCAAGCATCCCAAAGCTCGCTATTGTTGTAATCGTCGGAGCGTCGTTGGATGCGTTTATCGTGATTGTAAATGTCTGTGTAGCTGATGTATCGACACCGCCATTATCAGTGCCACCGTTGTCCTGGGCATAGACAGTAACCACTGCTACACCGCTTGCATTTGCTGCTGGTGTAAAGCTCAGATTGCTCGTTGCGCTGGTCGTGCTCGCGATAGCTGGCTGCACGCTGAACAGTGCGTTATTGTCGTTGATCAGCACAAATGATACAGTCTGTAGATATTCACTGTCGCCGTCGTCGATGCCCGTTGCAAAGGCTGCGTTGTAGGTTTGGTCTTCATTCACAGTCACATTCGCGCCTGTGCTAAAAGACGGTGCACTGTTGATGCCGTTGAGCGTTACAGTAAACGTGGTGCTGTAGGTATCTACACCACTATTAGCCGTACCGCCGTCGTCGGACACTGTCACAGTAATGGTCACTGTACCTGTAGTACCTGCCGACGGCAAAATCTGCAAATTGCCCGACACGTTTGCACTTGTGTAGTTCACCGTTGGGTCCGGTATCATACTCACATTCGACGAGGTCGCAGTTATGGACAGCGTCTGCCCGCTTTCATCAGCACCGCCGCCGGAGCCAATGCCCGTAAGCGTTACCGTCGTCGACGGTGTATTTTCAAACATCCCGAAGCTCGGGATAGTAGTAATTGTCGGCGCGTCGTTTACAGGCAGAACTGTCACCGTAATCTGCTGCGTCGCCGAAGTATTCTCGCCGCCATTGGCTGTACCACCGTCGTCGGAGAGATACATGCTCACCACCGCCACACCATTGGCTTCGCCTGTTGAGAAAGTGAGGTTGCTTGTCGCCGTCGTCACATTTGGCTGTGCACCGAACAGGCCGGGATTGTCAGTGCTCACATGGAATGTAAGCACTTGAGCAGACTCATTAGCCGCCCCCGGGCTTATGGAGCCTACAACTGGCGCATTATATCCATCGCCTTCATTCACCGTTACATTGGTAGTCGTCACAAACGATGGAGCGTCGTTCACCGGTGTTACAGTAATAACAAATGTCTGTGTAGCCGAGGTATATGTACCGCCGCCATCGTCGGAGAGATAGATGCTCACCACTGCTATACCATTGGCGTTGGCCGCAGGTGTAAAGCTCAGGTTGCCCGTAGCAGTTGTTACGCTCGGCTGTGCACTGAACAAGGAGTTATTATTATTACTTACAACAAATGTCAAATTTTGGGTAGCGCCGTCGTTGTCGGTTATAGCCGTCGCAAACGCCGCATTGGATGCACCACTGTCTTCGTTTACCGTTACATTCGATCCGGTGCTGAAGGAAGGTGGATTATTGTTGGGAGTGACAGTAATAGCAAATGTGGCTGTCGAAGTGCCACCGCAGCCGTCGGTCACTGTCACCTGCACATTGACTGAACCTGTCTGGCCGTTCGCAGTTGTTACACTGATATTACGTGTTGAACCACTGCCCGACTGCACAGTAAGCCCGCTGTTGGGCAGAAGTGTCTGGTTGCTCGACGCCGCTGTCACGGTAAGGAGCGCTACGGATGTTTCGCTATCGCTTATCGACACAGTAAGAGTCGTAGAAGTATTTGCAATCATATTAATCGCAGTCGCCGATGTGCTGATAGACGGTGCTGTATTGACGACAGCAGCGCCCAAGTTTGTCCACGATGCTGCCGACGTCGCGCCACGTGCATAGCGCAAACCGTCGAGTTTATAGACCGGGCTTACGCCACCTTGATCTCTGGAGACAAGGTATATATTCTGTACATTATCGCCGTCGAACATGATGTCGTTCCCCCGCGCACCTATAGCAATCGTCACCTCGGCAGTACCATCGGCTGGCTCACTCGTAGTAGCAGGATCTACCCACAGGCGAATAGCGTCGGCATTTACCCCGCCTCCGTTGTCGTAATCGTAGCGGGCTACAATCAGATACGTCTCGTTGAGGTTGAATACCGTTGATCCCCATTCGATGCCCGCAGTGGCATTTCCACCCAAGCCCGTACCATTGCCTTCGGAAATACCAAAGTTGATACCACCCCCCGAGCCGCGCACATAAATGCGAGTAAATTCATAGTTTGTTCCCCCAAAGTCGTTGGCAAGGCCGAGAAAATGCGCCTCGACATCACTGCCAGTCGAAGTCACTTCTACCAGACACGACACGAAGAACACCTGGTCAGTATTAGCAGTAAAACTGGTTGTCGGGTAGCTCAAACGCTGTGTGTAAGGAATTCCGCCAGCAGTCGGAGTCACGTATCGCCCCCCATCGCCTCCGTTGTAGCAGCCACTATAAGGAATAGGCGATGAATTGCTTACGGTGATCACGAGGTTGGCAGAGTTGAGGGTAGTCCAGCTTCCCTGCCCAGTCAAGCTGCCATTGCTATACCCATTAAAGTCGTCGCTCATCAAGAGCTGTGCATGCGCTGTAGCGGGCAGAAACAGCCCCACACAGAGCAATAAGAGCAAAACCCGGTGCAAGCCGGATCGGGAACCAGTAGATTTCTTCATACGCATAAGCCTGTTTACAGTGTATATCAATTATTTCACAATTTCCATTATCACAGGAGAAGGCGATTGTCATTTCCCCGGAACTGCACTAAATGTGTTCTCTCTTTTGGCACTCTCACAGATAGCAAAGCAGCAATGATGAGGCTTGCAATGAAACTATTAGCAATAGCTAATATACATCAACCAGCCGGAAATTTAAGCAAAGCCACTATACATGCAAATTCCGTTTTTTCTTTCACGCCGTTCAGATGAGAGAACGCCAACTTTTGTTCCCTCTCAAAAGCATGCAGTTACAGGCAGCACGTCTGGTATCAACAGGAGCGAGAATCGGAATTTCCCGGAGCAGTGCTGCGCTTCGGTCTCTGTCCAGAGGTGGCTTTCAAGCCACCTCTACGGTATGTCTCCGCACCGCGCATCAGTTACCGTAAGAACGGTGCGCGGACGAGCCGATGATAACTTCCATCCGCCTCATGGCTGCTCACCCCGCTATCCGCACACTCACAGAACTGCACTCCCCTGCCAAAACAGAGGAGCGCAGTAAGATGTTGCATCCACAGCTCCCTTTTGTGCAGCTATGGCACCTGCGAGAACTGGAATAAATGCTTCTGAATGGTAAGGACATCTCTAAAATTCACCTCGCCATCAAGAGTGATATCGCCAGCTTCATAGCCATTGTCGAACAAGTTTAGCAAGATCACCACCCTGTCGTAGGCCGTGCTCACTTCGTCGCCAGTGGGGTCAGCCGCCTTCATTGCATAGTAGGCCGGTGTCCACTGCACACGGTACATGGGAGTTTGCACTATACTGTAGGCACGCGATTGCGCCGTAGTAAAGTTCCACGATATACCACATCCGCTTACACTCGCTTTGCCCGAGCTCATAATGTCTAAATGATTGCGATGGCGCACAACAATATAGTAGTTGCCCGCAGGAAGCTCGGCGGCTGTCACAGTAAGAGGATTGCCATCGGCTCCCATGATCGTGCCATTGTATTTCAAGAAACCAGCCTTGCGGAATACCGTCGAAGCTGAATTGGTGCCTGTGCGGAATTCTACAAGAATCCAGTCCACCGTTCCGGCTGGTATGGCGGCTACAGTGCCACCTACCGAATACGGCGATGAAAGCGGAATATAGCCCTGCTGAAGCAGAAGTGTGTCCATTCTGCCATTACTCGTATAAGGACCTTCGAGCAGCACTGTAACATCTACCGTTAGGCCACTCACTGCTACGGTAACTGTTGCTGTCGATGAGCCGCCTTTTCCGTCGGCAATCGTATAGGTAAACGTCGTTGTCCCTGTAAAAGAAGCCGAAGGCGTGTACTGCACCGTTGTATTTCCGGCGAGAATCACTACCGAACCGCTGGCAGGCGGTGTTACACTGCTAATTGTTAAAGTATCACCATCTGCATCAGTGTCATTCCCAAGCGGATGAATCACCACAGGAGTCCCCGAGCATGTCGAGGTTCCCCCGTCGGCAACGGCAACCGGAGGTGTGTTGAATCGCACAACCGTAATAGTAAACTGCTGTACAGCACTTGTATTCATTCCGCCATTGGCCGTGCCTCCATCATCTGCAATGCTCACGCTTACTACCGCAATCCCGTTGGCTCCAACAGCAGGAGTGAACGAGAGATTGCCTGTTATCGCGTCAACTGAAGGCTGTGCGCTGAACAACGCGTTGTTGTCGTTGCTCACGTTGAACACAAGAGTTTGCACGGCTTCGGGATCGCCGCCGCTGATACCAGTCGCAAATGCTGCGTTGTACGCTCCGTTGATGTCGAATACTGTTACGCTCGCGCCAGTGCTGAACGACGGCACATCGTTGACTGCATTCACCACAATAGTAAACTGCTGCGTTGGGCTTGTGTCGCTGCCGCCATTGGCTGTACCGCCGTCGTCGGCCAAATACACACTTACCACCGCTACACCATTGGCGTTTGCGGCTGGTGTGAACGAGAGATTACCCGTTGCTGCGTCAACTGAAGGCTGTGCGCTGAACAAGGCGTTGTTGTTGTTGCTCACGCTGAACACCAGAGTTTGCACAGCTTCGGGATCACCATCGCTGATACCTGTTGCAAATGCTGCACTGTATGCGCCGCTGTCTTCGTTCACAGCCACATTCGCGCCAGTGCTGAACACCGGTGCGTCGTTGACTGCATTCACCACAATAGTAAACTGCTGCGTTGGGCTTGTGTCGCTGCCGCCATTGGCTGTACCGCCGTCGTCGGCTATGTACACGCTTACCACCGCTACACCATTGGCATTTGCGGCTGGTGTGAACGAGAGATTGCCTGTTATCGCGTCAACTGAAGGCTGTGCGCTGAACAACGCGTTGTTGTCGTTGCTCACGCTGAACACCAGAGTTTGTACGGCTTCCAGATCACCATCGCTGATATCTGTTGCAAAGGTTGCACTGTATGCGCCGCTGTCTTCGTTTACGACTACATTCGCGCCGGTGCTGAACGACGGCACATCGTTGACGGACTGCACCGTGAGAGTAAATGTAGTTGTAGAAGTGTTCTGGCACTGATCCGCCACAGCCACAGTAATAGTAACAATACCATTGGCATTTGGAACAGGCGTGACAATAATACTGCGCGTGGCACCCGTTGAATTTTGCACAACGACACCGGACGTAGACACGATTGTCGGATCGCCAGTAAAGGCCGTCACAACAAGATTTTCCACTGCGGTTTGCACATCGCTTACTGCTACCGACAGAGTAACAGGCATGTCTTCGAGCGTAGAAACAGCGGTAGCAGTTGTACTCACCACAGGCAGAGTACCTGCTGCTGCTGCGGCTCCGAGATTTTCCCATGCCGCTGCCGAAGAAGGGGCGTGCACATAGTGAATACCATCAATTTTATAGGCTGGGCTCCCCGAACCACGGGAATTCAGATACAGGTTGCGTACATTATCTCCATCGAACAAAATATCATTACCGAGTTCTCCCACTAGAAGATCGACCTCGGCGGCGGCGGCGGCAGGCTCTGATGCCGTACTCGGATTTACCCAAAGCTGAGCTTCATCGTTGTCGACACCACCCGTATGGTCGTAGTTATACCGCGCAACAATCAAATAGGTTTGGTTGAGATCATACACACCGCTTCCCCACTCGATACCCGCATTGGAATTTCCACCGAGGCCAGTGCCATTGCCTTCAGAAATACCGATATTAAAACCACCCCCTGCACTGCGAACATGCACACGGAAGAACTCGTAGTCGACACCTGCAAAATCATTGCCAAGGCCGAGAATATGAGCATTCGGATCGGTGCCTGCATTTGCAATATTCAGCAGAAACGACAGGTAAAACACCTGGTCGGCACCGGCTACAAATACCGGCGTTGTGCGCTGTATGCGCTGATTGGTCGGCGTGCCGCCCGTAACAGGTGTGGCATAATTACCACCGCCACCATTATAGCATGGATAAGAAATTGGCGCGCTGTTATCAACATTAACAACAAGATTCACCTGATTTTTACCTACCCAGCTATCTTGGCCGGCCAGCGATGTAAGATTGTAGCCGTTAAAGTCTTCGTAAAAGCCATTGATCGGGGCAACTTTGATAGCAAAGGTCTGCGTTGGGCTGGTGTCGTCGCCGCCATTGGCTGTACCGCCGTTGTCCTGTACGTACACACTCACCACGGCTGTACCATTCGCAGTTGTCGACGGTGTAAAGCTAATCACACCCGCAGGGCTTATCGATGGCTGTACAGCAAACAGTGCATTGTTATCATTGCTTACTACAAAGCTCAGCGTTTGCACTGCTTCCGGATCGCCGTCGCTGATGTTCGTAGCAAACGGTGCGCTAAATGCACCACCGAGAGCATCGGCTACAATATCGGCTACTGGGCCAAACAATGGTTCGTCGTTCACCGGCTGCACTGTAAGGGTGAATGTTGTTGTTGATACACCACCACATGGATCGGCAACCGAGACAAAAATCTGCGCGACGCCGCTGGCATTGGCAACTGGTGTCACCGTAATACTGCGCGTAGTACCTGCAGAACTTTGCACAACGACACCGGATGTCGACACCACAGCCGGATTGCCGGACGACGCAGTAACAACCAGGGCGCTGGCAGCAACTTGGTCGTCGCTTACCGTTACCGAAAGCACAACAGGCGTATCTTCGAGCGTAGAGATAACCGTGGCTGTTGTCTGTACTACCGGAGGAGCGCCCGCTCCCACCGGATTCAGAGCAGCCCATGCAAGCGCAGATGTACTGGCGTTCACATAGCGCAAGCCGTCGAATGTGTACTCTGGACTGCCCGCACCACGGTAGTTCAGATAAATATTACGCACATTATCGCCATCGAACAGAATATCGTTGCCGCGCTCGCCATCTGTGATTTCCACCTCTGCGGCTCCCGTTGATGGTTCGGAAGAGAGATCGGGATTCACCCACACATGGATGCGGTCCACATTCACCCCACCCGCGTAATCAAATTCATAACGCGCAACAATAAGATATGTCTGGTTGAGGCTGTACTGGCTTGTCCCCCACTCAATACCAGCATTTGAATTCCCGCCGAGGCCAGTGCCATTGCCCTCAGAGAGGCCAACATTAAATCCGGCGGTAGTGCTGCGTACATGCACACGGAGAAATTCGTAGTCGGTACCTGCAAAATCATTGCCGAGGCCAAGGATATGTGCATGTGGATCGGTGCCTGCATTGGAAATATTCAACAGGAACGATGCATAGAACACTCTGTCGGAATTTGCGACAAAGGTAGCAGTCGTATGGGCAATGCGCTGAATTGTCGGTAGTCCGCCTGCCGAAGGTGAGATATAATTACCACCACCTCCATTGTAGCACCCGGCGTATAAAAGTGGACTGCTGTTCGCAACATTGATAACAAGGCTTGTTTGATTTTTGCCAAACCAGCCTCCCTGTCCCGAAAGCGATCCAGTGCTGTAGCTCGTAAAATCTTCGACAAATGGCACGGGAAGAACAGTGATTGTAAAAGTCTGCGTAGCGCTAGCATTGACGCCACCGTTCGCTGTACCGCCGTTGTCCTGGAGCACAACATTTACTATAGCCGTGCCCATTGCATTGGCAGCGGGCGTAAAGCTAAGCGTACCGGCGCTGTTGATAGACGGCTGCACGCTAAACAGCGCATTGTTATTATTGCTTACAGCAAAGCTCAGTGTCTGCACCACTTCAGGATCGCCGTCGTCGATGGCCGTAGCAAAGGCTGCGCTATAGGCAGTATTGACAGCAGCAACCACATTCGAGCCGGTACTGAACGACGGTACATCATTTACCGACTGCACTGTAAGCGTCAGTGTTGTTGTTCCGGTGTTCTGGCACTGGTCGGTGACTGCCACAACAATCTGTACAACACCATTGGCCTGTGGTACAGGCGTTGCAGTAATACTCCGCGTGGCACCAGTTGTATTCTGCACCACGATACCGGAATTTGCAACGATGGCAGGAGTGCCCGACATAGCTGTTACTGCCAGGCCGCTCACCGGTGTCACAGCATCACTCACTGTCACCGACAGCGCGATAGGTGTATCTTCGAGCGTGAAAACGGCTGTGGCCGTTGTGCTTGCCATGGGCGCAGAATCTCCGGCAGCAGCAAGGTTTGCCCAAGCAGCAGAAGTCGTACCACCTCGGGCATAACGAATAGCGTCGATTTGATACACAGGGCTTCCCGCTCCCCGGTAGTTCAGATACAGATTGCCAACATTATCACCGTCGAATAGAATATCATTGGAGCGACTGCCCGCAGCTATCACGACATCGGCTGATGTATTTGCTGGCTCTGTTCCCAGCGAGGGGTTCACCCACAGGCGAAGAGCATCACCATTGGACGGCCCGCCATTGTCGTAATCGTAGCGCGCTACAACAAGGTATGATTGATTCAAGGTAAGGACTGTACTGCTCCACTCAATACCGCCGCCGGAATTACCACCGAGCCCAGTGCCATTGCCTTCGGAAAGACCGATGCGAAAGCCTCCACCCGAGCTTTGCACATGCACGCGCAAGAACTCATAACTCGTACCAGCAAATTCGTTGCCAAGCCCGAGAATATGCGCTTCGGGATCAGTACCAGCATTGGAAATATTCAGCAAAAACGACACATAAAATGCTTGATCGGTGTTAGCCGCAAATGTAGATGTCGTGTATTGTAACCGTTGGTTGTAGGGAGAACTCCCAGCAAACGGTGTAGCATAATTACCACCGCCGCCATTGTAACACGAGTAGCCAACTGGCGAGCTATTTGCCACATTCACAACAAGCGTAGTCTGGTTTTTGTTTACCCAACTGCCCTGCCCTGCAAGCGACCCCGAAGAATACCCCGTAAAGTCTTCCTGAAGTAATAGCTGTGCAGATAGGCTGAACGGCAAGCACACTAATGCGAGTGCCAGCGCAACAACGCTCCATGTCCCCGGGTGCTTGTACAAAACGTGTCTCATAGTTTTATAGTAATAGTGATACTATTCTTTGTAGATTAAAGTGCAGCAGTGCTGTCTTCCTACTGCTACACAACCCGTACTCTTGCTGCTGCTGGTGCAACGTACACAGGATAATTATCTGCCTTATACCTGCGTATATACTACCATTTGTCCGACCTTTCCCCGCCTCGATGGCTTTGCCAGACATTCCCACTTACTTACCAGCCAATATCAACCATTCGACCATCTCGCTACTGCGATCATACCGATAAACAATACCACTGCCAATAAGTGATTACTACAAGCGCAACAGCGAGTATATCTGGCTTCTCCGTTGCTTGCACAGAGAAGTTCTGTTACCTCACCTGCGATATGATATAGAATAAGATACAGCTATTATACAAGCAGCGGCATCCCGGGCAAACCGGGACACCGCTGTTTTCAGATATCCTTAATTGCGCGATGGGAAGATACCCACAAGAGCAATAATATAGTTCAGGCCAAGCGTGGGTTGTATGTTATTCGTTGGCTGCGACCCACCAGTAAGACTGACAGAGGTCGGAGCCATAGTTATATTAGCCGTGGTTGCATAGCGAGTATTCACAGGTGAGCCAGTAGAACGATCAACCGGCCCTGTGCCCATAAATCCGTTGGCAGGATTGTTTGCTGCACCCGAGCCAACAGCATCATTGCACAACATCATGTGTGTATGTGCAGGCATTTGGCTGGTGAGCACTGTGTATTTTTCCGTACCGAGGACTTCGCCGAGCACATACCCACTCAGGCCAGGGCCTTGGCCGGGACTTACGGGGATGCGACCGCGCAGGTCTGGCAGGCCAAAGGTAGTAATACCATCGCCGCCATACGTTGTACCAAGCAAGGAAAACAGAGCCGCATTCGTGGCAATAGCAAGGAGTTGCCCTTGGCATAAGGCCCAACCTTTGGGAGCAAAATTACCGGCAAACAGCCGGATTTCAGCCATTGTTTGATCCATTGGAATCTCCGTAGTTGATATAGTGTGTAGATAGATTATTTCTAATTACCAGGACGACATTCTGCGGCAACATTATCGGGACAGTCGCCGTTCGCGTTATCAGTTGCGCGAGGGGAAATAGCCATACTGACAGATAATATAGTTCGTGCAAAGCGTAGGCTGTATAATCTCAATAGGCAGGGACGATCCTGCTATTCCTATTGCAGCAAGCCCCATTGCATTGTTCGCCGTGGTTGCATAGCGCGTATTCACAGCTGAGCCAGTAGAACGATCAACCGGCCCTGTACCCATAAAGTTATTTCCGGGGCTGTTCGCAGATCCCGATCCAGCGGTATTATTGCTATTCACCAAGTGGTGATGCGGCGGAAGATTGCTTTGCAGCAATGTTACGTTTTCCGTTCCAAGGGTCTCACCGAGATCAATAATAGGCAGTCCTGGCCCTTGGCCAGCGCCAATCGCAGTACGGCCACGCAGGTCGGGGAGGCCAAATGTCACTCTGCCATCGCCACCATAGGTCGTACCAAGAATGGAAAACAAGGCTGTATTAGAAGCAATAGCAACAAGCTGACCGGCGCAATAAGCCCAGTTCCTCGGCGCAAAATTTCCGGCAAAAAGTCGGATTTCGCCAATTGTTCCTTCCATCTAAACCTCCATAAGGTTAAAATATTTCGTAATAGTAGTTAATTTCAGATAGGTAAAGTATCTGCCACTTACTCTGGCAGAACTATGCAGTATTAATTGCGTGACGGGAAAATGCCTTCCAAACAAATCACGTAGTTCAGCCCAAGCGAAGGCTGCATGTTGTTGTACGGTATCCCTCCCCCAGTAGTACCAAGGGATGCCGGTGCCATGGTGGAACCATCAGATGTAGTAGCGTAACGAGTGTTCACAGGTGAGCCAGTAGAGCGGTCAACCGGCCCTGTACCAGCATAGTTGTTTCCCGGGGTATTTGCCGTGCCAGCACCGTCTGTGTTGTTAGCTGCCATAAGGTGGTTGTGCATAGGCATGGTCAGCGTTGTCATGGTATTGGTCATAGTACCTTGGACTTCACCAAGATCCCACTCGCTAAGCCCTGGGCCTTTGCCTACGCCAGCAGCAGCACGACCACGCAGATCCGGCAGTGCGAAGTTAGTGGTTCCATTGCCGCCATACGTTGTGCCAAGGATGGCAAATACGGCGTTGTATTCAGCAATTGACATGAGTGTACCATCACAAAAGGCCCACCCACGCGGAGCAAAATTCCCGGCAAAGAGTCGAATCTCGCCAATCATTCCTTCAGTTCCCATACATAACTCCTGAATTAGAGGTAAAAAAAGAACAGGAAGCAACCGTCTTGTTTCTCACCAAATTATAGTGCCACACAGGCAAACGGCTGCTACGGCAGCAGCATCCATTGTTCATGTTGAGAGAGTATTCCCCCAGACTAATGGCAGACATCTCCGCGCAGAGAATGTGCCAGCTTCTACTCATAATCCATGAACGAAATAGCTGATGTTGTGACACCGATACACAAGACACACTATTCCCCTCCACGAGAGAGGAATTAGAGGAAATACAAGAGCGGACTTCTGTTAAAGCAGCCAGAATTTGGAAAAATCCGTGAAAACTTCCTACACAAATGTGACATAAAATAAGCGTAATACCAAAATTCTCCCCGGGTGAAGTCCTAAAATACCGGAATGTTGGTATATGAGCTGTGCCTCCGCTCTACAGTATCCGTTCGGTGTACTACGCACAAGGCTCTCCCCGAGCGAGGAAAGCCTTGGATAATACATCGCCAACGTGCGTCAGTTCGGCCTTACGGGATACTCGCCAATAGTAGCTATCATGAAATTGATAGTAAGAATCGGCTGAATAACGCTAAAGGGTGCACTAGATCCCGCAGAGGAAATGGCACCGGTAGCCATGGTATTGCCAGAAGATGTAGCTGCATAGCGAGTATTTACTGGAACAGTAGTAGCAGCATTCACTGGGCCTACACCCATGTAGGTAGCTCCCGGATTGTTCTGCATCCCCTCGCCTGCCTTACTGTTGCACACCAACGTGTGCTTGTGCGCGGGAAACTGTGCATTAGAGAGGGTGACAGCTTCGCTACCAACCTTGTTGCCAATGAAGTATTTAGTAGCCATCCCCGGCTTCTGCCCTATTCCTACAGGGATACGCCCGCGCAGATCGGGAAGAGCAAAATTACTCACTCCATTCCCTCCAAACCGCGTTCCGAGCAGGGAATATAAAGCCTGGTAATCACTCAGGGGAAGAAGCTGGCCGATGCAAAACAGCCAGCCTTGCGGAGGTCGGCGGCCAGCAAACATGCGTATTTCGCCAAGTATTTGATCCACAATAATATCTCCTTATTTTATTATTCACAGTAGTATTAATGTTGTGTTGTCTATACCACCTGCCATTCTCCATAGCCAATTCACTGTCTGGCAGGCCGATATATCCAAAAACGCCGAGCTGCTGCAACCACTTATTGGCGAACCGGATAGTTTCCCTTCACGCAAATAATATAGTTCAGCCCCATCACAGGCTGCCGTATGTCCACAGGGCTTGAGCCACCTACAGTGCTCACTGCGTCTGCGGCCATAATAGCCCCATCAGTTGGATTAACAGCATAGCGTGTATTTACGGCCACGCCTGTAGAGCGGTCCGTCGGCCCAACTCCCATATAGTTGCCTGCCGGGTTGTTATCAGTTCCCGATCCCGCCGTACTATTGCACTGTAGACCATGCGTGTGCATGGGGAAATTACCGAGCGAGAGAACCTCATTATCTACCCCCGTTTTATCTCCAATATTGTGGGTTGTAAGGCGGTTCCCTCCTATACGATGGGAATATCCCGCTCCGATAGCAATCCATCCACGCAAGTCAGGTAGAGCAAATGTGGTCTTCATATCGCCACCGTACCTTACGCCGAGAAGGCTGTATAATGCAGCATTCTGCTGTATTTGGAGTATTGCGCCATCACAAATATGCCAGTCCTCAGGGGCATAATCACAGGCAAAGAGCTTGATTTCTGCTAATGTTCCATCCATAAAAGTTCCTTTGTTCTAATGAATACACATAGAAATAAGATATAACAATTGTATCGTTGCAAAGAGGGCGTATTCCGCTTATTATTAATCTTCTGGCACGGGAAACATCCCGTCGTAACAGATAATAAAGAGCATTGCCAGCGAAGGCTGCATAAGGTTGATATTAGCCGGAGAAGTAGCACCAACGCCTGAAAGTGATTTCCCCCCCATAGCATTACTATTCGATGTCGTTGCATAGCGCGTGTTCGAGGCTTTTCCAGTCGATCTGTCGAACGGCCCTGCCCCCATGTAGTTGTTCACTGGCGTATTCAGCGTTCCCGCAGCAGGGTTGTTGTTGCATGCTATTGTATGGTTATGTGCAGGTATATTTGCTGCCGTCAGCGCCGTTGTTTCCTGCCCAGTGTAGCCACCAATCTCGTGTGGAATCAATACCGACGATGGATGAGGAGCACACGCAGCGCGCCCACACAAGTCCGGCACAGCAAAAGTAGTACGACCGTTGCCGCCATAGATGTTCCCAATCACTGCAGCCAGTACTTGATATTGCCCTATGAGATACTCTGATCCGTCGCAGAGCAACCAGTCTTGAGGTACAAATGTCCCGGCGAACACTCGAATTTCGCCTATATAACCCTCATCATACATAGTGACCCCCTTAGCTAATAAGTAAGAATAGATGGCCAGATATATTCTATATCTGGTTGTGTTGTTGTATGGACATCTTCAGCAGAAGAATATCGTTGCTATCAGTTCATGGAACAATGAATGGTCGGCACAAGAAGTAGTTACGGTGTATCTGATATGGGCTCAATACATGTAGCTCATGCGGCTTCTCCCCATGCTCTCCTCATCAGTCGATATCGGTGTTGCGAAGTCTGTACTACGGCAAGTGCAGTAATCCGTAGAGCAGGCGAAATTAAAAAAATATCGGTCGCTTTACATTGGAGCGCCATGCCATCCCACAGGCAAGCCGCTCCTTTACTATAGCAAAGTTAGAAGAACTACTACAGTAGACTTTTTTAGAGCAGCGAGAAATTGGAAAAATTCATAAAAACTTCCTACACAAAAGCGACATTACAGCATCCCGTAATACCAAAATTCTCCCTAAAGAAGCCAGAAGAGACCGCGCACTTGGCAGATAGCGTTTCCACGCCCATGCTTCACATCTGCTCTGTCGTTGTGGTCAGTTCGATGCAATACGCACAAGGCTCTCCCCAATTGGAGAAAGCCTTGGATAATACATCGCCAACGTGCGTTAGTTCGGCCTTACGGGATACTCGCCACGAACAGCTATCATGAAATTGATAGTGAGAACCGGCTGAACAATACCAAAGGATGCACCATATCCCGCAGAGGAAATGGCATCGGAAGCCATGATACTGCCAGAAGATGTAGCTGCATAGCGCGTGTTTACTGGAACAGTAGTAGCAGGATTCACCGAGCCAACGCCCATATACGCAGCTCCTGGACTATTCTGCGTTCCCTCTGCTGCCTTACTGTTGCACACAAGAGTGTGTTTGTGTGCGGGAAGATGTGCTGTAGAAAGAGCAACGGTTTCGCTACCGGCCTTGCTGCCGATAAGGTAATTGTTCGTCCCCCCCGGCTTCTGCCCTATTCCTACAGGGATGCGACCGCGCAGATCAGGAAGAGCAAAAGTACTCACTCCGTTCCCTCCAAACCGCGTTCCGAGCAGGGAATATAAAGCTTGGTAATCACTCAGGGGAAGAAGCTGGCCGATGCAAAACATCCAGCCCCTCGGAGGTCGGGGGCCAGCAAACATGCGTATTTCGCCAAGTATTTGATCCACAATAATATCTCCTTATTTTATTATTCACAGTAGTATTAATGTTGTGTTGTCTATACCACCTGCCATTCTCCATAGCCAATCCACTGTCTGGCAGGCCGATATATCCAAAAACGCCGAGTTGCTGCAACTACTTATTGGCGAGCCGGATAGTACCCACGCACACAAATAATATAGTTCAGGCCCAGCACAGGCTGCCGCATGTCCACAGGGCTTGAGCCACCTACAGTGCTCACTGCGTCTGCGGCCATAATAGCCCCATCAGTTGGATTAACAGCATAGCGCGTATTCACGGCCTTGCCTGTCGAGCTGTCTGTTGGCCCAACTCCCATATAGTTGCCTGCCGGGTTGTTATCAGTTCCCGAGCCCGCCGTACTGCTGCACTGCACATCATGCGTGTGCATGGGGAAATTACTGAGCGAGAGAGGCAACTGCTCTACTCCTGTTCTATCTCCAACATCGCGAGGTGTAAGGCGGACCACTCCTGTACGATGGGAATACTCCGCTCCGATAGCAACAACTCCACGCAAGTCAGGTAGAGCAAATGTGGTCTTCCCGTCGCCACCGTACATTACGCCGAGAAGGCTGTGTAATGCAACATTACCCTGTATTTCGAGTATCGTGCCATCGCAAATATGCCAGCCATCAGGTGCATAATCACAGGCAAAGAGCCTGATCTCTGCTAATGCTCCATCCATAAAATCCATAAAAGTTCCTCTGTTCTAATGAACACACATAGAAGTAAGATATAAAATTGTGTCGTTGCAAAGAGTGTGCATTCCGCTCATTATCAGTCCCCTGATATGGGAAACATCCCCTCGTAACAGATAATAAAGAGCATTGCCAGCGAAGGCTGCATAAGGCTAATATTAGCCGGAGAAGTAGCACCAACGGCTGAAAGCGATTTCGGCCCCATAATGCTCTTATCCGATTTCGTTGTTGCATAACGCGTATTCGAGGCTTTTCCAGTCGATCTGTCGAACGGCCCTGCCCCCATATAGTTGTTCACTGGCGTATTCAGCGTTCCCGCAGCGGGGTTGTTGTTGCAAACCAGGGCATGGTTGTGTACAGGTATATTTGTTTTCGTCAGCACCGCTGTTTCCTGCCCAGTGTAGCCACCAATCTCGTGTGAAATCAATACCGACGATGGATGAGGAGCACACGCAGCGCGCCCACACAAGTCCGGCACAGCAAAAGTAGTACGACCGTCGCCGCCATAGATGTTCCCAATCACTGCAGCCAGTACTTGATATTGCCCTATGTAATACGTTCCGCCGTTGCAGAGCAACCAGCCAGCAGGTACAAACATCCCGGCAAACACCCGGATTTCGCCTATATAACCATCATCACCCATAATGCCCCCCTTAGCTAATAAGTAAGAATAGATGGCCAGATATATTCTATATCTGGTTGTGTTGTTGTATAGACACCCTCAGCAGAAGGATGCCGTTGCGATGAATTCATGACAGGATCGATGGTTGGCACAAGTAGTTACGGTGTATCTGATACGGGATAAATACATGTATCCCTTACGGCTTCTCCTCATGCTCTTCTCATCAGTCGATATTGGTGTTGCGAAGTCTGTACTACGGCAAGTGCAGTAATCTGTAGAGCAGGCGAAATTAAAAAAACATATCGTCTGCTGTACATTGGAGCGCAACGCCGTCCCACAGGCAAGCCGCTCCTTTACTATGGCAAAGTCAGAAAAACTACTACAGTGGACTTTTTTAGAGCAGCGAGAACTTGGAAAAATTCATAAAGACTTCCTATATAAAAGCGATATTACAACATCCCGTAATACCAAAATTCTCCCTAAAGAAGCCAGAAGAGACCGCGCACTTGGCAGATAGCGTTTCCACTCCTATGCTTCACATCTGCTCTGTTGTTGTGATCAGTTCGTGCAGTAAGCACAAGGCTCTCCCCGGGTGAGGAAAGCCTTGTATAATGCACGATTTTATGCACGACGATGGATAGGGCGATAGCAACTATTCTCTATGCATCAGGCAGGGTACACCTTTGCAGAGCGCGTCACGCCGAGCCCGGGTCCGGAGGATAAGCACCATCGGTAGCTATTATATAATTGAGAGTGAGCAGCGGCTGAACGACGCTAAATGGCATACTTGCTCCCGTAGGAGAAAGAGAATCGGAGGCCATGAGTGCGCCGGAGGATGAAGCTGCATAGCGCGTATTTACTGGGGCAGTAGTAGCAATATCCACAGGGCCAACCCCCATGTACGCATCTGCTGGATTGTTCAGTGTTCCCTCCCCTTCCTCATTGTTGCACGCCATGGCGTGCTTGTGTGCTGGAAACTGATCAACAGTGAGCGCGACGGTCTCGCTACCAGCCCGAGTGCCGAGAGAAGCACTAGACGACATCCCCACTGGTATGCGTCCGCGCAAGTCGGGCAGAGCAAATGTCATAGTCCCGTCTCCTCCAAATGCATTTTTGATAACGGCAAACAGCAACGGGCAACTCTGTATCATAAGAAGCAGACCATTGCAAAAAGCCCAGCCATCTGGAGGTTGATGTCCAGCAAATATGCGGATCTCGCCAATCATTGGATATACCTTCATGATAATATTTCCTCGTATTATTAGTATTGTTATTGCGATATATAGTACTATCTCTAGCGGCTCTCCCGTCTGGCCAGCCGATTCGCCCAAGGCTGCCGAGCTGCTTCCACCGATAATTATTAGGGATTCGGGAAGGGTCCATCCACACAGATAATATAATTCAGCACCAATGTAGGCTGCTGGAGGCTCACAGGATCCGAACCGCCAACAGTGCTCACCGCGTCTGCGGCCATGGCAACCCCAGTAGTTGGATCAGTAGCATAGCGCGTATTAATGGCCTCGCCCGTTGAGGTTGTTGGCCCAACCCCCATGTAGTTATCTGCTGGATTGTTTTGAGTCCCCGATCCCGTTGTATTATTACACCGCACATTATGTGTGTGCAGTGGAAAATTGCTGAGGGAGAGAGTCACCTCATCCTGGCCTGCTGTATCCCCGACATTGAGCGGCATCAGGGGTGGAGCGGCACTGCGATGGCTAGCCCCCGACCCGATAGGCATCGCATCTCGCAGGTCGGGCAGAGCAAATGTCGTAGTTCCATTGCCACCATATCGATAGCCGAGAATGCTAAATAAGGCTCTGTTCTGTAGAACATCTAATATCGTACCATCGCAGATATGCCAGTAAGCCGGTGCATATGCACCGGCAAAAATCCGGAGTTCGCCTAATGTACCGTCCATAAAATTCCTTTGTTCTAAATAATACACATAGAATTAAAAATGGCGATCATGCCATTGCAAAGAGAGAGTGTGTATAGCACAGGTAGTTTCTGCCACAGAAGCAGAGCGGTACTGAGCCATTTGTGCCTTCCCCATGAAGCGCTACACAGACCGGCAGCCTGTAAGAGTATCGCGCTACATGTTATCACTCCATCTTGCCATATGGATATGCCCCGTCCACACAGATCATGAAAAGCATTGATAGTGAACGCTGCATAACATTGACTGGAGCCGCTTTCGTAAGGCCAACAGATGATAGTGATTTCAGCCCCATCTGGCTGTCGTCGGACGTTGTTGCAAACCGCGTATTAGAGGATCTACCAGTCGATCTGTCGGCCTGCCCTGCACTGATGTAATTGTCCGCTGGCGTATTCAGTGTACCTACAGCAACGTCGCTGTTGCAGGCAAGTGTGTGCGTATGTGTAGGTATATTTTCCCTCGTCAACACCGTTTCTGCGGCTCCATCATAGCCACCTATGCTGGTTGAAATTAGTGTCGATGCTGTAGCAGGACCACATGCAGCACGACCACATAGGTCTGGCAGAAGAAACGTAGTGCTACCGTTTCCACCATAGGTGTCCCCAATTACTGCAAATAAGCTTCTAAACTCCTGCCTCGTATACTCCTTCCCGTCACAAAGAAGCCAGCCTTGCGGCACATACTCTCCAGAAAAAATCCGGATCTCGCCTACATAAGCGTTATCATCCATAGTAAACCCCTTATTGTTAAATGGTAGATGACAAGGTACATGTTATGCTGTACCTATTTATGTGTGTACAACACCTTCAACAGAAGATGTTGTTGCTATAAATTCAGAAAGGATCGATGGTCAGCACGAGAAATCATTACAGTGTATCCCATATGGGATTAATATGTGTAATTCTCATGAGGCCTCTCCGAGCTCCCCCTAAACAATTACAAACGGTGTTGCGGAATCTGTAATACGGCAGTGCAATAATCCGTAGAACATGTGAAAATTGAAAAAATCACACCAACATTCCTATGCAAATATGACTGTGGCGAACAGTCTCATACCAAAACTCTACCTACCGGCATAGCTTTTACAACACAGCCAGCGCGACAAAGGCAGCACGACCACGCGGCGGGAAGTTATCGGAGGCCCGTCCGTACACCGTTCTTACGGTGACATATGCGCGGACGTGTGCAGCGCAGGGCAACGACCACGCGCAGGAGCGCCGAAGCGCAACGGTTTCTATAAACCTGCTTGGTGCACAACTGTAGACAGGTCGTAAACTCCTTTCAGGACGCCTTTGGGAAGTGGTGTGCGCCGATGGCACTACTGTCCGTCCAGCCGCTTTACTGGCGTTTCGATAACAATATGTACAGTGCGAGAATACATGCGGCCATGCGGTGTGCCATTGTCAAACAGAAGGCGGGAGCTGCCAATGGCTTCGGTCTCGGCGTCGGCAAAGCCGAGGAGGCGGCGCACTTCGCGGCAGCGGCGGTCGGCGAGCTTTTGGTTGTACTCGCCCTCTCCTGTCCTGTCGGTATATCCAATAATACGCACACGCGATTGCGGCTGAATGCGCGAGCGTACATGCTCCAGAATTTGCTCATTAGCAGCGTCGATACCCGTGCTGTTGTAGTCGAACAACACAAGTGCAAACCGCTCTATCTCGATATTGGTGCTGTCGTTGCGCCGACGAGCAATGGTGAGCTGCCGCAAGGGCAATCGGCTTTCGGCTATTACCGACGAGCTATTGTTTTGCGTTACAGTCAGCACCCCCACAACAGCGGTGTCGTGCATCAGCCTAGTACCATCGGGCTTCAGGCGTATCGGCGGGGGCGTACCAGCAGCGGCGGTATCGACAAGAAGAGTGCCGCTTGCTTCCGCTCTCACAGTGACACGCCAGGCAGCAGGCTCTGCCGACAGGATTTCGGGAAGGCATTCCAGTTCAGGCGGTGTAAGCACGCGCTCTACCGTGCGAAGAACAATGGGTGCGAGCAGGCGCGGATCGCTGGCAGTAATTTCTGCTCTGCGGTTCTCGTCCCGACCATCGGCTGTAGATGTGTTCGATGGCGAAGCTGGCAAACCACGCGCCTGTATCGCGATGCGCTTTGCCTCTATCCCTCCCACAGATGTTAAATAACGCTGGACATCCTTTGCTCGGCGCTGTGGCAGTGTATTATCGCTTTCATCGTCGCTTTTGCATCCTGTAATGACAATACGGCTTTCGGGAAAACGCATCATACGCTCTGCGAGAATGTTCAGCATATCGTCGTACACAGCGAGAGCCGAAAAATGCAAATGAGTCGTGTCGAACTCTCCTACGGCCTGTATTTGGTGCTGGTAACTATCAGCGACGTCGGCAGCGTCGCGCTGGAAAAACACATACGGCAGAAGCGGAAAGCTCTCCTGAGCTTGTGTCTCTTCTATGATAATCACCGGAGCGTCGGTTCTTTCTCCTGTAGAAGCAACCCCGACGATAGCCAGCCGTGCATGAGGAGACGGAGCGGGCACATCGCGCCTGTACTGTTCACTCCGTGTAAGAGTCTGTACAACAAGCGAAGCCATGCGCTCTTCTTCTATGTGCTCTTTTGTATCGACAAGGTGGATGTGCTCGGTGTTGATGCCAGCCACAACCTGTTGCACGGTGTCGCGCTGAAAAACAGTATCGCGCCGAATCTGCATGAGTTCGGGCTCGGCCATATCGACTTTGAGCGCCACGCCAACAGTAAGCGCCCCCACTTGCCAGTCTACATCAGCAATAGAATTGAGGGGGGCACGCCAGCGTATTTCAGGAGCCAAAGTTGCATGGGCAGATATGGGGAAATCATAGCTCACACCTGCCACTGCGTGCAGCAATACAGATGCAGCACCGGGAAGATCGCCAGAAGCTTCGTTGCGTATTCGGCTGTCGGAGCCTGTGAAAACAACAGTGGACGGCGACTGAAGTTCCTCTTTCTGCCGAAATTCTGCCACGAAAAGCCAAGCGCCCGAAACACCGATGTGCACACCAAGCCGAGGCAAGGGCGACCAGACAAATGCAGGTTCCAGAAACACTGTGTGAAGCGTTGCATCAATAGAATGTTGGGTGATAATATCAGCCGTGGTCGTATCGAACGGTGCCCCGGTGCGAAGCACAAGAGTATTGCCGATGAGTTCGTCGCGCACCAGCGAACCATGCAGGCTCGCGTAGCCCACGCGCAATTGTACCGACGACGAATGTGTAAGCTGATAGCCAGCCAGCAGCCCGGCGCTGAGTCCGCTACCCGAGCCCTCGTCAAATCCCGGCGAGCAACACGGTATAGCGGGCAACGCCTTAAAATTGCTCATGTGCGTATTGACTCCATAGCCAGCAAAACCGCCGAGATAGAGCGGCGTTGTGTGTTCCTGTGCTCCAAGCGACAGTGTTGCAGCAATGATGCAAATGAGTACGTATATTGTCTGCATCACTCTTCCTTTATTGCACGATAAGAAATTGCTGCGTTGCGGTCTGCGTTGGTGTGCGAAGTACAAGCCAATACACACCGGAACTCATGCTACTCACGTCGTACCGCTCAATTGCTGCGCCATCGCTGCCCGGTACATGGCGCCATCGCTTCAATACATTGCTGCGGCCACCATTGCTGTACAGCTCTATCACACATTCGCCCGCCTCTACCACTTCCACCAATACCACTAGTTCCTCCTGTACAGGATGTGGCTGAATACTGATCCCAAAGCCCGATTTACTGCGTACAAAGCGCGTGTCTCCTTCGCGGCAAATACCCTCTAGTGTCAACACACCCTGCCGTTTTTCGCTGGTAGAAAAAGGTACATCGGTAAGGGTGAATGCCTCCACTGTAAATACTGTATTGTCGCGCTCGCCGAGCAGTATATCGCCTATAAGTTCGGTAGCAATAGACGGCTGGTTGGCAAGCTCCACATGCTCAATTCTCCCACTCACTCTGCGCTCGCCTGTTGTAGCATCGACCGCACTGCCTGTAATCACTCCGCGCGAAAGCCCGGTCGGGAAAAATACGGAGGCATCCATTGTTGCCGTAAATTCTACAGTGTGGCCTCCGGGCTCATTGCCCAAAGTGATCTGTGCCATCAGTGGCATACGGTAGCCGCGCTGCCACGGCAATGCTGTAGTATCGGGGAATGAAGCAACCACCACCGTACCTGTGCCCATTGCGCTTATAGAAAAGCTCAGCGTTTCCGGGCATGGGTTCAGTATATCCACCAGCAAGTCGCTCTTGTACACCCCGGCTTGCTGCGGATGGAATTGGACAGCTACAACTAACGAATCGCCGGGCGGTATATCCGCAGGTAATGGCGGTATAAAAGCAGCAGCAAACTCGGGAAGGTTCGGCGCAAAGTGCCACGACTCTACGCGTACTGTTTCCGCGCTGCGATTTACCCAGGTGCGTACTTCCTGTGTCGTGCTGCCCACAACCACAGCGCCCCAGTCGATGTATCCGGCAAGGCCAAATGTCGTGCCGCGATAGATCACAACTGCCGTGGTAGAGCCCGCACAGCCGCTCCCATCGCTTACTACAACACTGTACTCGCCATCATCGCTCACAGTAATGCTCTCTGTGGTTTCGCCTGTCGACCACAGGTAGGAAGAAAACCCGCTACCAGCAGAAAGCACGACCGATTCGCCCTGGCATGGCACTGCCGGCACAGCCATTACCATTGGCTGTAGAACACCGCCGATGGCAACAACCATTGCCGTTTCGCCTTCGCATAAACTGTTCTGATGGCGCACCTTTACCGCAACAGAACCAGTGGTGCCAGCTCCCCACTGCACAGTAATAGCCGGCGTTGATCGCCCCGAAAGAATAGCGCCTCCCTCAACATTCCAATCGAAATTAGCAGCGGCTGAAACGTCGCTCGCGGTGTACACTGTAGTGCTGTTGGTACACACCCGCGCAGACCCAAGAATCATGAACTGTGGTACTGCCCCCGCGACAATAGTAATCGTTGTACTGCCACTACACCCCTGATCGTTGTGCACTGTTACGGTATAAGCGCCGGGCGTATCCACGACAATGCTGGACGATGTCGCTCCGCCTGTCCAGCGATATTCCGCGTACACTCCTGCTACACGCAGCTCGGTTGTAAAGCCGGGACAGAGCTCCGTTACACCTATCACATCGGGTTGTAGGCTGTCGGCTACCGACACAGCCAGCGTTGTCGTGCTCTGGCATTGCTGCACTGTGCGCGTAAGCACCACACTCCCCGCTCCGGACTGTGTCCAGCGAATACGAACGCGCTCATCAGTAGCGGACGATACAATAGAGCCGCCTGTCGCTGTCCAGCGGTACAACATGCCAGCCTGTTTTGGCACCACATACACAGCCTCGTTGCCAGCACATACAGAAAGCGAGCCAACTATGCCGCTCGAAGGTACATCCGCCATATCAACTTTTTGCGATACCGTAAGCGAAGTACAGCCGTTTTCATCTGTTACAAACACTGCGTAGGTACCAGCTTCGCGCACTGTAATGCTCGGTGTTGTGGCGCCATTGCTCCAAGCATAAGCAGGAAATACACCCACGGCAGTAAGTATAATGCTGCCACCCGGGCAAAGCGTTGCCGAGGGCGCTGCTACAATCTGTGTCGTAGGTCGTGGCCTAGAAGCAACCGCAATAGTAGTAGAACCCGTACAGCCTTGGTCATTCGTGACGGTAAGAGTGTAGACACCGGCGCTTGAGATTTCCACCTGTTGTGCAGTTGCAATAACGGATGTATCAAACATCCAGTGATACTCGCGATAAGGCGTGTCCGCACGCAGGAAAGCGCGCGCGCCTTCGCACAGTGCTACTGGGCCGATAACCTCGGGCATAGGACGCGGCACGATGTCTACGGTGACTGGACGAGATGCGGTATTGCACGGGGCACTCGCATCGGTAAGCACGCTATATACTCCGGCCTTCCGAACAACAATAGAGGCCGTTGTCGCTCCGTTGGACCATAGATAGGAATTGTAGCCTGGAGCTGCGCTGATAATTGCCGAGTCGCCCTCGCAGATACGAATCGCCCCTGTTGGAGTAGTTTCCGGCCTGGGAGCAGCACAGCTAAACCGCACAATAAACGCGTCCGAACTGCCGCTTTTTATGGGTTGAATGGCGTTTATCATCGGTATGTTCGCGCTGCCCGTTGCCCCCACTACGACAATACGACTTTCATTATCCGTAGCAATGCCATGCCCTTTCTCAAACCAGATTCTGTCGTCCCCACCAAAATAGGTGGACCAGATTCTGCCACCGTGTTCATCGAAGCCTACGACGAATGCGTCGCTGCCACCTCCGGAAACAGCCTGAAAAGGGTCGAATACGGGGAAATTGCTGCTCTCAGTCCAGCCGGTCAGAAATACATTATCCCTGCCGTCGGCAGCTACTCCATAGGCTTCCTCATTGGCACTGCCGCCATAATAGGTAGACCATAGCCACTCTCCCTGTGGGCTTAGCTTCAGTATAAAAGCATCCTGTGTGCCCATCAGCGATGTCTGGAAAGCCTGCACCACAGGAAAATCGCTGCTCGACGTTGCACCGCAGATCAGTATATTATTTTTTCTATCGGTTGCTACAGAATATGTGTACTCATAGCTCTGCCCACCATAGTACGTAGACCAGAGCGGCACGCCGCTGATGCTCAGCCGGATGATAAAACAGTCTGTTTCTCCCATCCGGGTGGCCTGTAATGGATTGCGAAGAGGGAAATCATCGCTTGTCGTCGTACCGCCAACAATGATAGTATTGCTGTTGTCTACAGCTACGGCATCGCAACCCCACGGCGCTATGTAGCTCTCAGAGCCAGAACCACCGAGATAGGTAGACCACAGCAAGCTACCCGAGCTGCTGAAATGTGCAATAAAAGCATCAGTCATACCGCCCAAGGCTGGCTGAAATGCGTTGAAGGTTGGAAATGTATCACTCCACGTTTCTCCAAGCACAATAACTCCCCCACTCCTATCGGCGGCAACTCCATTAGCTATGTCATGCATTCCCCCTATACACGTTGCCCATAACCTCTGTCCATCGGGACTGAGCTTGAGTACAAATGATCCGCCGAGCGAACTTTGCCAAGCATTCTGTGTGGGAAAATCCGGGCTTCCGGTGCGGCCTACAACTGCGATACCTCCTGTGGCATCGGCTGCTATGCCCACAGCTATATCGTCGCGGCTGCCGCCGTAATACGTCGCCCATATCCGCTCGCCGTCGGGCGACATTTTGAGCACAAAGGCGTCGTCGTAGTCGTCCTTTATGACTGATTGCAAAGCGTTGTGCAGAGGGAAGTCAATGCTGAAGGTATAGCCCGCTACCAGCACATTTCCGCTGGCATCAGTGTCGACATCATAGCCCCAGTCCTCGCTGCTGCCACCGTAGTAGGTAGACCACAGTACATCTGGATCAATCACAAGCGGCTGAGTGGTATCGTAGTCGCCAAGCTCAAAGCTCACACTGCCCCCCTCTACCCGATACGCGCTTGCAATCTCTTTTCCACCCTGATAGGAATACGGTTTTTGCTCGTCGATGCTGCCTAATGGCGTCTGTATCTGAAGCGCGCCGTCCGCCTTGTGAACAAGTTTTTCAGCACCTCTGTATTTCAGGCAAATACGCCGGGGATCACCGCCCGGATGCACAACAAAGTCGTACTTCAGTCCGCCTTTTTTTGTATACAGGACAAGGTCAATATCTGGATATACATTGCGGTACACGACCCGCCGATAGCCACGGACATCGGCTATGCCATCTGCACAGTGTGTATAGTAGTAGTTGAAGCGCCCGCCTATTTGCTCCTGGCCCACCGCATTACCCAACAAAGCTCCGCTGAATTCTACATCCAGACGGCAAAGTGTCGTGTGGCGGTCGTCGCTTGCACGATTGGTGGGCTGTATTGCATTCATGCGCAGTAGATCAGCAACTACAGGCTGCAACAATGGCGGCTGCAAGGTCTGCTCCGTGCGATGGAGAACATAGCTGATACCGCTGTTCCTGCAATACAGCTTCATGCCTGCGGCTTCGGCTGTGAATAAAATGTCGGGACGGGTATTCCCCCCGGCATCCACAACCTGTCCGCGATTTTCGATAAATACAATATCGCCCCTACTCCCGTTATCGTCTTGTCCGATAGCAGCAGAGGAACCGAGCACACATAAAAGCAACGATAAAAGAAGGATGTGCCATTGAATCATACGCACTCCTGGGACAGCGTCTTGACAGGATATTTTGCTCAAACTATTCAGGGCATGGCAATCTGTCAAGTTTAAATTATTACTACCGCTCAAGTCGCATTGGTGAACGCAGTATTTCCCGCGCATTTTTCAGCAGAAATATCTTCCATGCACAACCTTTCACAGCGCTGATGATAGGAATAAACAAACAACGCGCGTCCGTACCTTGTCGCCGTAGTTTTGCACTGTACAAGTGGGAGGTTAGAATGGCGCTTCGTCCTCTGCTCATGCGTTTAGTCGCTGCACCGCGCAGCATACGCCGCCGCGTGGCTGGCCGCCCCCAATCGCACCAGCATTACCGTAAAAACGATGTGCCAACGAGGCGACCGATAACAGCGGTGCACCAGATGCCGCAAGAGTACCCGCACCATAGACAATAATCTTTTCCTGAAATAATGTAGGAACGAGAGCAGCTTTTTTCCACTTGTAAACCGCGCATAGTCACAGCCTGGCCTCCCTCTTGCGAAATACATTAACAGCAGCCGGTTGTCCGCAGTTTCCCTCCTGACTGTACGAATAATCGCACCCAAAACTGCCCGGCTGCTGGCATTCGCACAAGTTCGCTATCAGCCATCCGATTCCGGCGCACGACGGTGTCGTGGACTATATACAAGCATTATACACAACAGGAATTGAGGTGTTGTGTGATTTACAGTTCATTGGTTTTGCTTCCCCCACCACGATACTTTTGGGAAATATCACGTACTGCGGTTATCCCGCCACACCAGGGGTTGTACGAAAAGGCAGACATGGCACCAGCTTATGCAAAAGGCCACAGAGAAGTTCCTGCTTTTACCCTCTCCATATGCCCGAATGCGCCGCTGATGCCGTCTGCACACATACTTTTACCCGGCGGGTGCGGCACACTAATAACAGAGCTGGCCTGCTCTGTAACAATAATCAGAGCGAAAACAAAGAGAACAGAATTATCATATGCCGTCTATTCTGACTCTGCCTATCCCACAGAAATACTACCAACGGCCTCTCTTGGTAGTAGCTTGTAGCACTGCTCGCCTCACGTAATTAGCCTTCATGGAAAAAGACTTCCTTGTACACAGTGCTCCTTTTCCATAGTTTCCAGACTCTCCTATCTGTGTGTTGTAGTTACTATTGGAGTCATACACCAGACATCTGGAACTCTATCTACTATGGGTGGCAAAGCTACCAGACACAGACAGTAGAATCAAGGGATAAAACGGGCACCAACAAAAAACGCCCAACGCATTGGCGACGGGCGCTAATCAAGAATTGGTTTGTTTACGGGGGAACTAATTTATCGGTTGGCAAACCACACGCGGTAATCTTTTACCGCTTCGTAGTTTTTAGATTTCTTGTCGAGTGCAGCCAGATCGCACAGAGGAAAATCGACCATTGTACCATTGTGATCCATGCGGGCGAGAATGCCATAATAATCATCCACTCCACTGATATGGCTGATACTTACACTTTCGCCACGGGGGAAGGGAAACTCTTCTTCGAACTCGTCGATTTTTGCTGGGATCGGAAAGACCAAGGTCTGTTGCAGGTAGGAACTCCAAGCGTCGAGTGCATCTACATAGTTTTCTTCATCAATGCTGCCTATTACTTTTTTTATTCGCTCTCCACGGCCGCCAAGCTGAGCAAATTCTATGTGCTTCGACATCTTGTGGATCATGTGGTCTACTTCATGGGGGTCGTCGCGGCAGGAAGCGAGCTCCAGATCGTCTACTGTAAGAGAAATCTCCGACCAGTTAAATCCTTCTTCATCACATTGCTCCACCAAAGCAGCGGGCATATTTTGCAGTGTGATACTGTCCCATTGTACAGCTACGATCGTCTCCTCTTCATACTCGTCTACTGTGGTGATTCTCCCTTGCCAGCCGCTTATGTCCATATCAAAATCGGGGTCTGTCAGCCCGTCTTTCACCCGCACACAGTCCCCAACCTTCAAGTGCTGTGCGTTACTCATAAGGCACCTCCTTTATGGATAGATTGAATAGATGTACTACCTTCCGAGGCACCGCAAAACTTACACAACCGCCGTGTGAAAGTCAATATGAATTATACAGCTATCAGCTATCGGGCACGGGTATCCACACATCGACCGCCCTGGCAAGCGAGCTCGGGTGTGTTGGGAACTGTGCAATCAGATACATATCCGTATTTAGCGTTGAGCTCTTCCTCAAATTTGTTGTATTCCCGCACCTTTCTCAGCAGCAATGGCTCGTCCACATTGTCGATGGAGTACACTACATATTCCCATGGACCACCGCATGGCTTCGCTCCAAACGCGAAAAACCGGCAGCTTCCTTCGCCGCTACAAGTGGGTGTGCCTACTATTTGCAGAATATCCTGCTTCATTGTACGCAGGCGCTCCTGGTCGCCGTCCTCGTCTGCCGAACACGATACAAAGATCAGTGCTACGCAGAGGGTAGCGATGCACCACATGACACTTCTATCTCTCATTGCAACCTCCAGATAGACAGGTGATTCTATGATTTTTATTGCTCTTCTTATCATAACACAGCACAGAGCGAAATGTTTCGCCTGCTACGGCTCTCCTCCGTCGCCGGTGGTCATTCGTACATCGACATTACCGCTGCGAATGTGCAGCTCCTGGTGCGGATACGGAACAGGAATATTATGAGCGCGGAATTTTTTCATCACTGCGTAGTTCAGTTCGCTTTGCAGCGCGCCGGGGCGCGATGCGAGTTCACGCGTCCAGATACGCATAAGAAACAACATGCTACTCTCCCGGAATTCTCGCAGTAAAATATTCGGGCGTGGTTCCTTGAGGATAGCCGGATGCTCTTCCACCACTTCCATTAGCAGTTTTCGCACAATTTCAGGATCGGCATTGTAGGACACCGGCACCGGAAAATTAAACCGCACATTGCGATTTACATAGCTCCAGTTAATCACCCGCGACGTGATAAATTCAGAGTTAGGTACAATGATGGTGATGTTGTTATTAGTTACAATTGTCGTCGACCTCCACGAAATACGAATCACATCGCCGTTGACCTCTTCCACTTGAATACGGTCGCCTACTTTGATAGGTCTTTCAAATAAAATAATAATGCCGCTTACGAAGTTGTTGACGATATTTTGCAAGCCAAATCCCACGCCTACGCCAAGAGCACCAGCCAGAATAGTAATAGCACTAAGGTCAATGCCCGCAGTCTGTAGAATCACAATAAAACCGATACTCACGATAACATAGCGAACAATGGAGCCCGTAGCCTGCCGGATACCTACATCGACACTTCGGTTGATTAGCAAGCCCTCGCTTATCCATTTGCGGAGCTTGCCGGATATAAAAAATAAAAGAATCAACAGGCCAAAGATATACAGGAATGTCCACAGCGTAAAGGCCGTAGAGCCGATATCAAAAATCGGTATATTCAGGAATTGTTTGATATCGTATAGGATGTTTTTCAGAGACTGGAACATATGTTATCCGCTACTATCTGAAGGGAAAAAAGATCGGTATAAGCAATACGCTGAGAATCCAAAACAAAAGGTTCAGAGGGGTTCCCACTTTGACAAAATCTATAAACCTATAGCGTCCCGGCGTGTACACCATCAGGTGTGTCTGGTAGCCAATCGGGCTCATGAACGCAAGCGAAGCCGCCAGCGCTACCGCCATCAGAAATGGCATTGGGCTCAGGTCGAGCGCTCGTGCTGATACGATAGCAATTGGTGTCACTAATGCTGCGGTAGCATTGTTAGACATTGCTTCGGTAAGCACTAATGTCACAATATACAACACTGCAAGTAATGCTACAGGCCCCCATTCTCCCAGTGAATTCTGCAAGTAGCCCGCAAGCAAAGCGGCAGCTCCACTCGCTTCTAAAGCGACACCGAGCGACAGCGTACCAGCCAGCAGAATGACGACTTCCCATTCTATAGCGCGGTAAGCGTCTTCCAGAGAGATACAGCCTGTAAATACCATCAGCATGCTGCCAATAATAGCGGCAATGGAAATCGGCAAAATTTCAAAGGCGGCCACACTTACCACGCTAATAATAATCATAAGAGCCGGTATTACTCTGCTTTTTCGGAACGACGGCAACCCCGTTTCTGATACCACGACAAAAGCGTTATTCTCGCGCAGTGCTTGCACATCTTGGCGCGGCACTTGGATAAGTAGTGCGTCGCCCGAACGCAAAATAGTGCGACCGAGCTTGGTTTTGATAAGCGTACCGCGATGCCGTAGCGCGAGTACAATGGCGCGAAATCTCTCCTTAAAATTAATGTCTTTCAGCGACCGACCTTCGAGAATGGAATACGGTGCTACAACAGCTTCCACAAGCACCTTGTCTTCATTTATCGGTTCGCTGTTGTCTGCCAGTTTGAACTCTGGCCTGAGCATAATCCCATTTTTATCGCGAATGCTATTGATCATTGCTGGTGAACAGCGAATACGCAAGATGTCGCCGTCCTCTACTCGTGTCTGCGGATGCACGCGCATCACCCGATCTTTGCGAAGCAGCTCGATAATTTCTGCATCTGAGTCGCTTATAATGTCGATCTCGGCATAGTGCTTATGGATGTAGGAGCTGCCTTTGGGAAAGACTATCTCGGTAATGTAGTCGCTGCTGCCAAACGACTGGAACAGATCGCCCGCTGGACGCCGCTCGGGAATAAGCCGCACACCAATAAGCATCATGTAGAGCATTCCAGCAGCAAAAATAAAGAGACCCACGGGAGTGAACTCAAACATGCCGAGCGACCGCCCTATCTCCTGCTTTGCAATCGAACTGACAATGATATTAGTGGAAGTACCAACGAGCGTACAGCAGCCGCCAAAAATAGAAGCATACGATAGCGGCATTAAAATTTTAGACGGGCTCACCTTCATGCTCTGTGCCGCTGAAAGCGCGACGGGAAGGAAAATAGCAACAACAGCCGTATTGTTGATAAATGCGGATACAATGCCGCTTACCAGCATAAAGGCCGCCAGCGAAAGCCAAAAGCTGCGCTTGCCTAATCTCGCCATCAGATCGCCCACAATATTTACTGCTCCGGTGCGAAACAGCCCGGCACTGAGAATAAACATTGCGGCAATGGTAACTGTGGCTTCGTTGCTAAAGCCGTTCAACCCCTGCTGGGGTGTAATAATACCACTGACTACCAGAACAACCATCGCAAGAAGAGCGACAAGTTCCACGGAAATCAGTTCGGCTACAAAAAGAACGACGGACACCAGCAGAACCAGCAAAACCAGCACGATGTCAAAGGTCATATTCTCCACCTTGCGCGTGTATGGTACAGGTGCGAAAAATACATACTTTACTGTAAAAGAAAAACGCAACCCGGGGGTTGCGTTCTCTTTACTTTAGAGTATGTACACCGGTTATTTGTTCCCGGGCGCTTTATGCTATACGATCAGCAGTGCATCGCCATAAGCAAAAAACCTGTACTGGCTTTTCATAGCCTTGCGGTAGGCGCGCAGTAGCTCGTCCTTGCCCGCAAACGCGGCTGAGAGCAGCATCAGTGTCGACTTCGGAGGATGGAAGTTCGTAATGAGTCTGTTCACCACCTTAAATTCATACGGCGGATAAATGAACTTGTCGGTCCAGTCCCGGTTTTGCTTGATAGCACGGCTTGTAAGCACGCTCGATTCCAGCGCGCGTACTACACTTGCACCACATGCAAAAACGTTGCCTTTGGCCTTCAGCGTCTTGTTCACCATTTCGACAGCATCCTTGCCAATCTCGAAGTATTCGGAGTGCATTTTGTGCTTTGTAAGGTCTTCTACATCTACGGGCTGAAAAGCGCCGTAGCCAATATGCAGAGTCACCTTTGCAATACGCACTCCCTTTTTTTCAAGTTTTTTGAGCAGCGGTTTGGTAAAATGGATACCTGCCGACGGAGCAGCCACCGATCCTGTGCGCTCGGCGAAAACGGTTTGATACGTTTCCTTGTCGAGTTCGGTTGGCTCGCGCCTGATATAATCCGGCAGCGGCATCTGTCCTATCCTGTCTATCACCTTGTGAATATCACCTTCGTAATTGAAACGCACGGTGCGACCGCGCGATGTGGTGTTGTCGATAATTTCGCAGTAGAACTTGTTGTTGTCAAAGTAGATCTTGTTGCCGATACGCACTTTCCGCGCGGGATCCACGATCACATCCCAGATACGCTCTTCGGCCTTGAGTTCGCGGAGCAGCAACACCTCGATCTTGGCATTGGTTTTTTCCTTTTTACCGAACAGGCGGGCCGGGAACACCCGGGTATCATTGAGCACCAGGCAGTCGCCTTTTTTGAAATAATCGGTAATGTCGGAAAACACCCGATCCTCCATATCCCCCGACTCTTTATGGTACACCATCATTTTTGCCGAATCGCGTGGATCGGCTGGGTACTTTGCAATAAGAGTTTTGGGAATGGTATAACGGAATTCAGATAATTTCATCGAATTCACTCCTCAAGGTGAATAAATGAAGTACGCTCACGCTTAAACAGTCTGTGAGGCATCTTCTGTCCTTGTTATTATTGTTATTTGCTACTTCGCGCCAGCACTATCAGTGCTATTTTTTTGCCGTATTCATTAAAAATGCGTGAATATACATCGCTGTAGGAGGGGTACGCAATAAAATTCTGCAAAAACCGTAACTTTGTCCGTCTTTCTACTTGCTTTTTTCAGTATATTATTTTTTTATTTGTTCTTCTGTCCACCAGCAGCCTCCTTGCCATGATGCAAACGCCCTCTGCTCCTCCCGTTTTTCTTGTTACCGGATTTCTGGGAAGCGGCAAAACTGTCTTTTTGCAATCGCTGCTCGAAAATTCTGTGGCAGGTGCCCACAACGCGGTTATTGTCAATGACTTTGGCGAAGCTGTGTACGACGATTTTCTCCTGCGCGCTCGTGCTACAACCTTTCTGGAATTGCCCGGCGGCTGTCTGTGCTGCTCTGCTCTGGACGATTTTAAACAGGCACTTACCGATGTGGCCGAGCGAGCACCCTCGCGTATTCTCGTGGAAACAACCGGCCTTGCTGATGTCGCTTCAGTACGCGATGACCTGCGCTTTATGGGCTTCCCTGTCGACGCCGTCCTCTGTACCGTCGACGCGCTGCACTGGCGCAGCCAGCACGATCAGTTTGCGCTGTTTCAAGAGCAGATACGCGAAGCTGATTACCTCCTTGTCTCCAAAAGCGATGTAGCAACACCTCGTCAGGTTGCTGAACTCGAACACTACCTGCGGTCAGTACATAATCGTGCGCCCGTTATTCGTATGAAAAAAGGCCATGTCGATGCTGATACACTTCTTTCTATGCTCGCTCCGGCAGATCACATCGTGCCGCGCAACCGAGAACAGCTCCCTTTGGTCGATAGCACCATTGCAGCGTTCCGTATTGCACTGCCGCAATGCGTGCACCGCAGCGATCTCGAATATGCCATGAATCAACTGCCGCTTACTGCTCTCAGGCTCAAAGGTCGTGTACGGCTTCAGGATATTCATGGAACAATCACCGTATTTCTTCTTAATTTTGTAAATGGCAGATGGACGCTGTCGGAAGTTCCCGACGATGCCGCCCCTGTGCACAACAATGCCGCCCTCGCTCTTATCGGCCTCTCGCTCTGCTACGACGACGTCGCGGCGGCATTTGCGGCAATAGCCGGTGTGCATGTAGAACAAGGCGAACTGCGCTTCCGCCTGCCAGAACAACTCAACTCATAATACTACTATGCGATATTTGCCTCTCACTCTGCTCCTGCTTTTGTGCTCTGTAGCTGCTGCCCCCGCCCACGGCGATGAAGAAGAGCAAGAACCTCATGGCGTAAAATGCGGCTTCCCGGAAATTATGCACCAGCTAAAAAATGGCGTTGCGATACAAAGCACTCGCCCAGAAGCTATGCAATATACGTTCCGCACGGCATCAGGACAGTTTATTATTCACTACGACCGCACCGGGCCTCATGCTGTACCGGCAGAAGACGGCAATAGCAATGGCATACCCGACTTCGTCGATTCAGCCGCAGTGTATTTCGACCTCAGCTATAGCACAGAAATAACAGAAATAGGCTACTTACCGCCACCTGCGGATATGAACCAAAGCGGTACAGAAGAATACGATATCTACCTGCGCGATGTAGGGCAAGAAAGCGGAACTTATGGATATACTTACCCGGATCCTATAAGAATCGGCAATGGCGGCACCAGTGGCCGCTATACAACCTATATCGTCGTGGATAATGACTTCAGTGCAAATGATCGCTACAGCAACCGCCGGGTGTTTTACGAAACTGGCTACAGAGCGCTCAAAGTAACTGCTGCACACGAATTTCACCACGCAGTGCAGATCGGTGGCTATGGCCGCAACGATAGCTTTAGCATCTTTCATGAGATGTCCAGCACGTGGATGGAATTCCGCGTGTTCCCCGAAGTACAAGACTACCGCCAGTATCTGCCCCGCCTGTTTGGCAATCTCGCAGAACACAATTTTGGCGTGGCAGGTGATGCGTCTTCTGGCTATGACTACGGCGCTCCGCTCGGGCAATTCATGTACAAAAGCTTCGGCGACGAATTTCTGCGCTCGGTGTGGGAAGGCATCTTGCAGTTGAAAAATCCATATGTCTCGCTCGCCGATGCTTATGCAAATCGCTCGTCTTCGTTTTCCGAGGAATGGTGCCGACTCGCTACGTGGTTCTACTACACGGGATACCGCGCTCAGGGCGATACGTACTTTACTTCGGCCAGCGAATACCCCGCCGTAAGTTTTGGAGTAGTAAAAAACTTCTCCGAACCGTCCGCGATGTTCTCCGGCACACTTCAGCCGCTCGAATTCCGGTTCGCACGCATTGTTCTGCCAGGCAGCGGCGAAGCTACCAACGACACCGTCGATATCGGAATGGCCAATATCAATATCGGTGCAGCAGCAGCGCGCTCGCCTGCTCCTAGCCTGTACGAAGTTACCTGCTCGCGCTCGCCCGGCGGCATGGAAATACCCGGCACGCCGTACTTCCTTACTCTGCACAACGACGATGGGCAAATATGCTTTACAGCCCCAGTGGTCAACAATGGCTTTATTATCTCCGCAGGAAAGCCGTTCCCCAACCCGTGCAGCCCACAAGCAGATGGCTCTATCTTTTTTCCAGTACCCGAGAATGCAGGCGCAAATGCAAAGATTACTCTTACGGTGTTCGATGCCGCCATGCTCCCCGTGTTTGCAGCCACTTCGCCCTATAAAGTTGTGGATCGCGCGCGCGTGGTGGAGTGGGACTGCCATACGGCCAATGGCTCTACTGTAGCCGATGGCGTGTATATCTTTACGACCGAATGCCAAGGCAAGGTAAACGCAGGTAAAGTGGTCATTATCAATAAATAAGTGTGCATGCAGACAACTCCTTTCGTCCTTACAGCCGCCCGTGTATCGCAGAAGTTTCAGCGGCGCACGGTGTTTGCAGATATTTCTCTGAGCGTGAGCAATGGCCAAACTCTCGGTATTACCGGACGCAATGGCTCCGGTAAGTCTACGCTGGTAAAGATTCTCTGTAATATCCTTGCGCCAACCTCCGGCACTGTGGCGCTCTCTGTAGGCGGCAATGCCGTAGAGCGCGATCATTTCTACCGCCATATTGGTTTTGTCTCTCCCTACTTGGCTTTGTACGAAGAGTTTACGGCGATAGAACACGCCCAGCTCAATGCCCGGATGCGCGGTATGCACTACGACGAAAAGCGCTTTATCGAACTCCTTGCCATGCTGAAGCTCGACCACAGGCTGCACGATGATATCAAAACGTTTTCGTCGGGCATGAAACAGCGCATGAAATACGCTCTGGCGCTACAGCACTCCCCCTCGGCGCTTATGCTCGATGAACCCATGACCAATCTCGATGCCGAAGGCATTGCTACGGTGGAAGCAGTTGTGCACAGCCAAAGAGCTCGCGGTGGTGTGGTTATTGCCACCAACGACGAACGCGACAAAGCTCTGTGCGACGCGATGATCTCGGTAGAACCATAGAACAGCACCCCTTTGCCGGGAAGTGCGCTTCGGCCTCTGCCCTCGCGTTTGGTCTCTGCACCGCGCTGACGT
>DLHF01000027.1:37892-55093 GCA_002483085.1 Ignavibacteria bacterium UBA7675
GTAAGAACGGTGCGCGGACGAGCCGATGATAACTTCCACCCGCCGCGTGCTCGTTCGCCCGTCGTCCGCACTTTTTTTTATACGATGCTCCACAATCCACAAACAACGCAGCACAACGAACGCCCGGCGATGGCTCGGTACACCTGCATAGAACCGCACAACGGCGCATTGCCAGCGAAAAGCAGCCGAACAACCACGCGGCGGTGGTGCGACCGGCGACCTCGTCCGCGCATCATTCTTATGATAACCGCCTGCCACAGCGACGCCCGTGCCACAAATAGCCCAAAAACCGCGTATTTTTTTGCTGTAACTTTGCACGCCTTTGGGGGATGATCCGGCTATTGCTGTGCCTTCTACCGAAAATTGAGATGCACACAGCACTGTAAATACGTACATACTCATCCAGTCGCCCCGATATTATGGCACACAGAATTAGCACAATGCAAAGTATCATGCTACTCTTACTGGTACTCATCATAGCTCCTGCTACCAGCACAAGCCAGCCGCTCTACGACCTCGCTACGGTGCAGAAAATTGAGCTCACATTTGCCCAGCCAAACTGGGACTATATGCTCGACACCGCCAAGGGTGGATCGGAGGGCTATCTGATGGCGACCAAAGTGGTTGTCAACGGGCAGGCATTCGACAGTGTAGGAGTAAAGTACAAGGGCAATAGCTCCTACAGCGCCAGCAGAGTGAAAAACCCGTTTCACATAAAGCTGGACTATATCATCAGCGACCAGGCTTACGATGGATTTGAAGACATCAAGCTGAGCAATGGCTTTCAGGATCCGTCCATGATCCGCGAGGCGCTTGCCTACAGCATCTTGCAAAACTACATGCACTGCTCGCGCTCAAATTTTGCAGAAGTATATGTCAACGGCTCGTACCTCGGGCTCTACACCAACAGCGAAGATGTGAACAACCAGTTTGTGAGCTCGCACTTCTACTCGTCCGACGGCGTATTTGTAAAGTGCAACCCACAGTTTGCCGGCGGCCCGGGCGGTAATTCCGGGAAAAGCAATCTGCGGTACACAACCAGCGATTCTTCCCAGTATTTTACCCGATACGAACTAAAATCGGACTACGGCTGGGGCGACCTCATAGAGCTGTGCAATACGGTGACAAACAACTCAGGGCTGCTTGCCGAAGCAATGGACATCGACCGGGCAATCTGGATGCTCGCATTTAATAATCTCGCAGTAAACCTCGACAGCTACAGCGGAAGTTTTGTGCAGAACTACTATCTGTACAAAGACCACAACGAGCGCTACAACACGATTATCTGGGACCTGAACATGTGCTTTGCCAGCTTTACCCAGACAGGCAGCACAGCGCTCAACACCAATACTCAGAAACAGCAAATGAGCACAATGCTGCACAGCAGCGACGCCGACTGGCCGCTGATACGGGCAATCCTGAACAATCCTACCTACCGCAAACAATACTTCGCACACATGTGCACGATAAACAACGAAGTGTTTGCAACCGGCCTGTACAAGACGATTGCCGCAGAAATGCAAGCGATCATTGGCCCGTCGGTACAAGCCGATCCTAATAAATTTTACACGTATGCACAGTTTCAGAACGGCCTTACGCAGGACGTCTCCGGAGGCGGTGGTGGCGGCGGTATGGGTACGGTTATCGGCATTGCAAACCTGATGGACAGCCGCAGCTCTTGGCTGGCGTCGACCGCCGAATTTCAATACACACAACCTTCGATATCAGCAGTGCAATCCGTTCCGGCCTCTCCTGCGCCGGGTGCTACTGTGTCGGTAACGGCAGTTGTAACGAATGTCACGTCAACATCCGTGTACCTCGGCTATCGCTATGCAGTGGCTGATAAATTTACGCAGATACCAATGTACGACGATGGCGCGCACAACGACGGTGCTGCCAGCGACAATGTGTACGGCGCCGATATGACAATGAACTCGTATCAAGCGCAGTATTACATTTATGCTGAAAACACCAATGCAGCGAAATTCTCGCCCGAGCGAGCCGAGCACGAGTACTACACTCTGGACGCCGTTGCCGCAGTAACAGCACAACCAGGCGATATTATTATCAGCGAGTTTCTCGCGAGTAATGAGGCCGACACAACCGACGAAGAAGGCAAATACGAAGACTGGATAGAGCTCTACAACACGACATCGCAGCCTATAAGCCTGGCGGGAGTGTACCTGTCGGACGACATGGCTGAGCCCACCAAATGGACGTTTCCCTCTACTGCTTCTATTCCAGCGCATGGTTATCTCCTTGTCTGGGCCGACGACGATGAAAGCAGCACCATCGGCTACCACGCGAGCTTCAAGCTCTCGGCAGCCGGAGAACAACTGACCATAGGCTATGCCAGCGGCCCAGTACTCGACAGCTTGTCGTTTGGCCAACAGACCGCCGATGTCTCAATGTCGCGATGCCCAAACGACGCAACGGGAAGCATTGTAGCCACGGCCAATACCACTCCCGGCGCGGCCAACGACTGCACAGCGACAACAGATATTGCCGAAACAGCCAAGAACAAGCGTCTGCTCATCTACCCCAACCCAGCGGGCAACTATGTAAATATCGCTCTTCCAGACCCGGGAACAGTGCAGCAAGTTGTGGTGCACACTCTCGCCGGTGAAGTTGTGTATCGCGCTTCTGCCAGCGGCAGCGCCATTATCAACACAGAATCGTGGCCCGCAGGTACGTACTTTGTGTCCTGCGGCACTCTGCTCGAAAAGTTAGTAAAGGAGTAAAAAACTGGTAACATCCCCCTTACATGTGCTGTCAGCAAATGCGGCGCCTCACCACACCATAGCATGATGCCGCAGAACATACAAGCGGCGGAGTTCCGGCTCCGCCGTTTATCTTGCCTCCATGAGTTCGGACTGCTACAACTATGACAGTGCGCTTCGGCCTCTGCCCTCGATTTCGGTCTCTGCACCGCGCAGCAACACCGCCGCGTGATCGTTCGCCCGCCTTCCGCGTTTTCCCGCGATCAACTGCATTTGCAAATACAGGCTACACAACACCGTGCTATATCCGGCTAAGCGACTGGGGCTGAACAACCACAGAACGGACATGCGACCGGCGACAGCGACCCGGCGGGCGCCACAGCGACGCCCGTGCCACAACGCATCAGAAACAACTGCAACAGCAAAAAAAAAGCGGAGCTACTGCCCCGCTTTTCATAGTAGTTCCGCCTTGTCGCGCCGATTATTCAAACGCAGCAATACCGGTGATATCCTGGCCGAGAATAAGCGTATGGATATCGTGTGTGCCCTCGTAAGTCTTTACAGATTCGAGGTTTGCGGCATGGCGCATCACCGGATATTCGCCGAGGATACCATTGGCACCGTGAACATCGCGCGAAATGCGGGCGCATTCTAAAGCCACCCACACATTATTGCGCTTAGCCATCGACACATGCTGCGGGCGCATGGTTTTATCGTCTTTCATTTTTGCCAGATGATAGTTGAGCAGTTGGCCTTTCGTAATTTCGTTGAGCATCCACACGAGCTTATCCTGCACAAGCTGGAATCCGCCGATGGGCTTACCGAACTGAATACGAGTTTTAGAGTACTCCAACGCCGATTCGTAGGTAGCCATCGCCGAGCCAATAGCGCCCCATGCTATACCGTAGCGCGCCTGCGTAAGGCAGCCGAGCGGACCGCGCAGCCCTTGAACCTCGGGAAACATATTTTCTTCCGGTATTTCGCAATCTTGGAAAATGAGCTCAGCAGTCACCGAAGCGCGCAGAGAATGTTTGCCCTTCATCTCCTGCGTACTAAAGCCTTTTGCGCCCTTTTCCACAAGGAAGCCGCGCACCACACCATCGAGTTTTGCCCAGACTACAGCGACATCGGCGAGCGAGCCATTCGTAATCCACATTTTCGCGCCATTGAGCAGATAGCCACCATCGGTCTTTTTCGCCGTCGTAATCATACCACCGGGGTTCGAGCCAAAATCGGGCTCGGTAAGGCCGAAGCAGCCAATAGCCTCACCGCTGGCAAGCCGGGGCAGCCATTTACGGCGGTGTTCTTCAGTGCCATAGGTGTAGATCGGGTACATCACCAACGAGCTTTGCACCGACGCAAACGAGCGCACGCCAGAATCCCCGCGCTCCAGCTCCTGCATCGCCAGACCATAGACGACATTATTGGCCCCTGCGCAGCCGTATTCCTGCGGAAGAGTAACGCCAAACACCCCGAGATCGGCCATTTTAGGCACCAGATCCATCGGAAAGGTTCCGGCTTCGTAATGCTTTTCGATAATGGGTAATATTTCGGCATCTACAAAATCGCGCACAGCCTGGCGCACCATTTTTTCATCTTCGGTGAGCAATGCGTCGATATTGTAATAATCCACACCTTGAAAACTCATACTGGACATCCTCTTGGGGATTGAAAAAACTGTTCAATACAGCAAAACTACGAAAACGCCGCAAGCTGTAAAACGAGAAAAGCCTCAGCGCCAAAAAGCACGCGGCGAACCGGCCTTTTCGCCCTGCTTTCGGCTATGCGCCTACCCCAAAAGCACGCGGGATAATGAAAACATATTGCATATAAGCTAAAAATCGCTATATTTGTGCTTTCGGAAATGAAAGCGGGCCTCACAGCCCTTTTTTTGTATATAATGGGTCGTGTGCAGCAAGAATGACGGCAACTCTGCCCGAACATATTATGCAGGCCCTCCACGACATCTGCCGGGCGCTCAACGCGCACCTTGTAGATGTGGTAGTACGGGGCAGCCTCCAGAAGCGCCTGCTCGAAGTGTATGTAGATACCGAAAGCGGTATTACGCTCGATGAGTGTGGAGCAATAAGCGGAGGCATCGGCGAAATGCTTGAGAGTGCAAATGTGTTTCCCGGACAGTACCGTCTCGAAGTCTCCTCCCCCGGAGCCGACAGGCCGCTGCGCTATCAATGGCAATATCGCAGGCACATCGGACGCCTTCTCAACGTAACACTGGCCGACGGAACACAGAAGCAGGGACGGTTGAAGGAAATCGGCGACACCTCGTTCACTCTGGAACACAAGCTCTCGAAACGGGAAACGACGAACGTGGAAATACCTTTCGACGCCGTAGGGCGCGCCATTGTCGAGTTCGAGTTCTAAAGCTGCCGGGTACATCGCACATCGATTGTTCGCACATCAATTTATCTGCAAATCGTTTTTTCCATTTTTGTTGTTATACCAGCGTATGGCACGCAAAGCAAAACCGAAGTTCGATAAGAAAATGATTGTCGAAGCCTTTGCCGAAATGGCGAGGGAAAAAGGCATGGATCGTGATCTCCTCCAGGGGATAATCAAAGAAACTTTTTCTATGATTATTCGCAAGAAATACGGTCAGGAAGCCAATTTCGATATCGTGGTCAACATGGAAAAAGGCGATGTGGAGATTTACCTTATCCGCGAAGTAGTGGCCGAAGTGACTGACCCCATTACGCAGATTTCTTTGGACGAAGCTAACAAACTCAGCAACGAAGAATACGATGAGGGCGACGAGCTTCTGGAAGAAATCACCCTGGAAAATATTGCTGACAATTTTGGCCGCCGCCTTATCAACATGGCCGGGCAAACATTGAACCAGAGAATACGCGATCTTGAAAAAGAAAATATCGTGCGTGAATACGAGGATAAGGCCGGCGAGATTATTATCGGCGAGATCCATCAAGTACACCGCAGTGATGTGTTTGTAATGCACAATGGCATCGAGTTGCGCATGCCGCGTGAAGAGCAAATCCCGAGAGAGCGCTACCGCAAGAATGAGTCGATCCGCGCTGTTCTGAAAGAAGTGCGCCGCTCTGGTGGTACAAGTAGCTTCCCGGATATCATTATCTCGCGTGCAGCCAACGAATTCCTTGCGCGCCTGTTTGAAATCGAAATTCCCGAAATCTACGACGGCATCATCGAGATCAAATCGATTGCCCGCGAACCCGGCGAACGCGCAAAAGTCGCGGTGTTCTCCTACGACGACCGCATCGACCCGGTGGGAGCGTGCGTAGGTATGAAAGGGATTCGTATTCACTCTATTGTGCGCGAGCTCAACAACGAAAGTATTGATGTTATCAATTTTTCGGAAGAGCCTGCTACGTTTATTGCGCGGTCGCTTGCCCCGGCAAAGATCAAAGACATCCAGATTTCCGAGGAAACGCGCAGTGCTACAGTGCTGGTCGGCGACGATCAAGTATCGCTGGCTATCGGCAAAAACGGCCAAAATGTGCGCCTTGCTTCGCGCCTTACTGGCTATGCAATTTCGCTCGTAAAAGAAGGTGGCGAAGATATTGAGCTTATCGAATTCCGCGACGAACTCGGACGCGATCTGTACACGGCTCTTATCAATGCAGAAATCGACACAGCTCGCGAATTCCTCGACGCCGATCCCGAATTCATCCTTACTCTGCCCGGTATGAGTAAAAACACGCTCATCGAGCTGCGAAAAATCATGCTCGAAGAATTTGAAGAGCAGGATTCGGAAGAAGTGCGGACATATATTACAAATCTCAATGAACCGCAGGCTGCTGGCACCCCGCAAAGCGAAGGTGACCAAGAACAGCAAAGCGGTGAACAAACCGGAGCCGGGCAACCGGAGGCACAGGAAGCCACATCCGAATCTGCTGGCGAAAGCGATCAGCAGGCAGATGGCAACCACGCCGCTCCGGTAGAACAAACGGCTGATGCCCCGGAAACCGGTGAGAACCCGGAAGCGAGTGGGCAGCCGGAATAACGAGAAGTACGGCTAGCAGCAGGACAATGGGCATTGCCCCCATCCGTCTTTGTGCTGTCTATGAACTTTCGTCCCGTCCCTGCATAGCTTATGCCTTGCAGGGACGGGCAAAGTACGATGTACACTCGCGAAAGCTTTTTCTCTTTTTGTTACTATAGAACGGTTCTTATGGGTTCCAAAGGCGTTAAACTTTTTAAAATCGCTACGCAGATCAATGTCGGTAAAGATACGATTGTGGAGTACCTACAGTCGAAAGGATACGATATTGAGAACAAGGCAACAGCCGTGCTCGACGACGAGATGCTCGACGTCGTTCTGGATAATTTCCAGAAGGAGCACAGTGCTGCGCTTAAGCAGCGTCAAAAAGTTGAAGAATTAAAAAAACACAAACAGGCTGCAAAGGAAGAGGCACAGCCCACTGCTGTTGCTACCTCGCCTGCCCAGGAAGAACCTGTGGAAATGGCTCCTCCGGCACCTGCTGTTGTCGAACAGCCGGAAGTGCAGGCTCCACCCGTCGAAGAAGTTGCAGCTCCGGAACAGCTCCCTGGTTCTGATATTCCTGTCGGAACAGTGATCGCCTTGGATCACCTGAGCAGCGGTCGAAAAAAACGCGAAGAGCCGGTACAGGAAGCACCTCAGGTTGAGGAAGTTGCCCCTGAACCGCCCCCTCCTGCTCCCATACCAGTGCAAGCTGTAAAAGAGCAAGCTCCAAAAGAAGAAGTCGTAGAAGTGCCAGAAGTTCCCGCGCCTGTTCAGCAACCAATTGTCGTTGCCGAGCAGCCACAAGAACCGCCTCCTGCTGAAGTTACTCCTGTTGTCGCTCCCCCGCAGCCTGCTGCTGAAGCAGTAGCTCCCCCCGTCGCCGAGCCGGTGAAGGTTGCTCCCGAGCCGGAACCGCAGGCACCGGAAGCGCCAGACGCATCGCAGGAACTCGACGACGATCACGAACACGATGCAGATGGCAAACGCCGCCGCAAAAAGAAAAAATTTGGCGAAATTCAGTACCAAACAACTGGTTCGCCACAGCTCAAAGGCCTGACAATTCTCGGGAAAATTGAGCTTGTGCCCCGCTCGCGGAAAAACGATAAAAAACAAGATCCAAAGCCTGAACCGCCGAGAGGCAAGCAAGAAAATCCGGGACAACAACGTTCCGCAGGTGGCCCCCCCCGACCCGGCCAGCCCCGTTCTGCGGGTGGCCCTGCTAAGCCCGGTGATCGCCCAGCACGCCCAGCAGGCAGCACGGGTACCGGCGGCAACAGTGCCGACAAAGCAAAAAAAGATTTGCGACCAGCTACTCCTGGCCAACAACAACAGCAGCAGCAGACAGCAAGTGAAGCTGCCAAAAAACGCCGTAAAAAGGGCAAACGCGACAAAGTAAGCGAGGTCGAAGTCGACCGCGCGATACGACGCACACTGTCCGGAATGGACGATTCGTCAGTGGCTTCTCGTAGCAAAATGCGTCAAAAACGACGCCAAGAGCGCGAGGAAGAGCAACGCAAACAATTTGAGCTTCGCAGTGCCGAAGAGTTGATTCTGCATGTTACAGAGTTTATTACTGTTGGCGAGCTCGCCAATCTTCTCGGCGTGTCGGCCAACGATATTATCCTCAAGTGTATGCAGCTCAGCCTGATGGTATCCATCAATCAGCGCCTTGAGAAGGATACAATCGAGCTTATCGCCTCCGACTTCGGTGTAGAAGTACAGTTTGAAGAAGAGTTTTCTACCGATGCCGTAGAAGACGAAGAGGACGCTGATGAGAATCTGCTTCCCCGCGCTCCCATTGTTACGATCATGGGCCACGTCGACCACGGTAAAACATCGCTTCTGGATTATATCCGCGATACAAAAGTAGTAGCGGGCGAAGCAGGCGGTATTACGCAGCACATCGGTGCATATAATGTCGATATCTCCAATGGTAAATCGATTACCTTCCTCGATACTCCGGGCCACCAGGCGTTTACAGCTATGCGTGCTCGCGGTGCCCAGGTAACGGATATTGTGGTACTGGTAGCGGCTGCCGACGACAGCGTTATGCCCCAGACAATAGAAGCAATCAGCCACGCCCGCGCAGCTAATGTGCCGATTATCGTGGCAATTAATAAGATCGACAAGCCCGAAGCCAATCCCGACCGTGTAAAACAGCAGCTTACGGATCACGATATTCTCGTGGAAGATTGGGGCGGTAAATACCAGTCGGTAGAGCTGTCGGCCAAGACAGGTCTCAATGTCGATCAACTGCTCGAAAAAATCATTATTGAAGCAGAACTGCTCGAACTGAAAGCCAACCCTGAGAGACTGGCACGCGCTACCGTTGTCGAATCTAAAATCGACAAAGGCAAGGGTGCTGTGGGTACGATTATTGTGCAAAAAGGTACTCTCCGCGTAGGCGATCCATTCATTTGCGGTACGATCTCCGGTCGTGTCCGCGCTATGCTGGATGTTCGTGGCCATCGCGTAGAAGAAGCTGGTCCTTCTACTCCTGTGCAGATACTCGGTTTTGACGGAGTCCCGCAGGCTGGCGATCACTTCATCGTGATGAAAAGCGAAAGCGAAGCCAAGGACTTAGCGAACAAGCGCCAGCAGATTCGCCGCGAGCAAGAATTCAAGCAAATACGACACGTTACGCTCGACGATATTTCGAAAAACATTCAGTCTGGTGGTGTTCAGGATCTGCGTATTATCCTCAAAGCTGATACGAATGGTTCGGTAGAAGCTCTGGCCGATTCGCTGCTGAAGCTTTCGACCGAAGAGGTACGCATCCAGATTATCCACAGAGCAGTAGGCGGTATCTCCGAAGGCGATATTATGCTCGCCGCAGCATCAGAAGCCATTGTGATTGGTTTCCACGTCCACCCCTCCCCGCAGGCCAAGCGCCTTGCCGAACAGGAAAGCGTGGACATCCGCTTGTACCGGATCATTTACGACTGTATCAACGAGATCAAACTGGCGCTCGAAGGCATGCTCCGTCCGGAACTCAAAGAAGAGGTATCGGGTATGGCAGAAGTGCGCCAAATCTTCAAAATCAGCCGACTTGGTACTATTGCCGGATGCTATATGCTCGAAGGCAAAATTCACAGAAATGACAATGTGCGTGTCATCCGCGATGGCTTTGAGGTATTCACCGGCAGAATTCAGTCGCTGAAACGCCTTAAAGACGATGTTCGCGAAGTGGACGCCGGATTTGAATGCGGTATTGCCCTGCAGAACTTCAACGACCTGCGAGAAGGCGACCTCATCGAAGCGGTAAAAATTCACGAAGTGAAGCGTACATTGCAATAAGCTTTTCTCTCTATTAACAGCGTTATGTCTATCAGAACCGAGCGCGTTGCAGGAGCCGTACAAAAGGCTCTCGCCCGCCCCCTGAGCAAGCTGGCATCGGAACTATCCGCTGGCCTTATCACGGTGACAAGTGTAAAGATGTCTCCCGATTTGCGCGTTGCTCGCGTGTACTTTAGCGTGTACGGTGGAAACATCCCGCCTGCAAAAGTGCTGACCCGCATCGAAGATCAGGCTCCGCACCTGCGCCATGAAGTAGCGACACAAATACAACTGCGCTATGCTCCTGAACTGCGTTTTTTCATAGACGATACGCTCGATAATATGGAGCGTATCAGCTCGCTGCTGAAAAAAGTGCGCGAAGACTATCCCTCTCACAACGACGAGGAAACAGAGGATAGTGCACCGGAAGGCGATCTCCCATAATCATGATGCTTACAAAAGAGACTGTAGAGAACTTTGGGCAGTGGCTGGCGGATATCCCCGAACACGGTGGCGTCGTGCTTATCGACAAAGACAAAGACTGGACATCGTTTGATGCTGTGGCAAAGCTCCGGGGTATAACTCGCATCAAGAAAATCGGGCATGCTGGCACACTCGACCCCCTGGCAACAGGATTGCTGATTATTTGCCTTGGTAAACTGACAAAGTCCATACAGTCGTTTCAGGATCAGACAAAGGTGTATCGGGCGGTTATAAAGCTCGGTGCAACCACTCGAACTGATGACGCAGAAGCAGAAGAAGAGCCTATAGGCGATTACTCGCACCTGAGCCGTGAAGACATCGAAACAGCCGTGCAGTCGTTTACAGGTGCTATTATGCAAGTGCCTCCGATGTTTTCAGCGATAAAAAAAGACGGTGTTCCGCTCTACAAAATGGCGCGCAAAGGCAAAGAAATCGAACGAGAGCCGCGAAGCGTGTTTATCGAATCAATTGACATTTCGGATTTTTCCCTTCCCTATCTTACCCTTGATGTTACCTGCTCCAAAGGTACGTATATCAGATCGCTGGCGCGCGACATCGGGGAGCGCCTGGGATGTGGAGGATATCTGGCAGACCTGAGGCGCACGGCAATAGGCATGTATAACGTCGACAATGCGCTTCGCATCGGCGATATTCCACAAACGCCCCGGCGAACGGCTGAATAATAGCTGCATTATTTTCGGAACGGCAATGATTGTCTATCACTCTTTCGACGACATTCCCTACGACAAGAAGACTGTCCTTGCGATAGGTACCTTTGACGGCGTCCATCGGGGACATCAAACGATCCTTGAAAGACTGACTGCAAAAGCGTCGGAGATCGGCGCGCGTACCATGCTGATGACATTCGACCCACATCCGCAAATTGTTCTGCAAAAGCCAGATCGCGAACCCGTACAACTCCTCACAGCAATACAGGAACGATTGTTTCTCCTGCACAAAATGCGTATAGGCAATGTATTGGTTATGCCTTTTTCAAAAGAATTTGCCGCCATTGATGCAACTGTATTTATCCGCGATTACCTCGTGGGAAAAATTGGCCTGAGCCATATGCTGATCGGGCACGATCACATGTTTGGCAGAAATCGCTCCGGCAACGAGGAGATGCTCCAACAGCTAGGTAGCGAGCTTGATTTCACTGTAGAAAAAATGCCTCCTCTCTCGGCTGGCAGCGAGGTTATCAGCAGTACAAAAATCCGCAAAGCGCTGAAAAACGGCGAAATTGACCAAGCAAACGATATGCTTGGCTATTCGTACATGGTGCAAGGCCGGGTAATACAGGGCGATGGACGCGGGCGAAAACTCGGCATCCCAACAGCAAATATCGAATCGCTGACGCCGCATAAACTGCTCCCCAGGCACGGTGTGTACCTCGTTTCCTCGCAGCTCGATGGCAAAACCGTGTACGGCATGGCCAATATCGGAACTCGTCCAACGTTTACAGACGACATCCTTCCGACGCTTGAAGTCCACTTTCTGGACTGGGATAAAATGCTGTACGACAGGGAGATTGTTATTTCTTTCTTGAAATTTATCCGGGAAGAACGCAAATTTGCAGGTCTGGACCTTTTTATGTCGCAGATTTACGACGACAGAATCACCTGTCTGGAGTATATCGAGCGGCTACAGGAACAGCAAAGCGGCTCAAAAGCGCAATAGCAGCCTATGCACGGGCTGACTGAACAGCAGAATCTGACATGTAGTATACATTCTCTTTTCAATTTCGGAGTAGTAGTAATGGTCACATTAGAGCGCAAAGCGGAACTTATCAAGCAATTTGGCGGTTCCGCAACGAATTCCGGTAAATCGGAAGTGCAGATCGCGCTTTTAACAGAGCACATCAATGCTTTGTCGCAGCATCTTGAAAAAAACAAAAAAGACAACCACTCTCGCCGTGGCCTTCTGAAATTAGTAGGTAAACGCCGCAAACTGCTGGATTACCTCGCAAAATCAGAGATCAGCCGCTATCGCGAAGTGATCGCAGCATTATCGATCCGCAAGTAATAAGAGAGAACGGCGCGAATGAGGCGCCGTTTTCTTTTCCAAGCCAGCTTTTCCGCACAATACACAACGGCGCTCTCACAGCCGCCGTTGCAGGCCGACAGACCAACCGACAACTTTGCCGATAGTTCAGAATGTCAGGATCATCCCAGACCGGGTAGTCGCAAACTTTAGTTTGCGCTTTGTTCGCAGACCAAAGCCTGCGCCTACCACTTGTGAGCTCTTCTCACGCCTGGCATTCCGGACACTATTGCACTTTACGGACATTCCAATGTCCCCGGAACTCTCTATTATTTTTCCATTAGAATACACGAGTATGATGCATACAGTATCAACAGTAATTAACGGGACCGAAATCAGTATCGAAACCGGTCGCTTTGCCAAGCTGGCCGACGGTGCGGTAATGGTACGATGTGGCGACACGATGGTGCTTGTCACCGCAGTGGCCTCCCCCAACCCCTCGCCTTTAGATTTTTTACCTCTTACAGTAGAATACCGCGAAAAAACAGCGGCTGCAGGTAAAATTCCCGGCGGCTTTTTCAAACGCGAAGCCCGCCCCAGCGAAAAAGAAATTTTGTCGGCTCGCCTGATCGACCGCCCAATCCGCCCCATGTTTCCTAAAACATGGCGCCGCGAGACACAGGTAATCGCAACAGTATTTTCCTACGACCAGCAGCACGAGAGCGATATTCTCGCTACGCTTGGCGCGTCCACAGCTCTGCTCCTTTCGACTATTCCCTTTGCTACTCCAATCGCCGCAATGCGAATCTGCCGGGTAAATGGTGAATTTATTGCCAACCCAACGCTGCCCCAGATCGAACAGGCCGATATTGAGCTGCTCGTAGCTGGTACCGAAGATTCTATCAACATGGTAGAAGGTGCAGCCAGCGAAATATCCGAAGACGAATTCGTAGAAGCACTGGCATTTGCACAGGATAATATCCGCGCACTGATCAATCTGCAACGCGAACTCGCCGCACTTGTCGGTAAGGAAAAAATCGCCGTTGAAGAAAAAGTCATTCCGCAAGAAATCGTCGACTTTGTGGAAGCAAACGCCCGCGAACAGATACGCGAGCAAGCTCGTATGTTTGCAAGCAAAAGCGACCGCTCTGAGCGCCGCAAAGCAATGAAAGAAGAGCTGCTCGCAAAAGCAGCCGAACAGTTTCCCGCCGAGCAACATCCCGATGTCAATGTAGCAGCTATTGTTTCTGAAACAATTAGCTCGATTGACAAGCAGGAAATGCGCTCGATGATCCTCACAGAAGGCAAACGCCTCGACGGCAGAGCTACCGACGAAATTCGCCCAATTGATATCGAAGCAGGTCTCCTTCCCCGTACTCACGGCTCTGCCCTGTTTACTCGCGGCGAAACTCAGGCGCTTGCAAGCGTTACTCTTGGTACCAAGCTCGACGAGCAGCTTATCGACGGCCTGCTGCCTACCTACACACGCACATTCCTGCTGCACTACAACTTCCCGCCCTACAGTACCAATGAAGTAAAACGTATCATGGGTACCAGCCGCCGCGAAATCGGCCACGGAAACCTCGCTGAACGCGCACTGATCGGTATGCGCCCCTCTTCCGACGAATTTCCGTACACGCTGCGCATCGTTTCCGACGTTCTTCAGTCCAATGGCTCTTCGTCGATGGCTACAGTCTGCTCCGGCAGCCTTGCTCTGTTCGATGCTGGTGTGCCGATGAAAAAAGCAGTCTCCGGTATCGCAATGGGTCTGATCAAAGAAGGCGACAAAGCAGCTATTCTGAGCGATATTCTCGGTGATGAGGACTTCTTGGGCGATATGGACTTCAAAGTGTGCGGTACTGGCGACGGTATTACAGCATGCCAGATGGACATGAAAATCCAAGGGATTTCGCTCGATCTTATCCGCCAAGCGCTCGAACAAGCCCGCGTAGGACGCTTGCACATCCTCGACAAAATGAACGAGGTGCTTTCTGCACCCCGCACCGACCTGTCCCAGTTTGCACCGCGCCTTACGACAATCTACATCCCTGTAGAGCTGATTGGCGCAGTCATCGGGCCTGGCGGCGAAACTATTCGCGGTATTGTGAAAGAGTCTGGTGCCGAAGTGAATATCGAAGACGATGGCAAAGTTGTCGTCGCTGCAACATCGGAAGAATCAGCCCAGAAAGCTCTAGAGATGATTCGCGGCCTTACTCGCATGCCGAAAGAAGGCGAAGTATATACGGGCCGCGTCAAAGAAGTACGCGAAGGTTTAGGTGCAATCATCGAATTCCTGCCAAAAAAACAAGGCCTTCTCCATATCTCGCAAATTGCTCACGAGCGCGTCGAATTTGTCGGCGACCACATGAAGCAAGGCGATATGGTAGAAGTCAAACTGATCGAAGTTCAGTCCGATGGCAAATTCCGCCTCAGCCGCAAAGCTCTGCTAGAGGGCGGTAGCCCCGATGGCGATAGCCGAGACAGAGGCCCGAGAGATCGCGGCGGTGATCGCGGTGGCTACAGAGATCGCGGCGGTGATCGCGGTGGCTACAGAGACCGTGGTGGTGATCGCGGTGGCGACAGAGACCGTGGTGGTGATCGCGGTGGCGATAGAGACCGTGGTGGCGACAGAGACCGTGGCGGTGACCGTGGTGGCGACAGAGACCGTGGTGGCGACAGAGACCGTGGTGGTGATCGCGGTGGCGATAGAGACCGTGGTGGTGATCGCGGCGGTGATAACCGTGGACACAGAGATCGCGGACACGGCAGCGACTACGAATAAGCATTCGCCTGCACAAGAACAAAAAACCCTCTGTAGTACATGCTACAGGGGGTTTTCTTTTACCATGCAGGCAACCGCTCGCACAATTACGCAACAGCGAAAAATTCTTCTTGATATCGGGGAAGAATCTTCATACTTTGGTGCCGGGCCGCAAGAAGCGGAAACTTTCCCAACTATTCGAATGAGGAGGTGGTTTGTATGGTCGAAATAACAACTTCCGGTATGAGTGAATTTATTGCCAGTAGCCATATAAGCTCTCAACAGCTCGTGTGGTCGATATAGTCGAATACACAGATAGAGTCAGTGACCTATGCTGTAATGCTACGACAGGGCAAGGTTCACGCATCTTGAAGTAATATGAAGAGGTTCGGTTTTTCCGAGCCTCTTCTTTTTTTATGGGCATTTGGCATTCGGTCTCTGCCCTCGCGCTTGGCCTTTGCACCGCGCAGCACATCCTCCGCGTGATTGCCCTCCTCTAACCGCACTCTGCGAAACCATCGCAAAAAATTAACAAGTAGTTATGGTAATCTTGTACACAGTTCCCGCGCACAGCGTACATGTCGGCCTCATATCGTTGCGAAATGGGGCGAAAACCACGCAACGGCGGATGCTGCGCGGTGCAGCGACTCAAAGTGCGGGCAGCGACGCCCTGCCATCATCGCAGCAACAACGACCATTTGGCTATTAAGCAAAAAAAAATCCCCTGTAAACCTATTGTTTACAGAGGATTCTCGTGATTGAGGTGCCCGGGGCGGGACTTGAACCCGCACGACCCAAGGGTCTCAGGATTTTAAGTCCTGTGCGTCTGCCGATTTCGCCACCCGGGCAGGAGCTTGCAAATATACGAGAGTGGCATTGTTTGTACAACGAGAATTTGCTAAAAACACGTCGTTTACGTCTTCTCCACTCGCTTTAGCAGCCCACTACACCAGCGTGCATAGTATAGCAGACCACTGCCGGAATAGAAGCAGTTTGCTCAAAAGCTTATCACCCCTAGTAACAAATCTCCCATGCAGTCGTCTATGACACGGGCTTTAGACCCGTTCCATGGTGGATACGTCCATATCGGACAACCTTCTTTCCTGCATTGCTTCCAGTGAGGTCAATATGAAACGAATATCTCTACTTTCTGTTCTTTTTACAGCTCTTACCCTTGTCGGTTGCTCTACCGCTGGGGGCGCGCGGGATGAATACTTTGGCTATAGCAACGAGGCACGCGACAAAGAGGAGCAGAAAAAGCAACAGAACGAACCGCCTGCAATAGTGCAACAGTCGGTGCCGGAACCAGAGCAGCCCGACACACAGGCAGAAAATACCGACAGCGACAACAGTTCGCAAGCGGGCTATACAATGGCCAACAACCGCGACAATCCCTTTGCGATACAAAATACGGGCAATATATACATTGAGAATTATTACGCGGGTGATGGAGACGTGGAATACGTTCCTGTGGTAGTTCCGTGGTGGGAACGCTATTACGATCCGTATATCTATCATTACCATCATTATCGCCCTCATGTCATTGTTACATGGGGATACTACGACACATGGTGCTATGACTCGTGGTGGTATTCACCGCGCTATTACCACCATCCCTGTTATGGGTGGAGTTATCATCCGCCTGTAGTGTACCCGCCGGTTGTCCACTATCCCCCGCATGAATACCACGACGACCGCCCCTCTACGCGGCGCGATTTTGGTGCACAACGCACATCTACAGCAGATAATGCGACCGCTCCAGCAGGCGGGCGTTCCCGACTGTCCAGTTCTCCTTCCGGTGCAACAATAGAACCATCCAGAGAACCATCCAGCCAAAGCAGCCAGTCGGCAACGGGCGGTAGAAATCGCGGGCGCACAACCACTCCGCCTAATGTTTCGAGCGAAGCGGACAGACAACAAGACCATGTAGCAACACAGCGTCCGGACCGCACCGATGAAAACATCAGCAATAGCACAACAACACGACCCGGCGTTACAGAACAAC
>DLHF01000089.1 GCA_002483085.1 Ignavibacteria bacterium UBA7675
CACAGGCGACGACTCGTTTGAACGGTTTGATGGAGAACTTACAGGTACTTGTCAATCAGTTCTCATCGGACAGTCCGCAGGCAAAGAGAGAGCCGGAGGTATCCCATCGCTCTCGTCGCCAGGCAGTACCGGCCCGCGATGAAGCCCATGGCCGTCCGGTACCGCGCCGGGCGGTACTCAACTTATCGTAGATTGTTTTACACCGGTACGGTGCGAGACTCCCGGCAGCAGCACAGGCTCCAGCAGGTCGATTGTTGATGTCTTTCGCTTATGATTCCAGGCTTTCGGATGAACTGATAAAGTTTACCCGAAAGCCTTGTTTTTTGTATGCCTCTGTTCACTGAATTTTCCATGCGTTACCTTTTTGTACAGCAAAAGGCGACTACAGAAACATAGCTTTTGTGTAAGTATTAAGTTCCATTGTTACCATTCGATAATAGGCGGGAATGTACATTATTGTACCAGTCAATACACTCCCTTTTACTCGTATGATAGCACTGTGCAGCAAAGACCAGAGGCCGTATTGGAGTATCTATAATGGCTTGGTGCTATGGTCGCGTTTTCCTACTATTAGCCAGTGATAAGGTATTGCCGAAGGAAAGCGAGGGAATCGCGATATTCTGTTATTTCCCTATGATTCTGGCGGTTGCATACTGATTGTAGTAGCGCTCTATTCCTACTATAGCCCCATGCCATTACAACCCTAATAAGACATTCCTTTTGATTCTATTTATTCGAGCGAGAAAGCTATGTTCGCGTTTCAAAATATGGGTATCGGAAAAAGATTTTTTGTTTCATTCGCTGTTATTTTGGGATTAATGGTCGCAACCAGTGTCATGGAGTATATGAGCTTGGTGAAGATTCGCCCTCTGGCATACTCGATGTACGCCGACCGGCTGATACCTGCAACAGATTTGGGTGAGATGTCCCATCACTGGTTTCGCATACAGCTAAACACTGAGAATCTGCTCTCGACTCGCGATCCGCAGGAAGTAGCGTCCTTGCTGCAAGCTTCCGAAAAGGAACTACAGGAGGTAAAAGAGCACCTGGCCGCCTATGAGGCCACTTATTTAGTCGAAGCGGAAATACAGCATTTGGATCAATATCGGAAGGCACAATCGGCGTGTCTTGCGGTGTACTCGCGTGTAGTGGACGCCAGTCGCCGCAACGACAGTACTGGTATAGGCATGCCAGCACAGGCGGAAATAAAAGGTGCTTTTGGCAAAGTGATAGAGACGGTGCGAGAACTTGTCAACGACCAAAGAGTTGTAGGTATTGAATTATACAATACGTTGGAAGGCACAGTCAATATGGCTGAAGTCACGTCGGCTGTGATAGCTCTGGTCTCTCTTATGGTTGGTTTTCTGCTGTCTTTTTTTCTGGCGCGTTCGGTGACACGTCCGCTAAAGCAATTGAATGAAGCCGCTCACCAAGTGGCAAATGGGGATTGGGATGCGGCTGTTGCTGTGTCCAGCACCGATGAAATCGGTAGCCTTGCAGAGTCGTTCAACCGCATGGTGGATTCTGTCCGCTCTGGCCTGCGCGAAGTGGAGCAGAAAGGTCGAGAGGCGGAGGTGGCTGCTTCCGAAGCACGTGAAGCGCTTGAAAACATTACTCGCCTTACCGAACAGGTGCGCGCCGCCGCTGGCGAAGTCGCCCAGTACACTGGCGAGATCAGTACGAGCGCCGAGCAGATGGCTGCTGGTGCCGAAGAGCAGGCATCGCAGACGGCGGAGGTCGCAGCCGCAGCCGAGGAAATGGCTCAGACGATTACCGAGACATCGCGTAGCATTACAGTGACGGCTCAGTCGTCGGAACAGGCTGGTGCTGCTGCACAGGCTGGTATGAGCGCTGTATCGGGAGCAAAAGCGAGCATGGAAACTATTGTGACAGTGACCCGCGCAACCAGCGAAAAAATCGACACACTGACCGCGAAAGTGGAAGAAGTGGGCAGCATTGCCGAAGTGATCAACGAGATTGCCGACCAGACGAATCTGTTGGCATTAAACGCAGCAATTGAAGCGGCACGAGCTGGAACACATGGGCGTGGTTTTGCAGTGGTAGCCGACGAAGTTCGGAAACTGGCGGAGCGGACGGCCAAGGCGACAAAAGAAATTTCGATAGTTCTGAAGTCGATACAGGTAGAAACGCACCAAGCTCGCGAGTCGATGGAGCAGGCCAGCGATGTAGTGGAGCGCGAGTTAGCGTCTTCGACACACCTTACATCTGCCTTCGAGCGCATCAGTGTAGAGACTGGGAATGTGACGATGCTTATCAACCAGATAGCGGCATCGAGCGAGGAGCAGTCTTCTACGATGTCGGAAGTGAGCAAGACGATAGAGGGTATGCGAGTAGTTGCGGAGCAATCAGCAGTGGGCGTAAACCAGATCGCACAGGCGACGACTCGTTTGAACGATTTGATGGAGAACCTACAGATACTTGTGAATCAGTTCTCATCGGACAGTCCGCAGGCAAAGAGAGAGCCGGAGGTATCCCATCGCTCTCGTCGCCAGGCAGTACCGGCCCGCGATGAAGCCCATGGCCGTCCGGTACCGCGCCGGGCGGTGCATAACATCGGGTAAATTGTTGTTGGCCGGTATGCCAGCAGCCCAAAAATGATCCGGTGAGTGTACAAAGTTGTACACCACCGGATTTTGTTTTATTTTGCGTCCTTCGGTTACAGGTGCCTCTGCATGTCTTCTATGCGGGGGAGAATAGGGAAGCCGGGTGAAAATCCCGCGCGGTTGCGCCGCTGTAACGGACGACAAACCGTTGTTGAAGTCACTGCCAGAAGGCGGGAAGACAAACGGGGAGGACGACTCCGAAGCCAGAAGACCTGCCTGATCCGCTCATCAGTAATCCATTTACACATCCGCGCCTACGGATGCGATGAGGAAATGCCCCGGATATTTTCCTCCGATTCCTTCCAACTGCATTTCCCCGTCCTCTATCTTCTCGCCGCACTTCAGGCACTGCGGCCAATAGGAGTTTTGTATGAAACGCTTACTACGCGTTCGCACTTTCGTTTCTAATGCTGTTATTGCACTTTTAGCAAGTGCAGGTGTCCTCTGCGCTCAGAATTCGACAATGGACGTCGGCCTTCAGCCACTGTCGATTGTTCCAGTTGGAGAAAAAGTGCACGTATTCCACAACCAGGTCGACAACAATTTTAACGGACAGCAAGATGAGGGCGACAGCCCTGCTTCATGGTGGGTGCTCAGCCGCGAAGGGGAAGTGCTTGACTCTCGCGACTTAGAATGGGGAGCGATGGGATATCCTTTTCGTCCGTATGTCGATAAAGATGCACATGCTGTGTATCTCTCGCACCTCGGTCGCGTGCGCAGCTTTTCGTTGGAAACGCAGGAACTGCTTCGCGATACGGTGGCCCTCTATAATGCGTCGGGAATTGCCGCTCACGGCGATTATGTGTACGTTACTGTGCGCCCGAGCTTTACCGATCCGGGGCAGTTTATTGCCTATAATGTGGTGACAAAAGAGGAAACAACTCGTACCGTGGGAGTGAATCCACAACTGATTACGCCTTTTAAAACCTCAGATAATGCAGAAGGTATGCTGGTGCTCAGTGAAGGTGGGTTTGGTACTACACCACCGTCGCTGCTCGACAAATACTACTTTGACGGCACAGAGGCACCGGCTCCGCTTGAAATCGGCGGTACAGGCAACCACATTGCAATACAAGGCGATTATGCTTATGTGGCAATGAATGGCTCCTACGAAGTAACAGTAGTTGATATTAAAAATTGGTCAATTGTAAAATCAATCCCTGTGGCTACCGAGCCTGGCAATGGACCACGCGAAGTAGTAGCCGATGGCGATAATTTATTCGTGAGCACCTTTGACAATGATGTCCGCCTGTTTTCCATTAGCTCTGGCGAACAGCGCAGTAGCTACGAACCGGGCGGCAGACCCGAAGGTATGGCTCTTGTCGACGGCAAGCTGTGGATTACCAATGCTTTTAAGGCGGGCAGCTTTGAGTCGGATCATACGATTGCTATTTGGGATTTTACGACAACCGGAGTTGCTGAACAGCTCGACGTTCTGCGCCCGACAGTAGCCCCTTCGGTTGTCACCGACGAGGCAGTTGTCACCATCCCATTTTTCTCTTCGGCGCGTATTGAGATTGTCTCGGCTTTGGGCGAGCATCTGGGCGAGATCAGCGAAGGACGTGCCGAAGGCGGTGTGTATCATGCGCGTTTTGTTCCAGCACAGTATCAGTTGGCTACAGGACGCTACTTCCTCCGCATTATCACCGGCCCGATTGTACGCACTGTTCCCATTGCCGTTGTGCGGTGAGAATGATTTTCTATCGCAATATAGTTGGCTGCATAGGTCGGGCACTCCTGTTTTCGGGTGTGTCCGGCCTGTTGCCATTGTGTGCCTACGCGCAGACTCATGCTGATAGCACTACCACTCACGCAGATACCGTCGCGCATGTCCAGCCGGAAATTATTGTGATCGGCGATAGGTTGAGCAGTGTTGGCAGCCGCACATTGCTCCCTGTCTCCGTGCTGTCGGCAGCAGAGATGGAGCGCTCCGGCGCTGTGCAGATTGGCGAGGCATTAGTGTATGTACCAGGTGTTTTTATTCGCGACTACGGTGGACTCGGCGGGCTGAAAACTGTGTCGTTGCGCGGCTCTTCTGCGTCGCAGACAGCGGTATTTATCGACGGTGTAAAGATCAACTCTGTGCAGAATGGGCTTACAGATATGAGTGTGTTTCCAACCAGTATGGTGGAATCAGTAGAAGTTGTGCGGGGCGGTGAATCGGCGTTGTTTGGTGCTTCGGCTGTAGGTGGGGCGGTCAATATCAGGAGCTTATCGCCCGGCGGTAAGAGGCTGCTGCGGGTGACATCGTCGGCTGGTTCGTTTGGCGAAATTGGTTTGGGCGGTGTGCTGCGCCTTCCAGTGGACAGCACGATGTTGCTCGCTGGGGGAGAGTACCGCACGTCGCAAGGCGATTACCCATTTGACTTTACCGAGTTTGGCGCGACAAGAACTGTGCGGAGGGAAAACGGCGATTTTACCAATGCAAGCGGCGTGTTGGCGTGGAGTGCTGCGCCGAGTGGGTGGAATATACGGACGCATCTGCTGGGGCGAACAACAAGGCGAGGTGTGCCAGGAGCTGTGGTGCAGGGAAGTATTGAGAGCCGAGAAGCGCGATTAGAAGAAGAAGATGCTCTCGCTATTGTCCATGCTGTGTGCGGCATTGATACGGCTCTGCTGCTGTCGGTGACAGGCACCGGACGGTATAATACAACGCGATATCGCGATCCCGGTGCGGCGATTTTTGGTGCTCAGGGTATCGACGAACGGTTCCGGACGCGTGAAGTTGGTATGACAACAAGCCTGAGTGGAATTGCTTTGACCCAGTCGTATGAAGTGCAAAGCGATATAGCATTTGCCGAGCTGCTCGGCAACATGTTCCAGCCGGATGTTGGCGATAAAGCCAGCCGGACGAGCTTGGGGCTTGCAATCCGCACCGAGCGAGCTGTCGATATTGCAGATAATACGCTCATAGTTCAGGGTGCTACTCGGCTTGATGTGTATTCCGATGCCGGTACTGCCGCGTCGCCTCTTGTTGCGTTTCTATGGCGCTTTGCCGACGTTCCTGTACTTCTGCGCGCCCAGTGGAGCTACAATTTCCGACCGCCCTCTTTCAATGAACTTTATTATCTAAATTTCGGAACCGCCAGCCTGAGGCCAGAGCGCTCGCTGTCGCTGAATACGGGCGTAGAATGGAGTATCGCCGAAGAAATACGGGTGGAAGCTGCGGTGTTTTCAATTGATACAAAAGACAGGATTGTGGCTATACCAGTAAGCCCGGTAACATGGAGTGCGCGCAATATCGAGGGAGCTGTATCGCGTGGTGTGGAGCTGTCCGCTCATCTCTCGTTGTATAGCGGCGGTTTTCAGGCAGACGGCTCGTACACGTGGCAGGAATCCGAAAGCAGAACAGACAATCTTGCTACCGATCAGAAAGACTTGGCTTATACCCCCGGCGAGCTGGCTGCCCTTACTGCATTTGTGCGGTTGGGGGTATTTCAGGCAGGTGCTACGGTGCATTACACGGGTCGGCGTTATAGCCTCGATGGCTCATCTCGTGAAGCTCTGCTGCCATCGTATGCCGTGGCCGGGCTGATGGCTAGCGCCACTGCTGGCATCGAATCGCTTACATTCGTGGTTCGTCTGCACTGCGATAATATATTCGATGCTCGCTATAGCGTTGTACGCAATTACCCCATGCCCGGTAGAATGTTCCGTCTCGGTGTGGATATGAGCTACTGATGTAGTTCTGTATGGCGCTGGAAAGCATTGGCAGGATGATGATTGCGCTTCGGTCTTTGTCCGTGCGTTGGGTCGCTGCACCGCGCAGCACGAGCGCCGCGTTGCTGTTCGGCCTTTATCGCGGGCTCGATAACAACGCCCCGCGCATCGCTCCGATGGTAAAGCGTGTACCGGCAGCAACGCCCGTGCCCATACCTTCGCAGTTGATTGCACATAGACTTGCCAATCGAGCAGGGCAGACATTAGAATTTTTCGATCTCTTCTTCGAGAAGTTGGCGTTTGTACATATCGGCGTAGAGGCCATTCAGCGTCATTAGGCTTTCATGTGTACCGCTTTCGGCTACCACTCCGTCGTCGAGAACGATAATCATATCGGCATTTTTCACCGTAGAAATCCGATGGGCGATAATAATACTTGTACGTCCGCTCATCACCGATTGGAGGCCGTGCAGAATGCGTTCTTCCGTCTGGGTGTCGATAGCCGAAAGAGAGTCATCAAAAATGAGAATAGAGGGACGCCGGATCACTGCTCGGGCGATTGCCGTGCGCTGCTTTTGGCCACCGGAAAGAGTAATCCCGCGTTCGCCCACCATCGTGTTGTAGCCTTCTGGAAAGTCCTTCACGTCGTTGTGAAGCTGGGCAAGAGAAGCTGCTTCGATCACATCATCCATCGAGGCAGCAGGCGCGCCAAAAAGAATATTTTCGGAGATGGACGCCGAAAACAAGAAGGATTCCTGCGGAACTACTGATATGCTTTGGCGCAGAGTAGCCAGGGGAATGGAGCGTACATCGTGCCCGTCGATCAGTACAGAGCCTTCGCTGACATCGAACAAGCGGGGAAGGAGGTTGACGAGCGAACTTTTCCCACTTCCTGTTTTGCCTACAACACCTACGGTAGCACCGGCGGGAACTGTAAAGCTGACATTGCTGAGCACTTCTGGCAGCAAATCGCTATAGCGGAACCGTACATTGCGGAACTCAATGGCTCCTTGTAGCTTCTGAATATGTGTATCTGTTTGTGCAGAATCGGTAATGTCTTGATGTTCATCGAATATTTTACCGAGGCGTCCCATCGACGCCGATGCGCGCTGTACGAGGTTAGTCACCCAGCCCACTGCAATCACAGGCCAGATGAGAATATTGAGATAAATAAAGAACTGTGTAAGCTGGCCCAAAGACACCTCGCCGCTGATTACCTGCCTGCCACCTACGCCGAGCACCAGTATTTGCGACAAGCCAGCCAGAAAGATCATGGCGGGCATGATAAGCGACTGCATGCGAGCGAGCTGGAGATTCCTTTGCAGATATTGCTTGCTGATTACCTGAAATACCGAGCTTTCGTATGCTTCGCGTACATATGCTCTTATTACCCGCACGCCCGACATATTTTCCTGCGCCGCCGCTGTGAGCTTGGCAAAGTGGTCTTGTACTTCGCGGAAATGCACATGGACTTTTTTCCCGATTCTGTAGGTCATATAGGAGATGAGCGGGAGCGGCAACAGGGCAAACATGGTAATGAGTGGGCTGATATAGGCCATCATTCCCAGGGCAAAAAAGAATGTTGTAGCCGTATTGGCCGTGTACATAATCGCCGGACCGAGGAACTCACGTGTAGCGGAGATGTCATTGGTAGCATGAGCCATCAAGTCGCCCGTGGAAGTGCGCTGGAAGTACCGCAGGGGCAGATTTTGTATTGTCGTAAGCAGATCATTGCGTAATTCGTATTCAATTTCTCGCGAAGCCACGATAATTTGCTGGCGCGTGAGGAACATAAAATATCCACTGCCTGCTGTAAGTATAAGCAGCGCAACAATTCTGATGGCGATATCTCCTCCAGAAAATGATCCGCCTGCCAGAAGATCGATTGCCGAACCAACAAATGCAGGAGCGATAGCCGAGCAGATATTGGAGACCGTAACAAAAAGAAAGCCGAGGAGATACTTTTTGCGATGATGTCGCAGATAAGAAAAAAGCCGCCGTAGTTCACGCATAAAAATGTTCGATGTAGGCCTTGACCAGTGTATTGCCTTGCAACAGACAGCAACTGCTGCCTGCTATACCGGTAGCTGATAATAAGTAACAAGAGAAGCCGTTGCTCCGGTACAGGGGGTACTGCACCGGAAACAACAGCTCAAACCACTACTTAGAGAACGGGGAAAAGGCCTGTAAACAGTACACTTACGACCATCTGTATAGGAAGGATGTGTCACCCTTCTTCCCCGAGGCAGCCCAAAAGACGTGCTTCGGGAAAAATTCTTGGATGGTTTGCCGTCAGGCGATGGTCACTTCATCGCAGAGGTACACATCTTGGATCGTATTTAAAAGTCGGACGCCGTCGGCCATCGGGCGCTGGAATGCCTTGCGGCCAGAGATAAGGCCCATGCCGCCCGCGCGTTTGTTGATAACTGCGGTTGCAACGGCTTCGCTGAAATCGTTGTCGCCAGAAGCGCCGCCGCTGTTAATAAGACCAATACGCCCCATATAACAATTGGCCACCTGATAGCGGCACAGATCAATGGGGTGGTCGGTCGTCAGCGTGTCGTACATTGCTTTGTGTGTTTTGCCAAACTTCAGAGCGGTAAATCCACCATTGAGTTCGGGAAGCTTTTGTTTGATAATATCCGCGTGGATTGTCACACCGAGATGATTGGCTTGGCCGGTCAGGTCGGCGGCTGTGTGATAATCCTTATCTGCTGTTTTGAATGCGGGATTTCGCGTGTAGCACCACAGGATCGTGGCCATGCCGAGTTCGTGAGCGAGGGCAAACGCTTCTGCCACCTCGATAATCTGCCTACTGCTTTCCTCCGAGCCGAAGTAAATCGTAGCACCAACAGCGGCGGCGCCCATATCGTATGCCTGCTGTACGGAGCCAAACATGATCTGGTCGAACTTGTTCGGGTAGGTCAGCAGCTCATTGTGGTTGATTTTTACAATAAAGGGAATGCGATGAGCGTATTTGCGGGCTATAATTCCGAGCGCACCAAATGTAGAAGCCACAGCATTACAGCCGCCTTCAATCGCAAGCTTTACAATATTTTCCGGGTCGAAGTAAGCGGGATTTGGAGCAAAACTCGCTCCTGCGGTGTGCTCGATACCCTGATCTACGGGCAGGATGGAAACATAGCCGGTATTTGCCAATCTACCAGCGGAGAAAATCCGTTCGAGGTTGCAAAGAACCCGGTTGTTCCTGTCGGATTGTGCAAACCCGTTGGTCACATAGTCGGGGTTGGGTACGTGGAGCGATTCTTTTGGGATACCTGTTGATGTGTAATCAAGCAGGTAATCGGCCTGATCCCCGAGATACTGACGAATGTTCTCTATCATGACACTTCCGCAACAATGGTATTGGTAACAAGCCCTGCCTGAAAGCCAATATAGCGAATTTAGGCTGGCAAAGTCAACGAGAACCCGCTTGGGAGCTTGTTAAAATTGGGTTACAAAAATAGAAAATTGGGAACAAGGATGAAAGGACGAAATGGATTTTTTTGCAGAGTGTTGCAGAGCAGAAATGTAGAAATATAAGTTGATGATAGGTGTGGTGTCCGATCTCGTAATCCATTGCCATGAAACAGTTTATGCTTCGCTCTGGTGGCGCAGAAATAGAAAAGGCAGGGAGGCTAACCGCCCTGCCTTTTCGTTCGTCTGGTACACTCCCACGGCGAGCTGGCACGTGGAGGCTCAGGCCAGAGGATAGTTACAGGCCGCAGCGCTCGAAGATATAGTCGACATTACGGATAGATTTGCTTACATCGCAGATTGCTTCGAGTTCATCCACGGGAATAAGGCCAATCACTTCGGCATCTGCCTTCAGATGATCGAGAAATGGAGTGCGGTCGCGCCATGTTTGCATGGCATTGCGCTGCACTAAAGCGTAGGCTTCTTCGCGCGAAATACCCCGGTTGACGAGTTCGAGCATCACCGTTTGTGAATAATACAGCCCACAGGTAATGTCCATATTGTGCTGCATATTTTCCGGATACACAATCAGATTGTCGAGCAAGCGTATGGCGAGATGCAGCATGTAGTCCAGGCCAATAGTAGAATCCGGGCATATGACGCGCTCCACACTGCTGTGCGATATGTCGCGTTCGTGCCAGAGAGCTACGTTCTCCATTGCAGCCAAGGCATTGCCGCGCAGCAGGCGGGCCAATCCGCACAGGCGCTCGCTGATAATCGGGTTGCGCTTGTGGGGCATTGCCGAGCTGCCTTTTTGTCCCTGCGAGAAAAATTCCTCAGCTTCGAGAACTTCTGTGCGCTGTAGATGGCGTATTTCCGTAGCAATTTTCTCTAGCATTGTTCCCACTACAGCAAGAGTAGTCATGTATTCCGCATGGCGGTCGCGCTGAAGTACTTGTGTAGAGACAGGAGCTGGTTTCAGGCCGAGCTTTTCGCACACATATTCTTCTACTTTAGGCGAAATATGCTCAAATGTGCCTACCGCACCGCTTATTTGCCCGTAGGCAATCACATCAATAGCGCGCTTCATACGCTCAATATTGCGCTTGCACTCTTCGTACCAGAGCGCCATTTTGAGCCCGAAGGTGACAGGCTCGGCGTGAATGCCATGCGTGCGGCCAATGCACACTGTGTACTTGAATTCTTTTGCACGGCGTTCGAGCACGACTATAAGTTTTTCCAAACTGGCCAGCAGTAGTTCTCCGGCCTGCTTGAGCTGCACAGCAAGGCATGTGTCGAGGACATCGCTCGAAGTCATGCCAAGATGGATAAATCGCGCGGGTTCGCCTACGTATTCAGCCACATTTGTAAGAAATGCAATAACGTCGTGCTTTGTTGTTTCTTCGATTTCGAGCACGCGAGCTACGTCGAAGTTGCCTTTTTCGCGGATGGTAGCAGCAGCTTCTGCGGGAATAACGCCGAGCTGTGCCTGAGCTTCGGAGGCAAGAGTTTCGATTTCCAGCCAGATTCGGTACTTGTTTTCATCATTCCAGATGGCGCCCATCTCTGGCCGGGTATAACGAGGAATCATAATACTGTCTGTATAGGGGTACTGTTTAAAAAATACAAATATACGGAGAAAGAAGATACCGGCTCAGGTAGAGATGTTGTCTGCTGCTGTGTTCTCGATTCCGTATGCTGTGGCACGGGCGTCTCTGCGGCGCCCGGCTGGTCGCTGTCGCCGGTCGCACATGCCGTTGTGTGGTTGCTCCAGCGCCTTGCGCTATGGCGCAGAAGAGTGGACAACACGCGGCGGTGGTGCTGCGCGGTGCAGAGACAAAACACCGGAGCGAAGATGCTTGCGCTTGCGGCAGAACTGTAGATAAATTCAGAGAAAGGGGCTTATACAGCGTCGGAGGTGCGCGGTACAAACTCTTGCACGTACAATGGTACAAATGCGGCTGCTGGCGTGTACTCGCCCTGTTCGTACATTCGGGCTGCCAGCCTTGCGATAAAGCGAGGTGTCAGGCGGTTGAGTCCCGAAAGACGCAGAGGAATGCCATGCAGCAGAGCGGTAGGAGGGCCGCAATACACTGCGCCCGGCTGTATGCTTTGCTCTAATGCACCTAATGTCGTGAAAGCGATGTCGGAGAGAGGAGCAACGGGAGCCACGCCAAACGACTGGACATAGATAAGGTCCTTATGGGAGCCTACGGCAGCGACGATTGACGAGGCCGACACTGCTTGGGCAAATTCTTCGGCGGCTGTTGCAAGAGCGTGGAGAGTGGGAACAGCGATGAGATGAGGTTTGTCGTTGTAGCACAGAGCTTTTACCAATGCAGCACCAATTCGCAGACCGGTAAACGAGCCGGGGCCAGCGGACACCGCGACAGCGTCTATTTGGTCGGGCGAGCGACCTACTTGCCCAAGAATATCGCTACAATACTGTGCCAGCAGGCGGTCGTGCATGTGGCTTACATACATACTCATTTCAGCCAGCAGCGTAGAGCCAGCAGAAAGAGCGACGCCACAAGTAGAAGCCGAACTTTCAATAGAAAGAAGGAGCGGTCCGTCGGGGAAAGCCATGAGTATCTTTGCCAGAAAAAAGGGAAACAAAAGATGTGCAAAATACTAAAATTTTGCCGGAGGGAAGAATATGTTAGGCAGGAGCGGGAAGCTGGCCGCTGTATATTTCCGGTACCGGAACTTGTGCTATCACGCGGGCGCTGTCACTCGGGCACAATCTCGAAATTCGAGAGCGACTCATCAACAGCGAGTTGCAGCTCGCCGTATTCAGTGGAAATGCAGTTCAGACAATGATCGGTTCCGCTTTCGCCCTGCAGAAGCAGTTCTTCGCGGCGGATGTCGATAAACCATTTGTAAAGTTCGCGCGATACATACACCTTGGTAGGGTAGGTACCATGCTCATCGACGTAGATCTGAATTGCCGCATGCATTTCCTCGGTGGCATCGAAGTAATCCATGATAAAGCTCTTTATGCTATGAGAAAAACCATACCTTGTGAGGGTACGCGCAATTGACTGATAATGTTTCTGTTTTGGCAGTTTTTTACTTCCTGCCACTACCTTCATCAACACAAGTATCGGACTTAGGTTACAAAGTTTGAGGGGAGAACCCCCTTTTTTGCTACTACGTATCCTGCTGTTTCGGTTGCGTAACGACGCATGGTAGGAAAAGGCGACTAAAAGTGAAAAATATTTTGGCGCCTTTTAAGGAATAGTGTATATTGCGAAGCTCTATCATGCCGTATGATAGAATTAATTCTCTTTACTTAATTAAACCAATCCAGCGAATCTGATTTCGCTGCTACGGCCAGATGATATCAGGTTTACTTTCGGAGGGGATGAATGCCCGACCAAACATCAACAGCGCTTGCAACTGAGGAAGTACAGAACACCCAGGAAACAATGCCCGCTTCTTTCGCTCCCGAGCGAAAAGAAACACCTGCGCACAGACGTTACTCGGTAGCGTCCATTATGGACGAAGACTTCACGACCAACGGTCATGGGGATGATGACTTTTCCAAGATGTTCGAAAGTTCGTTGACCTCCATCAACGAGAACGAGATCATCAACGGTCGAATAGTTGCCATCAACGAAGATGAAGTATCCATAGACATTGGTTTCAAATCTGAAGGCGTTGTACCCATCAATGAATTCACCAATGCTTCCGAACTTAAAGTAGGCGACGAGGTAGAAGTATTTCTTGAGAATATTGAAGACAGCGAAGGCAAAATGGTGCTTTCACGCCGCCGTGCAGACTTTATGCGCGTGTGGGAACGCATCAATGGCGCCTACGACAAGCAGGAAATCCTGCCAGCGCAAATTCTTCGCCGTATCAAGGGCGGTATGGTTGTCAACCTGCTGGGTATTGACGCCTTCCTGCCGGGTTCGCAGATTGATGTTCGCCCCGTCCGCGATTTTGATGCGTGGATCGGCAGAATGCTCGATGTCCGTGTGGTGAAAATCAACCACCCGAATGAAAATGTTGTAGTGAGCCATAAAGTGCTCCTCGAAGAGCAGCTCAATGAGCAGCGCCAAGAAATCCTCCAGAAATTGGAAAAAGGTCTGGTTCTTGAAGGACAGGTCAAAGCTATTGCCGACTTCGGTGCTTTCATCGATCTCGGTGGCGTCGACGGTCTGGTGCATATTACCGATCTTTCGTGGGGCCGCGTAGCGCACCCGTCGGAAATCGTAAAGCTCGATCAGAAAGTAAAAGTTGTTGTTCTGGATTTCGACGAAGAAAAGCGCCGCATTTCGCTCGGCATGAAGCAGCTTACACCGCACCCGTGGGATACCATCGGCGAGAAATACGAGCCCGGTACCAAAGTGAGCGGAAAAGTAGTAAGCCTTACCGATTACGGTGCCTTTATCGAGATCGAAAAAGGGATCGAAGGTCTTATTCACATCAGCGAAATGTCGTGGACGGAGCATATCAAGCACCCGTCGCAGTTCGTGTCGATGGGCCAAGTGGTCGAAGCAGTTGTTCTTACTATCGACAAGCAGGACAAAAAGCTGTCGCTGGGTATGAAACAACTGGAACCCGATCCGTGGCAGGAACTTCTCCAGAAATACCCCGTAGGCTCGGTTCACAAAGGTATCGTTCGCAATCTGACGAACTTTGGTGTCTTTGTTGAGCTCGAACCCGGTGTCGACGGTCTGGTGCATATCAGCGATCTGTCGTGGACGAAGAAAATCCGCCACCCCGGGGAATTCGTTAAAAAAGGCGAGGAAATCGAGGTTGTTATCCTCGGTATTGATCTGGATCAGCGCCGTATCTCGCTTGGACACAAGCAGGTGCGCGATAATCCTTGGGATCAGTTCGCCGATGCTTATAAAGTTGGTATCGAAACCGAAGGCCGTATCGTTCGCATCATTGAAAAAGGCGTGATCGTGGAACTCCCCGAAGGCGTCGATGCATTCGTTCCGACTTCGCAACTGTCCTTCGCTCCAGTAAAGAACATCGCCGATTTCTTCCGCGTGGATGAACTCCTTCCGCTGAAAGTTATCGAGTTCGACAAAGAATCGAAAAAGATCGTTCTTTCTGCTGTCGAATATCTGAAAGATCACGGCCAGGATGCTATTGACACGTACAATGCTAACCACCCGGTTCCGGGCGCGCAAGACTACGTTGCTAACGCATCCGGTGATGCCTCTTCGTTCGAAGAAGTATCTTCCGATGAAGGTAAATCCGAATAATTCATTCGGTTGAGTGAACTCTCAACGGCAGGCACCTTTTCGGGTGTCTGCCGTTTTTTTTTATTCTAACTTCATTCGATAATGCACCCGACTTTTCCCGATTTCCTGGAAGTGCGTCTTGACTCCGAACTGCCCGGCTGGCAGGCGCAACTGCGAATGGCTCCGCGTGTTCCGCGCTTGCAAGAACCGCCTTCCGGTGCTTCTACTGCGCGCGCCAGTGCTGTACTGGTGCTGCTTGTGGAAAGCGAGGACGACTACGAACTCTTGCTCACAGTGCGAAGCAGCGCTCTGGCGAATCACAGCGGGCAGATCAGTTTTCCAGGTGGCCGTGTGGAGCCCGGGGAGGATGTGTGGACAGCGGCTGTACGCGAGGCTTGGGAGGAAGTCGGACTGGAGGGAATGGCTATTCGCTCGCTTGGTATGCTTTCGCCGCTGTATGTTCCAGTGTCTAATAGCCTTGTCCATCCGGTAGTGGCTGCAATGCGATCTGTGCCCGAACTGCAGCCCAATCCCGACGAAGTCGATGAGGTGGTATTTGTGCCGCTTTCCTCACTGATGTCCGAAGCCGCTCTACGCGAAGAGTTGTGGACGCTCGGCGGGAGACAGGTGCCGGTTCCGTACTGGGAGGTACACCGCATACCGCTCTGGGGAGCAACAGCGATGATACTCAGTGAATTGGTGACTGTCTACAGAGAATACCATGAACTGTTCGGATAGGCCAGAGACGAGACCGCAGCAGGACGATAACAGGTCCATACCTGTAGAATACAAAACCTCGACCACCTTTGCAGATGATCGAGGTTCTTTCTATGCATTTTCACAGGAGCTAATCAGTTCACCCGCCTCGTTGCGATATTACGACTCTTCCCAGGGGTATTCTGAATATACATAGGCATTTGGCGTTGTTTGGATTGCATCGGCAGGAATAGCGCTAAGCTGATGATGTGGATGAAATGTATTATAAATATTTAGAACGGTTGTATCATAAATTGACGCAATCAGGGTGAGTCGCGACCTCTTGGGGTCTACTTCATTCTTGTTCGAGCCATCAATATCTATCGGATTAGGGAAAAACTGCGGGCCGGTTAGCTGGAATTTATTGACTGTCGTGCCGCAGATAAAAGCCTTTTGTAGCGTTAGCTGGCGGTTTATAAGAAGATAGGATGACGCTACGATACCCGTGCGATCATGCCCGCTGGCACAGTGAATATAGTAGATGTGAGGCACTTGATGAGTAATATTCATCCAATCGCTTAGGTCTTGTGCACAGCTATAGTCGAAGGTATCGCCGCTTGGGCTGCTTTCGGGTTGTACCGACCAATTGCACATCTGAGCATTGAGCGGAGCTGATGCTGCGGCTGGAAACCAGGATTGCTTATCTAATTGCGAAAGTTCGGTTCCTCCAAAAGACTGTAGTTCCATTAAAATAGAACCGCCTTCCGACGCGGGACTTTGAAGGCATATATCGCGCAGTATATAGCTTCCCTTTGCGGGAAAATCGCTGAGCCCAGTTTGAGCCACATACTGCTGTTCCATGTATGCGTGCAATGTATCAAAATCTACAACTTGGGTTCCATTGTTGGTAGTTGGAGCAGCAAACGGTGTATTACCGCGAAACAGCATATTGCCATTAGTCTGTTTATCAACAAGAAACACCATTTGCAGATTAAGCACTTGGTATAGACTGTCTATACCGGATGGGGAACCGCCTGTAGGCTGGTTAACCGGCAGGTTTATAAACGGGGTTGAGTACGTTGATGATTGAGGTATAATGGTATCGTTGTCGTTGGGAAAGGAACCGCTTGTATCCTGCCCCCAACCTGCGGATGAAGTGCCCGACAAGAAAAAGTTCAGGTGGCACTCGGCTGAAGACGGATTTGTGGAGCTACCATAGGATATCTGAATAATTCCTTCCGCGTAGGCGCTGCCGTTGGTAATCGTAAATAGTTGGGCAACACCATTTGTGCTGCCAACTGTACCAAGTGTGAGTGTAGTTGCCGGATCTTGGCCAGTGATATTGATGGTTCCCGATGTAAGTGTAAGAATCACCTGTGTTCCGGTTTGTGGGGCTAAGTTGTACTCTTGACTAAACGTTTGCTGCGTAGTTGCTGGCATACTGATGTACTCCTGACTTTTAGAATAGTTGTGAGTTGGCTTCTGCTGCTGCCCTGTCCTTGCAGTCTGATGCAGGTTCTGTAAAGGTACGGAGGGCACTACACACAATCAATCGGTATTTGTCTGATTTTTCTTCAAATTGGGTGATGTTACGCAAATACTGTGCCTTTAAGTCTTCTGTGATATTTCCAAAAGTTGTGGATTCGTGGCCTGCGGTTGAAAAAGAATTGCGATGCAGAGACAGCTCTCTGCGAATGTTGATATGTTGTACAGATTGCAAAACGCCGCTGAAGGTCTATCAAGGAGTATAATTTCAGTGGTAAATTCACTCGGCATTCCACCTTAACGGCGCTCCTTTTCTGTCCAGCTTTTGGGGTCCATATCAGGTAGTGGGCGAGCCGGTTTGCGGTGAACCTGTGTAGTACACGCAGCGGTTTTGCAGCGCGGTGCGAAGACCCGGCACAGGGGCGAAGACTGAAGCGCACAAAAAAAGTCCGCAGGCGAACCCTACGGACTTTTTTTTGCAATTTTGCTATTACCGTGTGAAGGTATTTTTAATCTCGTCCTGCACGCTGTCGATAAAGTTGTCGACACGATCAGCAAGATTATCTGCTTTTACATCAACGACATGCGAATCTGCGCCCAGCGGATTTTGCAATTCGGAGTACAGCGGGAAGCCGGAGCACAGGTCGCGTACATCGTGTTTTACAGCGCTGTATGTGTCGGTCTTGTCGATATTATTCACCACATAGTCGATAAGCTTTGCGATATGGCGCATATCGCTTTCTTTCATACCGCGCGATGTTACAGCGGCTGTACCGAGGCGGATACCGGAGGTCACTAACGGGGGGCGTTCATCAAAAGGAACGAGGTTCTTATTACAAGTAATACCCGAAGCATCGAGTGCAATTTCGGCCTGTTTGCCGCTTACGCCCTTATTTCGCAGGTCGACAAGCATAAGGTGGTTGTCGGTGCCACCGCTCACAATAGTAAAGCCGTAGTCGACGAGAGCGGCTGCAAGAGCTTTTGCATTGGCAATGACCTGGCGTGTATAATCGCCGAAATCATCGGTGAGAGCTTCGCCAAATGCTGCGGCCTTTGCTGCGATCACATGCATCAGGGGACCACCCTGTATACCCGGCATTACCATGGAGTCGATAAGCTCGCTCATCATTTTCGTGCGCCCGGATTTCGGAGCGACTTGGCCGAACGGGTTTTCAGTATTTTTACCGAGCAGGATCATGCCACCACGCGGGCCGCGCAGAGTTTTGTGTGTTGTTGTAGCTACGACATCGCAATAGGGGATGGGCGACATCAGATGGCCTTTGGCAATAAGACCGGCGGGATGTGCTATATCTGCAAAAAGGAAAGCGCCAACAGAATCGGCTATATCGCGGAAAGCTTTGTAGTCGATATTACGCGAATACGCAGAAGCACCTACTGTAATCATTTTGGGCTTGTGCTCGCGAGCGAGATCGGCCACCTGATTATAGTCGATAAGGCCTGTTTCCGGATCGACACCATAGGGAATAAAGTTGTAGTATTTACCCGAAAAATTGACAGGTGATCCGTGCGTGAGGTGTCCGCCATGCGAGAGGTTCATGCCGAGCAATGTATCACCAAAATTCAGATAGGTGAAATACACCGCCATATTAGCAGTTGTGCCGCTATGGGGCTGGACATTAGCGTACTCTGCGCCAAAGAGCTGTTTTGCGCGTTCAATTGCCAGTTCTTCTGCGACATCTACCCATTCGCAGCCGCCATAGTAGCGCCTGCCGGGGTAGCCTTCGGCATACTTATTAGTAAGAATAGAGCCTTGCGCCTGCATGACTGCAAGAGATGTATAGTTTTCACTCGCAATGAGTTCAAGCTGGTCTATCTGGCGTGTAAATTCGCCAGCTACCGCTTTGAAAAGTTCAGGATCACTTTGTTTGAGTTGTGAATACATGATGTATGCCGAAAAATTGATGGAGAACAGGGATCGCCATTACATGGGGATTCCCGTCGAACGCAGGGCGCGCAACGAATTGCAGAGCGTCAAATTACGGCAAATATGCTATAAAAGAAAACGCCAATTCAGCGGGCGGCGGCGGACTGCGCTAAAAACGTCTCGCGGACTACTATTGCTACAAGCTGTTCGAGGCCCGTGCGGTCTTCCTCTGTGAAACGTCCTACTACCGGGCTATCGACATCCAGCACGCCAAAGAGCTCGCCATCTACGACAATGGGCACTACGATTTCCGAGCGCGAGGCGGCATCGCAAGCGATGTGCCCCGGGAAAGCATCCACATCAGCTACTATGATAGTTTCGCGGCGCTGAGCTGCTGTTCCGCATACGCCCCGGCCCAAGGGAATGCGAATGCAGGCCGGTTTGCCCTGAAAAGGGCCGAGTACCAGTTCGCCGCTGCGGTTGATATAGAAACCTACCCAGTTTACGCGCTGTAGTGTGTGGTACAGCAGGGAGGAGCAATTGGCCAGATTAGCGATGGCGTCCTGCTCGCCGTGCAGCAGCGATGTCAATTCTTTCTGGAGATGGTCGTATAAATCAGCGCCGTGCAGCGCGTTGGCTGATGATAGCGTGTGCATAGTTGTCCTGTAAAAATTAGCGAACAAAAATAGTCTATTTTTGCTTGAAGAGAAAGCTGCAATCGAACAAAAAGGGTTTGAAGGCAAAGAGTGAGGGGTGTAAATTGCTGGCTGTGGAAGAGCCTATTCCGGCAATGCGCGAGAGCAGAGACAGCAGCGCCTCTATTGCAAGAGTGACTTGGCCAAACTTTCAACAACTTTAATTATAGAATGAGTGTACCGGACAAATGAAAAAGACGAGAACCCTGTATAGATGTACGCATTGTGGAGCCTCTTCAGCCCGGTGGGCAGGCCAGTGTGCGGGTTGCGGAGAATGGAATACACTTACAGAAGAAGTGATAGCAAAGGATAACGGAGGTCGGGGGCGGCTTGCGTCCGACAATCGCAATGGCAGCCGGGCAAAGCTCAAAACCATGAGCGAAGTTGAAATAGGCGACGAAGTACGGCTGAAAACGTCGATTGCCGAGCTCGACAGAGTGCTGGGTGGTGGTATTACCCGAGGTTCTATTACATTAGTAGGTGGCGATCCGGGCATAGGGAAATCGACGCTGATGCTGCAAATGTGTGCGGGACTGGGCGAGCGACCTGTGCTCTATGTCACTGGCGAGGAGTCGTTGCAGCAGATCAAAATGCGGGCTGCACGCCTCACTTCCACACTCGATAACCTTTATCTTCTGGCTGAGACCAGCGTAGAAGAGATCTTGCAGGTGATCCGCTCGGCGGGGGAAGAGTTTAGCGCCGTTATTGTGGATTCGATCCAGACTGTGTACCGAACCGACATAGAATCTGCTCCTGGCAGTGTAGCACAGGTGCGTGAGTGTACGGCATTGCTGATGCAGGCAGCAAAACAGACAGGTGTGCCGATCTTTTTGGTGGGCCATGTTACGAAAGATGGGATGATCGCCGGGCCCAAAGTATTAGAGCACATGGTCGACACCGTATTGCAGTTCGAGGGGGAGAGCGTGTACACCTACCGCATTTTGCGAGCAGTGAAAAACCGCTACGGATCGACGAATGAAATTGGTGTTTTTGAGATGGCGGAGGAAGGGCTGCGCGAAGTAGCTAACCCCTCCGAAGTGTTCTTGGCACAGCGCAATATGGGCGAGTCTGGAACTGCTGTTGTTGCAACTATGGAGGGCACACGGCCTTTGCTTGTAGAAGTGCAGGCATTGGTGACACCTACAAGCTATGGCGTGCCGCAGCGCAGCGCAACGGGGTTAGACTACCGGCGATTGCAAATGATACTGGCCGTGTTGGAAAAGCGTTTGGGCTTGCGCCTTGGGCAGTTCGACGTGTTTGTAAATATCGCGGGTGGCTTGCGCCTGGACGATCCAGGTGTTGACCTTGGAATAGCTGCCGCAATTGTAAGCTCTTTCAGGGATAAACCGCTGTCTCCTGAACTTGTGCTGATGGGGGAAATCGGGCTTACGGGCGAAGTTCGCACGGTGTCTTTTGCCGAAGTACGGCTGCGCGAAGCGCAAAAGCTGGGATTTTCCACGGTAGTCCTGCCCCAGTCCAATATGAAGCGTATTCCGGCGAATTCGCCAGTAGTAATAAAGGCTGTCGACAGAATTGTGCGGGCCTTTATCGAGATTTTTCCGGCTGATGGAGAGGATGGAGAATAATTTTTTCGACAAGTGATAATTTTGGGAACAAAGCCCACGGTGCCAGAGTTAGGCTCGTAACCTGTATTATTATCGTAGATTGTGTCCCGTATTGATATATCATTTCCCAACGTCTCTGACGCTTTTTTAAACGGAACATTCGAGAGTATTATGAGTTCAATGCATAGCACTTCAGGCACGAAGGAAAAAGACATTTTGACCTCGATGACCGATGAAGAACTGATTAAGCGATTTCAGTCCGGCGATCAAAAGGCGTTTGTTCTTTTGATGAGGCGCTACAAGGAACCTATTACAAATTTTGTCTATCGCTTTGTCGGTAATTACGATGAGTCGATTGATATTGCCCAGGAAACATTTGTCCGGCTTTTTAGGTTTGCATCGAAGTATTCGGAAACAGCAAAGTTCTCTACGTGGTTGTTTACTATTGCCGCAAACCTTGCAAAATCCGAATTGCGTAAGAAAAAGCGGCAGGATACTGTCTCGATCAGCAACTATGGATTTACGGACGACAACGGCGAAGACTGGGATATTCCAGATCAGAGCTACGCGCCGGATACAAGGGTAGATACTACTATTATTTCCCAGCGTGTACAAATAGCGCTGATGTCGGTATCCCCTACATACAGAGAAGCGGTGATTATGCGCGATCTGATGCAGCTTTCTTATGAAGAGATATGCAATATTACAAATTGCGAGATGGGTACGGTAAAGTCGCGTATTAATCGCGGACGGAAGCAGCTACAGGAAGAACTGAAGGATATATACGAAGAAATGTTTATGTAGTGATGGTATGGTGTTTGTAGGTGTACACCCATGTGGTAGTGCATTGCTAGAAACAGATAAGTAGTGATTACAGAAAGAAGGTAAGAGCGCGAAGCACATCTCCAAAAGTAGTATTTTGATCATTGTTATATTATGGTATTCTTATGAGTAGCTTTGACGAATTCGCCACCAGCAATGGCCAATCTCGGCGGAGTACGGATAATTCTCCATCGAGATCTGGCGTAACGGGCAACGGAGATGATGCTGCGCTTACTGGATTGTTTCAACAGGCCTTTGGGTCGGTGCAACCTTTGTCGCAGGATATTTCTTCCGCAGAAGAGTTCCCGCTCGATTCCTTTGAAGCAGGTGTGATGACTGCGTGCCTGCTATCAGCAACGGATAATGTACCCGTTCCTGTAAATTTTGAAGAACAGGTAATGGCTCGTATAGGCAACCAAGCAACTCCCGCAGGTGAAACACCGCGGAGTGTGCGCTCGCCTCTGCTGCGCCATACCTCGCGTGAACTCTACACGCGCTATCGCAAAGTGGTGCAAGTGGTATTTCCTCTTGCAGCCGCAGCGAGCATTGTTTTGGCTGTGTATGTACACGAAAATGGTATTAGCCTCGGCAGTATCTTTACGTGGCCGCCGTTCTCTACTACGCAAGCGGTGGAACCGGCTGGCAGTGAGGTAAATATGCCGGAGTTTACTATGCCGCAGCCTCCTGCTGAACAGCCTCCCGTGCAGCTCTCTTTGCCGGAAACTAATGATCAGTCCGCTGTTGCTAAAAAGGCGAGTTCTTCTAAAAAAAAAGGAAAACGCCAGGAGAATAAAGTGAGAATAATAACTGGTGAATAAATAGAGCTTTGATCTTCTTGAAGAAAAGGGAGGCCCGCCAGCCTTCCTTTTTTATTGCTTGCCGTTCTTGCCGCCCACGTAGAGTTTCTTCCAGCTTCCCAGCTCCTTTTCCTGTAGTGGCATAGTGGGGGCGGTGGGGATGCCTGTTTTTGTGGTACGGGCGATTGGCCAACTACAATCCGGTGGTGGCGATATCTCCTCGCCGCGACCTGGCAAGATATCCCACGAAACGGGTGTGCAGCGCGGTGCGGAGAGTGAACACAAGGGCGGAGACAGAGAGCAAAAAAAAATATATTATACTTCCGATGTGACCAATGCTGCATATTCCACCGAACTTTAGAGAGCTCCGTTGCCTTATTTCTTCGCCAGCCATTATTTTTTTCTTATATTCTCTTTCCCCCCATCAGCGTGGCGCTCGAACTTCATTATCAGCATTTAGTGCTTTATGTTCGAAAAAGAGATCCAGACTGCGAAGCAACAACTCTCTTCGCACCTGCTCACAGACGAAATTTATGTTTATCTGCACGAGGTGTTGTCGAAACCGGAAGTTCCCAGTTTCTACAAGACATTCTTTGGCAGTGAGGTGGACTGGTGGATTTACGAGCAGAGAATGCTGCGTGAAGTTAATCCCCGGTTCGACTTTGCCGATGGGCAATTTGGCGCAACTCTTAAGGAGTTCGACAGCCACTGTCGGCGCACGGCTCGCTTCGACCATGCCGAACTGACATCGCTGATGGACCTTGCTGTCAAGACACGTGTGAACTATCTGCTGCGTCCTCGCACGACACTCAAGTGGTTTATCTACCGAGGGGAACCGACCAAACCGCTGCGCGAAGTGCTCCTGCGTCTCGCTTACTTCGATTGCTACGGCTATTTGACTGGGGAAATTACGCGATGGGCGGGAACTAAGCTCGCGGAGTCGCAGCAACAAGATATTTTGTCGGTGATCGAGTTTGAGCGGCTGATTGAAAATATCGACAACGAGATTATTCTCGAACATACGACATCAGAGTTTACGCAGCTTCTTACCCCATTGTATGAATTCTTTAATGAAGTGCAGCCAGCCGCGCGGCATGATGTAATTCCGACACCAGCACTTATTATTTTTCTGGACGACAAGGGGATTTTGCGGATATCGCAGGAACTCGAACGACTGATGAAGGAAGCCGATCTCGATGTGATCAGCCGCGACCAGTTTCTACGGGTGATCGATGATGTTATCACGCAAGTGGAAGATGAGACGCCGCCGGATTATATGGACGCGACGACTATCCCGCTGGATTTTGATCACTCATCCGGTCGTAAAGGCGAAAGTGTTTCACAAGCAGAGAGTACTGTAGACGCCAGCGAAAGCGAGCAAACTGCTGCGGAGGCGACATATCCGGCAGATGCTGCCGAGCAGAATACTGTTGCCGACGAAAGCGCTGAATCCGAAGCCCTGACTGAATCTGTTGTGGAAGAGCATTCCGAAGATGAAGGGCTCCAGGCAAGCGAAACTACAGAAGAAGCTGACACGGAGGAGAGTACAGCGAATGTGGAATCGTCGGAGAATATCGACACGACTATCGACCTATCAACGGGGGAGCCGCCTGCCGAGCCTGAAGTACCAGATTTCCCCGCGATGAGTCTGCCATCGGTATTTTCTTTGGAAGCGAGTTCTGATGCCGACGACAATTCCGAAGGAGAAGATATTATGGAAACAGATGCAGAGCCCATTGATATTCTGCCTGCCGGACAAGCTGCCGGGCTGAGTAGGGCACTTGCGGAACTTTCCATTGCTTCGACCAATTTGCGTGAGCAATCGGAATCCGTTGCTGCCAATGTCGAAGAAGCTGGGACAACTCTGGCCGTCGAGGAGACTGCGGTTGAAGCGGTCAGGCCTATTGACTCCACAACTTCTTCGGATGTTCTCGCCGCCGAGATGGAAGCTGTGGCAGATGCAACAGCAGAAGAC
>DLHF01000068.1 GCA_002483085.1 Ignavibacteria bacterium UBA7675
TGCTTCCTGTTTTCAAGGAACTTTCTGTCATTTCTTCGCTCGACTTGCGCCGTTAGAAGAGCCTCAAAATTACGAGGTTTTTTTCGTGAATGCAAGAGTTTTTTTTCAGAATCTGTTTTTTTTCTCTCGCTGTGCTTTCTGTGTCTGTTGATTCAACGCGACACCGCCCTGTGCATTCAGCATCTGCTGATGCATCCATTAATCAAGTACTGCTTTGCCAGATTGTAATGGAGGAGCGTTTGAGGCACTCATTCTTCAAGGATCGTGCTCCGAAGAGCCAGCTCTGTAGTTACCGCAGAAATTGCTTCAACTATAAGCTTATCGTATCGCTACTTTTCAATTTTCAGTCTCTTCGCCACACCGTCCACAACACTTGGCGGAACATTAACGAATAAGGCGACACCTTATTGTTAGAGTGCTTTATAGCACCGGTTAGCGTTAAAAGAGAGTGCGAAAATACGTCATCAAAACCCATTTGCAAAGGATTTTTTTGCATTGGTGTAAAGAAATCTGCAAAACAGCGGATTACCGTCTACAATCTGGCAGGTGTAAAAAACACCGCAACCCCTGATTACAAGCGGGAAGCGGAGACTTTAGCACAGGCTATTACAGCACCGGAAATAATTTTTCACAGGTGCCAACCGGACTCACTTTACAAGGCTACATCGCACAACTTCGGTGTCTACAGGCGAAATAATCCGAATAAGATACACTCCCGCCGGAAATCTGTCGGCGTCGATAGCAAGCGTACTCTCCCCTGCTGCGATGGCAACATCATTATCTGTAAACCATATACGCCCATAGGAATCATATACCTCGATCTGCACGCGTTGTTCAGCCGTAGCGCCCAGCATAAGCACAATTCGGTCGGTAGCCGGTTGTGGCGCGATTCCCCGCACCGACACCATCCCTAAACGCCGCAGTACACGAGCAACAGGCTCGCAAGAACCATCCACTGTAAGCAGGCCGTTTGTAAGCAAGAGCTCGTGCGCTGCATCAGTTGCAATCAGGACACTATCAATGGCGAGCGGTGTAGACGGAGGAAAGGAATTGAGCACCACGGCGCGCATCATAAACACTCTACCATCGCGCCCAAAGGCAGCACCGGCTGCGGCCATCGTTGCTTGGTCGAGTGTAACAGCCAAAGTATTGTCGACATAGTCGAACGGTACGATTAGGTCGTCGCCTACGACAATCTCCAATGGCTGTAGTAGCCATCTGTCGAAATGAGCAATTACACGCAGCGAGGCCATAGGCAGACGCGGCAAAGCACCGGAATAACGCAATGGAATGGCAAGAGTATCGCCCGGTGCAGCGGTATAACGGCCAAATGCAAACGAAAGGCGAAAGACATTGTCCGGTACATCAGCACGCAAAAGCACAACAGTCGTGTCGCGGCAGTCGCCTTCGTGTATTACTAGCAACCGCGCATTGTCCACACCCTGCCTGTCGGCAGTATAGTGCACGGGAATGTCGACAGAGAGGCCTGGTTGCACAGCAATCGGAAGAGGATTGGGATCAACATAAAAATTGCTTGAGGAAGGCTCGACAACTAAACCTGTAATGTTGCGCCGAGCACCAACTGCGGAGATTTCTACTATCGTGTCGCGGGTAGCACCAAAGGGAAGAGAGCCGAGGTTAATGTCGGTGGGATCGGCTACAAGCCGCGAATCGATAATGTCGATAGATACAGATATTGCATAGTCGCCACAAGCCGTACTGTGCAGCAGGAATGTATCGCGGATGATACCAGCAGCGGTGAAATCCCCTGTTGTTGCACGCAGACCAACAACCGAGGAATTGGCAGGAAGAATAATGACGGTGTCAGCGGGCACGGATGAAAAACCGGTAACATCATGCTTCCGGCGTATGATCACAGTATCCGGCAAAGAGCCGACACTTGTTACCGTTACCGGAATTTCCAAGGTGCCCGCGCACCGTTCATGTATTCCAAATAATCCTTCTGTTGCCGAAAGCGAGAGCTCCGCTCTGCGGTACTCCAGCACTATTTCCCGCTCCCTTTTTCCTTCTGTGTCGGTGTGCAAAACAAGTGTTGCATTGTACACACCATCGGACGTTGGAAGCGCTCTGATAATGACGGTGGCAACTCCGCCGGGCTGCAATATAAACCCTGTAGAGTTTACAATTGCAAAAGGAGTTCCAAGCGGCTCAATAGTAACATCCAAAATCTCTATTTTTTCGGTGCCAATGTTGTGTACTTCTACCGTGTCGAAGACCGCTTCAAAGCAGCGCACAAGCCCAAAATCCGAACTTGTAACAGCGAGCTGCGAACGCGTGCTGCTGGCCGAAATCGGAATGCACAGGGAAAAAGGACAAGCCTCTGTTCCTGCTATGCAGAGTTCTCCAGAAAAGGTGGTATCGGTCTTTGGAAAGAACTCGACAACGACATCTATATCAGACCCTGGCTCCAACACAACTGGCAGCGCCGTAGCAATCTGAAGCGTAATATCGTCGCGTACAGGAGTAATAGCAATAGCTCCGGGCTCGATCCGAGCAGGCAGATTACCTATCGACTTCAGCTTTACTGTCCGTGTAGTCGGCACACCTGTCCGTATGTCGCCGAGTACAAGTGTAGCAGGAACAGCCTCAATTTTGGTCTCACCTGCAAATCCTTCGACAACAAAAGTATGGCGTTCTCCGCAGGGTTCCAAAGAAACAATAATAGTATCTCGATGATAGCCCGTTGTTTGTGGTGCAAAAGTAGCCAAAACCCCCACTTGCTCGCTGCCGAGCTCAAGCGGAAGCGTTTTCCCCGGCACCGATACTTCGTACTCCTGCGATGTTGTTTGTACATTGACAATGAATGCCTTTACGGTACCTGTATTGCGCATCTGAATAAGAACTTCTTTGCGAGTACCAATGCACACAGTATCGAACTGCACAGCCATTGGCTCCGAGTTTATCAGGACAAAACCGCGCTCACCAATGAGATTCAGCACAAAAGGATGAGGAAGAGCAGCACCAGAACGCTTGTCGTTGTGCTCAAAGGAGATCGACGCTGTGCGTTTGCCCGGTGCACCCGGCGAAAAACGCAGAATAATGCCTACTGAGTCCCCCGGCAGAATAGAGCCGGAGCGCGTTGTGCCCAGCACCAAAAAATCTCCCGCATGAGCCCCAAAAGGAGCTGATATAGGCCCAAGAAGGAGCGTGTCGTTGCCCGCGTTGTGTACGAATACTGTATCAATTGCGCTGTCGTTGCAGGTGCCGAGCACAAAGTACAAATCGCTGTGCGTGTCGAGCACCGGAGAAATGCCGTACACGCGCACAGTGATAATGGTATCGCGCCTGCACTCGCCTTTCTGTGTCACTACACGATAGCGCGCACTGAACCAGCCAGTATCAGGTACATTACCTGTAAACTTCAGTTGCATCGTTCCGGCGGGAATCTGTAGAGGGAGCGCTCCGCCAGTAAACCGTATAGCAGGGCTACCGTCAACAACTTCTAAAGCTACGAGTTGTTCGGGTTCGGCAGTAGGGTTGTTGAGGCTAATAGCAAGCGCTACATCCGTGTCGGTTGGCGCTGTTACAGAGGCATCGGTTGTAGCCACAACTGCAGCGGGAGCAATGCCCCGCCCTTTTACTACAAAAACAAAGACGGTATCGCAAGGCTCCACATATATGCGTAATGTATCGGAAAACGATGATGCAGTTCCTGGCCGAAAACGCACGAGAAACTGCGTGGGTTGCTTTGCGGGAAGAACAACAGGAAATGCCGCTGGCTCTGCTACCCGAAAAACAGCGGGAGTCTTTGTCGTCCATTTCACGGCTGTCCCATCGATAACAGCATCGCCGTTGATAACGACAGAAATCTCGGCAGAATCGCCTACGCACACATCGCCCAAGTTTACCTGTGGAAACGAAGTGGAAAATGATGCTTTAGAAAAAGCTCCTCGCAGAGCAATACGCCGGGGATTTTTTCTCCCGCGAGCGCTGGTAGAGTCGTTGTTTACAAGTTCGAGGGCTGCCTGCCGTATGCCCTGCCCTACCGGACGGAACCTGACAATCAGAGTATCGGTAACGCCGGGCTGAATGGTTTTGGGTAGAGAAGTAAGAAGGGAATAATCAGAAGCCTGCGGGCCGGAAAACGAGCCACTTTTTATCACAAGAGGCGCATTGCCGGTATTTGACACGGGAATAAGCTGCTGTATCTCATTGCGACAGCTCAGATTGACTTTTACTGTATCAGCAACAGTGATAATCGGCGAAACGCCGTAGATGCGCACGGTCACCGTTGTGTCGGTATTACACGGCGCGATGCGGAAGCGAAACCGCGTACTAATCCAGCCTGTATCAACAGGCGTTGCATAGGTATAGATAGTAGCACCGAAACCACCAATCGGCAGGGGCGGAAACCCGGGCATCAGCGCGATCAGCGAATTGACATCCAACCGCTCAGCCACAGTAATTGTCTCGGTCATACCACTTGTATTGCGCCAGCGTATAGAGCCTGTCGTTACTACTCCTACTTGCGCCGGATTGATAGTCACCAGAGTATCTATAGGAGTTGCTGATGCTATCCGACCGGTGCCGCGCAATTGCACAGAGAGATTCCCTGCGGGGAATGCCAGCGAGGCCACTGCGGTTTTAGCACCTGTAGACGAAGGCCGGAACCGTATGATAACGCGAGCTGAATCACAAGCGGGAATAGAAACGGATGCAGGCGAAACAAGCTCAAACTGGCTGCCATCAGGCCCACCGAGCAAGACAGTCATCTGCGACGCCGAGGAATTCCTGTTGTAGATAATCGCCGTGTCGAGCTTGGTGTCGGGAATACATACCTCCCCGTATTGTAGCGTGTCGGTCTTTTTGTCGTATGGAGGCCAGAGGTATTTGTACACGCCCTGCCCTACTACCCAGCCAGAATTTTCGTTGATGAACCAAATATCGTCGAGGTCGCCCGCCTCAATCCCACAGTTGCGTAATTGCCAGTTCAGCCCGCCATCGGCGGTGTAGTACACAGAACGCCCATCGCCACACGCCCAACCCGTTGTAGTATTAAGCAAATACGTGCCAAACATGGGAACGCCAGTGGTATAGTCCCGCCATATAGTCCCATTGTCGGTCGTAAAGAGCATCCCGCCGCCAAGCCCGCCACCACCGCACTCGGAGCCCGCCACTGGCACGAGAAAAGACGAATTGATGTTGGTAATTTCCTCATTCCACACCACAGGGCCAGAGGTATCCGCCACAGCCCAGTTCTGCCCGCCGTTGTCGGTACGCCATATACGCCCGCTGCTTGCGGCATAGCCTAACCCCGTCGCAGAATACAAAATGACATCGGTAAGCCCTGTGTTGGGCACCGAATCGAGATACAGCGACCAGTTCTGCCCGCCATCAGTGGTCCTGAAGAAAAATTGATAGGTCCCTGCTCCTACGCCGCACCCACCGCCGACTACCATGCCGACATCCGCGTTGAGGAAGTAGCAGCCCCACAGTGGAGGATTGCCCGAAGGTGTGATGTTGGTCCACGTAGCGCCGCCATCTACCGACTTAAAAATACCCGCCGCACCCGACGTGTACCCGATCGACGTTCCCACAAAGTGTATGCTTTCTAAGTTGGCGCTGCTTGGCACTTGCGACCCCTGCCACGTGTTGCCGCCGTCGGTAGTACGCAGTACATGCCCGTTAAAGCCGCAAACCCAACCGTATTGCGGATTGGAGGGAAGAAAAAAAACGTCTAGCCAATACGTAGAAGTGTAGCCAGCAGGAAGATTAGTCGATTTCTTCCATTGAGCAACCCCCTCCGTGGTTGGAAGTGCTATACATAGCACGAGCAAACACAACCGGAGCATGTATCTCATACACATCCTTTTCAATAAGTAGGTAGCGGCGCGGCAAGGTAGGAGTTTCTTCAGTTAAATTCAAGTCCGATACAAACATTTACCTTTCCCACCAGGGAAATAACCCCTCGCTCCGATTTTCGTTACTTTCCCTGCTCCTTAAAATCGCGCATAGGAGAGAAAAATTCGCGGATATTGCCCGCCCTGCCTGGTGTACAGGGGTATACGCAGCTCTTTTCGGGGCACAATGCGTTTTCCTACAAAAGCATGCCGGTGATCCACCGAGGTATCTGCTCCCGAAAGGATTGTGGCGCTTCGGTCTCCGCACCTACTTTTGGTCTGAGTTATCATAAGGATGATGCGCGGACGGCGGGTTACAGCTACAATAACCCAAACAACCCACAGTGCGAACACAGATATCGCTATTTGGCCAACGCGGGCGGGCCTGTTGTCCCGGCGTAAAAGGATGCAGGGCGGTGTGCTATCCGGCGGCTACCAGTCGGGCAGCCACGCAGCGGTTCATGCGCCCGGCGACAGCGACGCGACGTGCGCCGCATAGACGCCCGTGCCACAACATTCATCGGACAAGAACTGCCGAGGCTAGAGGTATTCTCGTATAGTGCAGCCGCTTTTCTCCACAGTGATGTACTGCGAGGGGCGGTCGGTCCAGCAGCCGCTGTTGTAGTAGTGAGCTACTCCATCGGTAAGGTGCATGGGAATATGCGTGTGCCCACAGAAGATATGCCGCGCTCCCCGGCTTCGGGCATGAGCCAAAGCGTCGTGAGCAATTTTTTCGGACAGGCGAAGCCACACTTTGCTCGTGCGCTTTACCCATCGGCTCAGGCGCTGCTGTTCGCCGCCCAGTTTCTGTATCCAGAGGTACAACTGCGAGGCCAAAGCGGTTGTCACCACATTGCGCGAGATAAACGTATCGAACTGATGTCCGTGTATAGCGATGCAGCGCTCGCCATTGTCCTCCCAGATATACTCTTCGTACACCTGCACACCCAGTAAATGCGAAAGGATATCGGCCACACCATCGTGATTACCAGCCACCCATACCACCTCGCAGCCGCGCTTCGGGTTGGAAAGCTTGCGTATCGCCGACAGAAATTTCCAATCGCTTTTAGTAAGGCGGTTAAAGTTCAGATCGTCGAACACATCGCCATTGAGAATAAGCCTGCTGAACGCATAAGTTTTCAGCATATCCAGCAGCTCGCGCGAGCGCGACACCTCCGAGCCGAGGTGGATGTCCGACACAATAAGAGTTTCTACGAATGTACGCCCGCTGTTGCGCGCGTCGTCGGCATCGTAGAACGGGAAATCATCATTTGTCAAAAGATCGGAATGCATAGGTGTGCTGTCTGATGTAGGAAGAAGGATAGTTATCATCGTCCAATCCGTATCCCCTCGGCTTTCTCTCTTTCGGGAAATACGCCGTACCGAACAGCCAGTCCCAAACCGCTAGCTTTGTCGAGAAGTTTTTATTGTGGGCTTCTGCATCGGCAGCATGGTGCCACCTGTGCATCTCCGGCCCGTTGATCACATACTGCAACGGACCGGAATGCACATTAATATTTGCATGGATATACATCCCCCACAGTGCATCAATTGCGCCCTTGATAACAGCTACTTCCGGGGCTGCCCCGAGCAAAATTACTGGCGCAAACTCTACAGTCTGGTTGATAAGTATTTCTAACGAATGCGAACGCGATCCAGAGAGCCAGTCCACATCTGTTGTGGAATGATGCGCCTCGTGCAAACGCCACAAACGCCACGACCTGTGCTGTAAGCGATGGAACCAGTAGATATAGAAATCGTGCGCCACAAGGAAAAAGACTACCTGCGCCCACACAGGCCATTCCGAGACCAGATGAAACCGCGACAATCCCGTTGCTGTATCCATGAACTCGATAATGTACGAGATCGCGATGCCAAGCACATAGTTCTGCACAAAAGTGTAGAGCACAAAGTCGTTCAAGAACCCTTCGCGAAAGAACTTCTGCCCCTTTGTGTACGGGAAGAACCGCTCCAGAACAATAAGCACTACGGCACCCAGTACTACTGCAACGGCGCTGGCAAGACGCCATAAATCTGCTGTCATGTGCCGATCCTATTACTCAATCTGTGAATCAGACAATGTACTACGCTAACACAGTGCGCTCTTCCTGCACGGGCTGAGCTCCTGGAACGCGACGCAGCTTCTTCATACCAGATATTTCGCTATCGAACACGCGCTTTACGCCATCGCCCATCGACTTCTCAATATCGCGAATGTTCGACACGAGGCGGAACAGCCCACCCACTTCTACCGAGGCAGCTTGGTCGGTGCCCCACATAGCGCGATCTAATGTGATATGGCGTTCTACAAAGCAAGCGCCCATTGCCACTGCCGCAAGCGTGGGAGCCAAGCCCGTCTCATGCCCGGAATAGCCAATGGGAATAGCGCGGTATTCATCTTTCAGTGTGTGAATTACACGCAAATTCAGCTCTTCGAGCTTGCAAGGGTATGTAGAAGTAGAGTGCGCGATCAGAGTATTATCTTCGCCTAACGCATCTACTGCCGCGCGAATATCTTCCATGGTCGACATTCCAGTTGAGATCATCAGCGGTTTGCCTGTAGCTTTCATTTTTTTGAGCAGCGGAATATCTGTAAGCGATGCCGACGCAGCTTTGTACAGCGGTGTATCGAAGTTCTCGATAAAGTCCACAGCTTCTTCGTCCCAGCACGACGCCATCCAGAGAATGCCCTGCTCGCGGCAGTAGTAGTCGAGCTCTTCGTACTGCACACGGCTGAACTCCACCTTATGGCGGTAGTCGATATACGTCATTCTTCCCCAAGGCGTATCGCGCTCGATGTTCCACTGGTCTTTGGGCACACAGAGCTCGGGCGTTCTCTTCTGAAATTTCACAGCATCACAGCCTGCGGCGGCTGCCGACTGGATCATTTTTTTTGCAACGTCGACAGAGCCATTGTGATTAATGCCTATTTCGGCAATGATAAAGACCGGTTTACCGTCGCCAATTTTGCGGCTGCCAATACTAACAATATTGCGTGTCATACATAGTTCCCAATAGAATAAATGATTCTAAAAAAGGTCTTTCCGTCCGTTGGCGTCCAGCGCCGTGCTACCACGCGGTCCAGCCGCCGTCCACCACCACATTAGTACCTGTCATATAGCGCGATGCATCGCTTGCCAGGAATACCAGAGCACCTTTGTAATCAGATGCTGCGGCCATGCGCCCGAGCGGTGTTCTGTCTGCATACTTTTGCCGAAAAAATTCATCCTGTCCGTTCTCTACTCCGCCGGGCGAAAGCGTATTCACACGCACACCTGCATTGCCCCAGTAGGCGGCGAGGAAACGGGTAAAGGCAATCACAGCGCCCTTAGAAGTCGGATAGACAGGCGATTTATACATACGGCGCTCTCCGTCCGCCCCGATGTACAGCGATTGATCGGGTGCCACAATACCGTAGGTCGAGGCAATGTTGATAATACTCCCGCTGCCCCGTTGAGCCATTTCCCGGCCTAGCACCTGAGCGCAGAGAAACGTACCTGTCACATTGACTTCCATTACTTTTTTCCACAGATCAAGAGGGTAGTGCTCAAAAGCAGATTCTTCCACCGCGCTTATAGGATTTTCTACCATGTCGTTGACAGCGGCATTATTCACGATGATATCCACCCTCCCGTATTGGTACAGTACAGTGTCTTTGAGCGACCCAACAGAGTGCGGGTCGGTAACATCTGTACTCACGCCAATGCAGTCGGGCGAAAGCGCAAGAGCAAAGTCGTGGCACGCGCGCCCGTCTCTATCGGCCACTACCACCGCAGCACCTGCTTCTACAAGAGCTTCGCAGTGTAGTTTGCCTATGAGCCCAAGCGCTCCGGTGACTACTGCCACCCTGTCTTTCAGCGAAAAGATGTCGGGTATTTTCATGGAGGACAATGTGATGTTAATGCGTAACTAATTGTTCTGCTGCATGCTCATCTCTTGCAGAGAAACGGACTGCAATTTTCTCAAATTTTCTACCTGCGATGATAGCGCCATCATCTCCGCTCGCGTGCTTTGTCTCCGCACCGCGCAGCACATCCGCCGCGTGGCTTGCCAGCCTTCGTCCGCGCATTGCCACCATAACCCCGCTTATCTGCCGGGAATTTCCACTCGCTCTTTGGGCTTCGTATTAAAGCTCGATGTCTTGCGGAATACAGGCTTTACCGGCTCGCCTTCGATGAAGCGCGCAATATTGCCACTTTCTACAGCTTGCTTTAGCACAGGAAGTACTTCGCGATAGGCAGCCAGCGTGTTGGCAATGTCGTCGTCGGTGTGCGAGAAACTCATATTGTGAAAACCGCTCCACAATATACCGTGCCGGATGAGCTCCTGCTGTACAAGCGATTTTTGTTCGAGCGGGCTTCCAGCTATGGCATCAAACACAACAAGAGTACGGCATTCAAAGCCTTTACACGATGTGTAGTTCATGCCTAATTCGGCAGCGAGTGCGTTATATCCATCTTTTAGTTTTCGTCCTTGTACAGCGAGGTACTCAGGCACATTCTTTTCCCGCAGTTCTTCTATTGTTGCCTTTGCTGCTGCAAGCGAAAGTGCCTCGCCGCCAAAGGTGGTAAAGAAGAACACATCACTGTCGAGCAGCGACATAATATCTTTGCGCCCTGTGAGCAGAGCCAGCGGCATGCCATTGGCTACAGCTTTGGAGAAGCAAGCGAGATCGGCCCGCACACCGAAGTATTCCTGAGCACCGCCGAGCGCCAAGCGAAAACCTGTCCACATCTCATCAAAAATGAGGACAATGCCGTGCTGGTCGCACACATCGCGCAGGCTGTGCAGAAAATTATTTTTCGGTGCATCAAACACCGTCGGTTCCAAGATAATCGCGGCAGTATCGCCGTCGATAGCTGCGAGCACGGAATCGATATCGTTGTAGTTAAACGTAAATGTGAGATCGCGCACGGGTTCGGGAATACCGCGATTGCGGTCGGTCACTCCGATATACCAGTCGTGCCAGCCGTGATAGCCACAGCAGAGCACGGTATTTTTACCAGTGTAAGCGCGCGCCAGCCGCACGGCAGCAGAGGTAACATCCGCGCCGGTTTTGCTATAGCGCACAGCCTCCGTATTTGGAACGATTTCGCGCACGAGTTCCGCTACTTCTACTTCGAGCGGATGCATCAGCGAAAAAGTAATTCCATCTTCGAGTTGCTTGCGGATAGCGTCGTCTACACGCGGGTAGCAGTAGCCGAGCGAAAGCGGGCCAACGCCCATTGTGAAGTCGATATATTCATTGCCGTCCACATCGAACAGGTGTGCGCCTTGGCCGCGTTGGGCATATACAGGAGCTACGCCGCGCACATGCTGGCCGGGGCCTTTTGCAAGTGTTTGTGTTACGGCGGGGATCAGCCCTTCGGCTCGTTGCAGCCACTGCTCGGATTGCTCAATTGCGGGAAGTGTCCGGCCTGTTGCAGTGTTTGTATTATTCATAATTCTATCCTGATACGATGTTAAATGTAAGAGCGAACATGTGCCGCAAGCGATTCATATCTGCGAAGTGTAGCCTCGGCAATCGCTTCGCCTGTAAATCCGTGCAGGCGAAGCACATCGCCCAACAGTCCCGGTGTAAACCACTGTTCATTCAGAGCAATTGGCATGACATTGCCGCGCATTTGGTTGCGGAGCAGCACTTCGGCAACAATACTGTACAAACCGCCAGTCAGGAAATGATCTTCAAGTGTCACCACAAGCGGTGTTTCTTCTACAGCGCGCAGAATAGCCGACTCATCCACAGGCTTCAGCGTGCGCATATTTACCACGCGCACTGTTACGCCTTCTGCTTCGAGTATGCGGCGCGCTTCCATTGCTTCGCGCAGCAAAAAACCATAGGTGAGAATTGTCACATCTTCGCCGTCGGCTAATCGCTCTGCAACACCTATCTCGAAACTGTTACTGTGCTGTACAACAGGCTTCATAGTGTTGTAGCGTATGTAGAACGGATCGGGGCTTTCGAGAATGGCAGGTAATCCCTGAAGCAGTTCTTCTTCATCAGCCGGGCAGAACACACCCATGTGCGGAATACCACGCATAAGAGCAATATCTTCAATCGCCTGATGCGTAGGGCCATTAGCTTCGGAGAGAAAACCCGGAACACCACCTACGAGCTTTACGGGCAGGCGGGCGATACCTACATCAGTACGAATAAACTCAAAGGCCCGCAGTGTGAGAAACGTAGCGAGAGCATGTGCTACCGGAATACGTCCGCGCAAAGCCAGCCCAGCACACAGGCCAATCATTGTTTGCTCAGCAATACCGACGTCGATGAATCTATCGCCGATGCGCGGAGGCAGATTGCGAATAGCCGCGCGATTTTCCGCGGTGACAACCATATATCGCTCGTCGCTTTCAACGAGGTTACAGAGAAGCTGTTCGTATGTCATGGCAATGAGTTCAAAAGTGGAAGAGACTGTTGCTGTCCTCCTACCTTACGATGAGAGTTTCGGAGGTCAGATCGGCAGCAGATTCGCCGTGCAGTTCACCGATAAGCATTCCTACTTCGTCGGCGGTAAAATTGCAGAACCAGCGGTCGGCGCGCTCTTCGATGCTCGGCACACCTCTGCCGCGCACAGTATCCGCAATGACAGCGACCGGCTTTCCTTGGCCTATTGGCAGCGCAGAAAAAGCGCTGTGCATCGCTTCAAAATCGTGACCATTAATACGCAGTACATTCCAGCCAAACGCCGCAAACTTGTCCTGAATTGGCTCCAACGGCACGAGGTCTTCCGTGCGCATATTTGCCTGAAATTGGTTGCGATCTACTACAACAATCAGGTTGTCGAGCTTGTGCGCTTGGGCTACCAACGCGGACTCCCACACTGAACCTTCGTCGAGCTCGCCATCGCCGAGTACAACAAGTACACGGTTGTCGTGCCCGCGCATTCGGCAATCGTGCGCCACGCCCATTGCTACCGAGAGCAAATGGCCGAGCGAACCGGAATGGAATTCAACGCCCGGAATATTTCTATTTGGGTGCCAGTACAGCGAATCGTGTACGCTGAGATGGCGCGCAAGACGTTCGCGGCTTATAAAGCCGAGTTCGGCAAACACACCGTAGAGCGCAGGTACATCGTGGCCTTTGGAGAGGAAAAGATAATCGCGTTCTGGGTCGCGCAGATTGTCGGGGCTTATATGCAAATATCTACAGTAGAGATACACGAGCAAGTCGGCGCAGGAAAGCGAAGCGCCGGTAAAACATCCGCCTGCGGTCGACATGCGAAGAATATGCTCGCGCACACGCAGGGCCATGTGTTTCAATTCATCAATTTGTTCGGTTGTCATAAGCACTCTCTCGTAAGTGCGGCTCGCCACGCGGGGAACCGGAAAAAGAGGAACTTCGGCATTGCGACCGGTGACAGCGGCCACCGGTGGAGCGAAGACGCCCGTGCCGCTCCAAAATCTTGTTAGAATATATTGACCGGCGTAGACTGGATTCGCGTCTGGGCGCGGCCTATTGTTTTGAGCTGGCCAATGTGCCTGCGATACCAGTTCATCCCGGCATACCGCCTGTTGATCACAGCAATATCAGGGCGCTCTGTAAGCAGCCGAAGAATATCGGCAAGGCCAAAAAGCGGCTTCACCGGATAGAGATGTTCGTACACTGTGCGGATAAATTCGTAGTCTTCTGGGTAATCAATTGTCCAGCGGTGCGACATAGAATAATTCATGCCGCTTTCCCACTCCACATTGCCGACGCGGAACATCTGCGGATTGTCCCAGATATACGGCGTTGTATGTTCACGCTCATACGACTGTTTTGCTTCGCGCCATGCGCGCTCGATCACGCTCATTGGCATCAGTTCCACATCATTGCCGTCGGGATAGGTAGCCGGATGCAGATTGCTCACAAAGTCGTAGTCGTTGCGGTGGTGCACGTAATGGCACAGCACGCGGTTGATAACATCGGGGTCAATGAGCGGGCAGTCCGAGGGAATTTTCACCACGAGATCGGCGCCAAAATATCTCCCCGCCTTGTAATGGCGGTCGAGGAGATCGGTGGGATGTCCGCGAAAGCAGTCTATTTCTTCTTCAAGACACAGCCCTACAATTGCGTCGTCCTCGGACTCGGTGGTAGTAGCAACCACCACGCGATCGGCCATCACTGCGGAGCGCACGCGTTCGAGCATGAGCAAAAGAAGGGGTTTGCCAACAACAGGCATCAACACCTTGCCCGGCAGCCGTGTAGAGCTCATGCGAGCCTGCACTACAATTACTATTTGATCGCGTTTTACCATGAATCGAATTTTCTGCTAAATAGTGAAAAGGCAGGGCGCGGACGTCGCTTACCTTGAAGGTGCGACAAGTGGATTGTTGTTGGTACGCCGTACAGATGTTGCCGTGCGGGTGGAACATCTACGTTCTCTAACAGGACGCGGCATACGCCTGCAATTCGGTATGCCGATGTACCACCATTCTGTATTGGCAACTGGCGCTGTAGCTCGTCGATTTTAAATTCTGAATACACTTGTTTGCCAAGCGCAAGCCCCACATAGACTACCGAGGAGAAGCGCGTAATAAGCACGTCGCAATTGGCAATCATGTGATTGGTATTCCCCGATGCAAATACAAGCGCGCCGGGTGCATACTCATTGATCTCGCGCGTTGCTCGCTCTGCATTTTCATTGGGATGCAGTTTAAAAATCAATTGTTGTTCACCAGCAATGCGCCGGGCATAGGCGATAAATTCTTTGCGATTTTCGTATTTGAATGTCTCGCGGCAATCGGACGTAGCTACGAGCACATAGTTGCGATGTGGAAAATCGTTGTCGAGGTAACGCCTGCAATTATCGAAATTTGGTATCCCCGTCACCGCAATCTTTTCTGGATTAATTCCCTTGCGAATAAACATGTCGCGATAGCCTTCGGACGCAACGCAAAACACATCATAGGCATCCGATAGTCCAGTTGTAGAGGTGCTGGCAAGATACCGTGGCAACTTCAAAAACTTTACGATGCGGTAGATCAAATTTTCCGGATCGGTCATGCCTTCTTGCACAAGTACCAACGGAATGTGGCGAACGTTTTGCGGCACAATAAGGTCGGAACACGTCACCGCTACATCGTAGTTGCCAAGCAAACCATTATAGTCGATAGGCAGATTTTTTTCTTGAAGATAGTTCACCGTGCTCTGCCGCGCTTTGCCGCCGAGAATAGTAAAATCGAGTAGCCCGCCTTTTGCCAGAACATCCAGAAAACCGTCGCCATAATATGGAGTGAAAAAGCAGTCGCAATCGGTAAGATGTCCGGCAATCTGATGCATCATTGTTGTCTGATTCAACGAGCCGCCAATAAACAGTATACGCTTTCTCATGCAATACCTATAGTTCTACACGCCGGAAGTACACTTGCAAATTTACGCCTGTGGGAGCAGCAGAAATATTTATCAAACCATAATACACGCATGCAAGTGCATATGTTATGGCTTCATAACAACGCGAACACTGTCGTAACAATTCCATTACACTGCATAGCAGCGTCTACCAAGCGAATGTGCAAAGGTGTCTATCCGTTTTTGATGAAACATGAGGCCAGTGCTTGCTGCCAATGATGCAGACACCACACTTTCTGTTTCACCTGTGGGAAATATCTTGTGCAGAATACCGGTATTCTCCCTTCATTTCGGCAAATGAGAATACAGGAGAATGAGGCATACTCCACATGTAGACAGCAAAAAGGCGCGGGACAATTATCTGTGAAGAGGAAGAGGTACGCCGTCGGTGTTTGGCATATCGATACCGAGCAGGCGCGCAAGTGTTGGGGCTATATCAGCAGGCGAGGTGCGAAGATCGCGGGTGTCAGAAGTATTGGGCAGCGCGCCGAGGATCATCAGCGGGACATGTCTGTCGTAGTCGTAGGGCGTACCGTGGTTGGCAGGCGCCGGACCAAAGACCCAGTAGGGTCGTGGGTAAATCAGAAGGTCGCCAGAGCGCGACGGATACCAATCATTGCGGATAAGTTTGTACCATTCTTCGGGTGTTTCCGATGGCCTACCCTGCCGCATTTCCCAATCGGCAACAACAATACCAATCCCCGGCTGCCCGAGCAGAAACGTGCGAAGTGAATCTATCACCACAGGCTTGCTTACGCCCGAGGCAGCTATTGCCGCATCGTGCAGAAACAGCGACGGAGGATCGAATGCGCGGATCCATTTCAATGAATCGCCAATGGGGAACGTTGCTTGCAGATACTCATCGATATCACCGAGCAGGTCGATAGAGCGTATGCGGCCTGCATCTACCCGCGCGCGCACCGAGTCGGCTAAAAGCATTTCGGGCACAGGCGCAACACCGTGGTCGGAAGTGATGACAAGTACGTAGTTCTCCCGTCCCACTTCCCTGTCGATATAGTCGATAAACTCGCCCAGCACACGGTCCGCGTGGTAGTAAATATCCTGTGCTTCTCGGCTGTCGGGTCCAAACAGATGCCCAATGTAATCTGTCCCCGACACACTAATACAGAGCAGGTCTGGTATGGCATCTGCGCCCAACTTTTCGCTGCGTATCGCTTCGGCTGCGAGGTTAAATTCTGTTTCAATGGAGCAAGGCGAAAGAATAAAGGGATACCAAAAACGGTCGGTAGAATCGAATGCGGGAATTGCATGTGGGAAAGAGCGATCTCCGCCCGGGTACTTCCCTTCCCAGGGCAGGTTGTCGGACACAGTATAGCGTTCGTCGGGAAATGCCTGCTTCCATGTTGTCCCACCACAGGATGCAGCTACACCGCGTTGCTGCCACGCACCCACCCACTCCGGCAGCGAAGCGGCGTAGTAGGACGACGTAGTAAATCCACCTGCCTGCGGCTCCACCCAAAGCGCGAGATTTGCCCGGTGCCCGGTCATCAGCACGGCTGCGCGATCTTTAATCGAAATGCCTATTACTTTTGCCTCGGGAAACTGGTCGCGCAGATGATCGCCGAGTGTAGGAGTTTGCAGAAGTCGCGGCGACACACCGTATTTCGCCCCCGGAGCACCGAGCACAAGCGCTGTAGTATCTTCTACACAATTGAACGAGCGACCAGCTTCACGGTCGAAAAAATCATTGGAGACGATACCGCTTTTTGCAGGATACACACCTGTGAGTTGTACAGCATGGCCCGGCCCCGTTTTGTTGTCGGCGTGGTCGAAATAGCAGTACGGGAAAGAAATGCCTTCGCGCGCAATGCGGTTAAAGCCTCGGTCGCCCCACAGAGCGCTCCAGCGGTCGGGATAGTCGCCCCGAAACTGGTCGTAGGAAACAACAACGACAAGGCGTGGTCGGCTTTGCTGCGCAGGTAATCCAGCACAGCCTGCAAGCGCCAAAGCCAGCACAAGGCAGAAAAATGAGATAGGCATAATCACCGAAAAAAAGTTCGGTGCAATGGTAGGAAAAATTTGCGAGAGAGGCGAGTAAAATTATGAAAGCACCGCAGCTATTTCACCACAAACCCGAGCAGGCGAAGTTTCTCTTTCGCTTTATTCACGTGATCGCCCTGAATCTCTATTTCGTTGTCCAGCACACGTCCACCAGCACCGCACGATTTTTTGAGCAACTGTGCAATACCATCTAGTTCATCGGGATTCGACTGGAAACCGGAGATTACAGTAGCAATTTTTCCTTTGCGCTTTTTATCGAGTACTACTTTTAGTAGCTGCGCCTTGCCGTCGTAACCAGTTTTTGCAGAGGGTTCTGCCGCTGGCTTCTGGCCTTCTGGAAGCAGCGAAGCGAGATCGCCGAGAGATGTAAGTTTTGCCATAGGTATTCACCTGATGTATTCGCCTATTTTGATTGTGCAATATAACTCATGTACACTTCACGGAGAACTTTTTGGTAGAGAGATCGTGGGCTGCCCACAGCGAGACTCCGTATTGTTGTTTACAAGAGAGCTTGTAGTTCGGCATTCGGCGCTTTGTCCGCTCGCCGTCGTTCCTACGGCAGCTACGTTGCGAACAGGGCTGAACGACCACGCGGCGGATGTGCGGCGCGGTGCAGAGACCAAGCGCAGGAGCGGAGACGCCAGCGCGAAGCAACAGATGCAGCGGAATATTGCTTCAAATCCCCCAGCCTGCCTCCTGCAATACATTGCCCGCACGTGCGTTACCAATTTCTGCGAGAGTTTCCTGCGAGAACTGTAAAGAAAAGGTAATGCTTCTTTTGCTAATTCTTTACGAAAAAAGTATTTGCAATGGCTTCGAAAAGCTCTATTTTTGCGCTCGATTTTTCTATTATTCTTCTGCGTCCTTGTACAAACTGACATCCTCCATCCATCGCGCGCATCTCATGCGACGAACGACCCGCAAAGAAGCGGGCAGGACAGTTGTGTGCAGGACTTCGCATTTCATGCGGCTCTGAAACCTTCTCCGCCTCTTTGCGCACAACATTCGGCCTGTTTCACGCCGGAAGTGTTCCTTCTCTCAATCCAAATTAACGTTCTCTCTTTCACGCTTTTTTGCGGGAGTTCCTGCCATGAGCGAGCACGTGTCTGCTCCTGATGAATTCGTTCTGTTTGTTGCAGGCGAAGAGCATTTTACCTATGCAGAACTAATCTGTACGACAATACAGGAAGCTGCAAAAGCGCGGGGTACAGGTATTGCCAAGCGTACCCCCGAGTATATTCGCACAAAGATGAGTGAAGGCAAGGCGATTATTGCATTACATCGCCCCGGCGACGGCACAGAAGTCTTTGCAGGATTCTGCTACATCGAAACATGGAGCAATAAAAAGTACGTGGCAAATTCGGGTCTCATTGTTCCGCCTGATTTCCGCAAAAGCGGACTTGCGCGGCGTATCAAGCAGCGTGCTTTAGAGCTCTCGCGGGACAAATATCCCGAGGCGAAGGTATTTGGAATTACGACAAGCCACGCGGTAATGAAAATCAATACCAGCCTTGGCTATGTACCCGTGCCGTTTTCTGAGCTCACCGACGACGATGATTTCTGGAATGGCTGCCAGAGCTGCCCGAATCACGACGTATTGATGCGCACGCATCGCCGGATGTGCCTTTGCACAGGTATGCTCTACGATCCCGCCGCCAAAGATGTGCAGCAGGACAGCAATACAGGCAAACAGCTCTATTCTATTGAGCTACCCGATGTTCATTATTCCTCCACTCCTCTTCCTACTGAGGCTGAAAATGTCTAATAAACCGATACTCGTGCTTGCGTACAGCGGCGGACTCGACACCTCATACTGTGCAGCATCTCTTAGCGAGAACTACCGTATTCACTCGGTAATTGTAGACACTGGGGGCTTCTCTGCCAGCGAACTCTGCGCTGTAGAGGAGTCGGCGCTGCAACTCGGCGTAGAAAAGCACACAACGCTCGACGAGACCGATGCTTTTTATAGCCGTTGCCTGCGCTACCTTGTGTTTGGCAATGTTCTACGAAATAATACCTACCCTCTCTCTGTAAGCGCCGAGCGTGTGTTCCAAGCAGTTGCTATTGCGCGCTATGCACGAGAAATTGGCGCTGATGCTGTCGCGCACGGTTCTACAGGCGCTGGCAACGACCAAGTGCGCTTCGATATTGCATTCAATGTGCTGCTGCCGGGTGTGCCTGTGATTACGCCTATCCGCGACAACAAACTCTCGCGCGAGGACGAAATTACGTTTCTGCGCGAACGCGGTGTGCAGCGCAACTGGGAAAAAGCTCTATACTCTATTAACAAGGGTCTGTGGGGCACGACAATTGGCGGCAGGGAAACACTTGGATCCGATGGATTTCTACCAGAGGAGGCGTTTCCCACGCCGGTTACCAAAACAGAGCCTGAAATGGTTTCGCTACAGTTCACTCATGGCGAGCTTACAGGCATCAACGGCGCCACACTCGCACCAGTGGATGCTATACGACAGCTTGCAGACATAGCTCAGCCGTTTGGCATTGGGCGCGATATACACGTCGGTGATACAGTCATCGGTCTAAAAGGACGGGTGGGATTTGAAGCTGCGGCTCCGCTTATTATTATTCGCGCACATCACGCATTAGAGAAGCACACACTTACACGGCAGCAGCTCGCACTCAAAGATCAGCTTGCCGCGCCCTATGGAGCAATGCTCCACGAAGGACAATTCCTCGAACCCGCAATGCGCAATATTGAGGTATTTCTCGAAAGCACACAACGCACTGTAACGGGCACAGTAAATGTACAATTAGCTCCCTACCGATTCCATGTTACAGGTATTGTTTCTGATGGCGATATGATGTCGTCGGCGTTTGGCAGTTATGGCGAAATGAACAATGCTTGGACAGGCGACGACGTGCGCGGATTCTCGCGGATTGCTTCCAATCAAATGATGATGTACTATACGGTCAACGGCCATGAATAATGAGATTAGAGTAGGCATTGCAGGTGCCGCTGGCTACACAGGCGGAGAACTCATCCGCCTCCTGCTGGCTCATCCACATGCCGCTATTGCTTTTGCTCATAGCGAAAGTAATGCAGGTAATCCGGTGCACAGTGTGCATACCGATCTGCTCGGCAGTACCGATCTGCTTTTTACAAATACAATCTCGCACAATATCGACGTACTTTTTCTCTGTACAGGCCACGGGCGCTCTGCGGCATTTCTCGGGCAGCACAGCTTGCCCGAACACATACGCGTCATCGATTTAGGGCAGGACTTCCGCATTCGATCCGAAGAGTCGCAGCAGTTTTTGTACGGTCTGCCCGAGCTCAATCGCAAAGCAATAGCACAAGCGCGAACACAAAAGCAGCATATAGCGAATCCCGGTTGTTTTGCTACGTGTATTCAGCTCGGCCTCCTTCCTCTTGCAGCTCACGGCTTGTTAGACAGCGACATTCACACAACTGCGATCACAGGTTCTACGGGCGCAGGCCAAGCGCCGTCGGCAACAACACATTACTCTTGGCGCAGCGGCAACGCTCAGGTGTACAATGTCTTTACCCATCGGCATCTCGCGGAAATACGGCAGAGCATCGTGCAGCTTCGTCCGCAGTTCGGCAGCACGCATTTTTTTGTGCCAATGCGCGGCAGCTTTGCACGCGGTATTCTCGCTGCGTCGTACACGCAGTGCCCAGCTCCGCACGACGAGATATCAGATATGTACCGCTCGTTCTACGCTACACATCCGTTTGTACATATCTCCGATGTGAACCCCGATGTAAAGCAAACAGTCAACACAAATAACTGCGTGTTGTACACGGAAAAACACGGCGAGACACTGCTCGTTGTTGGTGTGCTCGACAATCTACTGAAAGGCGCATCAGGACAGGCGGTGCAGAACATGAACATTCTGTCTGGCATTGATGAAACAGCCGGCCTGAAGCTCAAAGCTTCGGCTTTCTGATACAAAGCCTTTTTGCGGTTGCCGTACATACGCCAATCTTTTACCTGTGTCTTTATTCCACATGTCTATGAAACAGTTTACATCCGTCTACGATATTCCCGATCTCAACGCCGCTGTTCGCGAAGCTCTCGAACTGAAACGCAATCCGTTTTCTTTCGAACATCTTGGCAAGCGAAAGACTCTCGGGCTGATGTTTTTCAACCCGAGCCTGCGCACGCGTATGAGTTCGCAAAAAGCCGGAAGTAACCTCGGCATGGAAGTAATGGTGCTCAATGCCGGGCAGGACTCGTGGACGCTCGAATTCCGCGATGGCGTAGTAATGAACGGCACAGCAACAGAGCACATACGCGAAGCGGCGGCTGTCATGGGAGAATACTGTGATATTATCGGTGTGCGGTCGTTTGCCGGGCTCAAAGACCGCGATGCCGATTACAGCGAAGAAGTGCTGAATGCGCTTATTGCGTTCAGTGGGCGACCAGTTGTCAGCCTCGAATCGGCTATACGCCACCCGCTGCAATCGTTTGCCGACCTTATTACTATCGAAGAATTGAAGCAAAGTGAACACCCCAAAGTCGTGCTTACATGGGCACCCCACCCAAAAGCTCTTCCGCAGGCTGTCGCCAATTCCTTCTCCGAGTGGATGCGAAGCGCTCATGTCGATTTTGTGATCACTCATCCAGAAGGCTACGAACTCGCCGAAGAATTTACCAATGGAGTGCAGATCACACACGACCAGCGCTCAGCATTTGAAGGCGCAGATTTTATCTATGCAAAAAACTGGTCGTCGTATGGCACCTACGGCAGCATTCTCTCGCAGGACACGGCCTGGACTGTAACACAGGAAAAGATGGCGCTTACCAACCACGCAAAATTTATGCACTGCCTGCCTGTACGCCGTAATATGATTGTAGAGGACGCTGTGCTCGATGGCCCGACTTCCGTTGTTATTCGCGAAGCAGGCAACCGCGTGTACTCGGCGCAAACCGTGCTTAAGCGCATGCTGGAGGCGCTCTAATGGAACGCGTTGCAGTAGTAAAGATCGGCGGAAATATTATCGACGAGCCAGCAGCACTCGACGCATTCCTACAGGATTTTTCGGCTTTTGAAGGTCCGCGTGTGCTCGTACATGGCGGTGGGAAAATTGCAACAGATATCAGCAAACGGCTCGGTATAGAAAGTACAATGATTAGCGGTCGCCGCGTTACAGACGCAGCGATGCTCGAAATTGTAACGATGGTATATGGCGGCCTTGTCAACAAAAGAATCGTCGCCGGACTCCAAGCGCATGGCAGCAATGCCATCGGTCTTACTGGCGCTGATGCCGATATTATTCGCGCACGTAAACGCCCAGCCGAGCCTGTCGACTACGGCTTTGTAGGCGATGTCGAACGCGTTCATGCCGATGCTCTGCTCGCACTTTTGCGTTCCGGTTTTGTGCCGGTCATTGCACCGCTTACTCACGATGGCGCGGGCTCTATGCTCAACACAAATGCCGACACAATGGCCTCGGCACTGGCAGTAGCTCTTGCTCCGCACGCCGCCGTGGATCTCGTCTACTGCTTTGAAAAGCGCGGCGTTCTCGCCGATATTAACGACGATGCCTCGTGTATTCCCCTGCTCCCCTATGAGCTATATGAACAGCTTAAACAGCAACATGTCGTGGCCGGTGGCATGCTGCCCAAAATCGACAATGCTTTTGCAGCTTTGCACAGCGGTGTACGCCGGGTGTTTATCGCGCATGCACAGCATTTTCGCGCAGCACTCGCAGGCGAAGCGTGTGCTACAGTGCTAACGACTGGGAGCAAAGCGGAGAAGTAAAAAAATTCGGGTGGGGCATTCTGTCTTCGGCCTCGCTTTGAGTCTCCGCACCGCGCTGCACAACCGCCGCGTGGAGTTCGCTCCCAACCGCAATCAGTTTCTCGATTGTCTATCGCTGCGGCGACAATGCGTAGACCGAGCAACACGGCAGAACAACAATACTCCTGCCACAACATCTTTTCCGCTGAATATACCAACTGGTATTTTTTTAGCAACTCACAAACAGAGTGTATGAATATATTTTCCCTTCCGCGCGCAGCAACCGACGAGCTCTACGGCGATGCGTTACAACTACTCTGCGACCTCATCGCAATTCCTTCGTTCAGCCGCGAAGAAGAGGTGACAGCAGCGCGCATCGAACAATTTTTCAGCGAACATAATATTGCATGCAGCCGTAGCGGGAACAATGTGTGGGTGCGGTCGCAGCACTTCGACGAGAGCAAACCCACACTGTTGCTGAACTCTCACCACGATACAGTAAAGCCCAATCGCGACTGGAAGCGCGATCCGTTTATGCCATCTATTGAAGAAGGCCATTTGTACGGCCTGGGAAGCAACGACGCGGGCGGTGCTCTCTGCTCCATGATTGCAGCGTTTACTCATCTGTACAGTACCGCTCTGCCATACAATATTGTGCTCGCAGCAACAGCCGAAGAAGAGATTGCCGGTGCTGGCGGTATCGAGTCGGTTCTGCCTCTTCTCGGCGGTGTGGATGCAGCCATTGTAGGAGAGCCGACAACGCTACAAATGGCTATTGCCGAAAAGGGGCTGCTCGTGCTCGACTGCACGGCACACGGCGCTTCTGGCCACGCCGCACGCGCAACTGGTGTCAACGCAATTACCAAAGCAATACCCGATATTGAGTGGTTTCACTCCTTCCACTTTCCCGTAGAATCACCTACGCTCGGCCCGGTAAAAATGACAGTGACACAGATACAAGCAGGCACACAACACAATGTTATTCCAGACCGCTGTACATTCGTCGTCGATGTGCGTGTCACCGACCTCTACACACACGAAGAAGTTCTCGACACAATACGCAAGCACGTGTCATGTGATGTGGCTCCGCGCTCCATGCGGCTGCGCCCCTCGCGCATAGACGCCGGGCACGCTATTGTATCAGCAGCAGAGCAACTCGGCATTCCCGTCTTTGGCTCGCCTACGATGTCCGACCAAGCATTGATCCCTGTTCCATCTGTCAAAATTGGCCCCGGTATGTCGGAACGCTCGCATACAGCCGATGAGTTTATCGGCCTTGGCGAGTTCCGCGATGGTATCGACACATATATTGCTCTTCTTTCCACTCTTCATCTGTAGGATCGTACATTATGAAACTCTGGGATAAAGGAACTGCTGTCCATCCGGATATCGACCGTTTTACAGTGGGGCGCGACCGCGAATTCGACCTCCAACTCGCGCGCTATGATGTGCTCGGCTCCCTTGCTCATGCAATGATGCTGGAACGCGTTGAGCTGATCTCCTCCGATGAAGCAACAGCTCTCTACACAGGCCTGCGCGATATTTATCGCGATATAGAAAACGGAGAGTTTACCATTGGCAACACTGTGGAAGATGTGCACTCGCAGGTAGAGCTCCTGCTCACAGAGCGATTCGGCGAAGCGGGAAAAAAGCTGCATACGGGGCGCTCGCGCAACGACCAAGTACTTGTCGACATTAAGCTATTTCTGCGCGAAGAACTCCGCGCTACAGTGGCATCGGTATCTTCGCTGTTTGAGGTGCTACTGGGACTGAGCGAATACTTCAAAGACGTACTACTGCCGGGCTATACACACTTGCAGATTGCCATGCCGTCGTCGTTCGGACTGTGGTTTGGCGCTTATGCAGAAAGCCTTGCAGACGATACAATCATGCTGCATGCGGCCTACCGCATAGCAAACAAAAACCCACTTGGTTCGGCAGCGGGCTATGGCTCGTCGTTCCCGCTCGACCGCACATACACAACAGAATTATTAGGATTTGAAGCACTGAACTACAATGTGGTGTACGCGCAAATGGGCCGGGGGAAATCCGAGCGCATCGCAGCACAGGCGCTTTCGTCGGTAGCTGCCACACTCGCAAAAATGGCAATGGATATATGCCTGTACATGAGCCGGAACTTTGGATTTATCTCCTTTCCCGACGAACTCACAACAGGTTCGAGTATCATGCCACATAAAAAAAATCCCGATGTGTTCGAGCTCATCCGAGGTCGTTGCAACAGGCTTCAAGCCGTACCGAATGAAATTGCAATGATGACGACGAATCTTCCGTCGGGCTACCACCGCGACCTGCAACTGCTCAAAGAAGCGCTGTTTCCCGCCTTTGGTGAGCTGCGAGATTGCATAAGCATGATGGAATTTGCTCTACAGCAGATTACAGTGCAGGAGCATATTCTCGACGATAGCCGCTACGATCATTTGTTCAGTGTAGAAGCTGTGCACGAGAAAGTGCGCGAGGGCCTTCCATTCCGCGAGGCGTACCGCGCTGTGGGAGAAGATATCGCACACGGAGTAGTGTTCCGTCCTGAACAGCTCCACCATACGCACGAAGGCAGCATTGGTAATCTGTGTACCAACGACATACGAAAGATCATGCAGCGCGAACTGGAACGCTTCGACTTCGGGCACATGGACGGCGCAATCGCACACCTACTGTCCTGACGCCAAAGGCTGTTCTTTTGCTTCGAGCAAACCGTATATAGACACAAAGACAAGCGAGATGGCACCGAGCACAAAAAATATAGCAGCCGACATGTACAGCGCGGCGTTGAGCGAATAGATATCGCTTATCCAGCCCACAAAGGGGCCAACGACTGAAAAGATCAGCCGCACGCCCATTGCCTTTACAGAAAGCACTGTGGCACGCATATCCGACGAAATCAATGCGTTGATATAGCCGTTGAATACAGGGCCGCTTACGCCGCGCACAAAGTAAAAAAAGAGGAAAGCAGGAGCTAGCCACAGTGATACTGCGACACCGAGCAGTGCATAACCAACAACTGAGAGAAATACTAACGAAAGAAAGACACGCTTGCGCCCAACTCGATGCTCTACCCTGTGTGCCCACAAGGAAAAAACACCAACTGCGTATTGCAGAACTGCCCACAAAACACCGAATACTGGAAGCGGCAAACCAGCCTCTTTGAGATAAGGCTGAATAAACCACACCATCGTTAGCGTAGAAGCACCTACCACCGACGAATAGAGTAGCAGCCATTTTACCTCTGCATGCCCGTACACAGCAAAGCGCACGATGTCGATGATCCCTCGCAGTTTCCCCTTCGATGTGTCGTATTTCTGGCGCGTAGGCTCTACAAGGCTGAACGCTATCGGCACGGCGAGTATCATGAGAATAGCTTCGGCGTACAGCGGTGTGCGCAGGCTTATAATGGCGAGTAGCCCACCAATAACACTGGCCGTCCCCTCGGAAAAATTGCCAATCGACATCATACGCCCTTCCTTGCTTATGTACAAGTTCTGGTCGCCCGCTTGGTGCAGAGTGTCGTACAGCAGTGCAGAATCTGTACCCGATATAAAACTCGCACCAATACCAAGTATCGACTCTGCAATGAGAAATTCGGCAAAACAATCGGCAAAGCAATAGTAAGAAACCCCCGATGCGCCGAGGATTGTGCCAATAATAAGCGTGTTTCTTCTGCCCATAACATCGGAAAAATAGCCAGATGGTATTTCGGCTGCTACAATGACAATGGAGAATCCCGTTTGCAGCAAAAATACTTCCTGCATCGAAAGGCCGTTTTCGCGGTAGAACAACACGAGCACTGGAATAATGAGCATGAACCAGCGCAACGCCTGGAGAATGTAGAGCTTGGGAATGTTGTAGCGGAGTTCGGAATACATGGTCGTACAATGAAATGTATAAGAACATTTCGCCTCAATATACAGAGAAAAAAATCTCATTAGCATATTGCCTGCTCCGGTGCGATAAGAAATTGTATGGCACGGGCGTCGCTGCGGCACACCTTTGATCGCTGTCACCGGTCGCATGTCCCGCTGCTTGTTGTTCAACTGTCAATCGCTAACCTATGGTAGCACAAATAAGCCAAGAACATCCAAGCAAAGTTTGCGCCGCGTGCCGCGCACAATGCGAACAGCCTGTGGCCAGAGAAATATCGGATGTGCGATTTCTATGATAAAGTC
>DLHF01000078.1:0-36044 GCA_002483085.1 Ignavibacteria bacterium UBA7675
TTACCAACAATTTTGTTGTTCATGCTTACCAGCGTATCGAGACCTTCGCTGTTGTTGCCAGTGCGGTTCACCGGGACGGTGTTACGAATCACGATACCTGCGCTGTAGGTGCGACCATCAGTGCGGATATCATCTTCGTAGGTGTAGCTTGTCGTATTGATAATTTGTTTGGGCAGAGAAACAGCATAGCTCACCGAGGAGCCGGGAGCATTGTCGATAAGACAATTCTGAACTGCGTAGTTAGAAGCACCGCGACCGATGTACACAACAGCGCGTTGGCCGTGTGCAGCATTGGTTTGCAGGCGCAGACGCAGAGCTTTGTACTGGCCACCGTCGAATATTACATAACCCGAGGCGTTCGCATTTTTCTTGTCAGCAAACTGCTGAACAAGTGCATTGGGATTACCCGGCGAAAGGCTTTGTGCAAAGCGGATACCAATACCAGCAGCGGATTTCAGCGTGATTGTAACACCACCCCGTGTGCCGATACGGCTGGGAGATGGGCGCCATGTAATTGTATTGGTTGCGCTCACGCCGAGAATTTTCGACGACATATCAAGCGCCGGAACATTCATATTAATGTTACCTGCTGTGTATTCAGCATCTGTAAGCAAAAATGTGACGGGTCCACCAATACCACAGGAATACAGCGCGTCTACGGCTGCCTGAATTGTCGTGAACGCACGGCCAGCGCCAACTTCATAGGTACCGCTGAGTGCAGGATTAACAGTAAAGAACGTGCTAATGTGGTTGTTTGATTGCACCGGATCAGTTTGAGCATCGTAGTTCACAACCAGTTCAGCTTCGTAGCTACCAGCTTGTGTAAGCACGAGCGACTCGTTAAAGAGCACTTGAGCCTGCTGGCCAATCGGCACATCAGATACAGTAGCCGTTAGAGTTTTTACCAAGACGCGACCGGGCATACGGTAAATACGCATTTGTGCCGGTACATTCGATACATCGACAATACCATTATTAAAGAATATACCCTGAGCTTTGAACGGACGGTTAGCACAAACTACAAGGCCATTCTCCGGCGAGATAATTTTCGATGCGGCAAGCTCAATCTCATATTGTATTGAGAACTGATAACTGTCGACAGAACAGTTGTTTGAAAGCTGCTGATCTGTCACTACAACCTCTTGCCCACCTACGACGGACTTAAGCAGTTTAGTGCAAATCTTAAGATCGTACTCGCCTACGGTAGTTGTGGGCGGGAAAACGGGGAAATCATAGCTTACGATGTCACCAGTGTTCAGCGTGAGGTTACGCAGCGTATCTACAGAGATATACACTAATGTACCGCCTTTGCGGATCTCAGCCTTAACTTCGAGTTCTTTGATGGTATTCAGACCTACGTTCTGGAAATTAGCGGCTACAGGAACCGGTATATCCAGTGGGTATTTGAAACTGCGAGGAGCTTGGTTGCTATAGGGCGAAAGAACTTCGCGAACCGCAACATCATTATTGTACGTGATCAGAAATTCTTTATTCCAGGTACTGAGACCCGACGTCTTGTTATTATAGGTGGCTTCAAGGCGATACGTGCCACCGGGGATATTGGTCAGGTCAAGCGCGCCATTTGCACCAGCAGCCGGGCCAGTTGCTTCGGTAAATTCATACGTAAAGGGGCCACCTGTTGAAGGTGTCACAACGATTTCCGAAGAAGAACCGGATTTAGCAGTGTAAATCACGTTGGTGCTCGGCAGCGGGCCTACAATTCTATAAGTAAGCGTTACGGATTCGTCTTGCGTTGCACGGAACGACACCCAAGGGCGATTAGGAGAAGTGTCATATACTTGGCCAGAGCGCAGAATACGACGGTCTCCGATGTCTTCGGGATAGGAAGCGTCGATACCTGTCAGCATTCCAAAGCGAAATACAGGACGCAGATTACCCCAACCGTTAACCCAAGGGGGTAGACCGGGGCAATAGTCATCGCCGTCGCTTACAAACATGACAAATGCGTCGTATTTTTCGTCGATGGTCGTAGTCAAAATTTCGGCAAATGATTCCTCGAAAACATCGCCAAAGCCATCTCTGTAGCTACAGAATTCGATAATGAGATTGGAAGTTCCGTCCCACAGAAAGGGCTCTGTAAACGTGTAGGAATTCCATTGGTCGCGAAGTGGTCGGTAGTCGTCAAGGGTGACAACTGTCGTAAAACCTTCATCTTCAGGAAAGCCGTCGGACAGCGATTCAAGTGTTGTCTGCTTGATTTTCAGCGCCCATCTCCGGCGAGCCATGTTCTCGGGCACATCACCAACGCGAATAGCAATCGACTCCATCAGCCCGGGAGGCATACCTTGCGCGCTCAGCTCACTTGCACGGACAAGCCAAGTACCTCTTGTTGTCCACCACCAATCGTCGTAAGGATTGCTAATAGGCCAATTCTCGCGCTCAGTGCTCATGAACTGCTCGCTTTCTGGACCGCCATTGATTTCGAAGAACGTTTGTGCCTTGCTCTGTTGTCCGGCTATTACCCAGCCAACTAATAGTGCACAAAAAATTGGAAATAGCTTCCGCATAAAAAAACCTCTTAGTCAGTACTCAAAAAACCAGTCTTATCACTACAAAATTCAGGGTTCATACATGTAGCTGCTCTCATTCTGCCTGCATAGCAACCAATGGGATACGTGAGCTATACTCACGCCTATGCTTGTAAACAGCGGGCATTATTGTGCAGAAAGGCAGAATGCAATTCACATGGTGCATCAGGGATGTACATACCATATCATCTATGGGATATACCCGGTAACAACTCGACTGCACAGCATTCCTTTAGGCAGGTAGGAACATACCAGCAAATCAGAGAGACTTTGGACTCGTTATTTAGCTACCGGAAGCGGCATGAGCAGGGGACACCGCTTTATCTGAAGCTCGTAGTACAGCGGCAGAGAATACGTGGGGACAACGTTATCTGCCTATAAACTATACTTTTAGAAAGTACGGAACCCCGTACAACAGCGTAATGACACACTAATGCTCAAATGGTTGCATGTCAACTGTCTTTTTTATCATTTGAGTCCGGCGTGCCGACGCTCTTGTTGGGCATACCTACGCGCATTTTAATATATGCGTATGATGGGGAGGATCAATACGCTACAGCAGTCAGTGCTTCATATATTTGTATATATCTGTCCGTAGGAATATGGTACGACGACAAGAATCCGGAAGAAGTAGGAAGGTTACAATAAGGGGAAATTGGTGCACTCCTCCCCTGCTATTGTATGTGGCCTATGCCCCCCAACTTCACGCAAAACTTTTGCGGTTGGATAGGCTCCTCCGCATCATTACCATACAAGAGTACGTGGTGGAAGTCCATAATAGCTGCCATCATGCAGCGGTGCAGCGCAGCTTGGCTATCGCTCAATAATAAAGGGTGTACAATTGCAGTATTTCTCTACAGTTTCTTTCGCTTTTTCGGCTCCTTCATGTGTACTATAGCTGCCGATGATAACGGCGTACTTTTTCTCGCTATCCACTGTTTTTTCGATAATTTCAGTCCGCATACGCGCCGAACGAAACTTTTCGACCTCCGCTTCGGCACTCTGCCGTGTGCTATACAGCCCTACTTGAAGCGCGTACCGGTCGGCAGCGTCCTTTTCTTTTACAGCAGTTTTCTCGCCAACAGTTTTTTCCGGCGATGCTTTTTCAGCAGGAGCTTTATCAACAGCGGGCTTGGCAGCATTCGTTTTTTTAGGAGTCTGGCGTGCACTTCCCTGCGCTGCTACCGACTTATCGGCTGCGGACTTGCTCTCGTAGACAGAGGCTTTGCGCGACGGAGGCACCCGCCCTACAGCATTTTTGACGAGCTCTGATGCAAAGAGCAAGAACTCGGAATCTGGGTACTGTTTGCGGTATTCCTGCAAGGTTTGCCATGCTTTCGCTGTATCATTACGCAAAGCATAAATCTGCACGACCCGCCATTGAGCATCGTCGGCCCATTCGCTTTGCGGGTATTCCTCCACGATTTTCTCAAACATCGGCAGAGCCAAGGCCGCGTCCTCTACCAGCACAGCATGCAGAAGGCGTACTCCCGGATCGTTGGGGAATTCCGACAAAAGATCGGGTAATTCAGTGCGTACTTCATCGGTCTGGCCCAGAGCAATGCGCTTCAGCCGGTTGCGAACGAGGTTATCGCTTTGAGCATTGCTCATAGTAGAACCAGCTATACAAAAGCCAATGATGAGAAAGATATATGCGAGGGTCTTCAGAAGGGACCTCATAGATTATGCCACAAGAAAAATGCTAAAAAAACCGTTCAAACTTAACTAATTTGCTGGCAAAGTTCCTACTGGCAATATTTTATCGCCGAGAGGAACCTGTTAGTACATCAATATGGAAGTATGGAAAAACAGCCATTAAAGATCGTTGTAGTCGCAGGCGGAACCGGAGGCCATCTTTTCCCGGCGATGGCAGTAGTAGAATCGCTCGAACGACTGAGCAATGGGCAATGCAGCACCGATTTCATCGGAACAGCTACGCGGATTGAATCGACAATTGTACCGCGCGCAGGCTATCGTTTCCACACTGTACCGGCCACTGGCCTACAGAAAAAATTTTCCATGAGCACCCTTTCCTTTGCCTTTAATATGGTGCGTTCTGTGTTTCGCGCACGAGCTCTGCTCCGCTCCATCAAGCCCGATATAGTGCTGTGTGCCGGAGCATATATGAGCTATCCCGTCGGCCTGGCAGCCTCGCTGTTGCAGATTCCACTGTTTCTGATGGAGTCCAATGTCTACCCGGGCAAAGCAATTATCCAGCTTGCAGCACGGGCGAGCAAAATCTTTGTGGCATTCGACGAAACAACGAAATACTTCCATCCCCGCGCCCAGAACAAAGCCGAAACCGTTGGAAATCCCGTGCGCGGCTCCTTCTCGCGGCTGCCCGACAAGCAGCAAGCACGCGCTGCCCTCGGGCTTGCTCCTGTGAAATCTACAATTCTGTGCTTCGGCGGCAGCCTTGGGGCAAACTCTATCAACCAAGTAGTAGAGCATTCGCTGAGGCCGCTTACAGAAGCAGGCATACAGGTAATATGGCAGACTGGCAATTTCTACATGCCATCTCCCGAGAGCATCCCGTCGGATGGTGTTGCTGTCTTTCCGTTTATTCACGATATGGCTCAAGCCTATGCAGCAGCCGACCTCGTCATTTGCCGTGCTGGAGCTACATCCATCGCCGAATTGTGCCTTACGGGTACACCCGCTATCCTCGTCCCCTATCCTCATGCAGCAAACAATCACCAAGAAATAAATGCCAAAGTGATGGAACATCGCCGAGCGGCCTCTGTTGTAAAGGATAATCAGCTCGATGATAAACTCATTTTTGCAGTTATTTCCCTTCTGGCTGATCGCGATACACTGCTGGCGATGGGCGAGAATGCACGACGTATGGCTAACGAGCACGCAGCCGACGATATTGCCCGGAGCATTCTGGAATTTGCCGCTTCGCGCCACGAGACTGAATCGCGCGCGAAAGAACGTTGAAAGATATTGGCTAAATCGGTATCTTGCGCCGCAATACTGACATCAACAGAGAGTACGATATGCAGCAGACCGACGAAGTCTCCTATCCTCAGGAATTTAGGCACAGGATCGACTATTACTGGCAGGCAATTGCGTTCTACGCTGTCTCGCTGTTGTTCTATGCACTCCTGCGCGGAACAGTCATAGACGGTACGTTTACTATCGTTGTAAACGATCCTATTGTCGTGCTCCTCCTTATTCTTATCGTCGGATCTACGGTGTTCGTGCTCGGCAATGCCTTTATGCGGCGCTCTATCGTCGTCGATAAGGACTCGCTTACTTTCCGCAATCGCTTTCGAGAGCGCACCTTTACACGAGATGCCATTACCAGTATTTCGGTAGCGCGCGAAACAGCTATCAAAATCCCTCAAGCCTATCGCGTTATCAAAATTCGCTTGCAGCATCGCCGACGCCCGCTCCGTATACGCCCCTCGCTGTACGAGCACGATAGCGCATTTATGCAAGCGCTTCTCTCTCTAAAACGCTCTCTTGCGCGCTGATGACGCCCCCATTGCTCCATAGCTTCCATCCAGCACGGCTGCTGCCCGCAATGTGCGCCGCAGTGCTGCTGCTGTGCGCCCAGCTCTCCGGGCAGCCAGTACGCCCCACAGAGAACATTGCTCTGCTCGATTCTCTCGTCGGCCTGTTTTCTGCGGCGATTGTGCACGATGTAGTGCCGGACAACCATGTTCGTATCGCTTTTTCCGACCATCCAGCAGCAGACCGCCTTCGCAGAGTGCCGTTCGCATCCCGAACAAGCCAATCCGATACCGCTGCACTGCGCTATTATGTGGCAGACTTTGGTATCCGCTATTTTTTGTACGACAACGACGCCGACTCTCTTGTCCGCGAAGCCTCGCTCTGGCTCAGCGCCGAGGCACCAACACTATCGCAAAAGAAACTGCCCGACTACAATCTGAAGCTCCGCGATACTATCGCCCGCAGCGATCTGCCGTTTGTTGAAAGTAATCAGTTCGACTTTGCACGCGCTCCAGTGCCCGACAAGCCATCGGATTTTTACTCCGATATCGCCGAACCGTTAGTTGTTGTCTCCGCAGCCGTTATTACTATTCTACTCCTGTTTACCGTGCGCAGCCAATGAGTGCCCAACTCCCGGTGCATGACACCGTAGCAATAAGGGCAGCGCAAACAAACGACGCTCATGCAATTGCCGCTTTAGGTGATGCCGCTCAGCGCGTGTACAACGAACTCCTTCCGCATTTTTATCATCATGTGGACCCCAGCTACTGGCATTCGCGCTTCCTCCGCTCGCTTGGGCTACGCGACTATTTTATCTTTGTAGCGGAAGTACAAACACCCTCGGGCGCTGTCTGCGCTGGGTATATCGAGCTGTTCATCAAGCACACAACATCCCCGCTTATTGTGCCCCAGCTACGACTTCTTGTGGACAATCTCGTGGTTGCTCCCGGCTATAGAGGCGAAGGAATAGGGAAAAAGCTCCTCGTCCATGCCGATACATTCGCCCGCGAGCACGGTATCGACATTATCGAGCTACAAGTCGCTACAGGCAATGATGCCGCTTTTCATCTGTACAACTCGCACGGCTTTACCACGCGCAGCTTCACATTGGAAAAACGACTTAAATAACTTCCCCTGTTGTTCATGATTTGGTGGCACGGGCACCGCTGTCCATACGTTTGGTCGCTGTCGCCGGTCGCAACCCCGGCTTGCCGCTGGCCAGATGCCGCGCGCAAAGCAAGGCGCAGAAGGACGCACAACACGAGGCGGACAGTGCTGCGCGGTGCAGCGACGCAGCGTGGAGACGCCCATAATGGGCGTCTCGGACAAAGACGGCGGCGCTCTCCACCCGCCCTACTCTCTGCTCAAACTTGCACACAGCACGCCGACTTACCGAAACTCGGCAATATCGCTCACGAGCAGGTACAAACGCCGCATACGGTACACAGGAAGCCTACTGCCTTCAAGACTGGAGAATGTAGCGATATCCAGCATAACGCGGCCTTCATTAGTCGATGGATTATTGCTCAGGTACCAGTCCCGTATCCACTTGGCAATGCGGCACACGACGCTGTCCACTGTATCGCAGTTCGTACTCCAGTCCGTCGGAATAGCAAAATCAAACGGAGGCATCAAGAACAGCGGCACGGTAATATCGAAAGGCCCAGCACCGGCGCTGGGATCCAAACGATACTGATAATTGCCGCTTATCCGCACAAGCTGCTGCGATGGTTCCGGCACTCCCTCGAAGTACGTGGAGAACAACACCTGTAGCCAGTTCACAAGCGATTGCGGAGGCTTCTGATCCGAAATCGTCGCCACATTGAACGGCTCCTCCCAGTCGAGCAATGGTGTCACAATATTGCTAAAGCGCACTGTGGGCGTGCGATACAGGAAGTTCGGATTGGTCTCGACCTCGCTGGTACAGGCGTGCTCTTCGTCGAACAGATTTTCATTGCGCGCAATAAACACTCCAGCCCACGCGTTCTGCGTTGCCATGATGTCGAGATATGGAAACTCAATCGTGCGAGTGCTCAATTCATCAGCTTCGGCACATGTAAGATACTGGTCGGGATTATCTACATTTTGGAATATAAAACTCCTGCGTTTTTCTTCGCCAGACTTCTGTGCATCTCCGTCGGGCACCAGCACCGTAGAGTATCCCTCGAAGTACGGCTCTGGAAATTCCACATTTTCCCCTTCATTTAGCTGCGTCAGGTTCATCTGGAACTGCCCCTTACTATTGCAGAACTCTTCAACGCAGTATTCCAAGTCGCTTTCCGACACAGCCTGCGCCATGTATTTCTGCCGAACACTCAGCCACGAGCCCCACGCATTGGATGCAGCCTGCACGAGCTGGGTAAAGTCGCTCAGAATAACAGAGGCGGCCTGTATCTGATCCATACTCGACGCCTGCGTAATCTGCGACACCATCGTGATCATATCCTCTTGCAGACCTTCGTAGACATTCACAAACATTGCCAATGCCTGGAACAGATCGGGAACAGCCGCGAGCTTCATAGCAAGCTGCATCGACACAACATTGAAGCGAATGTTGGTGTGGATGCGATCCTGCGCTGCCGAAACTGTTTCGTAGGTGTAGCGATAGTTCCACCTGCGGGTATCGGCGAAAGGAATATCGCCCTCTTTCTCACTGCCCTGTTCAAACCACGGCAGAGCTCTTTGCCCAACCAATGAAGGCGGTGTGGGATATGCGCGAAGCGGTATCGGTATCGACGCTGCTCCAAGCGGTTCGGGTTCGAGCGGCACAACAAAATTCAGCCATGTCGATGCCTTGTACTCGCCAAACTCCGGCCCGAGAGTGCGGATGTCGTATTCTAAAGCATTGATCTTGAAGGCGAGGTCCAAGTTGAAGTCCGCTTGCTCTTCGGGCTGCTTTGCTGTGAACAGATAGGTCAAATACGATGTGGCCTTGTCCAATGCAATGCGCGTCGTCGAAATAGCGTATTCATCAGGTGTCGAGCTGCCGGGATCGGCTGGCACAGCGGGCTGGCCGAACAGCGAGGACGACAAATCGCCTGCGCGAGGCGTCACCTGTACATTGTACTGCACAATAGCAGTAGTAGTGTATGCAGAAGCAAGGGTTGTTAGAAGAACCTGTTGCAGAGTCTCGGCAGCTACTTTCCGATTTGCTTCGTATGCAGAACCGCTCTGGTCTACCTTCAAATTCTGTACGAGCGGGTTGTCGTCCGCTGCATATGCCGCAGCGATTTGTTTCTTGGCATCGAGTACATCACGGTAATAGGTTGTTCCCAGCACCTGATCGACAATGAAGGCTGGCACGGTGTACATCGGTGTAAGGAACTGATCGACTGCTTCAAGGAAGGTACGCGCCCATACGTCGAGGTCGATACCTGCAAATGTCTTGATAAACGCATGGTCGAAGTCGATACCAGTGCCCCGCATATACGGATAGACCGTGAAGTTTGTACCTGTAATAAGCTGGTTGGCAAGAGGTATCGGCGCGAAGAACAAAGGATTGCCCTTGTCGATGCTGTACTGTATTCCGTTGGAACCAAACTGTGCAACCCACACATTTTTAATAGAGTCCTTCGCCGGGTCGTTCAAGTCGGCCGAACTGACAGCTATCTTGGTATTCGGATAAGCGCTTTCAAAATCCTTCGCGAATTGTTCGAGCGTGTAGTAGGAATCGTCCTCTTGCACACGATCCGTTTTTTCGGTAAGAGGAACCACAAGAGTGACTGCACGCTGCACTCCGGGCTCGCCGAGGAACTGGCCGTCGACATACTGTTCCTGCCTGCTGATTGTCCACACTACCGAAAGCGCAAAAATTGACTCGGTATTGCTCAACTGCTCTTCCACCGACACAGCGATATTCGACGGCAGAGGCACAATCGGGATAACAATCCGCGTACCCTCGGCTGGAGCGAGCGGCACTCCGGGATTCAGCCTTTCGATGTCGGCAACCGACACACCAAACTGCTGAGCGATTGCCTCCAATGTATCGCCATTCTCTGTTGTGTAATACGTGTAGGCAAACTCCGGCTGGCTGATAGTGCCCAGATAGGAGAAAATCGAACCGACAAAATCCACGACGGCAGATTTGTCTACTGTCTCGATGGCACCACTCAGATTGGTCGTAAGTGTAATTGCTGTGTCGGCACATGAAAGCTGGTAGTACAACTGCCGGTACACTTCCTTGTCGGCCAGAGCCATGTCCTTGTACGGCACCGACGTTTCATCGTCGCCGGGCAGATAGTTAGCCGGATCGAACAGAAGCGCCACCGTCAGCATAGGAGTATCATTCCCTCCAACCGACTCAAGACCGAACCGATAGCCGGTGTTGACTGCAGGCCAGCCTGCCAAGCCAATGAGATCGTCGAAATAGCCGATGTCGATTGGCAGATTGTTGAGTATCGTGCCGGGCGCTGGCAATGCCGGGTCTGTGAACGGAGTATATGTCTGGTTGCCGAACATATCCTGCCATACTGCGCGTATCTGGAATAAACCGCCGATGCCCGCATACGGGTTCAGAGCAGGGTCGGGGGCACCAACCTGTGCCGAAGGCAACTGTTTTACAAAAGGCGTAACAGGAACAACTGTGTGGTATTTCCAGTATTCGTCCTCGACCGATTGCGCCGGACGCATGCGTGCGTCGATGTCCTGCTGCGAATTGTCGTTCTCGTCGAAGCCGATAGGCAGAGCTTCAACACTCGCATCGAAATTCTGATTCGCCACCACACCATAGCCGAGCAGGTTGTACAACAGTTCGAGCGAGTGATCGCTGTCGCGCGCTTCAAGGCTGACAGCGCCGTTGTCGAGATCGGGATTGTCGCGCCACAGTTCAAACGCAGCATTGCCTACCGGGATCGTCGCGTCGATTGTCGTGTACTGATCCGGAATAACAATTGTACCAGGGGCGAATATTCCCTCTCTGTCGAGATTGCTGTACAGCAAGGCTGCAACGGCAATGCGATTGCCAGCAGCCACAGACGCCGCACTTACACCTGAGTTCGCTATTGTTGTGGTTGTGCCGGGAATGTGCAACGCCGTCCACTTCACGATATTGTTGAAATCAACATCGGGGTTCAGTCCGCGAATAGATTCTTCGCTCACACTGTATTGTTGTGCAATCATTGCCAGCGTCCACGAATCGCTGTCGGCTTCGAATATCACACCGTCCAATGTCAACTGCACTCCCTGTGTAAGCGCATTGTCTTCCAGCAGATCGGCCAGCGTAGCAAGGCTGATGCGGTAGTCCGCAAGAATACTCCGCAGCTTCGTTGCCGATGTCAGTGAGAGATGCACATCGCGGCTTTCCGATTCCGCAAAAACATAACCGCCTTCGCCCGTGTCGTCGCCAATAATTGCGGAATTGACGCATTCCGGTAGCGCTTTGTCGGTGATGTTCAGCGTAACAACGAATGTCAATACTGCATCCTTGTTCTCATTAAAAATCGACGTTGGCAATCCGCTGTTAGCGGCATCAACACGATAGTACAAGAAGAACCCACCGGAGCGCACAACGCTTGTTTCCCATATCTGCAAAAGCGATTCGGCAGGCTGCTCGTTGACGAGATTGCCAACAGTCTCTTCTTCTGCGGCGAGTTTCATTTTCGCCGCTGCCATAGGCGGATTCGATACTGTCGACAAATTTGTCTTGAGAATAAACGCGCTGATGTTGTCCACACCATCGCCTATCAGGCCGGAAGGGGTTGCGCTTGCGGGATTGGGATTGTAGAGAATATTTACCTGATGGATAATCGAAGGATCGGTATTGTAGTAATACAGCAGCAGGTCTTCGAGCAGTTGTTTTCCGGCGTCGTCGGTGCCGAGAATTTCGTAGGTAAATGGCTCTACACCCGTGCCATCAGCAAGAGCAACCTGCCGCACTGTTACTTGTATGCGCGTCGACCATGCGTAGTTCTGCACCGCCAATTCCGTCATGGGCTGGTTGGCCTGCTCCTGCCTGCCGATATACAACTGCATCAAAGGCAGCAGCGTTTTTGCCTCGCTGGTCGCAGCCATGAGCGAAGCAGGGAAATTCCATATTGTCGGTTGTAAAAATGATTTGCTGTCCGGGGCTGTATTGGGCAGCGACACCGGCGCACCGCTTTGCCACAACAAACCGCTCGTCAGGTTGTAGCGAGCTGCTTTCTGGCGGAATATCTGCGACTGCCGGAACAGATGTATGTCGGGGTCGAGTTCCGTTTTGGCAAGGGCATTTATTTCGTTGATCTGGTCGGATGTAAATTTGATCTGCACCTGCGTAGCCGCAGCATTGGTGGCACTGCGTAATGCCATTTTCGCCCGAGCTGTCGTTTGCGGCAGTTCGAGCTGCACAATCAGTTCATCGGTCTCTACCAGAGTCGGCAGCACAAACTCTTGGCCTGTAAGCGCATACAGAGCATAGGTCGCTGCGCTGGCCCACTCGGCATCGAATACTTCCGAGGTCGTGCCGCCCGGAGGTGGTACGCGCATACCGTGCAGCAAATATCTACCCGACATACCGCCGAGATTAACAAAGCTGAAGTTCTCTTCCATCTTGTCAACAAGCGTCTGTACCTTAATCGACTCAAGGTTCGGAAGCGTCACCGTCTGGCCTGTTGCAAAGATACCTGTACGACTGCTGTTGGCGTCTGCCAAAGCGGCAATCGGTGCATTGAAGAGATTGGAAAGGCTGTTGAACGAATCGCCCTCGGAAATCTGCCTGTCGAAATCGACGATAGAAATGGGAGTAAACGCTACTAGCATCGTGGTAAGTGCGCGGTTGAGAACAACGATCTCGCCCGGCGTTGTACCATTTTTATCAGCAACTTTCTTCAGCGTGTCGCGTGCCTCCACAGGATAAGTTTTGCCATTCCCTACTGCCAGCAGCACTCCTTCGGCAAGGAGGTCTGGTACGTCCTGATTGAGCGCGCCAAGCCTGCGCAGGAAGTCGTCTGCATCCTGGCTTACAAACAAACCGGCGATAGCGTCGAAGCTCTGCCCGCTCTGCACCTGGTACACAATGCCGCTCAGCGTCAGCGTAGATACACCAAGGCTCAGCGAACTGTTGTTCGAAGCAATCAATGCGGGTGTGCTGCCCAAGTCGTTGGACAAACCCTGCAAGGTATCGGTCGCCTGCGCGGAATGGTTGAAAGAGTCGAGCAAATCCATCGCGTTCTGCACATTGGCGCGCGCCAGAATCGTGGCAAAATCGCGAAACATGTAGGTTGCAAGCGACTGTTTACCTGCATCTGTTGCAAGCATCTTTCGCATTGTCGCATTGTCGTCGGAGGCATCGGCAAGAGCTTCCATCTCATTGCGGTAGCGCACTGCCAGCTTTTCGAAGTACGCCTGAAGCTCGGCATTGTAGTCCGCATTCACCATTGTCTCGGTAGCGAAATCTACAGTCTTCACTTCGGCGCCATTCAGTGTTGCTGTCATTATCAGATCGGGGATGACCGGCAGTACACTTACATTAAACTCACCGGCATCGGCAGGTGCTTCGAGCATGAGATTAAAATAGCTGTTCAGGAACCCGATAATTTGCGAATAGGTCAACGGGGGTTCGCCCGGTTCGGCAGATGCAAGCCAGTCGAAAATATCGCGCAGGTTCTGGCGCGTCACCGTCTGGTCGAGCACTTGCTGGACATTAGTAATAGTCGTACCTGTGTCGATCAGCGAGGCAATCGCCCACAGGAAAATGGACTCGGCCAGTTTTGAAAAATCATCGCCTTCGTCGCCCGGTTGGCCACCGTCGCCGAGCGTCCGCAAATACAGTACCGTGGCAAAAAGCGCCTGCTGGTCGGCACTGCTTCCGGCACCACCTGCAACCGCTGCGGTGATCTGCGGCAGAAAAAGGATCGCGAGGTCTTCTTTGTCCGTCAGCTCAAACGGCTTCCAATTCATATCCGCCGTTGGTGCCACTTCACGAGAGTTCAGACTGCGTAAACGCGGCCTTCCGCTCGGGAGTGCAGCCAACTTCGCCGTTTGCGAAGTACACAGCCAGGGTGCTGTACCCGAACCCATGTTGATTGTAAAAGATTCCTTGATCACTGCCGAGAACGACAATCGAATGTTGATCTTGAACAATCCGAGATTGATACGCACCGTCAGGCTTACTCTTACACCAGCCTCGAAGTACAGCACCATAGGCTTGTACGACTCGATGGTAATTGATACCATCGCATATACTTCGATACTGACGTCGGCCTGAATAATGGCAAAATCTACTTTCCCGTAAATTTTTCCCACGATGGCAAATGTACCCTTCAGCCAGTAGTACATGTCGTCCCGTGCCTGTGGGTTCAGTGTTTTGTTGGGGTTGTAAAATGCAAATACCCCTTCCACGATTCCCCGGAATGTAAGGCTCAAACCCGCCTTCAGAATACCGGCATTGATGCTTTTGCCGAGGCCAATGTCGAGGCCAATGCCAAATTCTATTACCGGATTGAAGGTGCCGCATTCCGCATTGTATGCGGGTAGCCGCGTTGATGTTTGCTGGGAAAGCATCGCGAAATAGAAGCCACCCGAACCGATGAACGGAAATACCTGCACAGAAAAAGAGCGCGTGAAGTCGTTGTTCGTCGGGAAACCAAAATCCAGTTTGAAATTGCCATTGGTGTAAATCGCAATGCCGATCACCGGAATGGTAAACGATATGGCACCAAATTGCAGCGTGCGCATTGCGTCCGGCAGGCGCAGTTCCATCTGGAACACGCCGATTGTATCTGTAATTTTTCGGTATAGTATCTCGAAGCGCAGCCCTGTAAAACTTTTCAGTTTATCGCCCGACACCGATACCAACAAGCCGTATAAATTCGGATCGTTGAGAATAATGCTGATGTCTATCGCGCTGATAACGCGCATCTGTGCGGCGATCATCCAGTTGCTGTTGGAGTCGAACACTAATTCGCCCGCTGCAGGCTGGGTGCCCACTGGCACTTGCGTAGGCGGCTTCTGCTGGAAAGCAGTGCGCATCGCCGTCATAATCTGCGACATAGAAGCATTGAGCGGCAGGCCGTCGATGCTCACGCGCTGGCCGAATGCCAAGAAGAATAGCTCGAACGTGCTGTCGCCACCGCCCGGCACTGGCGGAATTGTCGTGGGGTCCAGCAGGTTCATTTTTGTAAGCGGCTGGCCAAAGAAGGAACCTTCGATGTCCAGGTTGACTTCTTTCTTGGTGCTGTCGTAGTTTACCGAAAGAGCACTTACTGTGATAAATCCAAGATTGATAGAGCGCTGCAACTTGTAGGTGATGCCCCATGTACCGCGCGTTACGTTGATCGTAATTCCCAAGCCCGCGAGGTTAATCGTATTCAGCAGATTCCAGGGCGAAGGCAGCGAATACTCTTCGTCGCCAGTGACAACCGACATCATGTAGGCGATGAAATCACCCACCGACCAATTGCCAAATCTCACATCAAAAATTGTGTCGATCTCCGAGCCTATCTGCGCTGTAATATCAAACGTAAATCTCTCGATGGCGAGCTGTCCGGAAAGATGCCCTTCGTATGTTGTTTTTCCTGCGCCAAATGTCGTGGTGACTGAAAGCGAAACATTGTGCAGCGCAAGGTTGAACAGATTAAAGAAGTTAAAAGCAATATTTGCTTCAGCGTTGAACTCCCACACTTTGAGCGGGCCGGTAATAGCAAACGACAAGCTAAAATTCGAGAAGGAAAAAGTGGCGAGGTCTTCCGGTATTTTTGGATTAGACGAACTGTACAGCGAACCGTCGAACAGCAGATTGCTGAGGTCCGCAAGTGTAAATGTAATGGTGCCGGGATACCTGCCCGTAATACTGAAGTCGCCGCCGCTTGCGAGAAATATTTCGATGATAAATACGAAATCCTCAAGCACTGTAAGCTCGGCATACAGTGCAATGCTCTGGCGGCGCGATGTGTCGAGCGGCATAAAAATAGACCACGTAACATCGACATACACCGAGAATTTGCCGGGAATAATTTCGAGCTGATCCAGCGTGCCTACTGTTGTTTGCGTAAGCAGCAGCACCGGGCTCGGCTTGATAGCAAAGTAAAAGTTGATGTTTTTGATATTGAAGAGAGCGAGAAATTTATCGCGGAACCAGTCGGGCATCAGATCGTTCCAGGAGCTGCCCGGCCCCATCACAGAAGTAATCCCATTCTGCGAAGTTTCTTTTTCAAGTGCGGGCTGGACGCCTATCATCAGCCCCTTGTCGTTGTTGGTGAGCATCGCCGCTACGTCGAGGCTGAATACAATGGGCGAAACACCAAGCTCGACAAAACCGCCAAAGCACAGTTGTTGGTTCTGTGCGTATTCGGGTTCGGCGAGCACTGCCCCTTCGTCGTCTTCCTCCACGAGAATAAAATCGAGATCCGCGCCAATGAACACGCGGCTGAGCGCGATAAAATTCAGATCGATGGAGATATTCAGTTCGGCTCTGAAATTGGCCGCCGGCCCAAGGCCCGTTTCGCTTTCATAGATGGAACCGTGCCAGAAATATGGATTATTCGAAATAGTGCCACTCACGCTTTCGAGCAATGAAGTAACAACAGCAAAAGCTCCGCTGAGCTTTGTACCCGCGCGGGCGTTCAAGCCCTTGATAAGAGCCATGCTTACCTGGCTTCCGTACCAATCCAGCGCGATTGTCTGCGCCCATGTAGAGAATACATAATGTGGCTCGATCAGCACAACATCATCTATCGGAAATCCCGCAAAGCTATCAAAGCTCACGCCGAGCGACCAGTCCGATGGCAGTTCTGTTGTCATTACAAACTGGATGGCTGTCGTGCCACCATCGGCAACTTCCTGAAACACGATGGTTGTCACCATGTCCTCCACATTCAGGAACGACGTCAGCCCTTTTGCAGTCACACTCACGCCCGGTATCATGGTGATGTCGGCTTGTTTCGTGTCTGTTACATCAATCGTGCCGCTGTCAATCTGTAGAGCTTCCTGAATCAGCGCATCGAGTCCCGGCGTGCCAGTCGTCGCTTCATTGATACTGAGCGTACCTGATGCGGCCTGATGGAGAAGTTCCTGATAAAGTAGATCGAGTGTCATAGTGTACCCCGTTAAAAATCAATGAAGCGTTCACTTCTTCTCTTCCTGTCATTCTCAATGGCGCAAGAGCACCATCGCTTTGCATGGAATGGCATAGCTGGCCTTCGCCGTATCAGCAGCATTGCACGTTAGCACGCCGCTGTACAATACGCATTCTTTCTTGTGCACCGGCGTCTTCGCCCCGGCACCCGGTCGCTGTCACCGGTCGCATTACCGTTGGACGGTTGTCCAAGCGCTTTGCGCCAAGCGCAGAAGGAGGAACAACACGCGGCGGCGGTGCTGCGCGGTGCAGAGGCCCGCCCATATGGGCGGCTCCGGCCAGAGACCGAAGCGCCTCGAAAAGGCATTGCTCTGGCTGCCCCATACTGGTCATCAATTCTCAAAAATCAATAACTATCCCAAGGTGGTCGCTCGTACCGCGCCTGCCGCCGATCATACCAAAATTAGTATTGGCATTGAACTTGCGAAGGCGCGGATTACCGGCCTGCGTACCGCCGACAATCTGCTGGATCGACTCGTTCATGGCAATGCTGTATCTGTTGCCAATTGGCCGTACTGCCGGGTTGACATACGCCGCATTATTTGCGGGTATGGGCGTACCCACAATGCGGTTGATAATCGTCGCCGTTGTTACACCAAGTGGCGCTGCGGGATTAGCTGGCCGCGTAAGAATATTATCCACAGAGAGCCCGCGCGAATAGTCGTAATACGGCCACACGCCATTGGTCGTAGCAACATTGGGATTGTTCGCCGTGCTGAAGCCAACGTCTTTTACCATTGTCGGCCCTGCTGCTGCAACGACATGTGCCATGAATCCCTGCCCGACAAGCGGGTTGTATGCAGTTGCCTGTGTAAGCCCGCCGCCGATGTTGACATTGTTGTTCAGATCGCAGTTGAAATCGCCAACGACCACGAAAGTCTCGTTGACCCCAGGCCCAGCGGCGATATAGGGTATCTGCGCGAGATTGCGCGTGCCGATAACACTGCCAGGAGGCTCGGAATCGGCGTGAAAACTGAACAAGCTCAGAGTGCGCGCAGGCATCACACCGCGCTGCTGAAACTGGGTAAAAAACGGAGGACGGCTGTTGGGATAGGCAAAATTGATATTGGCTCCTCCTACAGCGGTATAGGAAGTTTGCCCTGCCCGTGTGTTGCTATCGCCGGGCAGCACATTGGCCCACTCACCAGCGTATGCAACGGCACCACCGGCTCCGGCCTGAGCAGTAGCGCCATTCCAGTACCAAGGACCGTTAAACTGCCAGAGATCATTGCGGAAAAACACAGCAATGCCTTCGCGCTGCCCGGCTCCGCCCAGCACTAATGGCGGCACAAGCCTCCAGTTGGCATGTACTTCTGCCTGCAACCGATCCAAAAGATGCAGCACGCCATCTGCACCAGCGCCGGTAATCAGGCTGCCTCCGGGCTGGCGCCCTGTTGTGACTTCGACCACAACAAAAAAATCGGGCTGGAGCGCAGCGCCTGCCTGTGTTACGGCATTAATATTCCCGACAATGTAGTCGCCCTTGACGCCATTGCCATAGAGCGGCCTGCCACCGAACTGGCGTTTGCGCGTGTAGGTCGTCATCTTATTGATGGCAAACTTCTGGATGTTCCAGTACAAAATACGCGGCATACTATTCCTCCTCGCTTTCAAGCAATTGCTGCCCGTCGATGCGGACAGGCGCTGTGGAATTATTGGTGGAAGTATTATAAGCAAAGTACCAGCCGAGACTGCTTGGCGTGGAACCAGGATTGGGATTGCCAAAAAGCACGGCGTCTATCGTCGCGTTCGAAGGCAGATTCATGCCAAGCACACGCAATGCGATGCGCTCAAACAAGAGCAGAAATGCTCTGTTGTGCGTATCCTCGTCTATGGTTGTATTGAATTTGATACTTTTGATAGACAACTGTAGTATGCCTTGCAAACTGAGCTGGTTCCTGTCGCCGCCGCCGCGCGGGAGCCTGAGGCTGACAGCAATTGGATTCTTGCTTCTGGGATCGTACACGGGGCTCCACGCAGCATAGAGTTGTGCGGTAAGTCCTATCGAAGCTGCCAAAGCGCCTGCAGTACCGAGATTGATCGTAAACGACAGTGCATACCATGTGTTGTCCACGCTGTTGCTGTAGCCTGTAAGCGGAGTTTTCACCGTCATGAACCCCATATCGGTAGGCCGCCCGGTGCTATTGCCGTTGTACACGACTCCCTGGAGTTGCAGGGGAAAATTCCTGAACACGCTGTTGTCGCGGGCGACGCTCCCGGTGGGATCAAAGGTCATTGCGGCTGGATTGAATCCGAACACCGGCTTGTCGGGCACAGACAGGGCAAAGCTCATATCTACATACATGCTGGCATAGCTCAGGCGGTCGAAGGAGAACAGATCGAAGTCGTCGGCCACATTGTAGAACGACATCGTGCCCCAGAAGGAAAAGCGCGACTGCACAATTTCATCGCCATCGGAACCGGGCACTGGCACCGACTGTAGCGTGGAAAACTGCGCTTTGACGATCTGTACATAGTCCACCACCCTGCCGACGAACCGGAAAAATTTCGACTCGCGGATATTGAACACATAGGACCTCGCACCGTTGTGGTCTTCGTAAATCCCGTCCAGAATAATCGCGTTCGCATTAGGATCTTCGGTGCTGTCGGGATTGCTCACCGCCTCGCCAAACAACTGATTGATCGTGAGTTTGATGGTAGATGTAAAGTTCTTTATCTCGGAATTGGCAAAAACAACTTGCAGAGTCAGCACGACAAACTCATACGGCTGCGCGTAGAACGGTGGAACATTATCTGACGAACTCGATGCCGCAGGAACTGAGGCAAGTGTTTTGACCATACGCCTGTTGCGCCGCACCTTCAGCGCAGCAACCCCTTCGACTGAGTCGATGGATTCGTCGACATAATCGATAAGGCCGAACAGCGAGCTCTGCGGCTCCATGATTAATTCGCCGCCATCGGACTGTACAAAGTTGACGTCGATACCGAAGTGATGCGCAGAAAAGCGATTGAGGTCAATACCAGCGAGCAATCCTTTGAGCTCAGGCGGAAAGTCGCTCAGGCCAATTGTTACATTCAGTGCCAGAATGCCGTTCCACGCCGGGTTGTCGACAAGTTCCACAAAGTTCGCAAATGCAGCATCGGCTTTGGCGCGCTCCCGGGCATCCTCGATGTAGGCCACGAGCCAGTCGGATAGCTGCTTCAGGTTGTCGTCTTCGGTGAGGTTGAAGTTGTGGGGATCAGTCCACGTGCGTACATCGCGCACCCGATCGGCCACAGAACCTTCGCCGAATTTGAAGATCAGTACATTGCGATAATTGCCGATTTCGTTCAGGCTTACGTCGATGAAAAATGGCCAACCTTCAATGGAAATCGTATCTTGGAAGGTCGTGCCACCTTCCTTCAAATATTTATCCGACGTGATAACGAGGAACTGCTGGTTAGTTTGAAACGCCGCCTGCAAGGTCGGGTTGAGATTGGTAAACATCAGCGATTGTACTTCGCCGCTCTTGCTGTCTTTATTGCTGGCAAGTATCAATTCCTTCCACTGAAAGTCACCTATCTGTGCGAGCAGTCCTTGGGGAGTAGTGCCATATGCAAGCGTTTCTTCCGCAGCCTTGGATTCCGGAGAAAGATCGGCGGAAAATTCCTGAATAGTGGTCCGGCGGGATGGGCTGAGTATCTGAAATTCAAGGTCCTGGACAAAGTTCGCGCCGAACTCCGTTGTAGCAGGTACGGCTCCTGTCACCGGAGCTGCGGGAAAACATGTTGTATCTTCCGGAGCGGGCAGCAATGCGGCCTTTGCAGCGAGGTATGGAAGAATATCTTCATCGTTCACCATTTCGCTTTGTCCGCCATACAGGGCTGCGCCGTCGGGCTGGGCAAAGTACGCAGCCACGGGCTGCTTCCCATTTTGCGGAAGGGGCGCTCCTACGGTTATCCACGAAGTCTCGTATTTGTTGCCTTTGCTATCTTGGTCAACAATCAACGGCGTGGTGTCGGTGGTTTGTTGTTTTGCGCCAGCACCGAACAGCGGGAACACGGGAACAAAGGACGGACTGAACGGAAAGAACGACAGCACGCTTCCTTCCACCGAGTCGGTGTGTTCCCGAAACGACACAGATTCTAGTCCCGAAAGGCCGAGCAGTAGATGGCGGTCTCTGATTTCTCCTTCTCCGGCGGGTTTCCCCGAGAGAATCACCATCTGAAAATCGCCGTCGGGCGCCACATAGCTCTCTGTTACTCCTCCCCTGTCGTTGTACGCCAGTGGCATCACAACAAGGCGGGCACCTCTCCTGCCCGGAGGCGGAGGTGCGCTGACAGGTTTCAGGCCGATCTCTTCGCCGTAAGTCGTGCGAAATTTCGATTTCATCACAAAGGGCGGTAGAGGTATCTCGTCGCCAAGCGATGATGTGCTCTCCATCTTGTGTGCCGATGCAGCCTGCTCCTCCGTAAATTGCATATACGTGCGGTCGGGGTTAAAGACATCCACCGGATCGAAGCTCGTGGCAAGCATCACAGGCGTTTCGGGGTACGGGTTGAGAACGGGATAGTACTGCCGGACAATCGACGTCGCGCCCTGAACAAAATAGTACAGGCCAACATCCCAGCCAAACTCGGCAAGATCGCTCACAGCCATCTTGCTCTGTATGCAGCCACGGCTGGGCCCGGCAAGCGAAATGTGCATGTCGTAGGAATGATCGGGCGTATTCATACTGCCGACCTCGCTAGGCACAGCAGGTACAGCCACCGTAAAGCCCCTGATGTCTTCCGATACCGGCTCGACAACACTTGTTGGTGCATTTTTCATCAGGCGCAGAGCGTGATCGTGCAGCGGGTACGCTGGTTGTTCTGTCTTGAGCACGGCTTCCCCCCCGGACGAATTGGCCACCGTTCCTTCCACTGTCCCGCTCTCCGCTGCAAATGTCAGCCATGCCCAGCCTGTGCGCTCGGGTGCAGCTCCGGCAAAAAAGCGGTCTAAAGCCTGTACGAAAGCGGCGAGATTAGAAGGTTCATCTTTCAGGAATACATAGTAGCCTACGGCGGAACGCCATGTCTGCGCAATGCTCAGCCTATCCGCCGCATCACCGGCAAGAAGGTAAAAAGCGAGATAGCCATCACCATCCGGCGATGTGGAACTGATACGATAGAGATTCGTTGCACTGTACCGCTCAAATGTAATCATTGTCTCCCCCGTTATCGAGACCACATACATGTAGTTGTGCCTATTCAGAACAAATTGCAATCTCCGACCCGGCGCATACGGTTGCGCTCACTGGGCCTGGTATCACATATTTCTCCCGGCATTCACGACCGCACATGCCGAGCGTCGGCAAGGTCGGTTGTATTTCGGACAGCGCATAGAAAAGGAAAGCGGAACATAACGTTACCGCGTGTGGCGTGGGAAAACAGTCGGTGCCGTTGCAGTGAATTCATTCGATGGCGTGCCATAATACGACAATTCTGCTGAAAAAAGCAAGTTTTGTTTGCGAAAAACCGCGATAGAATAAAAATGCAATCCGCTATGGGGATATCCCGCATTTCCATCTCGCTCCCTTCAAGCCTCTGTTGTTCTTGTGTTTTCGTACAACAGCATTCATAGGCGCGGGCGTCTCTATACCGCCGTTCCGGTTATCGTAAGAACGATGCGAAGACGTCGCACCGCGCAGCACATCCGCTTGTCGTTTTTCCAGCCGCCAGCCGCCGACCTCCGGCCTTCCTACATCCCGCAACAGTTTTGCTAACTGCCGGAAAATGCAGATATTTGCGAGCTATACTACCTTGCAGTTGAGTTGGCGTATCCAATCTTCGCTTCTATCTCCGTCCTCTCCGCGCTGGCGACGGCAACTTGATACAAAGGGAGTGTACTATTATTACTTCTGTGCATCAGAATCGCTATAAGTTATGGGTACCATAGAAGAATTCATGTCCCGACGGGAGCGGCAGAATGAAGCAATTATGGAAGAACAATTTCTTCCGTATAAGCGCTTTTTTGCGCTCGACCATCAAGCGTACACAGAAGGCGAGCTACCAGCCCGCACCAAAGAGCTGATGGGCCTCGTGGCTTCGATGGTGCTGCGCTGCAACGACTGTATTTTGTACCACGTCGACCGCGCAATAGCTGAGGGAGCAACGCGGCGAGAGCTACACGAAACAATGAATATCGCGCTTGTGGTGGGCGGCTCCATTGTGATCCCGCACCTGCGCTTTGCCATTGATGCACTCAATGAGCTTCTGCCGCCGAACATTCCTACCAATTCCTCACAGGACGGGGCATCATGAGCAGTGCTTCTATCCTCGCCCATCCCCGCATAGAAGCACTCCGCAACTACAGGCGTGAGCTCTGCGAAAACCTCGGTGAACTGCTCGAAGAATGGAGGCAGATCCGCGATGACGTGAATCCCAAGCTCCACGCCCGCTACGACGAGTTGTTCCGTACAGTCGAGATCGACATCCAGCGCCGCACAATGGAAGAGAAAATGCTGGGCCGACGCGAAGAACTATTCCGCATAAAATTAGAACGCGGCGAAAAGCTCACAGATCATACAATACGGCTTATTAACTCGCTCGTCGATAAGGAATTCCAACGCATACAACGCCAAATAAGCGAGGCATTCGACCAAGAAATTGCTCGAAAACAAGTGCCCTCGACGCCGCGCAATGCCGAAGACCTGCCAAAGCTGTACCGCGCTATTGTGAAAAAATTGCACCCAGATGCTACCGCTACCGAAGGAACTGACAATTACTCGAAATTCTGGAATAATGCCCAAGAGGCATATCAGAATAAGAACATAGAGCGCCTGCGCTCTATCTACGAAATGGTGTGTATTACCGGCGAAGACGTCTTCGAAGACATGGCAACCGCCGAAGAAACACTGAAACGCGAAGTAGAACGCTTGGAAGAACGCATTGTGGCAGAAGAAAGGAAGCTGCGAGAACTGCGGCAAACCGAGCCCTACAGCCTGCGCGACGCGCTCAACGATCCCCGCTGGATTGCAGAGCAACGGCGAGAACTCGAACGGGAGCTGTCGGAAATTAATCGCGAAATCGAACGGCACAATGCTTTTCTCAGCTCGATTCTCGGCAGCGACTGGAAAAAGTATATAGACACACCGCAGAGAAAGGAAGAACAGTCGTTTCAGGACGAATTTGTTTCCTCATCGTATTTTAATAAACGATAATAACTGCGCGCCGTACTCCTGCTGGGCAATAAGGTGGCGCAATCCCAAGCGAACATCCGCAAAAAAACAAAGTGGGATGGTCGCAAGCACGAAGCAAAAACGAGACGACCGGCGACGAAAGAACAGGCATTTGGAGGCATCCGCACTCCACATCCCAGCCCCGGAAGACAACAGGTGGTGGCAGGGCTCCGGCTCGCCGGAAATTTTCCATGAGTAGAAAAAGGCTATCCATGTACAGTATTGAACAGCGCGACAGACAACTTCTGAATACATCCGCAACAATTCGGTATCATCTCTATTTCGACGAGGCGCCGCGCCATCTTGTGCGCGTTGTGATGGAAATAGACGCACCGGGAGATGAGCTCATCACCGGCTTTCCCGTGTGGACACCCGGCAGCTATAAAGTGCGTGATTTCTCCACAAACGCGGGAAATTTTGTCGTTATGGATGGTGCGGGCTCTCCCCTGGCATGGGAGTGGACGGGCAAAAACAAAATACGCATTGCGGCAGCAGGCGCCGAGCTCGTGCGCATCGAGTACCTGTACTACGCCTTTGAGCGCACGGTTCGCACATCTCATATTAACAGATTTCACGCTTTTATCAATCCCAGCAATTGCCTGATGTTCGCCGAAGGACGCCAGCAGAGCATCCACCATGTGCACTTCCACCACGACCGCGCTGTGTGGAAATCGCTGGCAACGGCACTGGCGCCGGTACACGAGCAAACAGACGGCGGCCAGCCAGCAGTGTACGGAGCTTTGAACTACGACATCCTCGCTGATTCCCCTGTGGAAATCGGAAATCATTTTGCAGTGTCTTTTGTGCAGGACGGAGCACAGCACGACATCGCAATAGCTGGCCACGGGAACTTCGATGCGCAGTGGATTGCCGAGCGCATCAAGACAATTATTGCTACCGAAGCCTGGCTGTTCGGCGGCCTGCCCTACGACAGATATGTATTTATTCTCCAACTCTACCCCAACCAGCGCGGCGGCCTTGAGCACGCTCGGTCGTCGGTGAACATGTGGGATGCTAATCTCGCAGCCGACAAGGAAAAAGCTGTGCAGTTTCTTTCGCTGCTCTGCCACGAATTTTTCCATACATGGAATGTAAAACGCATTCGCCCAGCAGAGCTCGGCCCATTCAATTATAATGCAGAGAACTACACACGCATGCTGTGGCTGGCCGAGGGCCTGACCTCGTACTACGACGACCTGCTCACGTATCGCTGCGGCTTTTACACCCGCGACGAATACCTGAAGCTGCTGGCTACCGAGCACATCAACAAACTGGCCGAAATACCCGGACGGCTGGCTATGTCGGTAAAAGACAGTAGCTACCTGGCATGGACAAAGCTCTATGCGCCCAATGCCGACTCCAACAACCGCTTTCCTTCCTACTATTTAAAGGGCGGCGTTGTATTTCTGCTGTTAGACTTGTGGATTATAGCGCAGACAAACGGAACAAAGAAGATGGACGACGTTTTGCTGGCGCTGTGGGATCGGTACCAAACACGCCCTGAAACAGGTATCACCGAGCAGGAGTTTATCGAGCTGGTACATCAGGCTACGGGTGTGGACATCGCCGAGCATTTTCACGAGTGGCTGGGATCGACAGGCGAACTGCCCTACAGCGACGTATTTGCCCCGTTCGGCCTTGTACTCGAAGAGAAAAAATCAGAACGCAGCCAAACCTTTGGCGAAAAGCAACCCTTTTTACCTTTGCCCGAAAAGGTGTACACGGGCCTGAAGCTGAAAGACGAGAATGGCAAAACGATTGTCAGCCAGGTCGATGATGGCTCGCCTGCGGCAGAAGCTGGAATTGGTGTCGACGACGAAGTCATCGCAGCCAATGGCAGAAGAGTAACATCGGCAAAGGACATTGATACAGAAGCGGCTCTTACCGGGCTGGACACTCCAATGCTCATCCTCATGAGCTGCGATGGTGCTACCTATGAAACGCAGCTCCTTCCGGTGCACAAAACAGAGTGGGCACTGTGCATAACCGACAGCGAATCGGCTGCCAGCAAAATGCTTGTGGACTACTGGCTATCTCGATAGAGATAAACTGGAAACCATTTGCTTCTTGTGTGGTGCAACTGTATCTTGGCTGATAATCTTTGCAAACGACAGCCAAATAATAAACAATGCCTATGTTCCAGCCGTCTACGTTGTAATTGCCCGATATTTCTTGTACAAGAGCACAACTGCTATGAAAAATCACAGGTTTCTCCTTATGGCCTGCATGGTCGCTTTGCTGGCGGGAGGCTGCCATACCTATGACAACTTTACCACCTACTTCAATACATATTACAACGCCAAACGGCTGACTACAGAAGTAGAGGATGAATTCGACTTTTTCGACGAGGGTAAACGGGTAAAACCCCGCGTGCTCGTCGCCGATACGTCTACGCTGATCGAAGCCCCATTAGACCTGGGCGAAACACCTGCGTTTCTCCAGGAATTTGTGATCTCCAAGGAAAAGCTGCAACCGGTAAAAACCAAGGTGGATTCGGTTATTATCAAAGGCTCGAAAATACTGTCGAAACACCCGAAATCTAACTACATCGACGGTACACTGTTCCTGATGACCAAGTCGTATTTCTACCAAAGCGACTGGCTACAGGCTCAGGTAAAAAGCCAAGAGCTCATCGACAATTTTCCGCACAGCGACTTTTCTCCTTCCGGCCACCTGTTTCTCGCCAAGAGCCAATTTCTTCAGAAAAAATACTCGGCAGGCGAAAAGACATTGTCGCGCACAGTAGATATTGCCTGGGGGCAGGAAAACTACGACGTCTTATCGGAAGCATTCCGCCTACAGGCCGAGCTGGCTCTGTACCAAGGAAATTTAGACGACGCGCTGAAGCCGTACCGCCGGGCTATTGCCCAGGCCGACGACAACGAGCTGCGCGCCCGCTGGCAGACTGAGCTCGCCTCGATCCTCTACCGCCGCCAGTATTTTAAAGAAGCTGCCGCCGAATTTGCAAAAGTGCAGAATTACTCGCCTGATGTCCTCGCAGAATTTGAGTCGGAACTCTATCGCGGTGCAGCACTGGCACGGCTGGGAAAATTTCAGGAAGCTGGAGAAATTTTTAGCGAACTGGAGCGCAACGACAACTACGATGAGTGGGAGGCTTATGTCGCCGCAGAACGCATCAACATGCTCCGCCTGCAAAAAAGCGACGACGACCTGCGGATGGCCGAGCAAAACGCCGACACTGCGTATATCGGCAATGCGGCCATAGGCGCTGCAATGTACGGTCGCGGTCTGGACTTATTCCGCGAAGGCGACTACACAGCGGCGCGTAAATACTTTGCGAAATCGAAAGTAGTGCGCTCGCCTGTCCATCAGACTGCCGGAAAGTATTACACACTTCTCAATTCTTGGGAAGAGAAATTGTCGTTCATTTCGCCCATGCTTACCACTGTCGAGGGCGGAAAAGGCCCTGATTCTATGCGGGCGACAGTCGCGGCTTCGATGTTTGAACTCGCGCGCATCCACCAGCAGCTCGGCAATGGAGATTCCGCACTATACTACTATGAGAATGCAGTTGCCATAGCTCCAGAAGATCACTACACCCGAGCCCGCTACCTCTATGCTCTTTCGCGCAGCATACGACCTACAAACAGCGTCCGCGCCGATTCTCTGCTGGACCTCATCGTATCGCATCACTCGCGCTCTGAATACGCATTAGAAGCGCGTGTAGCTCTTGGCTATACTGATGCTATCGACATCGACTCCGTAGCGGATCTTTTCCTTTCGGGCACAAGATTTCGCACAACGGGAGAATACCAGCTTGCGGTAAGGCAATTTGCACGCCTTGCCGAAAGCTATCCCGACTCCCGCTACGCACCTAAATCGCTCTATACGGCGGGCTGGATTTTTGAGCGCAGCCTGCACAACAACGACAGCGCTCTTTATTACTACTCACGCCTGATGCGGTTGTATCCGGGGTCTGAATACGCCCGTGAAGTACAGCCAAGCGTGCTCTACGCCCAGGCATTACGCAATGGCGATCTGCCGGATACGCTCTCCATATTCCAAGATCAGAAAGAAAAAGGTACACCCGGCGGACGGGTAGAAACCGGAGAGGATCCCAACGGAACAATGATCAGGCAGCCTTCCAAAAGAAAAGTGGTGCAGCCTCCGCCCGACAGCATGCCTTCTAATGGTTCGGAGAGCCCACAGACTACTCCTCAATTTCTCCCCCCTCCGAGCAAGCCGTCGCGCCCGATAGAGGTGCCCACAACTCCGCAGCCTGAGGAGGAAAAGCCAAAAGAAAATCCTGTGAGCCCGCCAGGTTCCAGGTAGCTTGCTCCTCTCGGGAAATTGTTTATATTTGGCCTCAGACAGCTCGCAGGCAGGAGTCTCCGCAAGAAGTTCGATTCGATGAGGTATTATTATATGTTGTTGAAGACAACTGGTTGGTGGACATGGAAAATTTTGTTAATACGATTCCGGCGCACAATGTTGAGACCGTACTGCGCATAAGACAGTTGGAAAAACAGCTCGCATGGTATCGTTCGTTTTTCGAAAATGCCGCAGATGCTGTTCTTGTTGTCCAGCCCGACACATGGTGTATTCTCGATGCAAATCCCAGGGCGGCGGCGCTACTGGGCATTACTCATCACGACCTAATCGGCTCTACTATTCCCCCGTTCCGGCGCATTTTCAAATTACTGACAAAGTCCGCCTCCCCCACCGTGCTCAGCGAACTGTCGGTAGATACACCGGCAGGCAATGTGATGATGGAAGTAAGTGCACGATTTGTTACCTATGACAACCAGGAACTCATCCAAGCTATTGCACGCGACGTAAGCGAACAGCGCGCGCTTACCGATAAATTAGTGCAGGCCGATAAACTCGTTCTGCTCGGGCAGCTCTCCGCAGGAGTAGCACATGAGATACGCAATCCGCTTGCTGCGATTAATCTCAATCTGCAAATGCTTCAGCGAAAAACAGCGCCCGAAGGTGCTCCACAGAACTATATTACTGCGGCGCTCCAAGGAGTAGAACGCATTTCCAGGATTGTGGAAGCTACGCTGAATTTTTCCCGGTCGGCTCCCCCAGTGACACGGAAAGAGCAGATCAATACAATCATTATCAATTCGCTCGACCTCTCGGCTCCGTCGTTGAAGCGCAAAACAGTCTCTGTTACGCTCGACCTCGCAGAACAGTTGCCTACAATACAGATCGACGCCAGCCAGATTCAGCAGGTATTCATCAATATGATTACCAATGCTGCCGATGCGATAAAAGCTAAAGGCAAAATAGAGATCAGTACCTACGAAGAGCCCACAGCACGGGGCGACGGCAGCTATGTAGTAGCGGCAATTCGCGACTCGGGAGTGGGCATACAGCCCGATGATCTTTCGAAAATTTTCAATCCGTTTTTTACAAAAAAGTCGGACGGAACTGGCCTCGGGCTGCCAATATCGCAGCGAATCATCCACCAGCATAATGGTGCGATTGAAGTAGAGAGCATTCCGAACGAAGGCACAACATTTTATATCAAACTGCCGGTTGTCAGCACAGACAGCAGGCGCAAAGCACTTTAACACGCCCTATGTCTAAAGCAAAGTACGTCATTGCCATTATCGACGACGACCCTTTGGTAAACGAATCGCTCAGCAATGTGCTGGCAGATCGCTACGAACAGGTCATATCCTATACAGACAGCGATAAAGCGCTTGAGGAAATGGAAACCGTGCGCCCCGATCTGATCCTGCTCGATATTTTTATGGGCGACCGCAATGGCTTCGACGTTTTGCAAATGGTGCGGGACAAAGGTCTGACCATGCCTGTGATCATGATCACAGCTTATTCCGACGTAAAGATGGCTGTGCGTGCTGTAAAGCTCGGTGCCGAAGACTTTATTGTAAAGCCGCCCGATATGGAACAGCTCGAAGTAGCTGTAGAGCGCGCGCTGAACAACTACGACCTGCGGCGCAAAGTGGATCTGCTACAGGAGCGGCTGATCGATGAGCAGTCTATTAACATTCTCGGTACGTCCGACCAGCTCAACAACATTCTCCAATTCGCCGACATGGTAGCCCGGGGCGACGACACGACCGTGCTGATCCTTGGCGAATCTGGCACAGGTAAAGAGCTCATAGCCCGATACATTCACCAGAAATCGCCTCGCGCCAATGGCCCATTTGTATCGGTGAACTGCGGCGCAATCCCACGAGAGCTCGCAGAGAACGAACTGTTCGGCTACGAAAAAGGTGCTTTTACTGGTGCTACAGAGAAAGTAAAACACGGTCGCTTCGAGATGGCGCACCGAGGCACAATTCTGCTGGACGAAGTAGGCGAACTCAGCCCGGAGATGCAGGTAAAGCTCCTGCGCGTGCTCCAAGAGAAAAAATTCTACCGGCTTGGCGGTTCGCGCGAAGTATCCATCGACGCGCGAGTAATCGCAGCTACAAACCGCAATCTGGAAAAGCTCATCGAGGAGGGAAAATTCCGCGAGGACCTTTACTACCGCCTCAATGTGGCCACGATTACCATGCCGCCGCTGCGCGAGCGCCCCGACGATGTCCTGCTGCTGGCTTCGTCCTTTGTGCGTGAATTCAGCACAAAGTTCAGCAAAAAAATTACAGGCTTTACACCAGAAGCTGTAGAGATACTGCAATCTTATGAATGGAAAGGCAATGTGCGCGAACTCCGCAATGTGATCGAACGCATCACACTTCTGGAAACAGCCGATATTATCTCCCGAGAATCGCTGAAATTTCTGCGCGCAGCCTCTGTTCCGATAACAGCAACAACAGCAATACGCGATCTTCCGGCGGGGCACCACAACCTTGTGATTTCCAAACAAGGTACCCCTATGTCGAATGTCGTGCGCGATCTGATTATCCAGACATTGAAGATCACCAATGGCAATCAGCTCAAAGCAGCACGTATTCTCGGCATTTCGAGAGCTAAGCTCCGCTACCGGATAGAGCAATTGCAAATTTCAATCGCGAATAAGAGCATTTCGTAAAATTCATACTCAAGATGAAGAATCGCTTTTTGGCAGGAAAAAAACTTTAGTCCTGCCGAAACGGGTCGATATCTGCATCAACTACAGAACTGCTTTCCGGCAACATTCCTACGGCTATTATGACTACTTCTCTTACATTTGCAAACCAAGCTCTGGCAGAGCGAGAACAAGTGGATCATCTTATCCAGCTTGTGAGCTTTACCCTCGACAAGGAAGAATTTGGGATCGACATTCTCAAAGTGCAGGAGATCAACCGCACACCAAACATTACGCGTGTACCCAATTGTCCCGACTTCATCGAAGGTGTGATTAACCTGCGCGGCAGAATTGTGCCAATTATCGACCTGCGTAAACGATTCGGGATGGAATCTGCCGAGCAGAGCAAAGACACACGTATTATTGTAGTAGAGGTACTCAGCCGCGTCGTGGGCTTTATTGTCGACTCCGTAAGCGAAGTTCTCCGCGTACCTCACAGCGTTATCGACGCTCCCCCGCCTCTTGTATCTGGCATTCGCGCCGAATTTATCGAAGGCATCGGCAAATTAGAAAACAGGTTACTCATTTTACTGAACTTGGAAAAAATCCTTTCTTCTACCGAATTAGAATCAGTCGATGTCGAGGTTCAGTACTGATAATCATTCTCAACCGAACAGCCTAACCAATTTCCTATGCAATCAAGCGAACTACTGGCTCTTTTGCTTACGTCCGATCACGCCGAACAGCGGCGATTTGCGGCTCTCGAACTCGCTGATATGCCCAACATGTCCGAAGAGGTCATTGCCGCCCTTGCACGCGGCCTCAGCGACGAGGACAAAGGTGTTCGCGATGTATGTGCCTTTGCACTGCACAGCCACAACAATGCCGCAGTAAAGTCGCAGTTCATTGCGCCGCTGATTGTTCACGGGCGCATCGAAGTGCGAAACCTAGCTGGCGAAGTGCTTATTAAGCTCGGCGCTCCGGCGGCAGATGCACTTCTGCCCTATATGACCGACGACAACCCAGACAACCGCAAATTTGCATGCGACATTATTGCTTTGTTAGACAACACAAGCGATCATATCATGCAAAGTGTGATGGATCAACTGGAAGACCCCGACGAAAACGTATGTAGTGCTGCTATCGACGCGCTTGGCAGGCTTGGCACAACGTCGTGTACAGCAAGCCTTATTGCCCTGTATAAGCGCAACCCCGATCTCGGTCCGTACATTGTGCAATCGCTTAGCCAGATTGGCGGCGAAGAGGCACAAGAATTTTTACTCGAACTTCTCTCCTCGCCCGACGAATTTGCACAAATTGCTGCTATTGACGGCTTAGCGCTCTGCGGCACCAGTACAGATATAGCCAAGCGTATTCTGGCTGAGCTGCCCACTGCATCAGACTTGGTGCAAACTATTATGTTACGCACAGTGTTTGGCCTTGCCTACCGGCTGAATGAATACATCGAGCTTCCCTCGGAACTGCGCTATGTTGCCCACCGGGCAATGAGCGACGACGACGACGAGATACGAATTGCGGGCCTTTTTGCCCTTGGCAATACAATTCAGGAAGAAGATATCCCTTCTCTTACCGGCTTTCTTCTGCACGCCGATGAGTCGCTTCAACGCCATGTGCTTTCTATAGTGCTTTCGGGGTCGGATATTCCCGTAGCTACCCGATTTACAAGGGAATTTCTTGCCATTGTAGATGCCGACAGGCCAGAAGCGCAGGATTTGCCTGTACTGCTGGTCGGCTTGTGGCCGGATATTTCGGAGCCAGTACAGCAATGCGTCCTCAACGTCATTGAAGCAGAATTTGATGGCGTAGGCGAAATCGGCAAGTACCGGCTCATGCTGGCATTGCCAGCACTCGATACCGAGCTTTACAATAGACTGCGAGACAAGCAGCAAGACAGCGAAACAGGGCAGCATATCGAGCCAACAGCAAATGGCGGATAGCCGGTAGACACGTCAGCATATACCGGCACAGCTTCTGGCAATCATCCATCGATTATCTTCCACTCTGGAAGTCCATGCATATCGACAACAGTACGGCAACAATGATGTATCGGCAGTAATGCCGCAGGGAACAGTTTACAGAAGGACGACATGAGTGGTTTATTCGATAAATTTAAAGCATCTCCCAGACCGCAGACAGCAGCAACAACGCCCTCTGCTCTGTCTACACTGGCTGCTAAGACCGCGTCGACAACAGTCATGACCGAAGAGATGTTTCGGAAGATGCGCGATTTTGTGTATGCCCAGAGCGGTATTTACTTTGTCGATGCAAAGAAGTACCTTCTTGAAGGGCGAATCGCAAAGCGCATTGAAGCGCTGAAAATGGCGAGTTTTGAGGAGTATTATACGTTTATCTCCTCTCCAATAAACCGCAAGCAGGAAATGCCCGCTTTGTTTGAAGCAATTACGATCAACGAAACGTATTTTTTTCGCAACGAGCCGCAGTTTCAGGCTTTAGAAACAATTATCCTGCCTGAGTTGCTAAAAAAGAAACTCGAATCTCCTGTAAAAAAGCTTCGATTGTGGAGTGCTGCATCTTCCTCGGGCGAGGAAGCCTATACGCTGGCCATGATTATTACGGAGCAATTCAAGCCTCGCTATCCCTCTGTGCAGTTCGAGATTGTGGGCACCGACATTAGCCCGGCAGTTATCGCTAAAGCACAACAGGGCGTTTACCAGGAATACGCGGTAAGGAATTTGCCCCAGAACTATCTCAAGAAATACTTTAGCCGCGATGCAAGGGGCGGCTACGTGCTCGCCCCGGAGATACGCTCGATGGTAACATTTTCGCGCCTGAATCTGTACGACACAGCAGCCATGCGCGCAATGCACCTTTTTGATGTTATATTCTGTTGCAATGTGCTGATCTACTTTGATGCACAATCCAAACAGCAGGTAGTTACCCATCTGTACAATGGCCTAAACAGCGGGGGGTATCTGTTCATTGGATACTCGGAATCGCTGCACAGTATTTCCAAAGCGTTCAGAATTGTGCATTTTCCCAAAACTATTGCATACAAGAAAGACTGATTTCATGCCGAACCGCATATGAGGCGCGGCGGCTTCCTTCAACTACGCGATGTAATTCATCGACTACAGCTATGCACGACAGTCAAAACAAGACTATCCTTGCAGCCGACGACTCGTCATCAGTTCGCAAGCTCATCAGCCTGGCGCTTAAAATCCAGGGCTTTCGTGTGATCACGAGCTGCGACGGTATGGAAGCATTAGAAGTCCTTCCTACCGAACAGATCGATCTCCTTATTACTGACCTCAACATGCCAAATGTGGATGGCTACGAGCTGATACGCACAGTGCGAAGCAATCCGCAATACAAGAATCTACCGATTATTATCCTGTCGTCGATGGCAGGAAGTGAAGATATTCGTGTTGGCATGGAATTAGGGGCAAATTCGTATCTTGTCAAGCCTTTTCATCAGAAAAGGATACAGTATGAGGTTGCAAAGTATTTGAGTTAACGGCGGGCCTGCCGATAATAAAATCGGTTTCTCGGTTCTCCGGCCATGCGTACAGAGGTACAGTCCCAGGATAACCCTCAGGGTTCTTTCAGTTCAACATTCTTGTTATCTATTTTATTTTCACAGGACAAGCTATGCAGTTTCTTGTTGTTGACGATTCACCTACAATGCGTCGGATTGTGGTTAATGCGTTGCGCAGTATCGGATACGAAAGTGTCGTAGAAGCCGAAGATGGGCAGGATGCTCTCTCCAAACTGCAAACGAACACTATCGACTTCATAATTACCGACTGGAATATGCCCAATCTCAATGGTCTGGATCTTACCAAGACCATACGCAGTAGCCCTTCTATCAGCGGTATTCCAATTCTTATGGTAACCACTCGTGCTCTGAAGCAGGATATCATAGAAGCACTTCAGGCTAAAGTGAATAATTACATTGTGAAGCCCTTTACGCCCACAGTCCTTAAAGAAAAAATCGACCTGATCCTCCAGGCGCTTTCGGCGTAGATATCTACTCCAAACACAGGCATGTATTTTCACAATCAACATACACTCTTATGCGCGATATAGATATCCAACAGCTTTTCCAGAAAGTGCAGGAACTCAAGGCGCTTTTTATCATAGGCCAACGGGTCGTCCCCTTCCTTGAGGAAATTTTCCGTTTTATCGAAGAAATATTTCCTCTGCTCAATGTGATCAACTCCTCTCTGGCAGAAAATCTCCAGAAAATGCCCAAGGCATCGATGCAGCTTTCTAAGGTGTCGGAAGCAACCGAGGTGGCCACAACGGAAATCATGGATACGCTCGATGGGCTGGTATCGAAATCATATACTATCAGCAAAAATCTACGTGCGCTTTCCGGGCTTACGACTCCTGATTCAAGTGCTGAGTTTCAGGACCTCAACGGGCAGTCGGAACAACTTCTGAACAGTATTCGCGAAGACGCCAATACGATTATTATGGCTCTTCAAATTCAGGATATTACGTCGCAGCAGCTCGCTGCGGTTAATCACCTGTTAGAAATGGTTCAAAAACGCTTGGCTGAAATTATCGGACAATTCCGCGATCTCAGCTCCGATCCAAAAGATCAGCCAGAAAAAAAAGCTCCATCTGCTGGCGATCATACTAATGTGTCGATGCTGCACAGAAGCATTGCCTTTGATTCTAATGCCATCGACTCGCTGAAAAAAGGCGAAGGCGGTGCCCGCCAAGATCATGTCGACTCTATTTTTGCGAACCCAAGTCAACATGAAGCGCCTACAGCCCCGGCCTCCCAGGACGATATCAACGCGCTGTTCGGGGCTAAACCAAGCGCAGCGGAGCCAGCCTCCCAAGACGATATCAATGCGCTGTTCGGGGCTAAACCAAGCGCAGCGGAGCCA
>DLHF01000078.1:36078-118506 GCA_002483085.1 Ignavibacteria bacterium UBA7675
AACGCACTGTTCGGAGCTAAACCAGACGCGGCGAAGGCAGACACAACAGACCCTGCTTCGCAGGACGACATCGACGCGCTTTTCAATAAACCAACATGAAGGACAGAAACCGACGGTGTTGTTATGAATACATTCCAGATAGATGATGAAATGCGGGAGCTTCTCGAAAGCTTCTTTGTAGAAACGCACGAGCTGTTAGACGCTCTGGACCAAGACCTGATGCGGCTTGAACACGAGCCGCAGAATATGGACTTGCTCAACTCCATTTTCCGCAGTTTTCATACCATCAAAGGTACGTCTTCGTTCATGGGTTTGGAGCAGATGACGGAGCTAACCCATCACGCAGAAGACTTACTAAATAAGCTCCGCCGTTCAGAGCTCGTCGTTACGACGATAGTTGTGGATACTCTACTGGAAGTCTACGACATCCTTAGCAGGCTCCTTGCTAGTGTGGAGCGCAATACAGGCGAAGTGTTCGAGCTTTCGGGTATTCTCCGAAAAATCACAGCCTGCACGAATGCAGCAGCGGCCCCAGACGCTTCCGGTAGCCCTTCCTCAAAAGAAGAGCAGGCAGCCGACGAAAGTAGCGCTAGTGCATTCGATTCTATACTTACCATCCACGGCTCTGCGGGCGCAACTGAAGAATTTACGGAAGAAGAACTTCGGCTTGTAGAGCAGGCATTCAACGAAGTGAACAATGCATTCCGCCCTACTGCTACCCCGGCAAAGGACGAAGCAGCCAGCGGTAAAGAAGCACAGGAGCGGGCTAAATCCGAAGAAGGCGAAGCAGATGGCGATGGCTCGCTGGTGGTAAGCGCCCGTACTGTGGTACGCAACAAGCAGACAACAAAACGCGAAGAAGAGCCGACTATCGAGATCAAAGCCGAGCCGCAGCAGCGCGCATCGGCAGAAGCAACTCTCCGCGTGGACGTACAGCGGTTAGAAGCACTTATGGATCTTTCGGGCGAACTCGTGTTAGGGCGCAATCGCTTAGCGCAAATTACCGAACGGCTGATGCACCAGTCGGAAGAAAACGAACTGGTGCAGGAACTGATGAAAACAAGCGCCGAGATTAATTATATTACCTCGGAGCTTCAATCGGCCATCATGAAAACACGTATGGTGCCCATTGGAAAGCTGTACCAAAAGGCGCCTCGCATGATTCGCGAGCTCTCAAGAGAGTTCAACAAAGAAATTGAGCTGGTTGTTCAGGGCGAAGAAACCGAAGTCGATAGAAGTATTATCGAAGAAATTGGTGACCCGTTGGTGCACATGATACGCAATTCCTGCGACCACGGTATCGAGCGCCCAGACGACCGAGAAAAAGCTGGCAAGCAGCGAAAAGGCACTATTTGCCTTACGGCGGAGCATGAGGGGAACCATATTGTTATCCGCATTATGGACGACGGGCGGGGTATGAATGCCGAAAGCCTGAAAAGCAAAGCTGTGGAAAAAGGTATTATTACTCGCGACCAAGCAGCACAGATGGGCGAGCAGGAAGCCTTCAACCTGATTTTCGCAGCGGGATTCAGTACAGCAGAAAAAGTGACAAATGTCTCGGGGCGCGGCGTGGGAATGGATGTCGTGCGCACAAATATCCAGAAGCTGAAAGGCACCATCCATATTGAGTCGCAAGTGGGCCGGGGATCAGTGTTTACAATTAAGCTGCCTCTTACGCTCGCGATTATTCAGGGTCTGCTTATTCGTATTCGCGAAGAAATCTACGCATTGCCGCTGAGCTCGGTGGTAGAAGTTGTCAGCACAGAAGACAACCAGATATCAACGGTTCACCAAAGCGAAGTGATCCGCATTCGCGACCAAGTATATCCACTGATGCGCCTGAGCAAAGTACTGCACATTCCTCCCAAGCCTGATGCCGAGCGCGAGAGCGGCTATGTCGTTATCATCGGGCTGGCAGAACAGCGCATCGGGCTGGTTGTAGACGAACTGCTCGGGCAAAAAGAAATCGTCGTGAAGTCGCTTGGGGATTATCTTGAAGAGGTACGGGGTATCGCTGGGTCTACGATTCTCGGCGATGGACGAGTGATTATGATTTTGGATGTCGGCGATATTTTCCACAGCGCCTATCACACAGGTGCTGTACGGCGACATGCTCTTGCTGATTAACACCGGGCGTGTGCTACAACTTTGCGCGCACGCCTTTTTTGTTATTACCGCTGTGCGGTAATTCGTGTGCTCAACTTCTCTGGTGATTATGTCTTCCATCCGCATTTTGATTGTAGATGATTCGTCGTTTATGCGAACGGCCATTTCCTCCATGTTGCGGGGAAATGAGGGTATTGAGGTAGTAGGAACAGCAACAAATGGCCGGGAAGGCGCAGATAAAGCGCGCCTGCTGAAACCCGATCTCATCACAATGGATATCGAGATGCCAGTGATGACCGGGCTTGAAGCTCTCAAAGAAATCATGGCGACCAATCCTACGCCGGTTATCATGATAAGCACGCTCACTACCGAGGGCGCTCAAGCTACGGTAGAAGCTCTTTCGCTTGGCGCAGCCGACTTTATCCCTAAAATAACAACGTCGTCGCAGCAATCAATCAATCTGTTCAAGCAGGAACTGCTTGGAAAAATACGAGCTCTTACGTCCAGCCGGGCTTTGGGAGCTCGCTTCCGTCCTGCTTCTACTCCCCCTGCGACACCAAGTAGTGAACAGCCCTCCTCTCCTGCGGCAGACCCCGACCGCCGCCTTACATTGCAGGAGCGCATACAACGCAGGCTGAACGACCCCGCATTTCGCCCGGGCACAAGCGCTCAGCGAACAACACGGCCAGCCGCCCCTGCACAGTCAACGCAGTCCCGAGTACAGCCAGCAAAACCGCGGCCAGCCCCATCGTATTTCCGCATAGTTGTTCTCGGTGTCTCTACAGGTGGCCCTCTGGCTCTGCAACATGTATTGCCCCTGCTCCCTGCCGACCTGCCAGTGCCCATGCTCATCGTGCAGCATATGCCCGCTCATTTTACAAAATCTCTTGCCGACAGGCTGAACTCTCTCTCTCCGGCAGAAATATCCGAGGCCAAAAACGGAGATATCCTAGCACCGGGCAAGGTGTACATCGCGCCGGGCGGCCAGCACATGACGATTGGCCGGGATCGCAGAACAATACACATTACACCGGAGCCGTCTACGACACTTCACAAGCCTTCGGTAGATGTCACCGTGGACTCGGTGGTGGATACGTTCGGCGGCAATGCTCTCGGCATTATTATGACAGGAATGGGAAGAGATGGAGCAACAGCGCTAAAAAAGCTCCACCAAGGCGGCGGATATATTCTGGCCCAAGATGAAGAAACCTCGGTTGTGTACGGAATGCCAAGAGCTGTTATCGACGAAGGCACGGCTGACGAAATTCACGCCCTGGACGATCTCGCAGGTGCAATCGCAACATGCCTCGGGACGCATACAGTAGCGCCCCGAAAATAACAGCACGGGAGGGCTCTATGTCCGAGAATGAAGATTTTTACGAATTTAGCAAGGAAGCCGACGACGAACGGCTGCGACAGCATTTTCGCGACTTTCTGATTGCACCCGAAATCTCCGGCGCTGGCCGGTCGGTGTCTACAAGCAAGCGGATACCAGCCGAGCGCATCACGGACTCTGGCGAAATCGTAGAAGTTTCGCAGGAAATGCACGAAGAAAGCGAGGAGCACAATCAGAACTCTGTGCTGATACATCGCAATGAATTCAACGAGATTACAGCTATCGATATCCTGTGTGCTTGCGGTAGGACAACAAAGATACGGCTTGAAAACGATCTGTCGCCCGAGGACATCGAGCAGAGCAAGACGTTTGACGGCAGGCAGTCGGAATCAGAAACGGGGATGCTATAGTACAATCCAATGATACGGATATTGCAGCAGCCTCAACATTCAATGCGTGTGCGTAGCGCAATTTCTTCCAGAATAGAGCTTACCCGGATACAGTCGCCCATTTCGCCCTCGTACACCATAGCCTTGCCCCGGTGGTGTACTTCCAAAGTAAGTGATTCGGCGCGGTCGAGCGAGCAAGTAGTGGCTTTCATCAACTGCTCAACTACCTCGTCGAAGGTGTGCCACTCGTCGTTGAACAGGATGACTTTTGCTACAAGAGCAACGTCGAGAAGTTCGTCGAAAAGCGGAGCCTCCAGCGGGTTGGAAGCGAGAACGGAAGTAGCAAAAGGAGAATGGACGTATTTCATATATATCATGCGAACCAGTTGAACAAGGGTATCTTGCCCCTACAACGAAAAAATAATACCATTAATTTAAAGAATTTCTCTTTATTTTTGCACGTAAAACTCTGTGCACTCTCATTTCATAGGAGCGAATCCATGACCGGTCAGGAATTCTTGGAGAACCTTGACAACGTGATAAAAGAACGCAGTATGCTCTCGCATCCGTTCTATATCATGTGGAATGAAGGCACGCTAACATTAGAAATGCTGCGCGAATACGCCAAGCAGTATTATCATCAGGTTCATCACTTCCCCACCTATGTGAGCGCAACGCATTCTAATTGCGATGATATGGAAGTGCGCCAGATGCTGCTGGAAAACCTTATTGAGGAAGAGCATGGCCCGGATAATCACCCCGCTCTGTGGCTGCGCTTTGCCGAGTCGCTCGGTATAAGCAAAAAAGAAGTGTTGGAAGCCAAACTCCTTCCGCACACAAGAGAATCAGTGCGTATCCTCAAAGACTTGGCTCGGCGCGAAAACCCCGCCGAAGGTATTGCAGCTTTGTATGCCTACGAGTCGCAAATCCCGGAAGTAGCTAAAACAAAGATCAAGGGGCTCGCAGATAACTACGGCCTCACGTCCGACGACGCGACGATCTTTTTCCGCGTCCACGAAACTGCCGATGAGATTCACAGCAAAGTAACCCGCGATGCACTTGTGCGCATGTGTGTCACCGAGGATCAGATGGAAGCCGCTTTAGACGCCGTGCGCGAGGCCGCCGATGCCATCAACCTCCTGCTAGACGGTGTCTACGAAACCTACTGCTGCGAACAGGTTTCTATCCACTAATCGGTAAAAAAATAAGAACATGGAAGCCCGGCATACGTCGGGCTTCTGCGTTTCTCCCCCACTCTTCCATCGCTTTGGCCTGCACACATCCGCATCACGTGGCTTCTGCCCCAACCACAAAGGCTGTATGGACGCAACTCGTAGAGCAGCCCGGTATTCCCCAAATCGCCCAGTATGTCGCTAGCGATTGCCCTCTGGCCAATCGGAAAGCGGTCTTTGCGACCGGTGACAGCGGCTAAACGCTTGAACAACGACGCCCGTGCCACACACCTTCCACATCAGCATAGGCGATGCTTCTTATCTATGAGCAAAGAAATAATTCTCATCGCGCATCACTTTTCCCCTTGTTTTTCTGATTACCCACTAAAGTGCAGCGCTTATGTTTCGATACTACACTACATGTTGTATTAAGTGTCCTGCGCTTCGAGAATACACAGCTTCGCAATCGGCTCAGTAAGCAACAGTAGGTTTCTGCATCATATACACGATAAAGCTGAGCGATCCACAACATCCGTACTATGTAGCACAAGGCTAGCAGGATTGGGACAATAGGCGGCAATTCCGCCAGTGCGATTATCACTTCTTTTTTACCTTGTAGGACACATTATGAAATGGTTCCTCAACCTCAGGATTTCTACCAAGCTCGCAACAGTGTACATCTTTTCATCGCTGATGCTGCTGATTGTCGGTATTGTAGGATATACAACTATCGAAAAGACACACGAGCGGCTTGAGTACACAACTACCGTGCGATTCAACGGCCTTAACTACTTGCTACAGGCCGACCGCGATCTGTATCAGGCACTTGTTTCACTACGCACAATGGTGTACACCGCCCCCGAACAGAAAGAGTTTGCAGAACTCGAAGCATATTATCGAGAAAATATTGGGCAGTCGATGGAGCGGTGGAACAAGTACGCAGCACTAGAAAAGACCCAAAGCGAAACTGATATCATGGGCGACTTTCCAAAACATCACGCCGCATGGGGTAAATCGGCAGAACAATTAATCTCGCGTTGCCGGGCGGGCCTCGGGCTCGAACCCGAAACAATAGCGATGTTCACAGATGTACTTCAGCCATCCTTTACAAAAGCGCGTGATATTATCGACAAGCTCACAGAAATTGCAGAACAATCCGCCGAGCAAGGATTCACGGCAAGTACAATGGAGTACAAATCGTCGAGAATGTTCCTGATTATTGCAGTGCTGGGTGGTATCGGCATTACCATCGCCTTCAGTATTCTTGTAGCACGAATGATTTACCGTCGGCTTTCCGCTTTGGAGCACGCCACACGCAATGTACGCGATGATGGTTCCGGCTATGTGCCGCTCGTTGTGCGCTCAAAAGACGAAGTGGGCTCGCTCACAACAGCATTCAACACCATGATACAGCGGCTCGGCGAATCGACAGCAAGCATCCGCGAGCAAACCGAATATCTGTCGTACAGCGTCGACACTATGCTTACGGCGTTTAGCAAATTTGCCAATGGCGACCTTACTGTGCGGCTCAGCGTGCAAAAGCAAGACGATATCGGGCGGCTGTACGGCGAATTCAACACGGCATTAGAGAACCTGCGCTTGCTGATGGCCAATGTAGCCGATTCAGTACGCACAACTGCCAACACAGCGAATCACATCTCTGCTGGTACCGAAGAAATGGCGGCTGGTGCACGCGAACAGGCTTCTCGCTCCCATAGCATTGCGGCTGCTATAGAGGAGATGTCGCACACCATCGACGAGAACGCCCGGCAGAGCATCCTTGCCTCCCACGAAGCAGCAGAATCGAGCAGCGATGCACTACAGGGCGGTACAGTCATCAACGAAACAATCGCAGGTATAGGCAATATCGCCGAAGCAGTGAACCACACAGCCCACACAGTAGAAGCCCTCGGCCAAAGCAGCGAAGAAGTGGGTATTGTTATTCAGGTGATCGAAGAAATTGCCGACCAAACAAACTTGCTCGCCCTGAATGCGGCAATTGAAGCTGCTCGCGCGGGCGAACACGGACGCGGTTTTGCTGTTGTAGCCGATGAAGTGCGTAAGCTCGCCGAACGCACGCGCAAAGCGACAAAGGAAATTACCGATACCATCCACCGCATTCAAAACGATACGTCTTCGGCAGTAGGCACGATGCACAGCAGTACCACGGAAGTAACTCGCGGCAAAGAAGCAGCTTCCAGAGCAGGAGCCACTCTGGAGCGCATTATCCAGCGGGCTACTACTGTCTCCGATATTATCGCCCGGCTCGCTGCCGCAGGCGAAGAACAAGCCGCAGCAGTAAGCGATATTGCCCGCAATGTGGAAAGCATCAACACCGTTACAGAAGAATCCGCTGCTACAGCGGACCACATGAATCAGACGGCTCAAGACTTGCGCTCGACTTCCGACCATCTCCTAGGGCTTATCGAGCAGTTCCGCATTGAGCACGACAATACATCTTCTGGGGAAAAGCCACACTATGCAATCAATGGCCGCAGCAAAGCGCATTCCCGATAGCGAGCAGCAGAAGGCCATCAATCCATTCGGTGGCTTTCTGCCTTCGATACCCCGTTCCCTCTCCGCACCCCGCTGACGTCCGCGCATCAGTTACCGTAAGAACGGTGCGCGGACGAGCCCATGATAACTTCCCTCCGCCGCGTGGCTTTGCAACCCGTTTCCGCGTATTGCTAACCGCACATTCGACTTCGCGCCGTTCTTATCGCGGCAGTGCAAGCCCGCAGTACACCACAGCAGTAGAGCAATCGCTATTCAATCTCTATGCCCATCCAATAGATATTTTCCGCTTTTGCAACAGATAAAAACATCACACGTCTTGTAGCGCCTCCGTACTCATGTGTTGCCAATATTGTTGTGGTAGGAAGTAGCGTTATGAACCCAGATCACAGTGCGATTCTCCGCGCTACAGACGAGCACCGCAGCGCTCTTATCGGCCTGCTCTCGAATCTCAATAGCAGGGCTGAAAGCCAGTGCCTGCACTGCGATACCGAACGAGACGGCATCACAGTAGAAATCGACAAACTGCTGGCCAACAGTAGCATTCCCCTGATTGCAGCCTTCGCCGAAGGCCAGCTTATAGGCGCACTTGGATGCGAACTCAACGAGGCAGGTACTCATTGCTGGCTTCGCGGTCCGTTTCTCCACAACGCACCCCAGCACAGCGCAGCCCTGCCAGCGATGTTTGATGCACTGGCAGCAACACTCCCCCGCAGCATCACCGATATGATGGCTTTCCCCAATGTAGATAATACGCTCGTGCGAGAGTTCTACGCCAAGCGTGGGTTCGGCGATACGCACACTATTCACATCTACACAGCACCCCGCCCAGTAGCCATTCCCGCAGCAGACCCCGCAATACAGGAATACCACAGCGGCATGTTTGGTGAATTGGACGCACTGCACAACAGTGCATTCCCAACAGCGGTGGAGCGCACCCGCGATGTCGTAGATGGCTTCGGCCCGAAGCGAACAATATTTGTAGTAGTAGACAACGGAGCGCTGGCCGGGTATATCGCTGTGTCGATCAGCGACACGCCGATAGAAGGCTTTGTCGATTTCCTCGCTGTCCACCCCAGCCAGCGGGGGAAAGGCATTGGCGAGCGGCTTCTCAAGCACGCTATGCACTGGTTCTTTGCCGAGCACAACATGCCACAAGCTGGCCTGTGCGTGCGGGACAACCTCGCCAATGCGCGCAAACTGTACGAACGAGCGGGATTTTCGCTGTTTGCTTCGGGTGTAGGCATGCGGCGCACAATAGCGTAAACCATATTATTATATTCTTTCGCAACTGTAGTATGAGCACTCCCAATATTCTTACTCTCTCGCCCATCGGCGTCATCCACACGCCGTACTCCGAGCGCTATGCCGCACCACGCCAGTCGGAAGCCTCCGAGCAGCGCACAGAAGGAGTGATCGAACTTTTTCCCGGAAAAAATTTCGAGCAAGCGCTATCCGATATTGAGGGATTCGACAAAATCTGGGTGCTGTACTGGTTTCACCGCAACACGACATGGAAGCCCAAAGTGCTGCCCCCACGAGGAAGAGTGCGCCGGGGATTATTTGCCACGCGCTCGCCCCATCGCCCCAATCCAATCGGCATATCGGCAGTAACACTGCTCGGCGTGCAGGGGCGCATGCTTACTATTGAAAACCCCGACATGCTCGACGGTACACCGCTTATCGACATCAAGCCCTATGTTCCCTACGCCGATGCTTTCCCAGAGGCGCGAGCCGGCTGGCTCGACGCTCTTCCCCAACGCGTATTTACCGTGGTGTGGTCGGAAGAAGCTGCCGCACAAAACACATGGCTGGCACCGCACACCGTCGACTTACGCAGCATTGTCGACCCGCTGCTACAGGTCGACCCATTTCCCCATCCATACCGCCGTATCACTGTCCGCGAGGATGGCCTGTACTCCATGGCCTGCCAGTCGTGGCGAGTTGCGTTTGCCATAGAAGAAGATATTGTGCGGGTGATCGGCATCGACAGCGGCTACACACGCGAGCAGGTAGAAACAGCACTGGGGGGCACACTCCACCAGCAGCAAGCGCATCGGCATTGGTATGGCCTTCCCGCTCTGTAGGTAGTAGCTTATCATTGTATGGCACGGGCGTCGTTGCCGGTAGGTTCAGTCGCTGTCGCCGGTCGCACGAGCCCACTGCGGTGAACCCCGGCACTACACGCGGCGGATGGAAGTTATCATCGGCTCGTCCGCGCACCGTTCTTACGGTAACTGATGCGCGGACGTCAGCGCGGTGCGAAGAGGGAACACAAGAGCGGAGACGGCACTGTAAATAGTTCCTATAGTTTGGGAAGCGATTTCGCAAATACTCAAGATCGGCAGCATTTCCCGTCTATCGCTTTTTCTGTATATTTCCGCCATCAGCAATTTATCAATCCAATACAATAACTATGGCGCGTTCCTTTATGTCGCAGCGTGTGCAGGAGTTTGGCACAACAGTATTTTCAGCAATAAGCGCATTGGCAAAGGAGTACGGCGCAGTCAATCTCGGGCAGGGATTTCCCGACTTCGATGGCCCAACCGCCGTCGTTGCAGCCGCACAGCAGGCCCTTGGCGAGGCGCATAACCAATACGCGATTTCTCATGGCGAGCCCGCGCTCCGCACGGCTATCGCAGCTCACACGCGCCGTTTCTACGACATTGAGCTCGACCCTACCGCAGAAGTGACCGTAACAAGTGGCGCCACCGAAGCGCTGTTTTCTGCGGCCTTCGCCTTTCTGGAACCGGGCGACGAGGCCATTGTGTTCGAGCCGTGCTACGACTGCTATGTACCGGCTATACGCCTTGCCGGAGCAACTCCCAAGGCCGTAACGCTACACGCGCCGGATTTCCGCTTCGACCCCGTAGAGCTGCGGGCGGCCTTTTCGCACCGCACAAAAGCTATCTACATCAACACGCCACACAACCCATCGGGCACCGTGTTCAACAGCGACGAACTACAACTCATCGCCGATTTGTGCATCGAGCACAACGTGCTGGCAATCACCGACGAAGTGTACGAGCATCTTGTCTACGACGAAGCGCGCCACCTGCATCTGGCTTCCTTTCCCGGCATGGAAAGCCGCACACTTGCGATCTCCAGCATCGGCAAAACTTTTTCTCTTACAGGATGGAAAATCGGCTGGGCTACAGGCCATGCTGATTTGCATACAGCACTGCGCCGCGTGCACCAGTACAGCGTGTTTGCAACAGCAACACCGCTTCAGTACGCGAGCGCCCACGCGCTGTCCATGCCCGACGAATATTTCGCCGAACTGCGCCGCGAATACACTGAACGCCGCGACTTCCTCGTCCACGTGCTCGACAAAGCGCAGCTACAGCCGCGCACGCCCGAAGGAAGCTATTTTATATTGTGCGACATTGCAGAATATCCATTCGACGACGGTGCAGCATTTTGCAACTATCTGATTCGGGACATCGGTGTGGCAGCTATTCCCACCGAAACATTCTACCAGCACCCGGAGTACGGTCGTAAGCTCGTGCGCTTTGCCTTTTGCAAAACAATGGAGACGCTTCAAGCCGCAGCAGAACGCCTCGCGCATCTGCATGCAGATACCCCGGCAGGGCGCCTCTTCAACCCATAAGGATTTGTTATGAATTACACACATCTCGGCAGAACGGGCTTATCAGTAAGCAAACTGTGCCTCGGCACCATGAACTTCGGCCCGTACACTTCAGAAGCAGACAGTTTTGCAATTATGGATCGAGCGTTAGAACTCGGTATTAATTTTTTCGACACAGCAAATGTGTACGGACAGGACAAGGGTCGTGGCGCGACTGAAGAAATCATCGGGAACTGGCTTGCCCAGGGTAGTGAGCGGCGCGACAACATCGTACTGGCTACCAAAGTATATGGCAGAATGGCCGATGGCCCCAACAACTGGAAGCTCTCGGCGTACCACATCCGCAAAGCGTGTGAGGACAGCCTGCGCCGCCTCAAGACTGATCATATCGACCTGTACCAAATGCACCACATCGACCGCGAAACACCGTGGGAAGAAGTGTGGCAGGCAATGGAACAGCTCGTGCGAGAAGGCAAGGTGCTCTACGTGGGAAGCAGCAACTTCGCTGCGTGGAATATTGCCCAAGCAAACTGCATAGCGCAGAATCGCCATTTCCTCGGCCTTGTCTCCGAGCAAAGCATTTACAGCCTACGCAATAGGCACATCGAGCTCGAAGTTATTCCCGCATGCCGTGCCTTTGGTCTTGGTCTGCTGCCGTGGAGTCCGCTCGGCGGTGGTATCTTGTGTGGTGTGCTCGATGGCGAACGCACCGGACGCCGCGCTCGCCCACAGCTCCAAGCATCAGTAGACAAACTGCGTCCGCAGCTCGAACGCTACGAAGCATTGTGCAATAGCCTCGGCCATGCCCCCGCCGATGTCGCTCTTGCCTGGACACTGCACAATCCCGTCGTAACAGCACCGATTATCGGACCGCGCACAATAGAACAGCTCGAAGAAAATGTGCGAGCGCTCGATCTCCATCTCTCCGAAGAAACAATGAGCGAACTCGATGCGATCTGGCCCGGCCCGGGCAACCAAGCTCCTGAAGCCTACGCATGGTAATATCCTGTAGCTATGATTGCTGGTGAAAATAGACTGTGGCACGGGCGTCTCCGACCAGGCGCCCGGGCACTGCTGCCAGTCTATAAAATAAGTAGTCGCGCTTCAGCCTCCGCTCTGGCCATTCGTCTCCGCACCGCGCTGCACCTCCGCCTCGTGGCTTTCCCCCCGGCAACCGCACTACAAAACAAACACAGGCAGCATCCGCCCCCGCCGCATTCAAGAGCGCGGCGAACTCTATTCGATAAAACATATTGCAGGAACTCCACGCGGCTGTAGATTTGCGATCAGTCCACAGTGTTCTACACAGATACAGTTCCAATCATGCCTGCATTCCTGCAAACCGTATTGCTGCTGATAGCATCGAATATTTTCATGACATTTGCCTGGTATTCCCATTTAAAAAACCTGTCGGGTCGGTCGTGGTATATCGCTGTGCTCGCAAGCTGGGGAATCGCCTTGTTCGAGTATGTGCTCATGGTTCCGGCCAACCGCATTGGCTATGAACACGGGTTGACCTTGCCGCAGCTCAAAATTATTCAAGAAGCTGTTACGCTGGCAATATTCGTACCCTTTGCCCTGTTTTATATGAATCAGCCTCTTAAACTCGATTATCTCTGGGCTGGTTTGTGCTTGGTAGGCGCCGTATATTTTATTTTTCGCTCGTAAAAGCGTAACCAAATTGCAACGCGGGAATTTCTCAAAAACCGGCCTTTCCCAGATTTTTTTTGGTGGAGAAGCCAGTCTACGATAATTTAGGCAGTTTTATAGTTCAGGCAATTGCTATTTCTCTTTTTTCACGAAAGGAATGCTTTAATGAAATCTCTTACCATTGCATTTCTCGGTCTTGCCGTTATTGGCTGCCAGGGAAATGCTCAACAAAAGAAAACCGACGCTGGGCTGAAAACGCAGAAGGACAGCGTAAGCTATACCATCGGTATTAGCATCGGCAAAAACATGCAGCAGCAAAGCGTTGATATCGATCCCGATCTTCTGCTTGTCGGCCTCAAAGCTGGCCTTGCAAACGACACTACCAAAATGCTCCTCACCGAGCAGCAAATGGGCGAGCTGATGCAGCGTTTCCAAATGGAAATGATGGCTAAACAGCAGGAGAAAATGCGCAAGGAAGGCGATGAGAACAAGAAAAAGGGCGATGAGTTCCTCGCTGCAAACAAGAACAAACCGGGTGTTCAGACTACTGCCAGTGGCCTGCAATACAAAATCATCAAAGAAGGTACCGGAGCAATTCCGACCGAGAAAAGCAAGCTCACAGCTCATTACAAAGGCATGCTGACCGACGGCAAAGTATTCGATAGCTCGTATGATCGCAATCAGCCGTTTGAGCTTACAATGGGCGGTGTTATCGCCGGCTGGCAAGAAGCGCTGAAGCTGATGAAAGCAGGCTCGAAGTGGGAACTCTACATTCCTTCGAACCTCGCTTACGGTGAACAAGGTGCTCCCCCCGCTATTCCGCCGAATTCCGTGCTTGTTTTTGAACTCGAACTTCTCAAAGTCGAATAAGCAGCACGCATCCTATAGAACTTACATCGCCCCGCCCCGTGCGGGGCGATGTGTTTACAAGCCGTCTTCCTCCAACAAACCCGTCTTCCATTGGTCGTCGCCCACACGCCACACCAGATCGCGTTGCACAAAGTCCACAATCTCATCGCGCACACATCGGTACTGCTCAAGCGCTTCTGCCTCTGTCCCCCGCGCTTTTGTCGGGTCTTCAATCTCCCAGTGCACATACGTGAACTGCCCGGGAAATCCCACCCAATGCTCGCGATCAATCTCGCACACGGTAATCACAAGATCAAACGTGTGCCCGAGAAATGCGTCGATGGTTTTGGCTTCTTGCCCCGAAATATCAATTCCTATTTCTCGCATGACTTGTACAGCATAGCTGTCTATCCGCCCCGGCAGTATCCCAGCGCTTGCCACTTTTACCGAGTCGTTGGACATCGAGCGAATAATTCCTTCGGCCATCTGCGACCGACTGTTGTTGTGCATACACAGTACAAGAATCGAGTACATATTACCTCCATAGAGTACATTCCGTGTGTCGCTGCCCCCCGCTTGCTGGCAGCGCACGATCCGCCATATCTCTAACGCTCACAGGCGCGGAGAAGATTCCTGTAAAGCCTTTTTTTGCACGGCAGTACCGCTGTTCTTTACACCTGCTCAAACTACGCACCACAGCGCGCAGCAGCAACACATATTTCGGCTGAATAATGCTTCACAACAAACACTACAAGCGCCGATTCACAGCCCGCAACAACCAGTTATCCCCTCGTAAAAACAGTAAAAGAAGCGCCATAGAACACAGGCGTTCGGAAGCGTTCCCACCGAAAGCGCTTGTTGCAAACATTTTTTGATGTAATTTCGCCTCCGTTTTGAACGGATTTGGTCTCCGTCCCGGGACGGAAACCGACTTTTGAAGTAAATGTCCAAATGGAAGACTCAGGCAATAGTCCGCGAAGACGCGAAAGCGCTTTCAGACGCTGGTTCCTTGAACCACAGGTAAAAGAAACAGTAGGTCCTCACGAACGCGAAGGCGTGCATCACGCTCAGCCCTGGTGGAAAGTGATGTGCCTTACAGGTGTCGATTACTTCTCCACGCTCGGCTACCAACCGGGTATCGCATTTCTGGCCGCTGGCGTTATCTCCCCATTTGCAACGCTGATTCTTATTCTGCTTACGCTGTTTGGCGCTTTGCCCATCTACCGGCAGGTAGCTGCGGCAAGTCCACATGGCGAAGGCTCGATATCCATGCTCGAAATGCTCCTCCCGCGCTGGAAGGGCAAGCTGTTTGTTCTGTGTTTGCTGGGATTCGTCGCTACCGACTTTATCATTACTATCACCCTGTCGGCTGCCGATGCAACTGCACACATTATCGAAAACCCCTTTGCTGGCGATATTATCAAAACCCATCCTGTTGTTGTTACGCTGGTGCTTGTCGCTTTTCTCGGCGCTGTTTTTCTTAAAGGCTTTAAGGAAGCCATTGGCTTAGCTGTGTTCCTCGTAGGTGCTTACCTTACGCTCAACCTTGTTGTAGCAGCGCGCGGCCTCTACGAAGTATTTCTGCATCCGGAAGTGCTGCCCAACTGGCAGAATGCTCTTTCGCTCCAGTACAGCAATCCTATGATGATCATAGGCTTGTCGTTGTTCCTCTTTCCCAAGCTCGCTCTCGGCCTCTCGGGATTTGAAACTGGTGTGGCTGTTATGCCATTAGTACAGGGCGATCCGTCCGATACGTATAAGTCCCCCGAAGGGCGCATACGCAATACACACAAGCTGCTGAGCACTGCGGCGCTTATTATGAGCGTGCTGCTGCTTACCAGTAGTATGATTACTACCCTGCTGATTCCCCCGGCGGCATTCCAGCCCGGTGGTGCAGCAAATGGCCGCGCTCTCGCATTTCTGGCACATCAGTACCTCGGCGAAGGCTTTGGCTCGCTGTACGATGTCAGTACAATTCTCATTCTGTGGTTTGCCGGTTCGTCGGCTATGGCAGGGCTACTCAATATCGTGCCGCGCTATCTGCCGCGCTATGGTATGGCTCCAGAATGGGCACGCGCTACACGCCCCCTGGTCCTTGTGTTTACAACGATTGCTTTTGTCGTCACTTATATTTTCAAGGCAGATGTCGATGCCCAGGGTGGCGCGTATGCTACTGGTGTGCTCGTACTGATGAGCTCGGCGGCAATTGCAGTTACTCTGGCAAACTGGAAACAGCGGACGGCCAAGCGCTATATGTTCGCTTTTATCGCACTTGTCTTTTTGTACACAACTATCATTAACATGATCGAACGCCCCGAGGGTATTCAGATCGCCTCGTTCTTTATCGGTTTTATTGTTCTTACATCGCTGATTTCCCGTGTGCAACGCTCTACCGAACTTCGGGTAGAACGCATTATTATCGATGAGACAGCCGAGAAATTTATCCAGACTCTGCAAAAAGGCGATATCCGCATTATTGCCAACCGGCGCGATAAAGGCGATGCAGCCGAGTATGCGTGGAAGGAAAAGGAAAAGCGCGAAGACAATCATATCCCTCCCGATGCGCCTATTGTGTTTCTGGAAATTAGCGTGGGCGATGCCTCCGACTTTACCGATGAACTCGTTGTGCAGGGTGTACAGGTAGAAGACTATTGCATTTTGCGCGCTCAAAGCTCGGCAGTACCCAATGCGATTGCCGCGTTCCTGCTGTATTTGCGCGATAGAACAGGGCGCACGCCCCATGTGTATTTTGGCTGGACAGAAGGCAATCCCATTACCTACCTGCTGCGCTATATCGCTTTTGGCGAAGGCGATACAGCTCCGACAACACGCGAAGTACTGCGCCAAGCTGAACCTAATCCAGATCGCCGACCCGCAGTCCATGTGGCAGGATAATAGGTATGCCCGCATGGTTTGTTTCTACTGTTTATAGTTCGGAACATCTGTATGACAAAAAATTATTCCAATGCTGAAATCACCGTGCACTGGCAGCCCGAGAAGTGTATCCATTCGGCGCGGTGTATCCGCAGCCTGCCCACAGTGTTCCATGTGCAAAAGCGCCCGTGGATTACTCTGGAAGATGGCTCGACAGAAGACATTATCCGCACTGTAGATCATTGTCCGTCCGGTGCACTGTCCTACTCGCACAATCAGGACAAAACAGCGGTACAGCCCGCTTCTACAGCACAGCCCGCCGCCGAAATCAGGCTTATGGCCAATGGCCCGCTGCTTGTAAAAGGCGAATGCGTGCTTGTGGACAGCAATGGCAATGAGCTGACAACAAGCGGAACATTTGCTCTCTGCCGCTGCGGTTCGTCCAGCAATAAACCATTCTGCGATGGCACACATAAACGTATAGAGTTCCAGGGATGATCTGGTATTTTCCAACCTTTTAAGGTAGTCGTATGATACATTCTTCCGGATTTCTCAGCATTGTCAACGACGCAAAATCGCGTGTGCGCGAAACAACAGTCGAAGAAGTAAAACAGCGATTGGACAACGGCGAATCGTTCTACTTGGTGGATGTCCGCGAGGATAATGAGTGGAACAACGGCAAGCTGCCCGGTGCTGTGCATCTCGGCAAAGGTGTGATAGAACGCGATATCGAAAACACGATACCCGACACCAACGCCGATATTGTCCTGTACTGCGGCGGTGGCTTCCGCTCTGCTCTGGCAGCCGACAACCTCCAGAAAATGGGATATACAAATGTGATCTCGATGGATGGCGGCTACAAAGGCTGGGCAACAGCGGGCTATCCCGTAGACAAGCCGGAATAAAACGAGCAGGAGGCCGGTAGCATATGCTGGCCTCCTTTATATTTTTTGTGGCACGGGCGTGTGGTGCAAGCGTTCAGTCGCTGTCACCGGTCGCACATCCCGCTTCGTCGCTGCTCGAAGGCCAGCCGCCTGATAAGCGATGAAGACTCACGTGCTCGCATCGTTCCTACGATAACTTCCAAGCGCGGCGGACGTGCTCGCATCGTTCCTACGATACTTGCTGCGCGGTGCAACGACCAAGTGCCGAGCCAACACCCAAAAACACTCTCTGTAACTCTGCCACAAGACGAGTGTTCTCGCTACTATTACACTGTGCATCCACAACCCGGGACACTTCTATGCACACACGCCATCTTCCTATGGCTCTTTCCCTGCTCCGCCCGCTGCTCAGCCTATGGATGTTCCTGCTGCTGATCCTTGTAGCTATGAGCCAGACAGCTTGCACTACACTCGACCCCGTTATCGCCGAACAATACACGAACGACTATGTGAAGCCGCAAAGCCGTGTAGCAGTGCACAGCGTTGTACCAGCGGAGGCAAGCCGGGGAACACTTATTACTATTACAGGAAAAAATTTCAGCAGCGATCCCGCGATGAACAGGGTGATTTTCCCGCCTCACGAGTATGCACCCGTGCTCGAAGCCTCGGAAACACAGCTTCTGGTATCGACGCCGCCCACAGCCAAAAGTGGGAGAATTATCGTGCAGTCCGGTCTGTGGAGCGATACAAGCAAGGTATCGTGGACAAGTGTACCGATTGGCTGGGAACCGGTGTCGATAAAAGGAATTATATATTCTACTGTCAGACCCGGCCAGATAGTGCGAATCGTCGGCAGGGGTTATTCTCCTGACATCAGCCAGCAGATTGTGTACTTTGGCCACCGGCGTGCTGCGATACAGGCGGCTTCGCCGGATACACTTACAGTTGTAGTGCCCGATAGCATACAAGATGATTATGTTGTGGTGCGCTCGCCATCCTATACTGCTATTTCAAGCTATAAATACCACGTCTTCAATCCCGATGACTCGGTGAACCCTCGGTTTGGCAAAATCACTCTGTCCAATGTGCAAATTGGCTACCAAGACCACATGTATTGCTATGAAGACTGCATCGAGGAAATGTACCAGGAAGGCGCCGAGCTACTTTCCATGTCGAGTTCTTTCTATCCTCAAAATGACACCTTATGGTCGACAAAGTGGGGCGAAGCGCCGCCTTTAATTTTCGACAGACAAACTCTCGCAGTAAAGGCTGATGAAATCGTGTATCTTGGCGATGCACAAATCGACTGGTGCAGAATACCCTATGAACTCCATATCCCTCTGCACACCTCCATTGCAGTGGAAGCCATGCCCGAACGAGGACATTTTAAAGTAGAGCTAAAGGGAGAGCAGCTCGCTGGTATATTAGAAGCCCCTATGATGGGAGGATCAGGTTCAGAATCATCAGGTAGTTGTCTATGCGCATGCACCAGATACATGACCTCCTACGCATTCCTTCCCGAAACCACACTGACTATTGAATTTTGGTACTGATCTGATCTCGTATTTTTTTCTTTGAAATACTGCTCTTCCCCGGTATTTTGAACAACCATTGTTTATACACGAGGTAGCACTATGCCCCAGCACAAGGAGCGCACAACCAACCATAAGCCTGCTGATAACACGACCAGCTTTCGGAGCACATCATCGGGTACGCTGTACAAAAGGCCGTCGGAAATTGTAAGGAACAGAGAAGTGCGTGCAATGATCGAAAAAGTAGAAAATGCGCGCAAGCACATAACAACCAACGACAGCACACCGCGATAGAACAACAGCAATTCACAAACTGTACAGCACCACAGCCACAACACCTATGCCTTTTAATCTGCTGCTCTTGCCGTTGCTGGGAGGGTATATCTTTGTAAGCAACTGCAACTACACAAAATTCCATTTGCTGCGCTACGACGGCAATCGCCTTCTGATACCGGGCACAGTAATAAGCGGCGCGGGCTGCCTTATCGCGTCGTCGGCCACTGTTGCTCTGCTAAAAATATACGCGCCCGGCATAATCGCATGGTGGCACCACATCGCCGCCGCAGCCGATCTCCATTTCCCCTATCTCGGCACAACGCTTCTCTCTTTTGTGTATGGCGCAATGCTGTGGCTGCCCGCCAATGCCCTGTACCCGGAAAAGAAAGCGATAGTACGAGCTATCAGGCAGCACCGCGACCCACTCGAACTCATGCTCTACGACGCTTTTGCCAACGATGCCCTGCTCTCGCTCTCGCTCAAAAACGGCAAAGTATATGTGGGATGGCTTGCCGCACTCCAAGCGCCCGGCAATTCCCAGAGAATTGCAGTTCTTCCTCTGATGAGTGGCTATCGAAAATCGGAGGACAAAACAGTGGTGATCTCTACGTACTACTCAGGCACATATGAGAAAATGCTATCGGCACGCGACAGCGGATACTCGTTCCGCTCGATCGACGACTTCGCGATTGTCCTGCCAGTAGCCGAAATCCTTACCGTCAGTAAATTCGACCCCGGGTTTTTCTATTTGTCGCGGACAGACGACGACTGAAAGCGTGTGGTTTCCCCCATTGCAAAGCGTCCACGACATCCCATCCTGTACACAACACAGTACCGGATGCTGCCGCCGAGAATGTTCTGCCAGCCCTGCATTACCAGCTTTTAACAATTTCATAAAGATTTTGTAATTTGGCGCCATTCGTTTCCGCGCATGTTGGGCAAACACGGTATGAACCATCCTACCGGCGTTTCCGACTGGTCATTGCACACAGCCATTTTCAATTGCCCCTGTCCATGAACTACCGCTCTGTGTTGTCGTTTCTGCGTTCTGCTATGCCCTTGTGGTGCACATTCGCCCTCTTCCAGTTTGTAGATGCAGTGGTGTATCCGCTGTTGCACACGCCTGTAAAATATTTCCAACCGGGCATCTATCTTACAAGCTGCCTCATGAACCTCGTATTTATCGCTTGGTTCTGGGCTCTGTACGCCGTTCTGCCGCACCGAGGGCGAAAGATTGCCGCAGTTGTCATAAGCCTTCTACTTACACTGCTTATCGTAACGAATGCCCTTGTGTATCACTACATGGGCGAATACCTATCGGTGTCGATGTTGTCGTTTGTCCACGCCGATTCCGACTATCTTGCCAGCTTCACAAAAGACTACTTGCTGAACTTCAATATGCTGTGGTTTGTGGCAATTTTTTGCCTGCTGCTTGCTCTGTGGTTTCCGCGTGCAGCTACTCCGCGCACAAAGCGCCGCACGGTTGTGTTTATGGCAGGTGCACTGCTGCTACCGTTGCTGTATCTCATACCGCTGAACCAAGTAAACCTATACGGCAGGCAGGCAATTCTGACCTCAACTGCATCTACAGGCTTGGCCATACGCGACTACTTGCGCTTTGTGGATTCGCCCGAACGGCTGAGCGCTTCGCCGCACATGGCAGTGCACTCTTCCGAACGCACGAACAACCGCGATTTTAATATCGTACTCATTGTGAACGAATCGTGGGGAAAACACGGGCTGCCATTCTATGGCTCGCGCGATACTATCATGCCTTTCCTCTCGCAATGGGTGGCCAAGAGCAGCAATCGCTTTTTTGTCTTCGAGCGCGCCTATACCAACTCCGGTGCTACCAATGTAAGCGTGCCCTCGCTGATGACAGGTGTTGGCCCCGAAGAACACGCAAAGAAACTGCATACGATGCCCTTTGTGTGGGACTGGGCGCGAGCGGCTGGTATGTCGACCCTGTTTGTATCGGCACAGCGCTATACGTGGGCCCATTTCGACCGGTTCTTCTTTTCGCCGGGACCGGATGTGCGTATTACTGCCGACAACATGGATATGCCCGCAGTTAATAATACCGGCGTAGACGAGCTGTACGCTTCCGACCAGTTCTGCAAAGCACTCGACAATCTGCCAAAGGAAAAACGCTTTTTTGCAGTGTACAATTCTAATGCTATGCACATGCCATTCCAGCAGTCGAGCAATTTTATCACCGAACAGCCCCCCTTCTCCCAGCCGTATTACAAGGCCGCCTGGCTGTTAGATAAAAGCTTTCGCAGGATATACGAAACGCTGCAAAAGAATGGCGAGCTCTCGCGCACTCTTATTATCTTTACCGCCGACCACAGCGAATACCTTACCTCCGATTGCCACGACTGTACGCCGCGTATCACGGCGTTCAATAAAACAATTATGAATATCCCGTTTCTTGCATTTATCCCCGAATCTTGGCCCGCAGCGCGCCCCGCCGCCGTAGCAGCCCTTCGCGCCAACTGCTCGCGCCCGGTGGCAAATCTCGATATAGCACCTACAGTTGTTGATGTTCTCGGCCTGGCAACGCACGAGGAAAACCGCTCTACTGCAATGGAACTCAAGGGCTCTGCTCTTACAACGCCTATGCCGCTGGGCCGCATGATTGTCTCGCTGAATACCAACGACATCCGGCACTGGGATCAAGAAGGTTTCAGTATATACGGCGACAGCTTCCACTTCTCCTTTTCTGGCATCACCGGCAGCGAATACTTCGACCTCGTTTCCGACCCCGCCGAGCTGGTCAATACATGGAATAGCTTGCCCGAGAACCGCCGAAAGCAAGTGCTCCAGCAGATCAACAGCATACCGCATCTCAAACGCATCTATAGCCGCTTTGTGGCAGCAACAGCAGGGCGATAACTGGGCACTTTTTCCGCTATCGTGCATACATAGCGCGTGCAATCCGGCAATACAGTGGCCTACTGTCTTCGGCCTCGTGTTCTGTCTTTGCACCGCGCTGCACCGCCGCCGCGTGTTGCCCGCCCGCCAACCGCGCATTGCTGCCATACGTTTGCCTTTACACCGTTGCTGCGGTATCATCAGGGCGATTAAACCTTTCCTGCCTACTCTACCTCTAACCGCACGTGCTACACGACGCATGACAATTTTTACAATAGTTTAGGGTTATCCATATGCAAAGAATCAGAACACTCATAGTTTTTGCCGTAATGATGGCGCTCGCAATTCCCGCGTTTGCCCATAAAGATCACGACCAAAAGCGTGGAAAAAAGCACGGAAAGAAGGATGGCAATGAGCAGGTAAATATCTCGCCCGAACTGGCGGCTTCGCTCAAGGAAATGCGCGCTTCCCAACGGCAATGGGCGCAGGACAATATGGTGCCAACGCTGCTTGTGTGGAAACAGCAGTTCGACAACAATATTGAGCCCGCCGATCTCGCTACGCTCAATGGCTTGCGCTCCAAAGCAGCAGAATTCCGCAAGCAAAGACAAACGCTCATGGCAAAAGCTATGGGAGCACGTGCAATCGGCGACAAGGAAACGGCTAAGCAGTACAAAGATGCTCTGCGCGATCTCCGCGACGACCAGCACGACATCATGGACGAGCTCCGCCCTTTGATTACTAAATACAGCGATATCCTTGTTGCTATGCACGAAGAAGCTCGGCCTACCCTCCAATCGTGGCGCGAAACTCGTACCCAACGCTGGGCAGACTGGTGTAAAACAGCTTCTTCGACAGCCAGCACCGACAACGATAAACAGTTTATCAGCCGGATTGAAGACCGCACACAGCACGGACACGAGCACGGCGGCAAACGCGAACATGGCAAACACGCAGTTGTGCGCTTCCTCTTGTGGGATGGCGTGAGCAATCCTGAAGACGAGCACGAGGCCGAAGGCCAAGCTTTCAACAAACCCGGCGAATCCCCATCCACAAGCCTAGGTCTGCAAAAAGCTTTTCCCAACCCCGCTGATGCACAGGCCAGCGTCGTGTTTACCACGCCCGCAGCCTCGGCTGTCACCATTACGCTGTACGATGCAGCCGGAAATGTCGTGTCGGTGCCCGTGCACAGCACTTTTGCCGAAGGCCAACACACAGTAGACATTCCCACGCAGTCGCTTCCGTCCGGCAGCTACCGCTACTCGGTAGAAGTAAATGGAACAACACAGACCGGGACGCTACAAGTAGTCCACTGAGGCAAATACGAGAACGCGTAGCAATAATACAGAGACCGGATAATGTCCGGTCTCTGTTTTTTAAAGAAAAATACAGCTCTGCAACAGAACATTTGCGGCGTCTGTAGTTCTTTGTGCATTTTTGTGGCCGCTATGAGCGCAGGCTGCAAAAAACAATTGCTGTTGTTCTGCACAGCGGCCCGCCTGCAACTCTTTTGGTGCTTGTGTGGTTTGAAAAGCATTCGCAATATCAAGTCTCCGCTGGATACGTACATGTACCATCGCGGAATATTTTGAGGAGTAATTGTATATGACGACAACAGTATCTTCCACCCGAAGCTTTATCCGCCGCTGGCGTAGTGTTGTGGCTATGCTGGCGCTTTCGGTGCTGATGATCCACTGCTCGGACGATGGTATATCGTCGTTCAACCTGTTTACCGACCAAGACGATGTAAAGCTCGGCAAGGAAGTCGACCAGGAAATTCGCAACAATCCACAAGAGTACCCGATTCTGGGCCGCTCGGATGTAAAAGCATTCGTGAAAAACGTTGGCGACCAAGTGCTGAATTCCGACGAGGTGAAAAAGCGCGGTGTGTACGCCTATGAATACGAGATTATCAACGACGACAACACTGTCAACGCCTTCTGTACACCGGGTGGTTATATCTATGTGTACACGGGCCTTCTGAAATTCGTAGACAACGAAGCAACGCTCGCTGGCGTATTAGCGCACGAAATTGCCCACGCAGAGCGGCGCCACGCTACCCAGCGCATGACCAAAGCATACGGTGTGCAAGTGCTTCTCAGCTTGGCACTCGGCGAAAATCCGTCGATTATTGAGCAAATGGTAGCAGAGATTGGCAGCAGCCTCGGCATGCTGGCCAACAGCCGCAGCGACGAAAGCGAAGCCGATGAATACTCTTTCAAATATTTGCAGGACACACAGTACTACCCCGGTGCTATCAAGTATTTCTTTGAGAAAATTGTGGCTCAGCAAGGCAGCTCCAGTGATATCCTCACCGATCTGCTCTCTACGCACCCCAATCCGGGCGAGCGCATCGCCGATGTAGATGCCATGCTTCAGGAAAATAATACGCCTGCGCCCACAGAGGGCACCATTTTTACAACGCGCTATAAAAACTTCCAGGCAACGCTGCCATAAAAGCGCGTCGCATGCAACAAAAACACCCGGTAGCTCTCCGCTATCGGGTGTTCTTTTATGGAGAAACTGTGCACAGGCGTCGCTGGCCGGAGCCGCCCTGATGGTCGGCTCTACCGGGCGTCGCTGTCGCCGGTCGTACAAGCCGCCTTACAAGGCGGCTTTACCGTCTTGTGGTGGCCCGAAAGACAGCCGCCAGTTTGGAACACGACGCGCCAACAAAAGCGATGAAGGCCGCACACCACGCGGCGGCAGTGCTGCGCGGTGCAAAGACCAAACGCGAGGGCGGAGACGACTCGGCGAGCCGTCTCCACACAACGACCACAATACCGTTTCCCAGAGACGGCACTGCGAAAATCTTCTCGTTGCAGTTGTCACCTATAGCGTATCGCTTCGGTCTGGATCATCGGGGATTCTCCGCCGTCGTCTGTTACCACCTTTAGTGCGTAACGATAGGTTGCACCGGCGCTTACATCAGTGTCGGCAAACTCGCGTACCTGCGCGGGAATCGACTGCATAAGCATGTAGCTGTCGTCGCCGCCGGACTTGTACACGTAAAAGCTACAGTCCTTCCCCGCTCCGTAGTTCCACTTTAGGATAATCCGGTGGTTGAGCGTATCAACTTCGTAGGCAATGCGCTCTACCGCCGGGCGCACACCGCTGTCGTACACACGAGCACTTACCACATTTGACTTCGGCGATACTAATCCATCGTCGTCGCGCGCTTCCACTGCATATTCGTACATCACGGCTACTTCGGCTGTGCTATCGGTATAGCTGGCAGAGCGGTCTTTATAGTTCACCAGGCTTTTCCACTCGCCCTCGCCCATTCGGCGCCTGTACAGCGTATGCTCCACAGCGTCGGACGTTGGGCTATTGTGCCAATGCAGATGCACTGCTCCTTCGTCCACAGTGACATCGGTAATAAGCGGAGCAGTAGGCGGCACCACATCGGGCTTTTTCAGCACCAGTGTTGCAGTAAATGGCGAGTGGTTAAAATTGTAATCCAACGCCGTGATTTTGTAGTAGATTTCTTCGCTCAGCGTCTGGAGCGTAAGCGTATCGGTAAAGACTGTATCCATAGTAATATCGGTAGTGAGCTGCATATACTCGTGGTCGTCCTGATTGGCAAAAAACACGCGATAGCCTTTCAGATCCTTTTCTGTATTTGCATTCCATGTAAGCGTCACGACGCCATTGGAGTCGATACGCCCTACTAATCCTGTGGGCACAGCCGGGGGAATTGAGTCGGGAAAAATACCGAGCACAGGCACCGATGCACGCGCATTGCCCGCTGTATCGAACGCTGTCACCGTGTAGTAGTGCTGCGGCAGATCGCGGACATTGGTATCTACAAAGCTGCGAGCTGTAGCTGGGAGCATGGCCGAGACAGGCTCGAACGGGCCTTCGGGATCCATACTTTTAGCCACTGTAAAGCCCTTCAGATCGGAATCGGGTTCGCCATTCAATCGCCATTTCAGGCGAATCGACACACCATCGACGATATCGTATTTTTCCGGCAGAACGGCTTTGGGTGCAGTGCGGTCGCGTCCCATTGCAACAACTACTGTACCGGCTGGCGATACTTCTCCAAATGCGTTGAGGCCACGCACACGATACTGCACCGGACGGTAATTCTCTACGAGCTGGATGCTGTATTCCACAGTGTCCAGCGCTACAACATCATCGTTGGCATTAATAGCTGGTACAAAAGGTATAGCATTGTGCTTCGTAAACGTAGCGCCTCCGTCGAAGGACTGCTCGATAATATACCCAGTGAACGGCACGGCGTGTTCGTAGCGCAGCCATTTCAGCACAACGAGAAGTTCGCCTTCAGCAGCCATAAGCGTGTGTACATCGGGAACGGGATCGGCAGCAGCTACCGTAGCAAGGGCAAAGGCGGTATCGACTTCGGCATCGCTGTGCTGTGTAGCCGGAAACACGCGGTACAGATAGGTCTGGCCGCGTTCTGCTGTTTTATCAGCAAAGCGCAGCGCAAGGCCGTCGGCAATACGCGGGTCGATATCGGCGAGCATGAGCGCAAAGCCGTGCATATTGTTTTGCTGCACATACATCTGGTAAATGCTGCCAAACGGATCGTCGGTTGTCACGATGGGCTTGCCATACCACGCTTGTACTGCCGCCGCTGCCAGAGTGTCCTTTGCAGCAAACCGCGCTTTCCACTCAGCAATCGGAAGCGGCTTGAGCGGTGCCGTTGTAAGGCGAGTCCACACAGGAGCAGTGCCCTTTTGCACAGGGCTGCGCTCGACAATATAGCCAGCCGTTCCCGCTACTTTCCATGTTACATGGTCGGTCGTTCCCCAGCGCAGCACGACTGAATCGGCATAGCCACGGACTGCCAGCCGGAGATTGGGCCGGAGCTCTGCGGTTGTATCGCGGCGCCCACCTTCCAGATAATTAGGCACCGACTGCACAGCATCGGATGTCGGGGAATCGCTCTGCCCTACGGCAACAACAGGCAAAAGCAGGAGCGCGAGGAGCACATATATATTTTTCATAGCAGCATTATTTACCATCGGAGATCTGGAATGAAATTGTACGCGGACTGCCAAGCCCGTTGTATAGAATATTCAAAGAAATATCAGCCGCATCGTTGGGGTTCATGCTCCAATAATCGGGGTTCTTGATGCCCAAAGCCTTAGCCACATCAGTAGGCGCATGATGCCTCATAAACGTCCAGAAGTTCTGGTTGAAGTTATATGTTGGCGGCCCGAGGCTATAGCGATAGAGCAACTCTTCGTACACCTGCTGCCGGTCTTTTTTCAGCGTCGTAAATACATCATACCGCAGCACGAGTTTGCTTACAATGTTGGCCTTCAAATCAAAGCCCGCGTTCAGTCCATTATTATTACCACCTTGGTTCGGATTGTTAAGAGCGAGGATCGCAAGGTTGTTGCCCCCTCCGTCGCCGTTGTCCAAGTCTTTCCAGTACACAGCATTAATCTCGCTATTGGTCAGCTTGCTGGTGTTGCCATTGCCCTGATAGCTGATATCAACAGCGTACTTCGGGAATTTCTCATCGTCGATATACGTCCCGTTAGTAAGGCGCGAGCCCGGCGTATAGGCGCTTGCAGCAGGGTACTGGCGTTTCATGCGATACACCTTGTCCGTACCATTGTACTGCGTGGAAAGCAACGCACTAAAATACTGGTTGTCGAGTATCGGATGATAGTACGTGTCGTAAAGCTGCCGCCAGTAGGAGTCAATGGACGTACCCGAGGACAGATCGCGCGCCTCTACCATCAGCAATGGATTAGTATAGCGCTTTTCGGACCCCACCATGTACCACGATTGATTCAGGTCGTACCAGTCCAGCGGCTCGTCGCCTTCGTAAGTAGCATACACAGTATTTACATAGTCGCCCACACCGCGTTTTATCGACTTCCGATTGCCGATATAATCATTCAGCTTGTCCTTGAACCGGTTGTATTTACTTGTTTTGAATGCGAGCTGGTACACGAGAAATTCATCGTCGCCGAGCTTGATAGAATTGAGCCTTGTCTGGCGCACATTGATATACTGACCGCCGCCTATGCTCCGCTTTTCAGTAGTGTATTCTACATTCGATCCGCTTTCTTTTTTACCGGCTTTTAGCACTTTTTTGCGGAGGAATTGGACGATATACACTGTTTCTTTTTTTAATTCCGGCATGGTAAATTTCACGCCTTTAAAGTCGCCGCTATTTACCCATTCTAAAGGTGTTTCGCCTACCACAACACTACCGGATTTTACTTCCTGGAAACGCGCTGTAAATTCGTATTTGTAGCGCGAATCCTCGGGCACCATCGCAGGGATGTTGGACGGGTACTGCACAAAGCGCACAAAGCCTTTGCCCGACTCGCCCAAATGAAAATACCGCTGCATGCGGCCCGGGCGTGTTTCCACAATTTTATCAGCGCGGAATTTTTCGGGTGCATCACCTGTGGTAAATGATGAGAGGCGCACCTCCGTATGGTCTTCGTTGCAGTTTTTACATTTTTTGATGGGTATCCATTTTTTGTTCTCTATGCGCTCGCCGCGTATTTCAATAAGAATATTGAAATTGTTTTTTTGCTCGAACATTTCGTCGGCTGTAAAAATAGCCGACATGTGCTCGTTGGCATACGAAAAACTTCCGGGTACCGCAGCTTTCGTCTTGGTGTTCACCACTTCAAACTTTTTCACGAAGAAGCGAAATGTGCTTACTTTCACATTGCCGTCTTGATCAAGACCTTCTACCGAAATTGCCTTGTTGCCGCCCACTGGCAGATTGAACGAGGCTTCTGGGAATGCAAATACATCAGCATCGCCACCGGAAGGTACAATATCGGCGATAATTTTCAGCCCACCGAACGGATCGCCTTGGTTGGGATTGCAATAGTCGCCGTATCGGAATTTAAATGAGCAATGCCCTTTCAGCAAGCCGTTGAGAGCGCTGTACTCGGCGGCAACTTCTCCTACCATCCACGTGGGATTCGGAAGCCCTGCTTTGAGTGCAGCATAGACGCCTATTTTAAATAGCTCCACCTCGGCGTTCAGAAACCACAGATTGATGTCGATACCCACTGCTGCGGTAAGCCCAGCATAAACCTGCCCATTGGCATACCAGCCGTTGAGACCCATTTTACCATTGGCGTTTTCGCACTCCTGGTCGGTCTTCAGAATAGAAATATCATAGCCAAAAGCGATGGCAATTTGTGCGTAGAAGATTAAGAACTTCAGCTTGCCGGTGTCGATACTGAGCTGCTGTCCGAGCACGAAACCACTGCCATTTTCAGCCAAATCGCTGCGAGACGCCTGAGCATTAAACCAAGGAAGTTTCTGCTGAAAATTGATTGGCGATGTAGGCAAGGGCGGCATGGGCGGCAGACTATTTTTGCCGATCATAAAATACGAGTCGATGCCAATTTTGCCGAGTACCTTGAGCTTAAATCGCTGGTCGGGTTCGCCAAATTTTATAAACCACTTGCCTTTGCTAAAATGCAAAGCCGCAAAGCCACCACCAGTAAGCAGCTCGGTCTTGCCTGCTTTTAGATTGAATGCAATATCGATAAGACCATCGAACGACGCTTTTTGAGTAGAGTAGCGGAAGTCAACCGAAGCTGTCACAACGGCATCATTGCCCGGACGCTTTTTCGGGTCGGGTATCTGCACAAAGTAGCCATTGCCAATGAGCGCTATTTCGTTGAGACCACCGCCCTCGAAAAATGATGCTTCGATGGTGATGTCGCCATTGAACGCATTGGGGCTCGGCATAGTGCCCATCACAATTGTGGCTTTAAATCCGAACTTAATGCTCGCATTCGGCATGTACACTACACCGGTGTTTGTCTCGCCTGCCTTCTCGGATTTTTTCGCTACATTCGGGTCGCCTGCAAGCGAGGCCGCCGAAGGCGTGACCTTCACTGGCTCCATGTGATAATAGGCACCGCCGCCAAATCCGTAAATGCCAAAGCCCGGAAACACTGGAATACCTGCGTTCATCACGGCCATAGCATCGACATACCAATAGCGGTAGGAGTTGCCGCCGTTTTTGTAAGCCGTCGTGCCGAACTGTACTGTAGACGACAGCTTCAGCAGCGGTCGGAACGTCACCTTGATTGCCCCACGGAAACCATCGCCAAATACCTGGTCGCCTTTGTAGAGATTGATCGAGCCTTCCAGATCGCAGCTCGCTACGCTAGCTTTGATGCCAATGCTGTCGAGCGTGGCCTTGTCGGGCAGCCAAAGTTGTTTGCCGTTGATCTCTTGCTTTTTCGCCCAGACAGTAAACGCCGTCCCACCGCTGATTGCACTCTGGCCATTGCCATCGAGCCCAATAGAAAGATTGAGCTCTAAGCCCACTCTGGAACTGTCGTTGTTGTATTTAACTGGTATGCCCTTGCCCGGGTTGATGGAAATGGGGAACCCGGCAAACGTCTTCTGCGGGCTTGCAAATTTGAAGTATTGGGCGGTGATGTACGGCTTTTTATTCTGTATCGTAAAGTCTTTGAACTCTACGTCTGGGATATTGACTTTTACGCCTTTAAGATCGAGCTCTCCATACGAGTCGTCTATCGTGAGCTTTCCGCTCAGCACAGCTTTTACTGTCACTGTCGATTTGAAGCTCTCAATAGAAATGCTCGATCCCTGGTTGATCTGGAGTTTAGACGCCCACATATCGGCTACCAGATCATTCATTGTTTCTACTTCAAACGAAGTTTTTAAACCTTGATCCGAATTGCTGAAGATACACGTATAGCCGAGATTTGTCTTGGCAATAGGCAGCGTAATTTTCCCTTCCATCCCGCTTCCAGTAAGCGAGTTGTTCACTAAAGCAACCGTGAGCTTGTCGATGGAGAACGCCCACCCGCCAAGCGTGCCTTTATCCAGCGCAAGCACTGGCTGCACCGATGCCATTCCTGTAACACCGAGCTTGTTGATAAGCGCGTTTTGCAGTGTAATTGCTATGGGCTGCCCGGCTTTTTTCAAGTAGTCGGGCAGTGTCACCTGAATCGTTTTAAAATAAAATCCACGCCAGTCCTTGCCCTTGCTCCCTTCGTAGTTCGCGGGGAATGCCATATTCTGCGGGTTGCGCGAATCGGAGAAATCAAGCGTGATCTGGTCGAAAGAGAACGACAGCCCCTTTAATCCCTGCACTGTAAATTTATCCATCGACACCGTGCCGAGCATATCGCCCCAGACGCCAACATCCGAGAACGTAAAGCGAGCCTTTACCGGGCCATTGCCATCGGCAGGCTGGAGCATACTGCTTTTAAACACAAATTCGCCGTCGATCTGCATCGAGACAAATCCTTCGCAACCCCATTTTACATAGGTGCCCTTGTCGCCATCCGCAGGCTTCAGCGTGATATCGGTATGCTGTCCCCACGGGAACGTCACGTCCTTGCCAAGCATGGTCAGCTTCTGGAGCCCGTCGATGGAAAAACCGGTGGGATGAAAGCACACATTTTTTTGTGCAAAGGCAAGTATTTTATTGTTCGCTTCTGGAATGGGAAATTCTAGCACGGCGTTGAGGCGGGCACCATCGGGAGCAAATTCTACCGAGGCTACATTAAGTAATTGCATTCCCGCGCCGAATGGCTTTTTCCATCCAAACGGCAGTCCCTGCGCGTTCACATCTACAAAGTTCTCGATGTACTTCTGCTTAGACTTTACATAGTCGGCAACGGTTTTTACGTTTTCAGCGGCTGTATTTTGGAGGTTGTCGGTAAAATTTTTCAGCTTTTCATCGACGATAGCACCGGGATCATAAGCGCCGATTGCACGCCCTGCAAACACTTTGCCTGCGGCATTTACCTGTAGATTCTGGAATGTAGTTTTGAGCTTAGTTTTGAACAGCGGTACGTCGATCTCCCCCTGACCCGAAAGATTGCCCGCCGCTGGCGAACTGAGCTGGATGAGCTTCATTGTAAAATAGCCTATCGCAACGCTCTCGCCTATTGTGTATGTTTTGTCGACAGCCGGGCCGGAAGCAAGCGGCTTAGGCGCGCAGTTCAGCTTATCGCATGGGTCGGCATATTGCTGGTTGTTCTGGTCGTTGTCCTGCTGATTGTCTTGATTGTTGTTATTGTTATTATCCTGCTGATTTTGCTGCCCATAAGTAAATGAACACGCCAAGCTCTTGCCACTATTTTTAAAAGCGAGGTCCTTGCCCGGCGGCTTGTTCATCGCAGTCACCTGAAAAGCGTATTTTTTACCCTTCTCTAGTTTGGGAGCAGAAGCGCCGTACAGAAAGGACGTTGTCTGCACAGTAGTCTCAAAAAAAGGCGGATCGGTAGCTGAGGCAATCGCTTGGTTGGGATTGGTGTTCTGCGGATACATTTCCACGATTTTCAGCTTGTACTGAATTTTCTGGGGTGGAGCGCCCGCCGGAGCTGTCCAGCTAAACAGGATGTTCTGCGGCATCTTATCGGCTACAGTGCTATTGCACGAAGGCTGGAGAATAAGCGGCGGCTCGTAGTGCGAGATGATAAAGAAAGCGCAACCCGAAGGCGCGGGCAGCGACAGAGCCGTGTTGGAGTTGTAGTCGTAAGCCTGAAGGCAGAACGAATAATTACCTTCTGGCAGTCCATTTCCCTGCACTACTTCTTGCTTGCTGATACCGCTAAACGTAAGAACATCGGGATTGATATACTCTTTTAGCTGCGAGCCTTGGAGCATCAGCACTTGGTTGGGCGCGAGCATAATCGCCTGCGCAGGCTTGAAGTTCAGCGGTATAGCTACCTTTACGCCATTGTCGCCCGAGAAGGCACCTACAAGCCGCACACTGCGATTGACCGGCTTTGTATTTTGCAGAGTAACGACAATTTTATTGTCGAAGCCAACGTAATCCGACAGATACGGCGAATACGGAGGCTTCACCTGCGTGCTTACTACCACGTCGTTTTGTGCAAACGCTGCGGCACTCCACAGCGCACAAAACACGAGGCACAGAGCCGTCATCACAGCAAAATACATTCCGCTGCCCGCAGGCTGCGTATTGCATTCGGAGTTCCAGAGGGAAGGCGCTCTCTTGCTGTGTGAGCGCTGGGTATGTGTAGAGGAACAGGAACGCCTGCCCCGGTTAGAAGGAAAAGACATAGCTCGCCACTGCTGTAAATTCTGAAAAAGTCGTATTTTCTGTTGTTTGAGCCGATGAACGCATGTGCGAAACATCAAGGCTGAACGTGTGCTGCTTGGTGACTGCATAGCTGCACCCGGCTGCACTGTTGATCGTCTGCCCCTTGCCGAACAGGGAAAGGGCCAGCGTAATATGCGCTGATAGTGTGTTGTCGAACATTCCTTGTACGGCACCAATAGAGACATTGCTGCCGGTAATAGTACCCAAACCATTGTCGGTGCGCGTGCCGCCTGCCGTCGCGGTCAGCGTGAGGTTCTGCGGCACAAACCCAAGGCTATACGCCCCGTAGATTGTCGTGTTGGTATATTCGGAGTAGGAAGCTGTAAAGCGATTGCGGTCGGCGAGCACTTGGAGCATACTATTGAGAAACACGGCATGGCTTATAGCACTGTCGCCTACGGTATAGCGCGCCGAAAGGCTGAATGCAGGCGAACTCTGCTCCATACGAGTTGTATCATTGAGCGGTTTGTTACCTGCGGTCTGGGATGTGAGCACATCCGTGTACTGCGCGTCGATACCCCAGGTGCCCGAGGGCGACCACGATAGATTGAGTACGGGTATGATTCTTTGTGTGGTAGCGGCTTTTTTGTTCTGTAGGTTGTCGTGCTGGAGTGATAGATTTGCGTTTGCCCGAAGCACGCCGCCGAACATCACAACTGCAGGCGCGACGGTGATGCTCTGAATGTCGTTGCTCACATAGTAAGCCCCCATCGATTGATAATCGGGGTCCACTCGTGTAAACGAAGCGTTCAGGCTGAAATCAGAAAAGTTGAGCGCTATGCCGCCGCTCAAGGCCGTATAGAGCTGTGTAGATGTGCGCACAGGTAGCAGCGAACTCGCCGTCTGTGCCAAGTCGTCGTTGTTGTCTAACAGGTCGGCACGAATATCGCGCGTGTAGTCGCTGATGGCACCGTCGAAGTGCAAGGTAATTCCGCTGGCTATTTCAGACCTGCCGGAAAGACCAACGACGAGGTTTTCGCTGGGCAGTATCCCGGCCTGTTCGGGCGCTTTGCTCAGCGATGTTGCGTCGTCTTTGGCGCGAACGACAATGAGGTCAACATAGCTATTGTCGGTACCATAGCCTATTTTCCCGCTAAAGCCTGTGCGCTCGTAGGCAGGCTGTGCGCCAGCTCGCAGTGTGTCTTCTTCCACTGCGCGCTGTAGTTGCCCATACATCATTCCAAATCGAAATTTTCCGGGGTTGAGCTCGATGCCTGCTCCAAGGAACTGATGTCCAGCCAGGGTAAATGGCGAGAACGTAAGGCTACGGTAGCCCAGATGTACCGTGGCCCATTCGTAGTGCGGGCTTACGCCAAACTGGTTAAAAGGCTGGCTGTAGCTGCGCTCCTGCTCGCTGTAAGTAAAAGAAAATGGCAGAGCGATATCGAACAAGTTAGCTGTAACAGAGCCCGACAGTACATAGGAGAACGGCTTGCGCCGCTGTGCAATCGCCGTAGCATCATAGAACACAGTGCGCGCACTGATAGCCCCGCCAAAGGTAATCACAGGACTGCCGCCTGTGCTATCGCTGTCCTGCGCTGCAAGCGATAGCGGTATCAGCACAAGCAGTACAATGGCAACGCGCAGAAATGCCGAAAGGCTATGAGCTGTGGGTAAAGCCACGAGAATGTTGTTCCCGATTGATACACAATCCCGGCGACAGTGCGCCGCGTTTTCGTCGGGTACAAAAAAAGCCGCTAATCGTGGCGAAAAAAAACAATAATTCGCCAAAAATAAAGTTCCTGATGGCGAATTTGGACTGATAACTGTGCACAATCTCTCTGCCGAATTGCAACGGATTAAAAGGAAAGATGGACTCGTGCCTGCTGCCCGACTGGTAGCATGGCGAGCACTTGCTATGGATGGAATAGTATTATGAAAACACCTTCAGACGAACTTTTTCTGCTGATAAAATCTCTCTCCCCTTCGGAGAAACGCTACTTTAGGATGGAAATTGCGCGCGCGAAAGGAGCCGATACGGCCTACTATAAATTGTTTGATGTCATTGATAAAGTAGAGGAATACGACGAAGAGGAATTGCTAAAAAAACACGCGGGCGAGAAGTTTACACGGCACTTCGCAATGGCGAAAAAATATCTCTTTGAAAGCCTGCTCCGCGCGCTAGATTCGTTCAGTAAAAGCAACAGTACCTACCACGACATTCAGGAAAAGATCGTCTTCGCCGGGCTGCTGCAGTCCAGAGGTATGCACGCAGCAAGTAAAAAGCTGCTGAAAGCTGCAAAAAAAATGGCTGTCGAACGCGAAGTCTATATGCTCCTGCTTCAGATACTGCGCCAGGAGATCACCAACCGATATCATACCTCATCAGTGGCGGAGAGCGAAGAGCTGGACACGCTGTACGAAGAGCTGACCCAAACAGTAGCAGTTGTCAAGCTCGAGAACGAATATCTGCACCTTCAAGAGCTTTCCCTGTCCTCTTTTATGTCGTCGGCCTATCCACACAACAACAGTGACACTCTCGATACCTTTCTCCAGCACCCACTTCTCCGCGAAGAAAACAGGCCGCAGCAGTACAGTCTGCGCGTGCGCTACCACAGCACGATTAGCCGCATGAGCTTTCTAAAAGGTGAATACGAACAGGCTTTCATCCATGCAAAAGCAAGTGTAGAAGCAATGGAACAACTGCCCCATCAGATACGCGAAAACATCATGATATATCTGCCGCAGTTGCACAATCTTTTTAACAGAGGTCTCAAAACCGGGCGCTACGACGAGCTCGAAGCTATCCTGGGTAAACTGCGAGCACTGCCAACAAATTCCCCGCAGGTGCAGCGCTTTATGTATGAGTCGTTCTATGGGCTGGAACTGAATTACCACGCGCTGATGCGCAACTACGACAAAGCCTATGCCCTGCTCCCGGCCATCGACCAAGCCGATGAAATCTGGCGTACAAGGGCCAGAGTAGAGCACCGATTGGCGCTGCTGTTCACCTCCATGAATGTGTGTGTGTACATGGGCGATTACCGCCGCGCCCTGGCATATGTCAATCACATCCTCGATGAGCAGCAAACAATGCCAAAGGTGTATAGCCTTACAAAACTCATCTCAATTATTATCCACAGCGAACTGCAAAATCTCGACATTCTCGACTCTACAATCCGCTCCACTCATCGCTACATGAAGAAGCAAGGACACTTGTTTCGCGTAGAAGAAATCATGCTCCGGTATCTGCACCGGCTCGGCGCTACTACCGACCGCGCAACGCTGCACACCCTGCTCGGGCAAACACACCACGAGCTACAAGAAGCTATCACCGATCCAGCAGAGGCACGCACATTGGAGTATTTCGACTTTAGGCTGTGGATCGATGCAAAGCTCCACGATTCCTGCATCCACGACTATCTGGCAGCTCAACGCCGCGCTTCCACTGCCGAGGCAAAATAAACACCAGCCCCATAGCCGACCAGTAGCTCCTCTCTCTTCTTTCGCTTTCTCACACGATTTCCCAGCAGCACACACGTGGTGCATTCATATGTTATTCCCTGCAATAGCAAGTATGAATATGTGTGGCACGGGCGTCGTTGCATCGAGCCGCCCTGATGGGACGGCTCTACGTATGGTCGCTGTCACCGGTCGCAACTCCGGCTCGTGTTTTTCGGCAGACAATCGCCTTTGTTTTCCCGATCCATCCTAAAATAAAACAAGCCGGGTACACGAATGTACCCGGCCTGGTATGACGCTTATTGCGGACGTATTTATCGGAGAAATTAACGCACGACGAGCAGCCTGCGCACGGTTTGCACACTGCCTGCATTGAAGTGCAGGTAATACACACCCGAGCTAAGGGACTCGCACGAGATCGACACGGTATGAGCGCCTGCATCGAAGTACGACGCGTTGGCGATTTCCGCTACTTTCTCTCCGAGTTCATTGTACAGTGCCATCGACACACGGCTGCCATTTGCCAGCGTAAAGCTTACCGATGTGCGATCGGTGAACGGATTGGGATACGGCGTGCCAAAGGTTGTACCATCGGCGAGCTCTTCCACACCCGTTACGCCTTGAATTTCAAACAGCGGAGTACGGCTGTATTCGAGTTCCGGATCGCTGTTGTACAGCGCGCGCAGCATGCCTTCCTTCGTCGAGACGGCAGGGACCATCCAGTCGTAGGTGCGTTTTACTGCATCAACATTGTACTGCACAGGTGTCCAGTTCACACCGCCATCCACCGAGTATTCAAGATCGTAAGCATCCAGGTTTTCGCTATTCCAGCGCACGCGGCTCGACGTACCGGAAGCCAGCTTGTCGCCGGATTTCGGCGTTGTAAACGAGAGCGAGCCGGAAAGGATTCTGAAGCGACCCGTGCGGGTAATTTCAGCACCGTCTTCGCTATCGAGCATACGAACAACAGCATTTTTGGTATTAGCCGAAGGAATGCTCCAGTAGAGCAGACCATCAGAAGCATTGCGCTCTGTAGAAACGGCAGTCCACGATGCACCGCCATTCGACGAGAACTCAAAGCGTACTTTGCTGTAGCCTGCGCTCTGCCATTTGATCGTTTCGCTTTTACCGGATTGGTAGATCGGATCCGCAGCAGCCGGACGCGAGATCGACGCAGTAGCTGCGCTGATCGAGAACGTTTTATCGCTGCGGTCGAGCTCGATACCTGTTTCGTGGTCAACAATGCGAATCAAGCACTGATTAGAGTTCAGAGTTGACGGAACCTGCCACGAGTATGCCTGCAGCGACGACTGTACAGCACTCTGCGAAGCAGCTTGCCAGGTAGCGCCATTGTCTGTAGAATACTGAATGCGGATCAGCGGAGCATTGTTGTTTTTCCATGTAAGGCGATAGGTTTTGTTTGTGCGCCAGCTTTCGCCACCATTCGGGAAAAGAACGGTTGCATTGTACAACAGGATAGGCTTGATAGGCTGGAACTCGCCACGGCCTGTAAGCACTGTACCATCGGTAGCAAGTACGACAGTGCTGCGGAACCAGTTGAATACCAAAGGCATATCTGTGCGTTTGATTTCGAAGCGGAGCATACCAATAGACTGCTTCACAGCAGGCACGGTCTCGCCGGATTTACCCGAGCGATTATCGTACTCAATTTCGATACTACGCACATTGGGCAGAGCCTGATTTACATTGGGCTTCGGAGCCGAGAACATCGGCGAATAGCCTTTTGCAGTGTTGCCGTTGTACGGAACTGTAGCGATGTTGTCCAGCGATACAAAGCGCAGAGCAGAGGTATTGTAAGAAATTGCGAATGTAGCATTACCCATACCAAAGCCAGTACCATTGTTGCGGATCGACACCGGAATTTCGAGGTAGTTTCCTACGACTTTAGGCTCTGCTGTTACGGTATAGCTTACCGAACCAGACTGGATAGCAACCGGAGGTTCAACTGTGGGCTCATCCGCTGTACCCGGCTGAGCCGAGAGGAATGCCTGCGGTTGTTCCATTGCAGCGGTATTGTCGAAGCGGCTATTGTCCATCACACCAGATTTCATAGCCACAGGAGGTTCAACGCCGCCATTGGCTATCGACGGGAAGGTAACGCTAATAATCGACGACACTTTTCCAACGTTGCGGAACACGATTTCGCGGTCGACAGCATTCACTGTTCCGTCGCCTGTAATATCGGAACGAACAAGCGATGTACCTGCATCGAGCACAACCTGCACACGGTCGGCAGCGTTGATCTGGCCATCGGCTGTAACGTCGCCACCTACCATTGCTGCAACTGCATTACCCGATGTAATAGCGCCATTACCTGCATAACCACGGTTGAAAATCAGACCTGTACGCGAGTAAGGCTCGGCGTAGACATTAGCTTGAGTAACGTTAGCAGGCGCATTTACACCGCTATAAGCTGTGTAGAGCCCTTGCGTAAGCCATGCGGTAGAAGGAATCGTGGAAAGCGTAGCATTCGTTGTCAGGATATTGTTGTATGCGCCACCCCAGCTTTGGAAATCCCAGCCGGATTCGACATCCCATGTTGCTTCATCATCGCCGCTAAAACGGAACGGAGCGGGATAACGCGACATAATGGGAAGGTGGTTCGGATGCTCTACAACTACCCAGTAATTTCCATCGGGCAGATTTGTAAAGATAAACGGAACGTTTGCGAACTGGTTGTTACCGGCATTGCGGTTTGTAAAGTCGCGGTCGGCATACTGGTATTCGGATTCAGCCGAGTCAGCGATTTCACCGGGCGTACCAGCGTTATCGGTGTACAGCTTAATCTTCAAACCACCACCGGAGAAGTTCGTTTGCAGGTCGGTAAGAGTCGACGTCGTTGTAAAGTCGTCGTGATAGCCTTCCAGTACCACACGCACAGTAAAGTTGCTGGGCGGTACAATTGTGAACAGCGGACCTTCGCCAGTAACGGCTGTAACAGTTGTAGTTGTTGTAATCAGCGCCGACGGTGTTGCAGTAACACGGAAGCGCGCGTTGGTAAGCGTAGCCGACAGCGGAGCAGTCGTACCATCAAATACGCCATCGTCGTCTGGATCAGGATCGGCATTAGATATGTCGAGCTGCGTACCAAACTGTACAATACCACCTGTGCCTGTAAAGCGGTAGGAAGAGGTCGTGGTCAGTGTCATAGCGTCGCCTTGCGCTACATCCCAGTAATCGCTGGAGACATACTGATAAGGCTGCACAATATTACCACCACCACCCCGGATCGAGTATTCAAGCGAAGGAGCTGTAAGAGTAGCTGTTGTTGTACCTGTTGTTACCGAACCGTAGTCGAAGCCCACCCAACGAACACGTACATCGGTTTCGCTGTTGCGAACACGCTGGCGGAATGTCGGCTCTACGATTTTGATATACGGCTCTACTGCTACATACTCAAGGCTGTCGGCATAGAAGCGCGCACGGATCGACTGGTTGGATGTTCTGACCGAGCGATGGAAGCCACCATTGATAAAGGAATGGCCGTTAAAGCTGATCGAAGATACAAGATTGCTGCTGAAGCCCGACGTCAGTTGTTCTGCGCGAATGTTCAGAGCGCCTTGGATAAAGTTGGTCATAGCCGTCGGCTCGCTACCAGTTGCATCTTCGCTGTTCGGAGCACCACTCCAGTAGCGAATTTCGCGGTATTCACCAATAAAACCACGAGGTGTCGTGCCGCCTTCATAGCCAATGTACACCGGATACTCGTTCAGCGAGCTCACGAAAAGGCTGTTGCCAAGCTGGTTGGTAATTGCTGTGTCGGTCTGTGCAGTACCATCGAGGTAGAACAGGATTGTAGATGTACCACCATTGCCAAGGCTTACATACACGCCTACATGAGTCCATGCAGAATCGAGTTCTACGCTGTTAGGACGGATAAGCGGAGCATCTGCACTGCTTGTAGCTGTGCGGAGTGTACCGGAAGTATCGCGAAGTATAAACTGGATTTGCCCGGTAGGCAGCAGGCGCAGCGTGTAGTACAAGTCGCCTGTTGTCGTGTCCATTTTGGTGACAATCGGGAAATACTCTTCACCCACAGTCGGGAAACGATAGGGGCGAATCCACGCTTCGAGGAAGCCCTCGCTGCCAGAGATATTAAACGAGCGATTGCTGCCGCCGTCGTCGATTGTTACAATGCTGTTCGCTGTTCTGCGAACTGCAAAATACGGAGCAACAGTAAAGGCCTCAGATGTGTTCGACACATTCGCGTCGTTGCTGCTTGCACCAACAATGCGCAGCTTTGCGCTGTGCGAATAAGCGCTGCTCGGCAAAAAGCGAAGCGAAGCCGATGTAGAGGGAAGCCACTCTACTTGGCTGTCTTCGAGGTTCACACCAAGGAGATCACCGGCTACAGAGCCAGCGGTCGACCACGATGTGCCACCGTCGAGGCTAAATTGCAGAGAGACATCCGCCGACAGGTTTGTCAGTGTAGCAACTGTACCAATACCATAGCCGACCCAGCGGACGGTAAATGTAGTATCAAGAAGGTTGCTTACACCTTCGCCGCCTACGGGCGAAGTAAGGCGAATGTGGCCAAGGTCGGGGCGGAACTGTGCAGCCGAGTTGCTGGCCGAACCACCAGTGTAGAACTGAGCGTCCTGTCCGTTGCCCTGGAAGAATTGCTCGGTAGCTGCATCGCGCAGCGAGCCTTCAAATGTATAGCACAGTTCGAGCGACTTCAGCACATTGATTGTACCGCCGGTACTTGTTGCGTTGGCGATACCTGCCACGCGCTGGCGGATCGAATCCTGCGGCAGTGCAGCACGCCATACACGCGTGCCTTTCAGGCCAGCATGCAGGTAATTAGATGCACTGTCCAGACCCGAGCCTGTGGGGTTCACACCAATCCAGACCGGGTGGTTTGTCGTAATCATACGAATATCCGTAGCGCTGTCATTTGTCTTGCGATCCACGATCTCCCCGTTTACATAGAGGATCATCGTGTCTTTGTCGACAGTTGCAGCAAGGTGCACCCAGTTGGCAGCGTGCGACGTGCCAAGAGGCGAAACATCGCTTGCTGTGGGCAGCGCGTCGGGCGACACAATAGTAGCGATATAACCACCGGGGCCACGACCGAGGATTTCACGTGCGCGGAAAGCCGGATAACGTCCGTCTTTGAGATACAGCATCCACGCGCCTTCGTCGCCAGCAGCAGCAGCACCAGCACCCGAAGCTACAATACCGGGCTCGGAGCCAACAGCCTTGTATTCATTCAGGTTGATCCAAGTCTCCACCGTTAGCGGCGTGGCATTGCTGTATGTACCGGCAGTACGCATGTACTGATCTGTACCGTTGAGCTGCGCAAAGAATAGGCGTCCAATAACAAAATTGGCATCGCTCATATCCATTGGCGTCTGCTTCGTGCGCGATGTAATATTGGCGGTCACAGGAGTCGTGAGCTGCGTGATACGCAAGCGTCCGTTCTCCGAGCGGCCAAAGAAGCTGGCGTTGGTTGTCCACACAACGCGCAGAGGATCGCGATAGCCGAAGGTAGCACTGGTAAGCGGAAGACCGTTTTGCAGTGTAATTACATGGGTAGTAGCAGTAGTAGAAAGCTGGCCGGAGACCACAACCGAAAGCGAAGCAATCGAGCTTGTCTGTGTGGTTGTCTCGGCAACACGACCGAGCTCTGTCCACGAAGAACCGCCGTTGAGCGAGTATTCGAGAATATAAGCCGTAGCAGTAGTTGCGTGAACATTATTGTTGATCGGGTCCAGACCACTGCGCTCAAAATAGATGGGATAACCTTTGTCGGGATCAGTACCGAGAATCGAAGCGTATGATTTATCGCGGTCAACGACTTCAGAAGGACCGTTGGGGTTGAGCAGTGTAATACCGACAATCGTCATTGCAGCCGGGTCCGTAAATGTTGTCTGGCTGCGCATATTGTTGCCGTTGACATCGAATATCTCGATGTTGCCCGGCGCTACAACGGCTGTACTCCACGCTACACCCGTATTCACCGATGTATTGGGGCTGCCCTGAATATCAAAAATCACTTTGCCAATATAGCTCCCGCGCCCTGCTGTGTCAGGTCGCAGACCACCATTGCCAAGCGATGTTAGCTGAATCTCCACCGAATACAAGCCAGCGCCATACGAAGCTGTCGTAATAGCGTTATATCCATTTCCGGCGTTATACTGGGAAGCGATACTAACAACGGGGTTGGCAACATCAACATCGTAGGATATCGAATCGGTCGATGCGGCGCTCTGAGCAGCCGCTGGTGCAAGGTAGGTCTGGTTGTACTGTAGTACCAGCGAAGCATCGCCAAGAGCAGGCGCGCTGGCAGATAAGGATCTCGCCCATACTTCGACATGAATCTGATCGCCGCGACGGCGCTGATTCATTGTAACTTCGTACATCTGAGAGTACAAATCAGTGCCTAGCAGGAACAGTCCCAGTAGCATCAAAAGCAGAACCTTCCCTGAATATCTGCCTGGGGATTTCCCTGTGCGGGAAAAAGAGACAAGCGTCATACGTCCTCCAAGAGGTTAAAAAAAAGTGCACCACATCCGTGTGGAAAAAGCCGCAATATGTATGAAAAGGAGCTCCGGTTTTATCCGGTTTGTTAACTGTGAGGTTGGCGTTGTTAGGATTGGAGCCGCCGGTAACCCGAACAAAATATTGGGTAATTCCGGGCCCGCGACACCTTTTGCCTATACTATGAAGTACACAATCAAAGTACTGGAACTGTCTCTGTGCAGTTCCTAAAGCCTTTGTGGACCCATCCTTGAGCCCAGCCTGAGGTATGCACAGACGAAAGAATCGGTTTGAAGAATTAATTCTTTAATCCTTCGCCCTATAATTTTTTTTAACACGGTAAAGTTACCCCTTTTTAGAGGGCGATTGCGCCCTAAAAATCATATAGTTACGCCTTTTTTCGTATTTTGTGTTTCTTTATCGCTGTGGAAGCCCGGCAAAAGCTGTGGCGGGCAGCGCCTCTCTGTCTTCTCTACTATGACTACTGCAACAGATACTTTGTCGGAAATACGGCGCCGCAGGACTTTTGCTATTATCTCGCACCCCGATGCCGGAAAAACAACGATGACCGAAAAGCTGCTGCTGTTCGGCAATGCTATTCACATGGCCGGAATGGTGAAAGCTAAGAAAGCTCAGCATTTTGCTACGTCCGATTGGATGGAAATCGAAAAGCAACGCGGTATCTCTGTGTCGTCGTCGGTGATGCAGTTCGACTACGCCGATCACGCTTTTAACCTGCTGGACACTCCTGGCCACCAGGATTTCAGCGAGGATACCTATCGCGTGCTCACAGCCGTAGACAGCGCCCTGATGCTTATCGACTCGGCAAAAGGTATCGAAACCCAAACAAAAAAGCTGTTTCAGGTGTGCCGGGATCGCCATATTCCTATCGTGACATTTATGAATAAGCTCGATCGCGAAGGGCGCGATCCGTTCGATCTTATCGACGAAGTAGAGAAAGTGCTGAGCTTGCCCTGCACTATTGCTACTTGGCCTATTGGCCAGGGCGACCGCTTTAAAGGGGTGTACGACCGGTTTAACCGCTGCATACGGTTGTTTGAGCCCAATCGAAAATCTATGCGTAACTTCGAGCAGGAAGTTTTTACCGATCTGGACGATCCGCTGTTAGAAAAACGCATCGGCAGCGAATTCCTCGCGAAGCTGCGCGAAGACCTCGATCTTCTCGATGGTGTCGTTGGTGAATTCGACCGCGAACACTTTCTTGCAGGCACAGTCAGCCCCGTCTTTTTTGGTTCGGCAGTGAACAATTTCGGCGTGCAGGAAGTGCTCGACTTTATTGCTAACCACGCGCCTGCTCCCCTGCCCCGCCCCGCAGAAACTCGTACCGTCGACCCTGAAGAAGCAGAGTTTACCGGGCTAATTTTTAAAATTCAGGCAAATATGGATCCTAAGCACCGCGACCGATTCGCTTTTATGCGCATCTGCTCCGGTGAGTTCACGCTTGGAATGAATGCTTACCACGTGCGATTAGGCCGGAATTTCAGGATCAACAACGCTACGCAGTTCATGTCGCAGGAGCGCAAGCATATCGACCGCGCTTATGCTGGCGATATTATCGGCTTGCACGACCGGGGCACGCTGATGATCGGCGATACGATTACAATGGGCGAAAACCTGAAGTTTACGGGTATTCCACAGTTTGCGCCCGATATTTTCTCTCTCGTGAGGCTGAATAATCCTATCAAGATTAAACAGCTTCAGCAGGGGTTAGAACACCTCTCGGAGGAAGGAACTTCGCAGCTATTTCGCCGGAAATACAACTCCGATATGATTATCGGCGTGGTAGGCCAGCTCCAGCTCGAAGTGGTGAAATTCCGCCTGCTTAATGAATACGGAGCCGATGCGATCTTTACAACTATGCCCTATACGGCGTCGCGATGGTACTACTCCGACGATAAAAAAGTGCTTGAAAAGTTTGAGAGTTATTACCGCGACCACATCGTATTTGATGTGCGCGACTATAATTTGATGCTCTTCAAAAGCGACTGGGAGCGTAATTATATCGAAGACAAGCACAGCGATATAAAGTTTTTCTCCAGCTTGCTCAACTACGAGCAAGAAGCCGTCATCAGGAAATAATGTTCCCGGTTGCCAGACAACCTGCGGTGAAGGCCGAAAACCACGAGGCGGACGTGCAGCGCGGTGCAGCGACCTACCGTAGAGCCGTCCCGCAGGGCGGCTCCCCCGAAGACCGAAGCGCACAAAGAAATGTCCCGCAGGGCGGCTCTATCCTTGAAGAATTCATGCAGCAGTTGTAATTTCCCGACGCGAATCCCCGGATATTGTTCACGACGAGCTTGAAAGGATGAGGTTATGACAGAAGGTTCGACACAGGAGATTCTTACGCCCCTTGAACAACGCGTGTTGGGCAGTCTCATCGAAAAGCAGATGACAACGCCCGACTACTACCCGATGACGCTGAATGCGCTTACAAATGCGTGCAATCAGAAGTCCAACCGCGACCCTATTGTGCAGTTCGAGGAAACCGATGTCGCGCACGGAATCGACGGGCTGCGCCAGAAGGGCTTTGCCCAATTAGTAGAAGCAGCGGGCAGCCGCATTCCCAAGTACCAGCACAGCCTGCCGAGAGTGCACGACCTTACACGACCTGAAATCGCAATTTTGTGCGAGCTGCTGCTGCGCGGAGCGCAAACTGTGGGCGAAATCAGGACACGGGCATCGCGCATGTACGACTTTGCCGATCTGAGCCAAGTAGAAGAGATGCTGCTGGAGCTCATCAACCGCGAGCAACCGCTGGTAGTAAAGCTGCCGCGCCAAGCCGGGCGCAAGGAAAACCGATTTATGCACATGCTGGGCGGTATGCCGGAGATTACCGACGAACCGCACGGCCTCTCGCCCGAGGCAGCGACGCTGGCACTGCGCGGCGACAACGAGCGCATCACGCGATTGGAAGAAGAAGTGGCAGCGCTGCGCCAGACAGTGGCAAACCTCGAACAGCAGTTTGAAGAATTCCGCAGGCAATTTGAGTAGCAAAAATGCCTCGGCAAGCCTATCAACGCATAGGCTCCTATACAGCATGTACGTTTATCATAACACATAGTATAGAATGAAGACTTTTGCGGATTATAAAGCAGAGGGTTCTACGTATATTACTCTTGCAACGGGAGACTACTACCCTGACATCTTGGCTTGGGCATGTGAACTTTACACACCTGTACTAGTGCTATTCGGACAACTATTGAAGACATCTGAATCGTCCTACCGGCTTTTCATGCAGATTAATGAGATAAGGAACGGATGGATGCGGATACAATTGATGCGTGTTTTTAGAAAATATGTAAGCCCCTCTACTCCGGTGGAAATGCTCAAAAAAAAATCCAAAGGCAATGACATCATAGAACAGTTTGGCACCTATTTTAGGGCTATTCCCGACGTGCAGGCTGCTTTTATGAGCCGTCCTCTCCCTGATGAGGCTTTATGTGCTTTGCTCTGGAAATATAAAGATCGCGGTAGGAAAGGCTATGACCTCACTGAAAAGTTCTTTGCTATTATTCGGAATCAGTTTCCATCATTAATCATTCAAGGGCCTGAACGTGCAGGTAGAGACATAATGGTAGGAAATATTTTCCAAGATTATCCTACCCCATCTCGTCCTATAGATTTTACTATCCGCCATCCATCAATAGACGAGGTAATTGCAATAGGCCTGGCACATTACGATTCGGATCGTGGAGGCGCACAGGAAGATGACAGAACTGGTGGTTACCACCATACTATCCGCGAACTATTAGAATATGGCGAAACAAAGAACAAGCCATTTAAGATCATTCTGCTCAACGACGGCCCGGGCCTATTACTAGGCACAATGTGGGATGATTACTCCCGGATAGAGGCATTGCATAATAAAGTGATGGTGACAACGCTGCGCATGATTCCCGAAAGGTTAACAATGGACTGGCTCTTGCAGGAGGAAGCAATCTAATGGAGGCTCCCAGCTTAAATAATAATGGAACTAATAAGCTTTTCACTGCACTGTCTTCCGCGAATGAAGTGTATGGATCAGATATTTCCCTAAGCTATCCCGGAAAACAACCAGAGGAAGAAATATTATCAGCACCGGCTGTTTCACTCCAACACTTATGGGGAACTACTAATACTAATCGCCTGTATTATGGCGACAATATCAAGGTATTAGCTTCACTCTTGCAAGACACGACAGTCCGAGGCAAGGTTCGTACTATTTACATTGATCCTCCTTACTCTACGGGTAGAACTTTTGAATCCCGTACAAGAAATAGTGCTTATGCAGATACGCTACAAGGTGCTTCTTATCTTGAGTTTATACGTGCCCGCCTTATATTACTGCGCGAATTGCTTGCCGAAGACGGTTCAATCTATGTTCACTTAGACGAGAACATGGCTTTTTACACAAAAGTAGTAATGGATGAGGTATTCGGTAGAAGCAACTATCGCAATTGGATTACCAGAAGAAAGTGTAACCCCAAAAATTACACCAGAAAAACATATGGGAATGTGTCTGATTACATACTGTTTTACACAAAGTCCAATCAATACATTTGGAATCGTGCAGTAGAACAATGGACTCACGCACAGGCAATAAAGGAATACCCTTACATTGAAAAAGCAACGGGTCGAAGATACAAAAAAGTGCCTATTCATGCGCCCGGACTACGCAATGGTGAAACTGGGAAACAATGGCGGAATATGTTCCCGCCAAAAGGGAAGCACTGGCAGTTTACTCCGCAGACATTAGAAGAAATGGACAAGAGAGGCGAAATTTATTGGTCGCCGACCGGCAATCCTCGAAGAAAGATTTATCTCGATGAGAGCAAGGGAATTCCCGTACAGGATATTTGGCTGAACTTTAAAGACGCTCACAATCAGAATATTAAAATCACGGGATACCCTACTGAAAAGAATCCCGACTTAATAAGCCGGATTATAGAAGCATCTTCCAATCCTGGCGATCTCATTCTAGATTGCTTTTCTGGATCTGGGACAACTTTATCAGTTGCTTCAAGCCTATCCCGCCAGTGGATTGGAATTGACAATAGTTTTGAAGCAATTACAACAACCCTGAAACGGTTCTGTAACGGCGTTGAGATTATGGGAGTTTTTAATACTTCTTCTGTATCACAACAGCAACAGCCAGAGCTATTTTCGGAGAAAGGACCAGTCCCGGAGAAGGAGTTGTTTTCAGATAAAATTGTAAACTTCTCATTATATGGAACAGAGCATCAGGATGATGAGATTGCACAACTAAGAACATTTATCGAACAATTATTTTGATAACTTTCGTACCCCTGTAAAAATTATTATCAGTTCATATTAGTATAGAATACGCGCAATGAGTACTGAAACAACAGCAGGCGAAAAAGCATATCGCATTCTCCTCTATTACAAATTCGTCCGCATCGACAACCATGCGGCATTTGCCGAAGAGCACCTGAACTTCTGTAAGAAGCTCGGCGTGCGAGGGCGCATTATCGTGGCTCCCGAAGGCATCAACGGTACGGTGTCGGGCACCGCAGAGCAAACAGAACTCTATAAACAAGGGCTGTGCGAAGACCCGCGCTTTGCCGACATATGGTTCAAAACCGACGAAGCCGACGACCACGTGTTCCGCAAAATATTCGTGCGCGCCAAAGACGAACTCGTGACATTTCGCGTAGAAGACCACACCGACCCCAACGAGCTCACAGGACGCTATCTCTCGCCCGAAGAATTTTACGAAACTATGCAGCGCGACGACGTTGTGATTCTCGATGGCCGCAGCGACTACGAATACGATCTCGGGCATTTTAAAAACGCTATACGACCGGATATTAAGAGCTTTCGCGAATTTCCCGACTGGATACGCAACAACATGGAGCAGTACAAAGATAAAACTGTACTTACCTACTGCACAGGCGGCATCCGCTGCGAAAAGCTCACGGGATTTATGATAAAAGAAGGCTTTAAAGACGTAGCACAACTCCAAGGCGGCATTGTCACCTATGGCAAAGACGAGCAACTACAGGGCCGGTCGTGGGTGGGCAAATGTTATGTGTTCGACGAGCGCATTTCCGTGCAGATCAACCACGCCGAGCAATACACCGTTGTTTCGCAGTGCCACCACTGCGGCGCGACCTGCGACCGCTATGTAAACTGCGCTAACCTCGACTGCCACAAACAGCACTTTTGCTGCGAAGAATGCGAGCCAAAGTACCGACGCTCGTGTTCCGAAGAGTGCATGAACGCGCCTGTGCACAGGCACGAGTGGCCAGCCGAAGAGACAACGGCCTGACAGCCCACCGGAAATTTTTGCCCCGTTTTGCACAACGGGGCTTTTTTATATCGGCATGTCTTTATAGATTTAAAAATACTGTCGGCTCGGAACAGTTTTCTTCACAAGTTGCAGACAACAATGATTCGGTCTTCCACATTGGCTCTGGCCATGATCCTTTCGCTCATGAGTTGTAATAAACCAGATGATAAACGCTCTGAAACTCCGCAGAAGGAGCAGCAGCAAACACAGGCGGCTGGCGAGCACAAGCGAAGTGGCCTGCAAAAAATTACTATCGACTCAACAGCCGTGTGGGTGGAAATCGCCCAGGACGATATGACACGTACACGCGGGCTGATGTATCGCAACAACATGCCCGAGGACCAAGGCATGCTGTTCATTTTCCCGTACCCGCAAAAGCTCTCGTTCTGGATGAAAAATACATACTTGCCGCTCGATATCGCTTTTATCGACCAGCTTGGCATTATTACCGATATTCATCAGATGGCTCCTTTAGACACCATTCCGCGCTACTCATCGTCGGTGCCTACGCTCTACGCGCTGGAAGTAAACCAGGGATTCTTTGCACAACACAGTGTTCACGTGGGCGATACAGTGAGAATGTACTGATCGCATACCGCGTGCTCTTATTCTTTTATTGCTGTTGTCCGGCGCCGCAATCATGCCCAAAATGTTTCGTTCCGTCTTCCGCCTCGTCCTGCGCCTGCTGATGTTCCTCCTCGGTGCTCTGGCTGTGGGCTGCGTTGTGCCGCAGAGCTGTAGCCGCAATATAGAATGCAAAAAGCCAGTGATCGTGTACTTTATCAATCACGGCTACCACTCAAGCATAGCGCTGCCTGCAACATCGGCACTTCACGACTGGCGAAAAGATTTCCCCTATGTAGCCGATTCTACCTCGCTTGTAGAATTTGGCTGGGGCGAGAAGGCGTTCTACATGAGCCGGAGCTTTCCTGTGGGCGATGGTATCAAGGCGCTGTTTCTGCCCAATCCATCGGTCATACAGGTGATAGCACTCGAAGACCGCTACTCGTATATTCTCTCCCATGCCGAAGTGATTCCCGTGGCCGTTTGCCCCGATCAATACACCGAACTGGTGCAATATATCCGGGCGGCGTTCCAACGCGATTCGCTTGGAAACACACGATTTCTCGCCGAGGGTTTCTATCCGAAAGTCTCCGGCTTCTACGAAGCGCTTGGCACATACTACGCTTTTAACAATTGCAATACGTGGGTAGGCGGCGCCCTGCGCGCTGCTGGTCTGCAAACCCCGTTGTGGGATGGGATTCCACAGTCTCTGCGCTGGCACCTACCCGATACAACAGCCACGCAAGGACAATAGCTTATGGAACAACGACAGCTCGCACCGCTCGACGCCCGGCTTCCAGAGTGGAATCGCTCTTCGCTTGTGGAGCGCGTCTGCCCGTTCTGTGGCAATGCAGGTACTCCCTTCTGCCGCCGACCCGATCTGCTGGATGTGCAGCGCTGTACTGGCTGCGGCGTGTTCTTTATCGCTCCGGCGCCCAGCCCCGAACAGCTCGATGCGTTCTACGCTCAGTACAATGAACGACACCGCCGCCTTAATTCGCTCTCGCGCGAAGTAACAATGCACTTGCTCGCCCGCGAACCGCAAGCCGATATCCGCATGATGGAAATAGCTTCTTGTTTTGCCAGTACACAAGGTCTGCGCGCCCTCGATGTGGGCTTTGGGCTCGGCGCTAATTTTGTGCTGCTCCGCAAGCTCGGCTTTGCAGTGGAGGGTATCGAACTCGACAGCGAAGCAATTAACTATGTGCAGCAGCATCTCGGTATTGCATCAGTGCGCCAAGCTACTATCGAATCGGTAGAAGGCGGCGAGCAATACGATGTTATTATCATGCACGATCTCGTGGAGCACCCGCTCCAACCAATGTCTCTGCTGCGCCATGCCGCCGCACTTCTGAAGCCCGGAGGCGTTCTTTCTCTCTGGACGCCCAACGCCACCTTCGTCGACCACGAGCAGGAACCTGTCGCCTTCCGAGTCGACCTCGAACACATGCAGTACCTCACTCTTCCTTCGTGCACCTGGATTGCACAACGCATCGGCCTGGAAGTTGTCCATCTGGAAAGTGTGGGCTTTCCCAATCTGAAAGGCATGGGGCAGCAACCGGGAAGTTCTTCGCCGCTGAAACGCGTTGTAAAGTCGCTGCCCGGTGTTCTGCCCGTGCTCACACGGCGCCGATTGCAGGCGGAATACGATGCACAACAATCGATGCGGCAGGGCTCGTACCACTTATTTTGCTTGATGAGGAAGTAGCGCTGCCGTCGCTGCCCTCGTGCTGCGCCTCTGCACCGCGCTGCACAACCCGCCGCGTGGCTTTTCGACCCGTGTCGCTATTGGGAAAAACAAGCGGCTATCGTCTGGCCAACCACGTAGCGGATGTGCGACCGGCGACAACGACGAAGCGGTATTCGGAGACGCCCGTGCCACACGACCCTCTTTTCAGCCGTACTTCTGGCCAGCTTCTACCGGCGGGAACCCATTGTACCAGTACAACCGACACAAAAAACTCCGCCATCATTCCGCGCAGTTCCCGGAAATAACGCGTATATTCGCAGCATGATTCTTCGCTTTCATATCGCCGCTGTTTGTGCCCTTCTGCTCGCTGTATTTCTGCCGCAGAAAGTGCGAGCACAGTATTCCGCCGTCGACCAGAAGGGCGGGCGCTATATCACGGCTCGCGGCGAAGTGAACGCGCTGATTGTCTTTGCACAATTTCCCGACGACAGCTTGGATCGCGACCATCTAGAATGGCCGGTGAACCAACCGCCGCAGCGCCTCGGCACGTGGATTGATTCGGTGTGGACGACCTCCCCAACCCCGTTTTCCATGACCGACTATTTCGGCCAAATGTCGCTCGGCACCTATCGCTTCACAGGAAAAGAACGCTATGCCATAGCACCGCGCTCGCGCAAAGAATACATGGCGCTCGGCATGAAGCGCGCCGACATACACAGAGAATTGCTGCAAAAATTGGATGAGACCTTGGACTTTGCGGAGTTCGACAAGTGGGACCCCGAAGGCCAGTACATCCACGTGGAGCGGCCCGACGGCCTCGTGGATATGGTTGTGGTAATATGGCGCAACATTCTCGACGACATACCCGACGCCGAACAGCGCGACTCGGTGCGCTCGAAGCTCGACTTTGCCTACGACATAGAGGACCTTGGCTTTGGCCCTTCCGTGCAGGTAGACAACGGCGCACGCGCCATTGCGATGGGCTATGGCATGGACGGCGCAGCTCCGCTTGGCTCGGGCGTAACACTACGCAAACCACCAACACGCATACCATTTTTATCGGTCATGCAAACTGCCGTGCACGAAGTAGCTCATTATCTGTTGGGCTGGAACGACTACCACGTAGGATTTGGCTTCTGGGGCATGCTTTCTACCTACGGCATTCGCGGCTACGCAGCGAACTCCTTTGAGCGGCACCGATTGGGATGGATCAATCTTATCAGCGTTGATATCAGCGATACAACAACGCTCCAGAATATTTCCCTGCCCGACTTCATCACCACTGGCATTGCAGCGCGCTTTGTGATCGACTCCGCACGCGGCGAATGCTTTTATATGGAGAATCACCAGCGCCTTTCCCGATGGGACATTCCTTCGCAGGTGATAGAAGAACGCGGCGTGTATGTGATGCGCCAGGACAACGAAATCGACACATCGCAGCCGGTAGGCCGGGGCGACCACATGCGCATGGTTCCCGCCGATGGGCGCTACAATTGGGAAGTGCACCGCCGCGAAACCAATCCCTGCTGCGGCTCTGTACGCGTACCTGTTTTCGACAAACTGGAACCGAACAGGCACACCGGGTATCACCACTGCGACCTCATTCCATTTGTCGATCCCGACAACGGCAGCGAGACTTCGTCGGAAGTGCTTCTTACCGAGGACGCCCACGGCAACACCGTCCACAATGTACCGCGTGCAGGGCTTGGCACCGATGCGTTCAGGCTGGAATTGCAGAGAGTGTTCTCGCCGTGGAGCAATCCCAGCTCGCAGGATGTGCGCAGGAACAGCACGGGTTTTGGCTTTGAAATAACAAGCGTTCAGCCGTCGCCCGCTGGAGATGTCTATGTGCTGAATGTTCACGCCAATACAAGCGAGCAAGCATCTCCGGCACGCGTGCAGTATCTCCAGATTGCCCGCAACGACGACCATCCGCTGCTTACGTGGCAAGCGAACGAAGAGCCCGATTTGTATTCCTACCGTATCTATCGCTCGCTATTCCCCAGCGCTGAGCTTCCAGACACAGCCGACTACGAACTCGCCACCGAACTGCCCGCCGTCGACGAAAACAACCTTCCAGCTACGCAATGGCGCGACGATGCTGTAGAGCTTGTTGGGGCACAGAATGTACGCCGCTACTACGCAATAGAGGCTATCGACAGCAGTGGCAAACGCTCGGTACAGGCGTACAACTGGATCGGATACGACCCCGCTTCTGCTATCGCCGACCAACAGAATGCTACGGCTCGTATCAGCATCACACCCACTCCCGCTTCGGAGCGCGCTACGCTCGCTTTTTCTTTAGTGCGTCCCGGCAAAGCCGTCGTCGAGTTGTACACGCTTCAGGGCAACCGTATTGCTGTTGTTGTCAACGCCTTTTTCGACGCTGGGCAACACACTGCCGAACTCGACCTCTCGGCTCTGCCTTCCGGCGTGTACCTTGCGCGCTGCACAGCGGGTACACTCCGCGCCGACACGCTATTCATCCGAACAAAATAGGGCAAAAAAAGAAACCATAGACTCTGGTAGAATGGGTATTTGCGGGCGCATGCTGCTCCATAGCTGTGCACCCCTTTTGTTTTTCCGCTGAATTCGCTTTTTTTGTGCTGCCTCGCTTGGTATTCTTCATACTCAACGCTGTAGATTATGCCCATTATCCTTTGCCTTGCCCTGCTCTTCGCTACTGCAGTCTTGCGCGCGCAGCCCGACATTCCCGCAGCACTACAGCCTGCGCCACCCGACTGGAAATCCATGGAAATTGAGCTCCCTGCACCGGTGTTGCAAGCCTTGCTCGACACTGTTTTCCACGACGAAGACCTGCACCTGATTGGAAAGCGCACAAGCGATATTATGAGCAATATCCATGTTGTCGACGTTGATCTCGATGGCCGTGCGGACATTGTGTACCACGGCACTAACGGCGGCGAAATCAAACGCCTTGTCGTATTTCTCGGCACAGATTCGGGAATAGTAAAGGTAGCTGCTCAGTGGGGTGAATTGCTGGCAGTACGCCGCAACAGTCCGCTGGAACCCCTGTCGTTCACGATTGTCGATTATCCATGCTGCGCGGGCTACACGCTGTACAGCACCGTGTATGCTCTTGCCCGCACAGGCGGCACACAGCACTACGAGCCGGTATCATGCACAGCCTTTACGTCGACAACGACATTCCCCCCGGAGTTCACCCGCGCAACGCCTGTGCTTATTACAGCAAAAGAAACCGATGTTCGTGCAATGCCCGAAGTATCGAGTTTCCAGCCAGAGCGCCTGCGCGGTGCGCTGCCAAACCCGGGCAATCTGCTGGGTATGTATCCCGAAGGCTCTATGGGTGTAGTACTGGCAGAGCAGACAAATGCCGATAGTGAACGCTGGCTATTCGTGCGGCTTGCGCGCAACAAACCGGCCCAACAGGACGCCGTGCATCGCGGCCAAAACGGCGAGGCGCACTTTGGGATGCTCGGCTGGGTACGAGCAAACGACACCAACATTGCTCCGTAGCAACAAGCGATTGGGGGAGAATAATCACGCGGCGGGCGTGCTGCGCGGTGCAAAGACAAAACGGCGGGCCGAAGACAGAATGCAACATCGCAGCCCTTCGCTCCTTGTTCTATCCTGTTGTTTTTCGGTAGCGAAACACCGCAAGAGTAAGCATAATAGAGGCAAAAGCGCAGAGACTCCAGAAAGGCTGCTGTATATCGGCAAAGCCTGAGCCCTTGAGCAGCACCTGGCGAATAATGGCAATAAAATACGCGATGGGATTGAACAGCGTAAGCTTTTGCGCCCAACCGGGCATACTGTCGATGGGAGTAAACAGGCCGCTCATCAGCATAAAAATGACCATAAAGAACCACGAAATAAACATCGCCTGCTGCTGTGTGTCGGTAACGGTAGAAATCAGCAAGCCCAGCCCCAGCACAGCCACAAGATACACTGTAGCAACGCCAAAGACGAGCAAAAGGCTGCCAAGTATAGGCGTGCCATACAGCACCCTGCCAAGTGTGAGGCCAAGTGCGAGCTCTCCCAAACCTATCACCAAAAACGGCAAGAGTTTCCCGGCGATAAACTGATATTTTCGGATGGGAGTGACATTGAGCTGCTCGATAGTGCCGAGCTCTTTTTCTCTTACAACATTCATCCCCGAAAGAAAAAAGCCGATGAGCGTCACCAGTAGCACGAGGATACCGGGCACCATAAATGTGCGATAATCCAGCTCGGGATTGTACCAGTATGCAGAGGAAACGCGAATTCCCTGCCGCGACGTATCGGGAAATCGACCTATTTCCAACGCGATATCCTCGCCGTAGCTGCTGATAATATCGGCGGTGTACGACTGAATAAGCCCCGCTGCATAGCCGTCAACGGCGTCGATCACAAGCTGTACCTTTGCAACGCCGGTCGTCGCTATATCGCGACCGAACCCGTTGGGGATTTGCAAAAAGCCATGTGCCGCGCCATTGCTGATGCTTTCTAATCCCTGTTTCTCGCTATGCGACACTCCTACAGTGCGAAAATACCCCGACGCTGTGTACTCCGAAACAAGGCGGCGCGACTCCGCCGAATGATCGAGATCAATCACGTACAGCCGCACGTTTTTCATATCGAATGTAGCTGCATTCGACAGAATAACGAGCTGGACAAACGGCATCACAAAAATCAGGGGCAGCATGGCCCGGTTGCGGAATATCTGCAAGAATTCTTTTTGCAGAATAAAGAGTATCGTTCGCATGTTGTATTCCTTGTGAACGGCGCCGCGACTACTGAAGTCGCTCGTTGAATTTTCGCACGCTTATGGATAGCAGTAGTGTTGCCATGCCCGCCAGCACCAACGTCTCCTTCCACAGGTAATCCAGTCCTGTACCTTTGAGCATAATACCGCGAGCTATCACAACAAACCAGCGCGCCGGAATAATGTGGCTTATCACCTGGAGCGGCACAGGCATATTCTCTACTGGAAAAACAAAACCCGACAGCAGAATCGTAGGAAGCATCAGCCCTCCGAGCGAAATCATCATCGCCGCCTGCTGTGTTTTGCTCACCGTTGAAATCATAATACCAAGCGACAGCGCTGTGAGAATAAACAGCAGCGACTCGACCATAAAGAGCAGGAAACTGCCTCGGAATGGAACACCGAACAAAAAGCGCGCAAGAGCGAGTACCGACAGCACGTTAATAAGGCTGAGCAGAAGATAGGGCAGCACTTTCCCGGCAATAATCTGAAAAGGGCGCAGAGGCGAGACCAACAGTATTTCCATTGTCCCCAATTCCTTTTCGCGCGTAATAGTGATGGAGGTCATAAGAGCCGACACAAGCATCAGAATAAGAGCCACTAACCCCGGCACAAACATGTACACGCTTTTCAGCTCCGGGTTGTACAGGAGCTTCACTTCCGGCACTACTACAATCGAAGCGCGCTGTCCGAGCTCCTGTGCATAGCCGTTGGTAATAGCTGTAGTGTACGACACGAGAAGTTTCGCCATGTTGGGGTCGGCAGCATCGGCCACAATACGCAAGTGCGCTGTTCCCTCGCTTCGCAATCGCTGTGCAAACTGCGGCTCGAAGATAATTACTTCTTTCACTTTACCGCGCCGAAATACCGCCTCGATGCGCTCTTCGCTCTCGATATATTCAGCCAAGCGAAAGTAGCCGGAAGAAAGCAGCTTGTTGACAATCGCTTCGGAGACATCGTCCTTGGACAAATCGAGCACGGCGATATAAGCGTTGTTTACTTCGTTGCGAATAGCAAAGCCGAACAGAATGAGCTGTACCACCGGCATACCGAACAGAATAAGCATCGTCCGCCTGTCGCGGAAGATGTGGTACAGTTCTTTAATGACAAAACCTTTAAAACTGTTCATAGCTGTTCAATAGTGGTTGCCGGAAGAATATCACGTGAGTAGACCTACACCAACCAGCGCCTTTTGTGCTGGTATTTTTTTTGCACGCGCTCCCACATTTTATTCCGCATACTGAGCTCCGCGTGCCAAGCGCACAAATACTTCGTCCATCGACTGTGCATCAAATGCCTGCTTCAGTCCGCCCGGCGTGTCGAGTGCTTCAATTCTACCATCTACCATGATCGACACGCGACCGCAGTATTCAGCTTCGTCCATGTAGTGCGTTGTAATAAAAATAGTCACGCCGCTGGCAGCCGCTTCGTAAATAAGCTCCCAGAATTGACGCCGTGTAAGAGGGTCGACGCCACCTGTAGGTTCGTCTAGAAACACAATAGCGGGATTGTGCAACAGCGCCACAGAAAAGGCGAGCTTTTGCTTCCATCCAAGTGGCAAAGCACCAATGCGGCTATCGCGCACATGCTCCATGCCCAGCCTGCCGAGCAGTTGCGCCGCTTTGTCGCGGATGGCATCCATGCGCAGGCCGTATATCCCGCCGTAGAATCTAATATTTTCCCATGCAGTCATATCCTCGTACAGCGAAAAACGCTGGCTCATATAGCCAATACGGCTCTTGATAGATTCTGCCTGTGTAAAGACATCATAGCCTGCTACGCGGGCCTCGCCCGTTGTCGGCGAAAGCAGTCCGCTAAGCATTTTCATAGCAGTTGTTTTTCCTGCGCCATTTGCGCCGAGAAATCCAAATATTTCGCCGGGCATGACCTCGAACGAAATATTATCTACTGCAGTAAAAGCGCCAAAGCGCTTTGTGAGGTTGCGCGCAACAATTACCGGCTCACTAGCCATCGTGCTGCTCCAATAATTCCATAAATGAATCTTCTACCGATGCCCGTATAGGCTCTATGGTAATATTTGCAAAACCACGACTTCGCAGAAATACAGCCAGAGCCTCGGGGTCGGCTGATGAACGTGAATCCGTGTAGTGCACGCTCTCTCCAAAGGCAAATACCGAATGCGTATGAGGGAATTCGCGCAGGGCGAGAATAAGGCGGTAGACATCTGCACCGCGCATATCCAGCAAAGGCCGTGCATACGATCCAGTAATATTATCGGGCGTGTCGATGCCGAGAATGTGCCCTTTCTGCATGAGCGCAATGCGGTCGCACTTCCCCGCTTCATCCATGTATGGCGTTGATACAACAATGGTCATTCCCCCTTCTTTCAGCCTTCTGAGCATTTCCCAAAACTCCCGGCGGGAAACAGCATCTACACCAGTAGTTGGCTCATCGAGAAATAATATATCGGGTTTGTGGATCAGCGCACAGCTCAGCGCCAGCTTTTGTTTCATTCCGCCCGATAGCTGCCCAGCTCTGCGCTTTTTAAACGGCTCAATCTGCCGGTAGATGTCCGCTATCATCTCGTAATTCTTTTCGACCGTCGTTCCAAAAATCGAGGCAAAAAAAGCGAGGTTTTCTTCAATTGTCAAGTCCTGGTACAACGAGAATCTACCCGGCATATAGCCGATGCGCCTGCGCAATTGTTTGTAGTCGCGCACAGTGTCGCATCCCATAACGGTGGCACTCCCGGCATCGGGCACCAGCAGCGATGTAAGCATGCGGAACAGCGTTGTTTTTCCTGCGCCGTCCGGCCCAATACAGCCAAAGAGCTCACCGTGTTCAATGGCAAACGACAAGTCCTCCACAGCCGTGACATTGCCAAAAGTTTTTCGCAGTGCTTCTGCCTGCACAGCACTCATGTCACTCTCCGCATTGATGATTTACAATCTTACAATCCAGCTCTATGCAGCATCGGCCTAACACTACCGTGCGGCTATTGAAAACGCACTTCGCCCGGCATGCCTATTTTCAGGCGTCCGTCGTTTGGCACGCGAATTTTTATAGCATAGACCATATTCACGCGCTCTTCCTTTGTCTGGATTACACGCGGCGTAAACTCCGCTTTCGACGATATCCAACTAATCGTCCCCGCGAGCTCGCTGTTCTTTGTGGCGTCTTCGTCGATCAGGACTTTCACCTTTTCGCCCAGCCGCACATGTGGCAGTTGTGCGCCGCTGATATAGGCTCGCAGCGTAAGAGTTTGCATATCGGCAATAGCGTACAACGGCTTGCCATAAGCCGTGATCTCGTGTGCATCGGCATAGCGCGTAAGCACTGTGCCCGCAATAGGATTGAGCACCACACTCGAACGAAGCTGATCTTCTACCTGAGCAATCTGTGCATCAATAGCACGCACTTCCGCCACAACCGGAGCATTCTGTGTTTCCACCGAGTGTATCTGCCTGTCGAGCACAGCAATACTGCCCGCGATGTCGTCGTATTGTTTGCGCGTAGCAGCACTGTCGGACAGCAATCGCTCAACGCGTTGGCGCTCGTGCACAGCTACCCGCTTTTGTTCTTCGAGCACAGCAATCTGAGCTATCACATTTCCCGCTTTCGACGACACAGCCTGGCGCTGTGCCAGAAGCTGCTGGCGCCGCAAGGAAAGCTGCACAGTGTCAACAAGTCCTACGCGCTCGCCAGCCGGTAGAGTCTGGCCTTCCACAACACTAAACTCTACCAGTTCGCCTCCGGCCTGTGCCGAGACAAGAATTTCATCTGTTTCAAAATTGCCATAGGCGTCGGATTTGTCGTCGCCCGATGCGCAGGAAGAAAGCACACCTGTAGCTGTAAACGCCACAGCAGCCAAAACGCGGACAGCACTTGTCCGGCAAAAGAGCAAAGCAGTACATTGCAGCATGTTCATAGTGGTTATTCTCCGAGCGTCGTTCGAAAATTGATTGCGGCGCGTTGCAGTTGCAGAAGATGAGTTTCTTTATTGAGCCGGGCTTGTGCTTCGGCATTGAGTTCGGCGAGATATTCCGACGCGGTCACCACACCATTGTCCAATCGGCTTGCTGTTTCGCGTGCGATGCGCTCTCGCAGAGCTATAATTTCATCGTCGGTTTGCAGTATTTCTTGTAGGCGCGCTGTCTCGGCTTTATAGCGTTCTAATTCCACAGCTATTTGTTCGGCAAAGGCATTCCTCTGGTTGTCCACGGCTTGCTGTTGCAGCACGAGAATTTCTTTTTCCCGCCCGCCGGTGTTCCAGTCCCACACCATCCAGTTCAGCCGCACCCCGGCTGTGTAGTACAAATGAAAATCACTTCTAAACGGGTTGAGCCCCGGCAGCGCATAAGCCGCCTGTGCGTACCCGCTGATGCGCGGCAGATAGCGCGTGTCGATGATATCCGCAGTTTTGCCAATGCGTTCGTGTGTAAGCCTGTATAATTTGTCTTCGGGCCTTCCCCCTGGCGTTTCGCTTTCAGGCACGCTGCTGTGTGGCATCGCCAGCACTGTGGCCTCGCCTATGTCTTCGCCGAGCAATCGGGAAAGTGCGGCCAGAGCAGTACGCCGTCCTGCGCGTATATCGCTGCGGTTCTGGCGGAGCTTGAGCAATTCTGCCGAGAGCACATCCACCGTGCCGGGCAGCACAACCCCCTCGCGCACACGGGCGCGCAGCACATCGCGCGTTGTGGCGATATCGCGTTCGAGCATGCCGAGCGATTGTTCTTGCTCGCCCAGAAGTAAAATTGAGAAGTAGGCGTCGTCGATCTGTTTTCGCAAGGTGTAGAGCTGCACTTCTACCGACGCTTCATCAACCCGGCGCTGGGCATCGTCGGCAGCGCGCTGGGCGCCTGTCATGCCACCGTCGTACACAAGCTGATTTACAGATACAGCAATCTGGTACTGGTCGCTGCGCGCTTCCGGAACAGAAAGACCGGGAATGTTCGGCAGGGGAATTTCAATAGTTTCAGACTGGTATGTAGCCTGCCCCACTACAGAAACAGAAGGTAGATACTGCGCCGTGAGATTGCCGGATTTGCGCTCGTATATTTCCTGCTGCAGAGCGATATTTTTCGCCAGCGGGAACCGGTCGGCGGCAAGTCTGTAGGCGTCTTCGATATGAAGTGTATCCTGTGCAGCAAAGGCTGCACTCAAAGCTACCACAAGGTATATCATGGCCGCAACGCATTGAGTATGAAAGGAACTAATGTTTTTTTCCGCTCCTGAATAAAAGCGGCAAACTCCTCTTCGCCCTGCATGCTCAGCACTATCTGCAAAAGCGGGCGGGCTGCAAATGGAAAGACACAGAGGCTGATAAGGCTTGTGATAAACTGCCGGGGAGGTATGGCTCGAATGCGCCCTTCGCTAGCAGCAACGTCGATCTGCCGGGCGAGAACGCCGGGAATATCACACTCGCTGATCTGGCCTATTGGAAGCATGGAGAGCAACCGACCGGGTTCGGTGTTGATCTCGTGCAGTACAAAGGCCGGTATGTACGGATGCTCGGTGAGCATGTCCAGATAGCTGTGTACAAATTTTTCTATTTTCTCTTCGAGCGGAACTTCCGAAGACAGCGTTTGCATAACCATAGGGAGCGTGTACCCAATCGCTTCGCGAAAGACGTGCTCGAACAACTGCTCTTTGCTGCGAAAGTAATAGTGCAGCAGCGCTTTGTTGATCATCGCTTCGTCGGCTATTTCCTGCATGCGCGCCCCGGCAAATCCCCGCCGGTGAAACACTCTGCGCGCAGCCGCAAGGATCTTCTTCTCTGTGTCCTGCCCCTCTGCCATCTGCTCTTTTTTCTTTGTCATGTATTCTTGCACCTTCTGTTCACCAAATTGTCAAACCATAAAGTTTAACCAAACAGTTAAAAACAAACATACACGCAATCGCAGAATCAGGCAAGAAAAAAAAGACGAAGTAGGGTCCGAATAGACCTCTGCTTCGTCAGGCTTTTCTACTACCAAACTCTACGGCGCGTAGTCCAGCGCCAAAAGCATCAGTTTACCGGAAAATCGTCGGGCACTTCGATGTTCATCATCAGCATGGCCGAAGCAATGGTTTTCCCCTGTGCATCGAGCTTCAGCGACACCGTACCGCCGCCGCCGAGCGTATTGTGCAGCACAAAATTTACGGCCCACAGGTTCGGCATTTCGTAGCGGTCCACATCGCCGAGGCAGACACCATCGAAATACGTTTTTACGCGCTCGGTGGTAAGGGCTTGGCAAATAACCGGATACCATTCTTCTTTAAAAGCGATAACGCCACAGTTGACGGCATCACCTTTGTCGCCGCTACGGGCATGAGCAATTGAGGACAGAGCAATTGTTTTCATAGGAGTAGTAGCTATGTAAAAGATGTAGTCAGTAATTTTATTTGCTGATTGTTATGGCACAGGCGTTTTCGAGCAGCCGTATGGGGTCGCTATCGCCGGTCGCACACGTCCGCGCATTTGTTACCGTAAGAACGGTGCGCGGACGAGCCTGCGATACTTCCCCCATTGCGGTTGGGGCCGAACTACCACGCGGCGGGTTTGCAGCGCGGTGCAGAGGCCAAGCGCAGGAGCAGAGACCGAAGCGCAACACGCATGCGCCCTACCGTGGACGCAGCACCATGCAGCAGATTATTCCGCAATATACACGTGTATGAACTTTACATCTGGCAGCCAGCGCATCGCCGAGCGGTCGTATGGGAACAGCACGCGCATCGTAAGAGCGCCAAACTGTCTGCGCTCTTCGGCGCTGAGCTCCACATCATTCATCGTATAGCGCAAGCGGGTGACAGAGCCAAATCGCTTTTCGAATGTAGCGAGATCGACTTTCCCACGCGATCCTTTTTTATCGGCAAGGGAGAACGAATCTAATTTTTTTTCGGTATCGACATTGGCATTCAGCAGCAGCAGCGGAGGCAGCTTTACAAATGCCGGGTCGAGCTCTGCAAACGACGACGTGCAAGTAGTGCCATCGGACGCCTCGCACACCACCGTAAGCGACGTGCGCTGGAGGCTATCTAAACCGGGCAGACCGGCGAGAATATCATACAGGCGGACAGACTGAAACGAACCAAGAAGCATGCGCCGAGGGCCAATAAGCTCTATTGTACGCATACTGTCGTTCTGCACTAAAGAGTCGCGTTGCAGTTCCACCGTAGCCAGCTTGCGCAGAACAACATCGCGTGCCGAGGCAGTGTTGTACAACAGGCCTATGGCAACTCCAAGGACAAAAGCGGCAAGGAAGCGGCGCATTAGATACTCCGAACAGTGGTACATACAGAAGGCTGATCGCAAAAGCTTGTTTTTTTGAAGTATAGCAGCACAGGCGCCAGCAAAACAACCTACAAATTTACACTTTTTTGGCATTCAAACGTCTGTGAAGCGTGCATGGAGGCATTTTTGAAGCCGCTTGAATTTCGCTGGATGGCTTCGCGTATTGCACAGGGATGCAATTTATGATAAATTTGAGCCTTCGTACTTTTTCGTGCTATTAAAAGGTCCACGCTCATGAACCGAATCATGTTCAAATCGAAAATACATCGCGCCCGCATTACGCAGGCCGAATTGTACTACGAAGGCAGTCTTACTGTCGACGAAGAACTCATGGAAGCGGCTGATCTTCTGGCCTATGAGAAGGTATCAATCGTCAACGTAAACAATGGCGAGCGATTCGAGACATACCTCATTCCGGGCGAGCGTGGCAGCCGCGTAATTTGCCTGAATGGAGCTGCTGCACGCAAGGGTGCCGTAGGCGACGAGATTATTATTATCAGCTACACGACCATGAGCGACGAGGAAGCCCGCGCGCATCGGCCTACGGTAGTGATGGTAGACCGCGACAACAACATCAAGGAAAAGAGTAATTCAGTAGAGGCCGGTCGATTTTTCAGCCCCAATTAAGCAACGGAGTTCATGACTACTTCCCCTTCTCTTTCCGTCGTTGTACTTGCCGCCGGGAAAGGCACGCGAATGAATAACCCCGGAAAAGCCAAAGTGATGTTCCCTTTGGCAGGTGCGCCAATGATCGACTATGTGATCCGCCAAGCCCTTTCTCTCGACGTCCAAAACATTATAGCTGTTGTCGGCTACGAAAAACAAAGTGTGATGGACTACCTCTCGGAAGCATTTCCCAACCGCGTAGCATTTGCGGCTCAGGACGCCCAGCTCGGCACTGGCCACGCAGTAATGCAGGCTCGTACTGCTTTGCAAGGCTTTGCGGGCAATGTCCTTATCCTTTCTGGCGATGTACCGCTGCTGCGCGCTTCAACGCTTCGCGAATTTGCACAGGCACACGAGCACTATGGTGCAGCGCTGTCGGTGCTGTCGGTAGAAGCAGCCGACCCCACAGGCTATGGCAGAATCATCCGCGACAGCGCGGGGCAATTCGAGCGCATTGTAGAGCACAAAGATGCCACCGACGAGGAACGCGCCGTTCGCGAAATCAACACGGGCATTTACATTGTAGAAGCATCGGCGTTGTTCGGCGCATTGGATGGTATATCCAACAACAACGTACAGGGCGAATACTATCTTACCGACATCGTGGCGATCCTGCGCAGCCAGGGCAGCAGTGTCCACGCCTGCCTCGTCGACGCATTTGGCGAAGTACAGGGCATCAACACAGTAGAGCAACTCGCAGCAGCAGAAGAATACATCCAGAGCGTAGAAACGGAGCAGGAATGATCTCGGCTATTAACCACATCGGCATCGCGGTACGCGATATAGAAGCAGCAATGCAGCTCTTTGGCACAATCTTTCAGGTTGAGTCATTTCACCGCGAAATCGTAGAAGACCAAAAAGTGGCTGTAGCCTCGTTTTCTGTAGGCGATGTGATTATCGAACTCACAGCGCCGACCGATGCAGAGTCCCCCATTGCAAAATTTATCGAAAAGCGCGGTGAGGGTATTCATCACATCGCATTTTCTACCGACAATATCAACGCAGAGCTTGCGCGATTAGACGCCGAAGGTATTCGCTTGGTCGACCGCGAAGCTAAACCGGGTGCGCACGACATGCTCATCGCATTTCTTCACCCGAAATCGACAAATGGCGTCCTGATGGAGCTCACCGCCCCGGGTCACTCTGCTTGATATCGGGCCACACACAGCCGCCGCAGCGTTGCAGAAATATTTTCTCGTACATGTTTTACTGATTAGTGGGAATTCGTTCTATGGCAAAGCTGATTCTTATACGTCATGGTCAATCCAAGTGGAATCTCGAAAACCGCTTTACAGGCTGGGAAGACGTCGACCTTTCGCCTCTCGGCGAAGAAGAAGCGCGCATAGCTGGCGAGCTACTGAAAGGCGTGCCGGTCGACTATGTGTACACATCAGTGCTAAAGCGCTCTATACGGACTGCCGAGATAGCCTTGGAAGCCATGGGCATGAAAGAACTGCCCTCGGCAATGGACAAGGCGCTGAACGAACGCCACTATGGAGATTTACAAGGGCTGAATAAAGACGAATGCCGCGAGCGTTTTGGCCCCGATCAGGTAAAAATCTGGCGGCGCAGCTTCGACATAGCTCCGCCTCATGGCGAATCGCTGAAAGACACCCAAGACCGCGCCCTTCCCTACTATGAACAGGAAATTGCACCCAAACTTCGCGACGGCAAAAACGTGCTGGTAGTAGCTCATGGCAACTCCCTGCGCGCACTTGTGATGAAGCTGGAAGGCTTGTCCAAAGAAGCAGTACTCGAACTGAATATTCCCACAGGCCAGCCGAAAATTTACGAACTCGACGACAACCTGAATATCGTCGACACATACTACATTGCAGATAAACAATCAGTATAGTAATGAAATCTACTCTTCTTTCCCTTATTGCAGCACTCGTGTGTATCGCCCCAGCAAGGGCCGAGGACGCCGTTGTCATGTCGGCTATGCAGGAAGAAATGCAGCGCACGATGAAAGACCTCGCCCACGACTCTGTACCACCGTACTTTCTTTCCTACGGGGTCACCGAAGTACAATCGTACACGATATCTGCGGCCTTTGGCAATGTGCAATACGAAGATTCCGACCACTCGCGCGTGCTCGATGTGGATGTGCGCGTTGGCTCCTACAACCTCGACAACACGCGCCAGATACGCGGCAGCAATTTTGAATCCTCTGGCAGAAACGCCGGTGCGAATATCCCTGTCGGCAACGACAAGGCGGCTCTGCGCGTGGCCATCTGGTCGAAAACCGACCGCGACTATAAGGCAGCAATAGAGCGCTATCTAAAAGTGCAGACCAATATTGCGGTAAAAGTGCGCGAAGAAGATTCCTCTGCCGATTTCTCGCGGGAAAGCGCCTATACATACTCCGAACCGCTGAAAAACCTCCAGCTCGATACAACGGCATGGCGCGACCGACTGCGCCGCCTCTCGGCTCTGTTCTCCGAAGACCCCGCGATCTACACCGGCCAAGTATTCCTGCAAGCCGATGTAAACAACCGCTACTTTGTAAACAGCGAAGGCACACAAATACAAACCAGCGATACGTATATCCGCGTTTTTGCCATTGGCACGACCAAGGCCAACGACGGCATGTCGCTGCCGCTGTACCGCAGCTATTTTGCTTTTACTGCCAATGGCCTGCCCGACGAAGCGACGATGACACGCGAGATCAAAGAAATGGTGCAATTGCTCGGCAAGCTGCGCACAGCACCGCTCATGGAAACGTATTCTGGGCCTGCGATCCTGTCGGGAGAAGCATCCGGCGTCTTCTTCCACGAAATTTTCGGCCATCGCGTAGAAGGCCATCGCCAGAAAGATGTTCAGTCCAGCCAGACATTCAAAAACCTTATCGGCGAAAAAATTCTTCCCGATTTTATCGATGTAGAATTCGATCCTACGATCAGCAAGCTCGGCTCGCGCGATGTAGTAGGCTTTTACCGATTCGACAACGAGGGGATGAAAGCAGAGAAAATTCTATCGGTAAAAGACGGTATTTTCCGCGAGTTTCTGATGTCGCGCTCTCCTATTGAGGGATTTTCCCACTCCAACGGGCACGGTCGCAGCCAGCCTGGCTACGGCGTCGTGGCACGGCAGTCGAACCTCTTAGTAAAAGCCGATAAGCGCGTGCCGTTTGAGAAACTGCGCGCAATGCTGCGCGAAGAATGCAAAAAGCAGAAGAAAGAGTACGGACTGTACTTCGTGGAAATTCAGGGCGGCTTTACGTTTACAGGCCGTACCGTTCCCAATGCTTTTAATGTGCAGCCGCTGCTTGTCTACAAAATTTTTGCCGATGGCAGGCCGGACGAATTAGTGCGCGGTGTCGATCTTATCGGTACGCCGCTTACAACATTCAAAAATATTATTGCCGCCGCCGACGACCTCGGCATTTTCAACGGCATGTGCGGCGCCGAGTCCGGTAGTGTACCAGTGTCGGCCAGTTCGCCCAGCCTGTTGGTGTCTACTATTGAAGCGCAGAAAAAAGCGAAATCGCAGGCTAAACCGCCGATTCTGCCTTCGCCGTCCTCTCTGAAAGAAGAAAAATCGAACTGAGGCATACACGCCTTCCCTAACGGAACAACGACATGAAACATCTGCTTTTATACAGCGCCTGCATCCTCTCAATATTCGGCAGCACCGCAGCACCGGCTATAGCGCAAACAAACGGCACCCCGTTAGTGCTGAAAGCCATGCGCGACGAGCTTTCGCGCTCGATGCACCAGCTCCAGCTTCAGCTCCTGGAAAAGCCGTATTATATCGAGTACAAGCTCAACGACCAGTTTTCCTATAGCGCTAAAGCCACGTTTGGCAGCCTTGTGGAATCTGGCAACCACCATCAGAAATATTTGTCGGTGGGCATTCGCATCGGTGCGCCGGTGTTCGACAACACGAACTTTTTCGACATTGGCCTGAACTTTTTTGGCAGCAGCGACGACGAAGAGCGCTTTCGCGGGCGCCGGGTTCCCAACGAACTCGACTATCCATCGCTCCGGCGCGAACTGTGGCTTGCTACCGATGCCGCTTATAAGCAAGCGAGCGAGCTTCTCGCCAAAAAGCACGCAGCGTTGAAAAATCGCATGCGCCTAGATACTATACCCGACTTTGTGCTGATGGATAAATCGTTTGGCGTCGACACCATGCCCCATCCGAAGTTCGATAAAGCGTACTTTGAGAAGCTGTGCGTGGATATATCAGCCGTCTTCCGCGAATACCCGTCTATCTCGCTTTCGACAGTAGGCGTAGAATACCTTCCGCGCACAACATACTATCTCAATAGCGAAGGACGCGAATACATCAAAACAGAGCTATTTAGTGGGCTGGAAATCGTAGCTGCTACCCAAGCCCGCGATGGCATGCCGGTAGCTCATACATACTCTGTGTACAGCCGCGATCCCGCACAACTGCCCGGACGCGATTCCCTGCTGAAAGCCGCCCATCTCGTGGCGCAAAAGCTCGCTATGCTCACAACATCGGCAACAATCGACGCATACTCCGGCCCAGTGCTATTCGAAGGACAGGCCGCCGCCGAACTGTTCGCTCAGATGTTCGCTCCCAACCTCGTTACACAGCGCCCGATGGTGACAGAAGGCGGCATACAAGACAATCCGCGCCACGCTTCGTTCCAGAACAAAATTGGCGGACGTGTCCTGCCGGAATTTATCTCCGTAGAGGTCAAGCCCGATATGACCTCGGCTGGCTCCACGCCTGTTATTGGCACCTATAGCATCGACGACGAAGGAATACCAGCGCAAAAATTTACCATCGTCAAAGACGGCTACCTCAAGGGGCTGATGTCCTCGCGCGTGCCTACGAAACGCGTTCGCGAATCCAATGGACACCAGCGCGGAGGGGCAGCTATGATCAGCACTGTAGAAGTAGCAGCAGCCAGCGATAAACTACAGTCGAATGCAGACCTACGCAAGCGCCTCATAGACTTGTGCAAAGCGCGCGAGCTGCCCTATGGCATTGTTGTGCGGAGTGCGCTGAACCAGAACTTGCTGTACACAACACTGTTTCAGCTTACGTCTGGCGAATATCCGTTTACACGCGGAGAGTCGACAGTGCCGCTGTTAGAAGTGTACAAAGTATATCCAGACGGACGCGAAGAGCTCGTGCGGGGCTGCGAAGCAGCGGGCCTTTCGCCACAGAACTTCAAAGATATTATCGCTGTGGGCACGTCGAAATGGGTACTCAATTATCTCGCTCCGGCAGTGACATCGCCGTTTGTAACAGGTGGTTCGCAGTTCATCGGCGCTACAGTAATTGTCCCCGACCTTCTGTTTGAAGACATGGAAGTGAGGCCAATCGAAGGCGATTTTGCGAAGCCGCCCCTGCTGCCCCATCCCTACTTCTCGGAGCACACCCGGTAAAAGCGTGAGCTCTGCAAGAGAACATCTGGCTGCATAGATTAGGAATTAGCGCTTCTCTGCACGTGTGATTTGCTGAGTTATCAGAAAAACGATGTGCGGACGAACGCACCGCGCTGCACACGTCCACGCATATGTTACCGTAAGAACGATGCGCGGATGAGCCTACGATAATTTCCTGGCTCGTGGTTGTTATCCTAATAACGGTGCGGAGACGTCAGCCTTCTTCGCAAAGCTACACAGCGACTATCCCCCGGCCAATCACCAAGCGGATGTGCGACCGGTGACAGCGACCGGGCGGGCGCCGCAGCGATGCCCGAGCCCCAAACAACACAAAATAGAAGCTGCCTACGACTACACCGGAGAAGCAGTTTTAGTACAGCCCATTACGCAAGTCAGCGAGCATCCGGGGCGCACGAGTTAGCCAACAGTTGGAAAAGAAGAGAGGCATTGCAAAGCAAGTGTGCCGGGATGTGTACAAGCCGCCCGGCGAATACCAGTGGAGCTCTCATCTACAGCTTTGTAAAGCCGTCCTCACATCTTTCCACTCCACTGCCTGAATTCCGGAAAATTCCTTGATTTGCATAGGGGGAATTTTGTAAATAGGAGTTGCTATAAAAGGCTTTATCTGTATTCGGTACAACAATTATGAAATATATTACCACCTTGTTTGTCGGGGTTCTCGTGTTGCTTTCTGCGGTAGTGTGTACAGCGCAGTCCCCCGAATCTATTCTACCCGGCACGCTCGTCGTAAAGTTTGCGTCGGGTTCCCAGCTCGCAGCCGAATGGTTTGCAGCAGGCCGAAGGGGGCAAGTAGAAGCGCTCACACCGCTTCTGGGCGAGCATACAACAAAGAGCTACATCAGCGATGCAACGCTTACGGCAGTAAAGAAGCGCCTGAGTTCCTTCTCTCGAAAAACCGGCATAGCAGAAACGATCTCGCACATCTGTATCATACAATACTCCCGACCTTTAGACCCTAAAGAACTCATCCGCGCCGTGGAAAAGCTGCCCGGGGTGGAGTACGCCGAGCCAATGCCCGAGCGATACATCAGCTTTGTGCCCAACGACCCGCGAGTACAAGAGCAGTACCATCTCGCCGCAATGCGCGTATTCGAGGCTTGGGACCTCCTGCCTACTCCCATGAAAGATACAGTGCTGATAGCCATTGTGGACACGGGCGTAGACTACCTGCACGAGGATATTCAGGACAATATATTCCGCAATCCCGGTGAAATCGAAGGAAACAACCTCGACGACGACGGCAATGGCTTTATCGACGATATACGCGGCTGGGACTTTCTGGGCGCTAATGGCACAAAGGGCGACAACGACCCGCGCCCCGGCAACTCGCACGGCACGCACGTAGCAGGGCTGGCGGGTGCAGAAGTAAACAACGCAACCGGCGTAGCAGGAGTAGCGCTGAGCGCAAAAATCCTGCCTGTAAAAATTGGTATCGACAACCCGCAGAGCCGGTCGGTAGGCAGTAGCTACGAAGGCGTGATGTACGCGGCTGCAATGGGCGCTGATGTGATTAACTGTAGCTGGGGAGGTTCTACAAATTCCCGGGCTGAAGGCATGATCATCGACGCGGCGGTAGACCTCGGCTCTACGATTGTGGCAGCGGCTGGCAACGAGGGGCGCGAAGTAGCTTTTTACCCCGCCTCCTATCCGCGTGTCCTCTCCGTGGCCGCAGTAGACGAAGCCGACTACCGATCCAGTTTCTCTAATTATCATTCATCGGTCGACGTCTCGGCACCCGGGTCCTTCATTCTTTCTACATACCCACGCCCGGTAAACTACGCTACTGAAAATGGCACGTCGATGTCCTCGCCTATCGTAGCAGGCTTGGCAGCACTTGTAAAGCTGAAATACCCTACCTATACGCCGTTGCAGATCATCGAACAGATTAAAGCAACGACCGACAATATCGATGAACATCTCAGCAGCGGAGTAGTAGGCAAGCTCGGCACCGGACGCGTCAATGCTTATCGCGCGCTTGCGGAGTCTAACACAAAAGCGGCGGTGGTGCTCAGCTACGAGTTGGAAGATGCCAATATGAATGATATTTTCGAGCCCGGCGAGCACATCTTGCTTTCGGCAAATGTCCTCAATGTGCTCTCCCCTGTCAGCAATGTACGGCTTATCATCGGAGCACTTTCAGACTACGATTTTGGCTTTACTACCGACAATGTTTCGCTCGGCAGCATGGCGACATACCAGCAGCGCTCTACCGCTCAGATGCCGTTTGCATTTACAATACCGCAGGATATCCCGCTCAACTACCGCTTGGAGCTCGAACTCACCATAGAGGATGAGTCGGGCATTATCGGGCGCGAGGTCATTCATCTCACACTGAACCCGACCTACCGCACATTCAAAGAGAACAATATTACCGTGACGTTCAACAGCGTCGGCAATATTGGATTTAATGACTACCCGGACAACGAACAGGGCGAAGGATTCCGCTATCTCAGCAGCGCCAACCTGCTGTACGAAGGCGGCCTCATGGTTGCAGCAAGCCCAGAGCGCATATCCAGCGTCGTGCGCGGCCCGTCTTCCGAAGCTATCCAGGACAAGTCGTTCTATCCTACAAAGCTTATCGACCTCAAGATTCCGGGTGTTTTGTCGTTAGTGGAAGGTGTAGCAGAATTTCGCGACGCGTATCTTTCTAGCGATGCAGGCGTGCAAGTGCGCCAAACTGTGTACCAGTCCGACTCTACGGGCATGGAAAACGCCGTATTTGTTGTCTATGAAATTACCAATAAATCGGGTGAAGACATGGCTTCGCTGCACGCGGGCATGTACTTCGACTGGGATATCGGAATATCGGGAGCCAATGACATTGCGTCCTTTTACGCCCCTGACAACTTCGGCTATGTGTACAATGCCCGGGATCGTTCGCTTCCGTTTATCGGCATGCAGTTGCACACCGAGCAGGAGCTCAATTTCTTCGCGATAGACAACGACGGAACAACTTTGAGTAATCCGGGTACATATGATGGATTTACGCGAGCAGAAAAATGGCAAATGATGTCCAGTGGTATCGGGCGTTCGATTTCGAATACGGCTGATGTCTCGGCAGTGATCAGCGCTGGGCCGATACGCTTGGCTAATAACGCTACGGTAAAAGTGGCATTCAGCCTCTTCGCAGGCTCTACCTTCGATTCGCTACAGGTACACGGCAGGCAAGCGCGAGAAATCGCATCTGCAAAGGGTCTTGGCAACCGTCAGATAGTGGCCTATGATGCAGTATCAGAACTCTTGAACGTCTTTCCCAATCCGTTTACTGGCGACCATGTATCCGTGACATTTTCTCTGGCATCCCGGCAGTCTGTTACACTACAGATTGTCGATCTGGTCGGCAGAGTAATCACAACAGAAACAGCGATGTACAAAGCTGGATTCAGCGAGTGGACCGTACCCGGCACTGTTGTTTCTTCACTTGCATCCGGCACATATCTCGTTCAGTTTATCACAGCCGATGCTATTGCAGCTTTACCGCTGCGCATAGTCCACTGATGACAATCATAGTTCTTCAATTTATCTCGGGGAAGTATATGAACCGCTATCAGGAACTCCTTGATTTGGTTAAGTCATTCGAAAAGGATTTCGAGAAGTTTTTCGAAAAGAACAACAAAACGGCAGGTGTGCGCGTGCGCAAACACATGCAGGAATTAAGGAAATTCGCGCAGGAAATTCGCGGCGAAGTGCAGGATCGCAAGGAGGAAGGTGGCGAATAACTACTTTTTCTTCAACAGCATTTCATAGGACGCCGCTTCAAACAAGAAGTGGTGGGCAAGTGCCAGCGAAAATACACTGCCGTACTCCATTCGCTCCGGATGCCATTCCACGGCAAACAGAAACGGGCGCGACTGGGGTGTCGACCATTCAATTGCTTCGATAATACCGTCGGGTGATGTGGCGCTTCGAGCCAAGTCACCCGACAATCTATCGACTGCCTGATGGTGGGCGCTGTTCACTGTTCCCTCCAGATGTCCGGTGATTTTCATTAGCATCGAACCAGGCGTTACAATCAGGTCGTGCTCTGCATCCTGGTTCTCTAATCGTCGATGCTCAATATCGGTGTGCACAAAAGTGTATATATCGGTGTGCAACGAGCCCCCTAGCGCTACATTGATAAGCTGCATACCACGGCATATACCGAGAATGGGCATATTCAGCGAAACCGCATGGCCAAACACAGCCAATTCCATTTCATCGCGCTGTGTGTCTATCTCGCCACAGTATTCCCTTTCCTCTTCTTTTCCGTAGCGCGCCGGATCAATATCGGGCCCGCCTGTAAATACTATGCCGTCGCATGGTTCTATTGCCGATTTTGCCTCGTCGGGGCCCAATGTGGATAAATCTACAATGTCAATTGCGGGATCGGCTGCGCGCAGCCAGAGCGCGTAATTTGCATACACAGGCAAATTGCCATGTCCCTTTGTCAGTGCTATTTTCATCGCTTCTCTCGTTCAAAAAGTGAAGAAAGTTTGTGTCGTAATTCTTCGCATCCGCGCACAACATCCATGAGCACAGGCAAGACAACGAGCCGCAGTCCCGCTTGGTCGAACTCCGTGCGAAAGCCGCGCAGTTTTACAGCGTCCTTTTCTGTTGTCGCCACGGTTGTGCAATGCCGAGCCCTACACAGGCTGATTATCCTTTGCACATCTCTTTGGCTGTACTTGCGGTGATCGCCAAATGCGAGTTGCCCGGCAACCGCCACACCCCGATCTACCAGCGATGTCCAGAAGCGCGAAGGCCGCGCAATACCAGCTACCGCTATGACCTCAGACTTCCCGAGTTCTATTTTTCTCTGCGAAAAGGCACAACGCAACTCGCCTACCTGCGTTACGGCTTCAATACACAACGCATCGGCGGTGCGGCAATCTCCGGGAATATCTTCACAGCGTACACCGCCCACACCGCAGAGCACATGCGCCCGGCGAAGCGAAGTCATGGGCTCGCGCAAGCGTCCAATAGGCAGCAGAACAGGTCGCTGCAACGTGGCTTCGTCTACCAGCACAATATCACAATCGCGGTACAAGCGCCTGTGCTGAAAGCCATCGTCGAGCACAATGGCATCCACAGCAAAGAGCTTTTCGGCAGTACGTGCTCCGGCAGCTCTATCGGCATTCGCAATGACCGGCACGGGCAGATGTTCGGCGTGCAGCATCAGCTCATCGCCTGCCTGCTCTACCGAAACAAGCACCGATGCACCATCGGAAACAACCACTTCGCCCCGGCTTTTGCGGCCATATCCCCGGCTTACCACCGCAGGACGACGCCCGAGGGCGAGTAGCTCGCGCACGATATACTGCACAAAAGGAGTTTTGCCGGTTCCGCCCACAGAAATATTACCCACGCTTATGACCGGCACCCCTGCGCGAACAATCTCTGTTCTGCACTCATCATAGCGCCCATTGCGCTGGGCAATAGCAAGACCATATATCGCAGAAAGTACATTCATAGGTCTCTCGCTGCTTTGTCAAAGTCTGTTCAAGAGGTCTTGACACCACCGAATCGCATCGCTGATCTCTTCGCGGTCGGCTTCTTTGGGAATAGTAATAGGGAATGAAATAAGCACATCTACTGCGGCAAACGGCAGCGGCACTAAAAATCTATCCCAGCTTTTATTCAGGCGTATTCCCCTTGTCCTTACCATACATAAATACAGCGGCACACCAGCTCTGTGGGCAGCTACAACAGCGCCGGGCTTAAACTCATGGCGCGGACCGCGAGGTCCATCCGGAGTTACCAGAACAGTGCGAACCTCTGCCCAGCTTACAAGCTCTTCGAGTGCTTCCTTACCATGCCGCGACGATGAGCCACGCACGACGACATATCCCCACCGCTTTAGCAGTGCGGCAAGCAGACCGCCATCCCGGCTTTTGCTGGTAAGAGCAATGTCTCCCCTGCGCGCAAACAACTTCCAGACAGGTAGCATTTCATCGTGCCAAAACGCCACAACACATGGCCCTGTGGGTATAGACCCCGAAGGTTTCAGCCGCCATGTAGAAGCCAGCATACGAACAAGGAGAGGCAGCAAAAATTGCATCATGGATCGATCACCGTAAAAATACACTCGGCGGCACGCATTGCAGCCCCTCCGTCACCGAGCAGTGTGCGAAGGCGGGCAAATTCGTTTTGCATCTCACATGCTGCCTGCTCGTTGTCGATCAAGCGCAATAGTTCATTGGCCAGCGCGCGCGGCGAGGCTTCTCGTTGGATACACTCGCGCACCACAGAGCGCCCGAGGATAATATTGACAAGAGAAATATGAGGCAGGCTGATAAGGCGTCGCGCCAGCAAATAGGACAGCGTCGATGTTTTGTACATCATCACAAAGGGCAGGCCGCACAGCGCCGCTTCAAGATTGGATGTCCCGGTTTTTACAATTCCCACCCGGGCTTGCTTCATCACAGCCCGGCTATTGTGCTCTATGCGCGCAGTAGTGCCCACAGCTTCGTACAGCGCTGGGTCTATGCCTACAGGAGCAGCAATGACGATCTCGGTAGAGGGTCGTGCGCTCTGCACAATACGCGCAGACTCTAGCAGCACAGGCAAATGGCTCCGTACTTCTTGCTTGCGGCTGCCCGGCAGCAGAGCCAGCATATCGCGCCGCTCTTGAAACGGAGAAAAACCAGAAGCAAAGTCGGGATCGTCTAACAGCGGATGGCCGACAAACTCCGTGCGAATGCCAAAATTCTCGAAAAATTCTTTTTCAAATGGAAATACTACCATGAGCACATCTACGGCGTCGCGCAGTTTTGCAGCTCGGCCTCGCCCCCATGCCCAGAGCTGAGGCGCGATGTAGAAACACACAGGTGTGCCAATCTTTCGGGCTTCGGCAGCCAAGCGCATATTAAAGCCCGGATAGTCGACAGGGATAAAGGCATCGTAGTGCGATGCCCGCAGAAGCTCGGCACAACGAGCCAGCAGCTTTTTGAAATAACCGTATTTTCGCGCTACTTCCCAAAACCCCACGACATTGATATCCTGCAATGCCACGAGGCTGGTCAGGCCCACACGCTTCATTTCTTCGCCGCCAATGCCATCGAATTCACAGCCGGGATACCGCAGCCGCAAAGCAGCCATAAGACGCGCACCGTGTTTATCGCCCGATATCTCACCGGCAACAATAAAAAAACGCTTCACTCTCTGTTTCTCCCTGTGCGAGCACTTTTCCTACCAAAGCTGACAATTTACACCGAATTCCTCTTGTGAGCCAATTTTTTCCAGCCCCTGCACAGATGGCAATGTTACCGCTGGGAAACATTAGATGGACTCGTGAGGTTGACCAACTGACGAATAATTGTTTCAACGAATAGTACAGAGGCATACATATGATGCGATTCTTCCATCTCATAGCAGTGCTCGCAGCATGCGTGTTGATAGCGCCAAAAGCTGGTGCTGCACAAGATACTGGACATAACTCCGGTACGATCATGCTTACAGGGCACCTGAACGGAATGCAGGAAATCCCCTCGGTTGGTACGAATGCCTCTGGTGTAGCAGCCATAGCTTTGCATCCAATAAATGGTCGGCTCTATGTGTCGGCGTATCTCACAGGGCTCAGCAGCAATATCACGGGTGTGCATATTCACGATGGGAAGGCCGACGAGAACGGACCGGTGCTGATCGACCTTACGCAGTATGTAGAAGGAACTTCCATAAAAGCACTTCTCGATGTTTCGTTGCTGCCCAGCAAGACCGTAGTCGCCCTGATGAGTGGCGCGACGTATCTGAATGTACACACATCCACTCATCCCAATGGCGAAATTCGCGGGCAACTCGGCATAGAAAGCGATGTCGCATTCCATACCAAGCTCGCTGGCTCCAATCAAGTACCGCCCGCCGCTACTGACGGCTACGGCATAGGCACTATGAGCCTCTCGCCCGACAGTACCATGCTGGAACTCCGCGTCGTATTCAGCAATCTGAGTAGCCCGATGACCGGCGTACATCTGCATGTAGGCGCCAAGGGAGAAAATGGCAATGTCGTATCCGACCTCATGACACTTGTAAACGGCAAGGTGATAAGCGGAAAAGTAAATACGAATACATTCTTGCAGGAGCTCATAGCAGGTAATGTCTATATCAATATCCACACCCAGAACAACCCCAATGGCGAAATTCGCGGGCAGCTCGATATGAACTACGGTGTTCGATTCGAGGCCATGCTCAATGCGTCGCAAGAAGTACCGCCGCCAATAGTAATGGGCAGTGGGCTGGCAGATATCTATCTATCGCCTACTCTCGACACGCTGTACTACGATGCAGTCTTCGAAGGGCTTTCCGGGCCAATTACCGCAGCGCATTTCCACGCAGCACCGCGCGGACAAAACGGCTCGCCTGTGATTGATATCAGCAGCAGTATTCAGTTCAATGGCCATCGCGTTTCTGGTATGGTCACCGGCAGCGATCTTTCCCGACCCTTTATTTCTGGGATGCTTACAGGCAATGTGTATATCAATGCACATACAACAGCATTCCCCAGCGGCGAAGTGCGCGGACAAGTGTACAGCCTTGCCCGCGAGGGATATATTGTACACATGAACGGCGGGCAAGAAACCCCGGCTGTTGATGTGCAGGCAATGGGCGGGGGCTATGTATCTATCAACAGGCAGATGCAGCGCGCCCACTACGCTTTTGCAGCAGATGGACTGACAGGCCCTATTGCAATGGCGCACTTCCACGAAGGCATGCCCGGCATAATTGGCAGCGTGGTGTTCGACCTTACACCATCGTTCGAAGGCAATACAGCCGCAGGCATATGGAGTTCCACGGCAACTATGCCATTTACGACAGCCCTTGCCGACGCTTTTGCCGAAGGAAACATCTATGTAAATATTCACACGGCCCAGCATCAGAATGGCGAAATTCGCGGCTCGGCAGTACGCCTCGGCTCGCTGCTGGGATCACTCCCTGTAGACCCCAAAATAGACAGCGACCTTCTTTTCTCAGCCAGATTAGACGGGCAATCGGAAGTGCCAGCAGTCCTGACTATGGGAGCAGGAACTGCGGCAGTGCACATGAGCGCCGATGCTGATTCGCTTGTTATTACCATGACAGTAACCGGCCTCTCTGGTCCGATTACCGGCGCACATATTCATCAAGGCAAGCGCGGCAATACAGGGCCTGTAGTGCTCTCGCTGATGGAGCAATTGAACGGCAATTCTCTGCGCATGACACTGACAGGCGACCAGATTACCCCCGAGCTTATCGCGCTTCTGATCGGCGGAGAAGCGTATGTAAACGTCCACACAATGCTTCATCCCAACGGCGAAGTACGCGGGCAGCTCATGATCGAAGCCGATCACGGCATTACAGCCGATCTTTCGGGAAATCAGGAAGTACCGCCGGTAGCTACGACTGCCTATGGCCACGGCTCCTTTGTGCTCGGCATAGACGAACGCATGCTTGCAGTAGATGTGGCACTGCACGACCTTTCTACGCACATTACAGGTGCACACCTGCATCGCGCTGTGCCCGGCGAGACCGGCCCTGTGGTGGTAGACCTCATGCCGTATATGCACGGCAATAGCATCAGCGCACAGCTCGATATTGCAACAGCTCTTACAGCGAGCTCTACCGTGCCGCAATTCCTTCAGGATTTAAAAGCTGGTAATATTTATATCAATGTGCATACAGAAAACAATCCCAATGGCGAAATTCGCGGACAGCTCGTGCTGCACGAGGGTGGATTTTTTATGAATGCGATGCTCAACAGCGGGCAGGAAATCCCACCGGCAGTAACAAATGCCCATGGTTCGGCCAGCTTTTGGGTAGAAGATATCACAAGCGCAACGCTTCATTATTCTCTTGTTGTCGACGGGCTGAGCGGGCCGATCACAGGAGCACATATCCATCAGGGTATTGCAGGCGAAACAGGTGGCGTGGTAGCTGATCTCTCCGGCAATGTGGACGGCAATAAAATTTCTGGCCAGCTCTCGCTTCTTACAGCCTCGCCCGACTTTTTGAGAAATGCAATTCAGGGCAAAACCTATGTAAACGTGCACACAGCAGCCTATCCCAATGGCGAAGTGCGCGGGCAGATATTCGGCACGCAGCGCGATGGCTATGTCTTTGAGCTGTGCGGCAGCCAGGTGATTCCCTCAATCGCTACGCCAGCACGCGGCACAGGTGTCGCCAGCATCGACCGCAACAATTCATCGGCACATGTCATGTTTACAACCGGCGGGTTTCCGATCAACTCGGTCATTACATCCGCACGCGTCTATCGCGGAGCAGCAGGCGCGAATGGCGACATGGTACTCGACCTTACGCCCTTGCTCAGCGCGGGAAGTGCGGCTGGCTTTTGGACATCTTCGGATGCGAGCATGCCGCTTACGAACGAACTGGCGGCTGCCCTTCGCAGCGGCGAGCTCTATCTCGGTATCGGCACGACGCTTCATGCCAATGGTGAAATTCGCGGGCAACTAACGAAAAACGGCACCTGCGAAGCGCTCGCTACCAGCGTAGCCGACCCCGCAGTCGCAGTAGGCGCTGTCGTGTACCCGCTTCCCGCCAGCGATGTCGTGTACATTGCCCTGCAAACCGCAGCGCCTGTGGAAGGCTCGCTCGTCTTGCGCGATGTCCTGGGCCGCACTGTAGCAACCCGCGCTCTCCGCTCTGCGGAATCCGGCGTGTTCGCGCTTGATATCTCGAACGTAGCAGCGGGTTCGTATATCATCAGCATCGAGCACAACCAAGCCGTACTGTTTGCGCGCCCAATTATAAAGAACTAACACATAGTGCACTATGCACTCGCACGGGGAATGGCTTTGGCTGTTCCCCGTTTTTGTTGGTAGGCCAGCAGAAAGAGGGGTAGTGCGCTTTTGTCTTCGCCCGCAACTTCGGCCTCTGCACCGCGCTGCACAGCCGCCTCGTGGCTCGCCGCCCGTCCTCCGCGTATCTCTGATGCGATAACCACAGCCACCTGCACTGGCGATACCTGTTTGGCAAACAGCTACGGCTCTTCCCAGCGATTGCCGGACGGCCAACTACGAGCCGGGCGTGCGACCGGTGACAGCGACCATACGTAGAGCCGTCCCATCAGGGCGGCTCGATGCAACGACGCCCGTGCCACAGCAACTACAGGCAAGAAGCAAATCTTATCTTTTCAGTTGATAAAATGGCCGAAAAAGCAGTAATTGGCGGCAATGGTCGTGCAGACCTGTACAACGCACGCACAACAACAGGCAACAACATGGCAACCGACAGCCGCAATCTTTTCTCGCGCATGGAAGAAATGCGCTTCTTCGAGCACATTGAGGATAGCCTGCCCCAGGAATTCACAGCAGTGTACGAAATAGCGCGGATATTAGACAACGAAGAGCACCCGCTTACGGAGCGCCTTGCGCCTATTCTAAAGCGGCAAACAGAGGCAAAGAAACTGCCTCCACCGGCCTCGTATCCCGTGCCGGTCTTCACAGCCAGCGAAGAATATGAAGCTGGCCTTATCCAGAACTACCGCGATGTGGTGCGTATTTATCCACACCAGTTCCTACTGCCCGATGATGTGTTCTACCAAAAATTGGCCGAACGCTCGCTGTGGATGCCCGTGCCTAAAGAGCCTCATAACTTCCGCTACCAAGCCGAATCCGACGACTTCGCACCAGACAGCCGCAAGCAGAAAGTGTACCTGCTGTTAGATACATCTACTTCTATGATCGCCCACCATCGCATCCACCTCGCTAAAGCAATCGCTTATGTGTTCCTCCGCCAAAATATGCGCGAGCTCGGTGAAACATTCTTCCGCACATTCGACGCCGTGATCGGCGACCGCTTCAGAGCTCACGACGGCAAATCCTTCGAGAAACTGATATCAGCAGTAATGCACATCGACTCGCTCGGCAATGGCACTGCAATGGCAAAAGCAATCCAGACTGCAGTTGAAGATATCCGCTCGCACGACGAAATGAGCGAAGCGGAAATATTGGTGGTTACCGATGGCGCTGTACACCTGGAAAAAGAAAAAATCAATGCCCTGCTCGGCCACAATATCCGGCTGAATACTATCCGCATCGGCCACGAAGAAATTACACCGCCTAAAGCCTATATTCAGGATCAAATCCTGCTCGGCACTACCGACCACGGGCGTATGCTGCAAAAGCTGCACGAACTCAAAAAAGACGTGGAGCGCAAGCTGAATCTCGCCGCAGGCGACCAAAAACGCCATCACCTGCAAAGCGAAATAGCGAGCATCAACGCACAGATTGATGCTATTACATCGCAGTTCACCAAAAAAGTAGCGGAAACCTATGGCAGAGAAATTGAAGAGCTCTCTACAGTCTATATCCAAATCGAAGATATCGACCCCGATGCTATGTTCGCGCTTTCAGAGCCGCGCATCCGCGAGCTGGAAGAGCTCACCGAAGAAGTGCTCGAAACACTTTCCGACCACGTGGACGCCGACGAACTCAAAGAAGCCGCCATGCTGTACAATCACCTGGCATTTCTCCTACAGTTCAACAAACAAAACACCACAAAGCTCGAAAAGCAGGCGGGCGACCTGAAAGAGCTTATCGACAAAATGCTCGATGCCGAAGAGCGCGCTAAAGTGGATGTACCAGTGCACATGAACGTGATGGACATGCAGCAAATATCCCTGCTGATGAACTCAATCTCCGAGGAAAAATCGTCGTTTGCCACGCTGCTGCGCCTGCTGTGGATGAAGCTCAAGCAAAAATATCGGCTGTGGCGGCAAAGCCGGAAGTTCAGAGCATAGCACAAGCTGCTTGTACAAGATACAGTTTGTATCGCCTTTCGTCTTCGCCCTCGCGTTCGCTCTCCGCACCGCGCTGACGTCCGTGCATCAGTTACCGTAAGAACGGTGCGC